>NZ_JAKKCK010000002.1:435977-820606 GCF_021725735.1 Vibrio sp. J2-3(2022)
AATACATTCACTTAGCTAATAAAAACAAAAGCAAAACAGATAATTATAATTCTATTATTTATAAGGACATAGAAAAGTGAAATTTAAGTATTCTTTAGCAACGGCAGTCACTCTCGCATTATTACAAAGATAAACATTTTTACGTTATTTACCTCACACTCTTTAAATATAAATTTGCAGACGAACGAATTAAATTAATACATTCACTTAGCTAATAAAAACAAAAGCAAAACAGATAATTATAATTCTATTATTTATAAGGACATAGAAAAGTGAAATTTAAGTATTCTTTAGCAACGGCAGTCACTCTCGCATTATTACAAGGTTGTGGCGGTGGCGGCGGTGATGGTTCATCTACTCCGTCAACTAGCAGCGCAACCGGACCAACATGGAAAGCCGGTGATTTTAGCCAACCATCAAGCTCGTTTGTCAACCAATGTGAAACCCCACGAGTGGGTCGAGACCCATATAACAATTATGCCGCCTATCCAGATGAATTAGGTTCTGCTTTACACGAAAAACTCTTTTTAAGAGCTTTTACTAACGAAACTTACCTTTGGTATGACGAAGTTCCTGATAATAATCCAGCAAACTACAAAACCGTGACTGATTACTTCAACACATTGGTCACCTCTGCTACTACCACGACTGGTAAACCGAAAGATCGCTTCCACTTTACCGTCCCTTATGAAAATGATATGAAGTCATCGCAATCTGGTTTAGTCGCTGGGTTTGGTTTTAACTGGGCATTCCTACGTGGCGTACAACCTAGAGACGTTCGTATTTCCTACACTGAAGAAGCCTCTCCAGCTGATAGAAGCGGCATTGCTCGTGGTGATAAGCTTCTAAAAATCAATAATATTGATGTTGTTAACACCGGTAGTCAGTCCGACATTGATTTTATTAATAAAACTCTATTTAACCCTAACATCAATCAAGATTACACCTTCACATTTGAGAGTGTTGACGGCCTAGAGAAAACCGTGACGCTTACCGCCTCTGATGTCATGACTTCTCCAGTTAAAAATGCCAAAGTGATCGCACACAATGGTATGCAGATCGGCTATCTACAATACAACTCCTTTGAACCAAGCGCTCAAGCCCCACTTATTGAGGCGTTCAGTACGCTCTCGGCAGAGAATGTTGACGAGATCGTCGTTGATTTACGTTACAACGGCGGTGGCTTAGTACTTCAGTCCTCGCAAGTAGGCTACATGCTAAGCGGTGCTGGTCAGAACCGAGTCTTCAGTGAGTTGATTCACAACGACAAAGTGATGCGTACCATTAAAGATGGGGATAACATCTATCGCTTTACGAATCTAGCAATAGACTGGGCAGCACAAAAGTATTCGGACCAAATGCTGCCGACACTGAACAAAAAGCGGGTATATGTGCTGACTTCAGGAGGCACGGCTTCCTCAAGTGAGCTGTTGATCAACGCTTTGCGCGGCATTGATGTTGAGGTTATCCAAATAGGCTCAACAACCACAGGTAAACCGTATGGGTTCTCAGCAGAACAAAACTGCGGCACTATGTACTACACTATTCAGTTCAAGTCAGCGAACGAGAAAAAATTTGGCGACTTCTCTGATGGTTTTATTCCTACTCCAAAGAGCCAAATCAATACCGAGCTAGGCTTAAACAATAGAGTGGAAGGTTGCTGGGTCAATGATGACCTAACAAAACCATTAGGCGATCCGTCTGAAGGTATGCTTTCTGCGGCACTAAACTACATGGAAACTGGAACCTGTCCGCCAGTCTCCTCTTCAAGTTTCAACGCCATGCCGCGTAACATTTCATCTCCGGAGTTAAGCGATCTTCGCTCTCCGCTACGAACAGAGGCAATTCATGTTGAGATCAACTAACTTTTTACAAATGCTGATTCGGGTTGCGCTTTTCTTAGGCACTTCGATTTCTTTGATAGGATGCCAAGCTATGTCACAAGAACCCGTTGAAGCATTGAGTAAAAAGAACTCTCCGGAAACAGTCATAGAGATTCAAAACGCGATCGCAGAAATCCAAGGGACACCAGCACCTAGAATCGCAAATAACGTATTTGAATCCTCACCGCATTTGTTGATTGAAAAAGGACGAGTAAAAGGGAACAACAATCAACTGTTGGATGGCAGCTATACGGATCTTCCAGACCAATATACGTTGCAGATAAGAGGTGAAACCTGTGGCTTGTACTATGCCAAAACAGATACTTTTGTCTCTCTCAGTTCACTAGATTGTGAGCCCATCATTAAGTTTTAGATCTCCCAAAATAGAAGCCCGCTGATATCAGCGGGCTTCCTACTTTATTGTTCAGTGTGAAACGGTCAATGTTACTTTAATTCAATCCATGCTTTACGCTGTTGTTTATCCATGTATGACCAAGCTACAAAGCGGCTCACTTTCTGTCCTTGACTCATTTCAACCACACGAATGGCTTTCACACCCAATTTTTCAAGCTGCTTGCGCATCGGGCGAACGTTGTCTTTTTTGGATATAAGTGTTGTAAACCACAAGACCTGCGCAGCAAAAGCTTGGCTTTCATTCGCCATTTTTCGGATAAACGCCGCTTCTCCGCCTTCACACCACAATTCAGCGTTTTGACCGCCAAAATTCAACGCAGGTTTACTTGTCTTTACTTGTGCGGTTTGAGGTTTTAGCCCCTTCTTACGCTGGTTTGCTTTTAGATTATCGATTTTACGCTGGCTGCCCATAGCGGCATCTTCCGCCGAACGGTGGAATGGCGGATTACATGTCGTCACATCATAACGGTCATTCGGTTGAATGATACCGCGATAAATATTGGCATCACTGTGTTGCTGTACCAGTGCAATTTTTCCCGTCAAAACACGATTGTGCTCTACGATCGTTTGAGCCGATTGGATGGATTTTGGATCGACATCGCTGCCCGTATAGTGCCAACCGTATTTTGTTACACCAACAATCGGATAAATACAGTTTGCTCCCACGCCAATGTCCAACGCTTTCACTTTTTGGTGCGCGTACTGACCTTTTACTTCACCATCAAGTAGTTCTGCCACTCGGTGAATGTAATCAGCTCGGCCCGGAATCGGTGGGCAAAGATAGGTGTCGGGAATGTCCCAGAACTCGATACCATAATACGCAGCAAGCAATGCTTTATTGAGCATTTTGACAGCGTTAGGATCAGAGAAGTTTATGGAATCTTCCCCTTTCGGATTTTTGATAACGAATGGCTTTAACTGTGGTTCACTTTCCACGAGTTTTTTAAAATCGTAACGACCTCGATGAACATTACGCTCATGCAAACCATTCTTCGCTATTTTTATGAACTCGACTTCGCTCTTTCCTGCAGGCTGCGGAGATTTGCGCGCAACTTTGTCTTTAACACGCTTCGGCTTGGCTTTATTCGCGTCTTTATTCTGAGCCGCCTTTAAAGTCTTTGGCTTTGCTTGCTTCGCGTTGTGATTATTGTTCTTCATTCAAATTCGCTTTTAAATCGAGGTAAATCATAAACAAACGAGCATCAAATTCGAGTTGGTGATACTCAGGCTCCATGTAGCAACATAGCTGATAGAACGCCTTGTCGTGGTTTTTCTCACGAGTATGCGCCAACTCATGTACCACCAGCATTCTTAATAGTGGCTCGGGCGCATCCTTAAATACATTGGCAATGCGAATCTCGTTTTTCGACTTCAGCTTACCGCCATGGTTTCTACTGATAACACTGTGCAAACCAAGCGCGTTGTTTACCGCGTGAATTTTCTTATCGTAGACAACTTTACTGATTGGCGCGGCTTTCTTCATGTAGCGGTTTTTGATTGCCATGGCGTACTCATAGAGCGCCTTTTCGCTTTTGATTTGGTGCCTATCGGGATAACGCTTTTCGAACCAAGGAACAAACTTGCCACTCGCTATCAATGAGCTCACCTGCTCTACGATGTTTTGTGGGTAGCCTTGAATGTATCGAAGTGACGGATGCATAGAATTAACGTCTGTTATGACAAAATAAAGGCGCTCAATATACCTGAGATAAAGGACAGTTTCACCTTAGCTTTCGCCTTTCATTTATGGTGAAAGGCCGTTAAACTTCGCCTCCCAATGATAATGGAGAGAAACTCAATGAAACGTGTCGTCCTTTACGTCAAAGACAAATGCCCTCACTGCAAAGATGCTCAACGTTATCTGGATTCGAAAAATATTAACTATCGTTTGTGCAATGCTAAGATGCAACGCGGTCGCAAAGAACTTGATGCGCTTGGTGCTCGTTCAGTGCCAGTTTTAAAAATTGGTGATCGGGTAATGATTGGCTGGAACCCAAAGAACTTCGAGAAGATGTACAAAGGCGACTAGCGCTCGAACGATGAATTTGCGCTGCGTTTAAACGTAGCGCTTGATAAACTCGATAAACGTTCGATCTGCTATTGATAAGTACCCCTGCTTGCGCCAAGCAAGTGCCAGATCCAGCGTCACTGGTGGTTCAAACGGTAGGCCAACAACGCCCGACTCATGTTGAGTCACCAATTCCAGTAACGCGGTAATCGCAAACTCTTGTTTCACAATACTCAAAATCAAAGGCAGTAAGTTGGTCTCGAATGATGACTTCATGGTAAACCCATGCTCCTCACTCACCTGATCCAAAAATTCGCGGTGAAAATAGCCATGCTGAAACATAACCAAATCGTGTTCAAAGAACTCATCAAAAGTAAGAGATTCTCGCTGGGCTAACTCATGCTCAGGTGAAACAACGGCGACCATTTGGCTAGTAAATAAATGGTCAGTTTCTAGGTCATCAGGCACGTTATCACAACTGATCACACCGATATCGAGTTGACCATTAAGCAGCATACGACGAATCGATTGAGTCCCAGCTTCGACCAAGGTCAATTTTAACTCTGGGAACTGGCTTTTAAACGCCATCACAATTCGTGGAAAGAAATAACTGCCCATCATTGATGGCGTCCCGAGTCGTACTTCTCCTTTCGCTAAACCTTTCAACTCATCAATCGCGAGCTGCGCGTCGTGCAACTGTTGAATCACCCGCTTAGCATGTACAAGTAGCGTTTCGCCCTCTTTCGTTAAGCTGATTTTTTTATCATCACGGCGAAATAGGGTAACGCCCAAAGACTGCTCAAACTTTTTGATAGAAATGCTTAATGCGGGCTGGGCAATATGCAGGGCTTTCGCCGCATGGGTAATGTTTCCGTGTTCAGTGACCGCCAGAAAATGTTTAAGTTGTTTCGATTCCATTAGATCAAAAATATATGGTGTCCATATTTTTAATATATTTTTTTAATTTATAACGAACTGATAGATTGATCACAGTCTCTCCATTTGCTCACATTAGGCAGGATTCATGGTCAGTTTTGGCACACCGGAATACAAACGCATTACGCTCTCGCTAGCACTTGGTTCCTTCTTGGTTTTTTCAAATTTATACCTACTACAGCCAATGCTGCCCACTTTTGCCCAAATTTTCACGATCTCAGAAACGCAAGTGAACTGGTTATTTGCGGCCTCAACACTTGCTCTCTCTTTTAGCCTCGTTCCAATGGCTGTGTTGTCAGAGTCAGTGGGACGAAAGCCAGTCATGATGGCCGGTCTGTTTTCGATTCCTACCCTTTCCGCTTTGATGCTGTTTGGTGACTCATTCCTGTTTTTGGTGGTATGTCGAGCATTGATCGGTGTCGCGCTCGCCGCTTTTGCGGCGGTCGCCGTGGCTTACATGGCAGAAGAGCTCGACAAGCACGCTTTCTCGATGGCAATTGGAACGTACATTGCGGCTAACTCATTAGGTGGTATTGCAGGGCGTATTAGCGGCGGCTTGTTGGCGGACAATTTCAGTGTTGATGTCGCCATTGAAGTTATGATGGTGTTCACTCTTCTTGGTGTCATTGGTGTTCACTATTTATTGCCAACACAGCGCAACTTCACCCCGTCATCAAGCAGTTTGCACCATCAAAATCGTGCGCTTATTGGTCATTTTAAAAACCAACGCGTGTGGTTCGCGATGCTGATAGGAGGACTCAACTTTGCTTTGTTCGTCAACCTTTATTCCGTCATGGGTTTCCGTCTGGTGAGTGAACCTCACAATGTGCCCGTCGGGCTGGCATCACTGATCTTTATTTGTTACTTGGGAGGGACTTTCTCCTCTCGTTGCGCAGGCCACTGGAGTAAACGTTATTCATCAATCCTCGGTATGTTCTTAGGCGCGATAGTGAGCATGACGGGGATGTGGATTGCGGCGGTTGAAAGCCTGACCGCAATGCTAGCTGGGTTGTTGCTGATAAGTTTTGGTGCCTTCTTTACTCATACCCTCGCCTACGGTTGGGTCGGTCAGAATGCCACTCGCGCCAAAGCCACCGCGACAGCGCTCTACTTAGTACACTACTATGTAGGCGGTAGTTTGGGAGGATTCTTACTTCTTTATTGTTGGCAACATGGTGGTTGGTCGAGTGTTCTTCTGGGGGGAAGCGCAGTCTACCTAGCGATGTTTGCTGCGATTGCGTATTTGAAACACATCGCCGAAAGAAAGCACACTGACCAAACACCTGACGCAGCGAGTTTAAAGAGTAGCTAGGGTAAGCTCATTTGCGTAATACCTCTCTGGTTACTTGGATAACCAACTCTGCTATGCTTGCGCTACTTTAATAAAAACCAGAAAGTCGTATGTCAACGCGTTCAACACAAAACACAGATATCGAAGCGATCACTCAACAGGTCGATCAATGGCTCAACGATGTGGTAATCGGACTCAACCTTTGTCCGTTTGCTGCCAAACCGCAACGTAATAAACAAATCAAAATCTTTGTTAGTGAAGCGACTCAAGAAGAAGCGCTTCTTGAAGATATTTTATTGCAGCTGATTGAGCTGAGTAACACAGAACCCGAACAACTTGAGACCACGTTGGTTGTGGTTCCCAACATGCTACAAGATTTCTGGGACTACAACTTTTGTATCGATTGGGTTGAAGGATTAATTAAGCAACAAAACTGGGAAGGCATTTTCCAAGTGGCGACTTTCCATCCTGATTACTGTTTTGGCGGCGCAAGGCCTGAAGACGACGAAAACCTGACCAATCGTTCTCCTTACCCAATCTTCCATTTGATTCGCGAAGAGAGTATGGAAAAGGTACTAAAACACTATCCTGATCCTGAATCCATTCCCGATACGAACATCGCTCGTGTTTCCGCCCTTTCAGAGGAAGAACGTAAAAAGCTGTTTCCTTACCTATTTCATTAAGCACCACCATTACCCAAAGGCAGATTTATCACCAGTTGGATTCAATGCCCTTGGGGTTCAAAGTGCGGTTTGGTATCATTGCCGCTTCAATCGATTCAATGGAAATTAGAATGCAACTGTCAAAGCTAACCCAAGAGATTTTTGATCACTTATACCGTGATATCACCGAGTTCCGTAGTACGTTCGACTTACCAGTCGCAGACGCTGCAAGCCTTGATGCGCAAGCAGACACACTACACACCTCTTTGGCGATCGAAGAGCTAACAGAGCTAGCAGAAGCAGATTGTAAAACTGAGCAAGCAGATGCCATCGTAGACAGCGTGTATGTATTAATGGGCCGTCTCGTTCATCTTGGCCACAGCAAATTAGAAGACAACCTAGCGATCAGCTACTTAATTGATCTTCTATTAAACGTTGCAGTAAACCGTGGTATTGAATTTATTCCTTGCTGGGATGAAGTGCACTCAAGCAACATGAGCAAAGTATGCCGTAACGAGCAAGAGTACTCAGAAACAGAGGCATTCTACGCGGAACAAGGCATCAAGTTGATGGCGGTACAGAAAGGTGAATACATCATCGCAAAATGTGCCGAAGATTTCGTATCGGAAGGTAAAACCATTCGTAAAGGCAAAGTACTCAAATCAGTTTACTACCGCCCAGCAGATCTAAAACCGCTAACTCAGTAAGCGTTGAGTTTGGCTATCTCGATTAAAAAAACGACCTCAAGAAGGTCGTTTTTTATTGTCCCTTAAATACTAATCAAAGATTAAATAAGGTTGCTCATCTACGATGACCTTTTTGACTTGAGTATTGAACACTTCCCCGAGCGCTTCTTCCGTTAGCACAGTATCGGCATTTCCTGATGAGTGCAGCACACCGTTGTTAAGCAGCAATACTTTATCTGCGTGCTTTAATGTGCGGTTGAGATCGTGATTAGCAACCAATACTCCAATTCCCTGCGCCGCCATAGCGTTAATCAATTGATAGAGCAGACCCTCTTGCGCAATATCTAACGGTGCTGCTGGCTCATCCAAAATTAAAAACTGCGAAAAAGGATTAATGGTACGCCACACCTGCAAACATACACCTGCTAATCGGACACGTTGCCACTCACCGCCGGATAATGTTTGAATACTGCGATGAAGCTTATCTTGCAGCTGTACCAGCTCCACCACCATATTGACGGCATCACGCACTTTGATATCCGCAGTCTCAGCGCCACTCGGTAGAGATAGGGCGAGATACTGAAAAACATCGACATTAAATGCAGGGCGTGATTGCTGACACAAATAACCTCGAACATGAGCTTGCTCTGACAACGGTAAAGTAAGCAAGTTTTTGTCGCCAACGTACACTTCACCACTCATACCGTCTCGGTGGCTTAACGTACCAGAAATCGCAGCCAATAAAGTACTCTTACCTGAACCATTAGGCCCAACGACATGTACGATTTCGCCTGCTTTGCATTCAAAAGAAAGAGGCAATAATCGACTACCAACCGACATATGTTTAACGTGCATCATGACTCTTCACCAGCATCCAGATGAAAATAGGTGCGCCAATCGATGTTGTCATGACACCTAAAGGTAACTCTGCGGAGTCCAATAACAGCCTTGCGCCGATATCCGCAAATACAAGTAACGCAGCGCCAGATATTGCAGAAAGTGGCAATAAATAACGGTTTTCTGTACCAAAAGCCAAACGCAATAAGTGCGGTACCACCAAGCCAACAAAGCTGATGATGCCACCCAAAGCGACTGAACTCCCCACCAAAACAGAAATGGCGAGGATCAGTTTCCAACGCATTTGATGTACATCGACGCCCAATTGGGTCGCATGAATCTCACCCAGCATCAATTTATCAAGCGACTTGCCTTTACAACACAACCAGATAAGCACCGGCAGCATCACCAAGGTAACGGTATGTTGATACCAACTTGCGCCACCAATGCTGCCCATTAACCAATACATCAGTTGGCGTAAGCTAAGATCATCACTGAAGTAAAATGCCCACGTCACAATCGCGCTCGATAAAATACCCAATGCGACACCAACCAAAAGCAATCGAGCCGTCGTCAGGTGCATTGCCCTTGCTATCGCCACCAAAACAAACGTGAACACCATCGAGCCTGCAATCGCTGCCAACATAAAAACAATCGGGGTAGGAAGAACAGGTGACGCGAACATGATTAAGACCATTGCTAAGCTTGCACCACCAGATATACCAAGCACGCCGGGTTCAGCCAACACGTTCCCAAGCAACACTTGTAACGTCGCGCCAGATACCGCTAACGCAGCACCAATAATTGCCGCAGACACCAACCTCGGTAAACGTAAGTCCACCAATAGCTTATGTTCAAATGCAGATAAAGATTGAAAAGGAGAAAGGAAAATTTCTCCGACCATCAAGTGGATGGCAGAGAGTACAGCGAGCACGAGCGACATAACCATCAGGTTACGTTGCCAGCGTCGTTCCTTGTTCAGGATAAGTTGTTGAAAATCCATAGCGGCCGATAAAAACAAACGAGGCTTAACCTTACAGTTAAGCCTCGGTAAATTGCAATTAACTTCTCAAAGCAATGTTGGATTAATCGTAAACCAACTCGCCCTCTTCAAAACGGGTTTTCACTTCACAAACCATCAGAGCTGCACGTTGACCTATTGCGACATGGCGGTTCGGGAAGACAATCGCTTCGTTTTCGTTCTTCGCCATTAATGGTTTGTCGCCATCATGACCAAACACTTCGCCGTGAACAAATGAAGTGAAGTTTTCAACATTGTCGTCGAACATAAAGTCAAAGTCTTCGTTCAGGCGAACGATTGTGCGACTTACGCGATATTTAATGCATGGTTTTGGTAGGTGTTCTGGCTTCGTTTCCGCAATCAAATTACGTAAAGACAAATCAAACGCAGTCAATTTATCGAGGTCATTTTCACCAATACGAGCCACACGACCAAGCTCCATTGTGAGAGCTTGCGCACCAAAGTTCTCGGCACTGTACCAGCTAAACGTACTCGATGGTGAGTTTGACAAGAGCACAGCTTCAATGTGTGCACTGTCCAAGAAATCGATTAATGCCTTGCTTCGCACAGGATGGCGAGTCTTAGGACTTACTGCAAACGTATAGTGCTTCGAACCTCTAATCGCGCAGTGTAAATCAAGATGCCAGCGTGTTGTCGGGTCGGTATCCTGATAGAAATCGCGAACGAGCAACTTTAGTGTATCAGCGATGACAAGCTCTTTTGTCTGCTTGTGTTCTTTTTCGTCAAAAAGACGGTTGAGGTTTTCTTCAAGGAATCGCGTGTGCGCCAGAGTGGATTCTGGATGAGCGATAATGAATAGACAACGGGTATCGACCGTCTGGAACCCAGATTCTATGTCTTGAATAATGGAATCCACCAGCTCCATCGGTGCCGTTTCATCTCCGTGAACCCCACAAGAGATGATGACGTTCTTCGTATCCTGAGTATAGTTCTCAGGGATCACTTCTAGTACACCACGCTGATAGAGTTTAAGTTTTACACCGTTAGAAAGCACCTGCTCCGCTGGTGCAACATCGATATGAACATCTAACGTGTCAGTTAAAAACGATTGGCGAAAGAGAGACTTCGTCATGCGTTACTCCTTAATAGCACGGCGGGTATGTTAATAAATTGTACAAAGGATTTTTGTTGCTGCGATCTCACTTATGAGTAGAAATCACTATTTCCCTCGAAAATCCGATACCTTTTCGCGCCAGGCACTCAAATCAAGCATTGAGGCGTTTAATTTTTAAACAATTACAAAGTGTTAGGGCTGTGAACTTTACCACAGCCCTGATTAAGATCATTATGATTTGATCAAATTTTTGTAGCTATAAAGCAGATTATGCATCAACAATGCGAAAAACTTAGCCGCGCTGTGCGAGCAAACGCTCAAACTCATCGACTTTTTCACGCACTAGCTCAACGCTCTGCTGCCAAAACGTTGGTTGAGTTAAATCCATCGATAGATGCTTTTCGACAACATCTTCCGCCATCATGCAGCCGGTGTCGCGCAGCAAATTGATGTAATCGGTGTAAAACGCTTCGCCTTTGGTTTCTCGCTGTGCATAAATACCCTTGCTGAATAAGAAACCAAATAGGTATGGGTAGTTATAAAAACTCACACTATCGATAGAAAAGTGCAGCTTGCTTGCCCAGAAGTACGGATCCGGCTCGCTCATTACGTCGCCATACCATTCTTTCCAAGTTTCAGACATCAACTCACAGAATTCATCTGCGGTTAACTCTCCATCCTGGCGGCGTTCATAGAACGATTTTTCAAACTCGTAGCGAACCGGAATGTTGATCATTAAAGCTAGCGCAGATGACAACTCTTCCCACAACATCTCTAGCTTTTCATCGACGCTCTCCGCTTTCGAAATCAAATGATCACGAACGATGTTTTCTGCAAAAATAGAGGCGGTTTCTGCTAACGTCATTGGGTAGTAAGTTTGGCAAAGTGGCAAATCACGAATAACCCAGTTATGGAACGCATGGCCAAGTTCATGCGCGAGAGTCATCAGGTCTGAGCGACTGCCACTCCAAGTCATAAACACAAGTGGTGTTCGCGTTGCTGGCAGTTTGGTGCAGTATGCACCAAGGCGCTTGCTGGCATTTGGCGCGGCATCAATCCATCCGTTTTGTACCATCAAACGGACAAACTCCGACATCTCAGGGTTTACTGTTTCAAATGCTTCACAAATAACATCAATCGCTTCATCAAAGTCGTAGACCTTCGCTTCACCGCTCAAAGCAGGCATAGCCGCCAGATGATTCCAAGGTTTCATCTCATCCAGACCATGTACTTTCGCCATCAATAAACCCGCTTTCTGACCAATAGCTCGACTGTCTTTAGCTACTGTCATCATCGCATTTAAAGTTTCAGCTTGGATTCGGCTCCCATGCAAACTCGGCTCTAGGAAGTGAACTTCACGCTTCGTCGAACGCTTTTTGTTTTCAGTTAAACGCCATCCTCCTAACGCATTTAAAATCGCAGCGAATGATTCTTGGTGCGTTTGCATTGCATCTTGTATGCCTCGCCACGCAGCTTCTTGACGCTCAAATTCAGACCCATAAAGGATGCTTGCCGCTTGAGAAAACCCAAGCTCTTCACTCTTACCACCTGTGTACTCAAGCTTCACTTTCAATGAGCCAGTCAGGTTATCGTATAGGTTACCCCAAGCCGATTTACCATCCACACTCATCGCAGCCAGTAACTGTTCTTCTGCGTTGCTAAGACGAGTATCCGCCAACTTTCTAGAATTCAAGATAGAAAAAGCTTGCCCACTGATATCGGGGTTCTCATGGTCTAACACGCGCAAGATAAACTCTTCGTCGGCATGCGTTAATGTCAAATCAAAGGGACTGAACGCTTGGGAAAGCTCCGAAAAGATGCGGGTCATTTTACCAAGTAACGATTTCGCTTCGGCGTTTGTTGCATCAACAGAAGCATAACAACTCGCAAAATTTGCAACTGTGCCCGCTAAACGACTCGCGGCTTCATTGGTCAAAATCGCATTTTGCATGATCTCTACGTTGCCGCAATCTGCTGATTGTTTATTCAAAAGATCAATACATTGTTCCACAAGAGCAATATCGTCTTGAATTCGTGGGTCAGAAAGATCGTTATAAACGATGGACAAATCCCAACTCGGCGTTGTCATTTCTATATTTCCTTTTTATGTAACTGAGTCAATTTTCGCTTCCTGCACCTAGCAGATGGGCTTCCACTGACATCTTCCGTGACTATGCCCATAAGCAGTATCGCTTTGGGCATTTTAATATTTATAAATTAACGAGTTAAAAGAGGTACGCCAATCGAACGCACCGAGGCGTAAATTTGCTCATCTATGGTAATTGTTATATGCGTGACAGAAGCGTTTCCTATCGACAACGTCGAATACCACTTTGGGTTACGCCAATCTAACTCCAATACATGAGCAAGAATCATACGAATGACGCCACCATGCGTGACGATAAGTAGATTGTCATTGATATCGTTGATGATTTGAGACCAAACGCGACATATGCGCTCAGAAAATGTGCTTAAGCTCTCAGCGTTCGGCAACGTATGTTGTGCTGGCGATTGCCAAAAAGCATCTAGCTTTTTCCACTGCTCAGTGAGCATATCAAAAGGCATACCATCAAAATCACCAAATGCCATCTCTTGTAAAGATTCATCCGTCATTACTGGTAATAATTGCTGTTCAGCAATGATGTTTGCCAGTTCTTGACAACGTGAAAGCGGAGAACAAATCACTCCACCCACACCTCGTCCACTCTCAACCCAAGCCCGAGCAATGCTTTCTTGGTCAGCAGGCGTAACTTTCACATCCGTTTGGCCATGGAGTCCTGGTGGAGCATCTACTTTTCCATGACGCACAAGATAGATATTGAGTGTTTTCATTTCTTCCATCCTACTCTTTAAGAACCAACGGCAAGCCAGCAGCGACAAAGGTAACGCGATGACAAACACTGGCTAGTTTTTGATTCATCCGTCCTGCATTATCCACAAAGTAACGACTAACCGCCCCCAAAGGCACAATGCCCATTCCAACCTCGTTAGAGACGAATATTAACGTCGCATCTGAACCACGTACCACCTGTATAAGCTTTTCAATTTCTGCTTCTAGCTTCTCATTGGAACATTCATCACCTAACTCAAATATCCAATTATTGAGCCACAAGGTTAAACAATCGACCAGTACAACATCGGTGTTAGCGAAATTTGTCAGTAACTCAGATAAATGAAGGGGGCATTCATGCTCTTGCCACTCGCCCCCTCGTTGCTTTTGATGATGCGCTATTCGCTCTCGCATTTCTTGGTCAAATGGCAGCGCGGTTGCAACATAATGTAATGAGTGTTGATAAGTGGTCGATAATTGCTTGGCTGTTTTTTCCGCCAAATGCGACTTCCCAGAGCGCGCGCCACCGAGTATCAATTGCTTCATAAGATGTGATAAAACCCAATCATAGTGAGATAAACAAGCAGTTCCGATAGCTGCTGCGCTGCGCCAAGACAATCCCCCGTAAAGCCGCCAATTCGCTTGGTTAACCAACGTTTGAACATCAAACGAAATACCACGAGAACAAGCGATATAAAGATCGCCTGCGTGATACCAAGCACAAGCAATGTTATGCCACCAGTAAACAACAAAATGGAGACTTCTAAAGAAGACTGGCTATTTGCCAGCGGTTTACTTTTCGACGTATCACTGTCACTGACATAAGGCATGTCATAAATAAGCGTCGCGGCTAGTGCTCGGCTTGCGGTATAAGCGACGACAATGACCAACCAAAACTGCGGCAAGTTAGCCAGTTCACTCCAAAAAACATACTTAGCCAATAACGCCATAATGAGAGTGGCTGCACCATAAGTGCCAATGCGGCTGTCCTTCATAATAGAGAGGCGTCGCTCGACAGTCATGCCACCGCCAATGCCATCCGCCATATCAGTCAAGCCGTCTTCGTGAAATGCCCCTGTTAACAATAAGCTAAACACCATCGTTAATACTATGGCAACCGATTCTGGGAAAAGAATTGAGGTGAGCGAAAATACCAGAGCACAAAGCGCTCCAAGCACGAGACCAACTAACGCGAAGTAACGACCGGCCTGATTCATGCGTTCTTCACTGTATGGCAACGCTTGGGGTACGGGTAAGCGACTAAAAAAACTGATAGCTAATAGAAACAACTCCCACTGGTATCTTAACGATGACGACGTGACGTTCTCAGAATTATCAGGGGCTGACACTATACTGTAACTCCTGCACTCTCAAAGCTCGCCATCTTGTTGTAAAACTGGGCAGCAGCTTTTAACAAGGGTAAGGCAAGAGCGGCTCCGGTTCCCTCCCCTAATCGTAAACCAAGATCGAGTAGAGGTTCTGCTTTTAGGTACTCTAATACAAACTTATGTCCATTTTCTTCGGAGCGGTGGGCAAACAACATGTATTCGCGTGCTTCTTCGTCTAGCAACGTTGCTATATACGCAGCAACCGATACGATAAACCCATCCACTAAAACTGGAATTTTAAGCCGCTTGGCTTCTAAAAAAGCACCTACCATTTGTACGATTTCAAAGCCTCCAACCTGTGCGAGAATCGCTTTAGTATCAAGACCTCGACATCGGTTCACGCCCTGTGCCACTAGTTTATATTTACGGCTCAACTGCTGTTGATTGATTCCTGTACCGACACCAACACAATAGTCAATATCTAATGAACTCAGCGCCGATAACAGTGCGGAAGCCGAACTGGTGTTACCAATGCCCATCTCACCGAACATCAATAGATTTGAGCCAGACAAAATGGTTTGCTCAGCAATCTTCGCACCATACTCTAAACCTAGCGCCACTTGTTCTGGGGACATCGCTGATTGTTTAGAGAAATTAGCCGTACCGTTACCCAACCGTTGTTCAACCAAGTTTGGATGAAACTTAAATTCTGGAACCAGCACATCAATAGGTGCCAACATGCCGCAATCTATTACTTTGAGTTGGATGCCATTGATGTCGCAAAAGCAGTTGATGGCTGCGCCGCCGGCGAGAAAGTTAGCCACCATTTGCTGAGTGACTTCGCTTGGCGCAATGCTTACGCCCTCCTCTGCAACGCCGTGATCTCCAGCAAATACCAGCATGCTCGGTTTACAGATAGCGATGGAATCAACTGGCTGAGGTTTATCCTGACTTTGAATAAGAGCTAGCTGTAGTGCCACCTTTTCCAATAAGCCTAAAGAACCGACGGGTTTGGTTTTGTTATCTATGCGCGCTTGTATCTCCGCAGCAAAAGAGTCATCCATTTTTTACGTTCCTTTGATGTTGTCTGGGTGAGAGGTGTTCTGTTGTTCAAGAGGTCTTGTTCAGCGACAGTTTTTGCGCACCCACTATTGTATACCCTTGCATCCGCTTGGGGCAGCGCTAATCAAGTTTATCTCAGGATAGTCTGCCGAGTTCGCAGAGCGTCTCACCTTTCTTGCACGAGATTATAAGTAACTCGTTGAAATCCGCTACAATAGCTTAGACTATGTTCCCATATAGGAGAAAAGATATGGATAACAACACCTGCGCCATCATCGCTGGGGCGACTGGCTTAGTCGGTTCAAAAGTCATTACAAACCTCATAAATCAATCAGGTGTTGGTACCTTATATTATCTTTCTCGCCGCCCACTCGATGGCGTCCTAGATGCGGACAATAAGCTTGTTCCTCTCATTGATGCCGACCTTTCTATCCACCAATGGGATGATAACCAACCAACACCGACCATCGGCTTTATCTGTTTAGGCACAACCCTTAAGCAAGCAGGCAGTAAGGATAATTTACGTAGAGTAGATGTTGATCTGGTGTGTAAAGTCGCCCAACAGATGAAAACGATCGGAGTCAAACGCCTTGCGGTTGTTTCTAGCCTTGGTGCAAATAGTAAATCACCATCCCATTACTTAGCCTGTAAAGGACAAATGGAACAAAGAATCGAAGCTATGGGTTTTGAGGAAATCGTGTTTGTTCGCCCAGGCCCGCTTGTTGGTCAACGTCAAAGCCCAAGAACGGACGAGAAGTTGGTGCAAACTCTGTTTAAGGTAATTCGCCCACTCATGCTTGGCAAACTGTCCAACTTCTTACCTATTCGAGCAGAAGATGTCGCAAAAGCGATGATTTATCAACTTTTCAGTTATCAAGAAGACTCGGTGGTTTACTTACAAAGGCAAGAAATGCGTGACTTACTGCATCACTACGAATAACCATTTTGTACATTTAACGTGCTAATTCACACTCTCACGCGACTTAGATCTCGTTTTTATATTCATTTTAGATCTAGCTAATACCCGTTTGTCATTTTTAAAGTTATATCGCGAGCGTTATCTTACGCCCCATAAACAAATCCGTATAAAACCCCGTATAAAAAACAACCGCCATTTCGGCAGGTTGATAAGGTCAGATTATGAATTTTGCAGTGATAGCCTCTCTAGCCGTCTTTGTTGGCATATTGTTCTTTCTATTTAACCAACAACAAAAGAAACACACACTCTCTCGTCTCGTTTTAATCGGTCTTGTTACTGGTTCTCTTTTTGGTCTTGCTTTGCAACTCATTCACGGTGAAGGCAACAGCGCAATTGCTCAAACACTTGAATGGGTCGGTATTGTAGGCAGTGGCTACGTTGGTCTACTGAAAATGGTCATCATGCCACTGGTGTTAGTGTCGATGATCTCTGCAGTTGTTAAATTAGAGAAAGGTGGATCATTAGGTAAAATTTCTGGCCTGACCATCTCTGTTCTTCTAGTAACGACTGCAATTGCTGCACTTATCGGTATCTTGGTGACAACAACATTTGGCCTGTCAGCAGAAGGGTTAACTGAAGGTGCGCGTGAAACCGCTCGTATCGCCGTTTTAGAAAGCCGTGCTGGTACAGTAAGTGACCTGACTATTCCTCAAATGCTAGTTAGCTTCATTCCAACCAACCCATTTGCTGATCTAACAGGTGCTCGCTCGACCTCAATTATCGCTGTCGTTATCTTCGGTGTATTAACCGGTATCGCCGCTCGTAAAGTGATGATGGAAAAAGCAGAGTTAGAATCACCGATTCGTACTTTCGTAGAAGCAGCTCAATCAATCGTTATGCGATTAGTGAAGATGATCATGGCGTTAACACCATACGGCATCGCAGCACTGATGGCAAAAGTGGTAGCGACATCAAGCGCAGGCGACATCCTAAACCTACTTGGCTTTATTGTGGCGTCTTATGTTGCTATCGCTCTGATGTTTGTTGTTCACGGCGTATTAGTCTCTTTTGTCGGCGTTAGCCCTGCGGAATACTTTAAGAAAATCTGGCCTGTACTGACCTTCGCGTTTACATCTCGTAGCTCAGCAGCAACGATCCCACTAAACGTAGAAGCGCAAATCACGAAACTTAACGTTCCACCAGCGATTGCAAACCTATCAGCATCGTTTGGTGCCACTATCGGCCAAAACGGCTGTGCGGGTATCTATCCTGCAATGCTTGCAGTGATGGTAGCTCCGACAATGGGTATCAACCCTCTGGATCTTCACTTTATCCTGTCATTGATTGCGATTATCACCATCAGCTCATTTGGTATTGCAGGTGTAGGCGGCGGTGCAACGTTTGCAGCATTGATTGTTCTTCCTGCAATGGGCTTACCTGTCACCATCGCGGCGCTGCTTATCTCTATTGAACCATTGATCGATATGGCACGTACCGCACTGAATGTTTCAGGATCAATGACTGCGGGTACAATTGCTAGCCGAGTGCTGAAGTCACCAGAAAGTGAAGCAACATTGGAAGAAACACGAGCATAGAACTCAAATTCCTTCCAAAGCGATAAAACGTAAAATATCAAGCCGATGGTTCGCCATCGGCTTTTTCATTTTCAAAAATTCAACTTGCATCTTTCGTTGCTAGTCAAGGCGTTGAATGGTCTAATACTGTCATCGGTTTTGTAAACGGTAAGCAGAATGCACCAAGATAATCAGCCCACTTTTTTCTTCTTTGATTATGAGACATGGGGAACAAACCCCGCGAAAGATCGCCCAAGCCAGTTCGCTGGTGTCCGCACAGATGAAAACTTCAATATCATCGGCGAACCTTTAGTCATGTACTGCCAGCCACCTGCTGATTATCTTCCGTCTCCTGAAGCTGCGCTTATTACTGGTATTACTCCGCAAAAAACGGTTCAAGAAGGCCTTTCTGAGCCTGAGTTTATCGCTAAGATTCACGCTGAACTCGCGAAACCAAATACAACCAGTTTAGGCTACAACAGCATTCGCTTTGATGACGAAGTGACCCGTTATACTTGTTATCGTAACTTTATCGACCCATACGCATGGAGTTGGCAAAACGGTAACTCGCGTTGGGATTTACTCGATGTATTACGCGCGTGCCACGCCCTTCGCCCAGAAGGCGTAGAATGGCCAGAAAACGAAGATGGCTTCACTAGTTTTAAATTAGAGCACTTGTCTGTCGCTAACGGCATAGAACATAGTAACGCGCACGATGCGATGGCAGACGTGATTGCGACTATCGAAATGGCAAAGAAAGTAAAAGCAGCGCAACCAAAATTGTTTGACTACTTCTTTTCTATGCGCCAAAAGCGTAAGCTCAATGAATTAGTCGACATCGTCAACATGACGCCGTTGATGCACGTTTCAGGCATGCTAGGGCGCGAATGCCAGTACACTAGCTGGATTGTGCCTGTTGCTTGGCATCCAACCAATAACAACGCTGTTATCACCATCGATTTAGCGAAAGACCCTCAACCTATTCTTGAGCTATCCGCAGAAGAGCTACACGAAAGACTCTACACTAAGCGAGAAGATCTTGGTGACTTGCTACCAGTACCAGTTAAGTTGGTTCATTTAAACAAATGCCCTATTCTCGCCCCTGCAAAAACGTTAACGGCTGAAAATGCAGAGTCTATTGGCATTGATCGCCAGCAATGTCTCGCTAATCTCGCTTTGTTGCGCCAACATCCTGAAATTAGAGAAAAGTTGATTAGCCTCTTTTCAGTCGAGCGTAAATTCGATAAAAGTGATGACGTCGATACGCAACTTTACGACGGATTCTTCTCTCCGGCCGATCGCGCAGCCATGGATATCATTCGAGAAACCGACCCGAACAATCTTGCCGCATTGGACATTGAATTTGATGACAAGCGCATTAAACCTCTATTGTTCCGCTATCGTGCGCGTAACTTCCCAGGCACATTAGACGAGCAAGAACAGAGACGCTGGGCATTACACTGTCGAGAAGTGTTTGAAAGCCAAATTGAAGAGTACATGCTGAATTTAGAAAACTTAGTTCACGAACATGAAAGTGACGAAAAGAAGATTGCGATATTAAAATCCGTGTACCGTTATGTAGAGAGCTTAGCTTCTTAACTCCTCCTAATACAAGCGCACCTTATGGTGTGCTTGTTGTTTATATACTGTCAAAATGATTAAAGAACGATTCTTACAACTGATCCAACTGCTCATTTCAATCTTCCTCATCATGGGGGCACTTGGCATCGGAATTACCATTCAAAAGTTCACTGGCGTTTCCGTCCCAGGAAGTGTCATCGGTATGCTCGTACTGTTTTTCTCCATGACTCTTGGGCTTGTAAAGGTCGATTGGGTCAAACCGGGCGCCACGCTATTTATCCGCTACATGATTTTGTTGTTCGTTCCTATTAGCGTGGGATTAATGCAACATTTCGATATGCTACTCGCTAATGCCCTCCCTATCATTGCTAGCGCAGTTGGAGGCTCACTCATTGTACTGGTCAGCCTCGCTTGGCTGCTGGACTACTTGCTAAAGGAGAAGCACTGATATGTGGTTAGTTGTTACCATTGCGGTTTTTCTTGTCGCGCGCCAAATCGCAATCAAAGTGAATAATCCTCTAGCAAATCCTTTGCTAATCAGTATTGCAGTGCTCATTCCTTTGCTTACTTACTTAAATGTACCGTTTGAAACGTATTATGCGGATAACGAAGGGATCAGTTTTTTACTTCAACCAGCCGTAGTTGCTCTGGCTTACCCGCTATATGAACAACTACCACAGATTAAAGCAAACTGGCGAATCATCACTTTTGCTTGCACAGTAGGCAGTGTGATGTCGATGATGACAACCACCTTGATCGCAGTCGCTTTCAAAGCAGATATCAGTTTAATCGCAAGTCTAGTGGGTAAATCCGTCACTACGCCAATAGCAATGGAAATTTCGAGTCACCTCGGTGGTGAAGCTGCCGTTGCGGCGATCTTGGTTCTGATTGTTGGTTTATTGGGCGCGATTTTGGCGTACCCAATTTACAACTTAATTGGAATTAAACACCCGATTGCACGTGGCCTAACAATGGGTACCGTGTCTCATGCCTTAGGCACCGCGACATGTGCAGAGAAACAGCCCATTGATGCCGCGTTCTCATCACTCGCATTGGTTTTATGCGGCATCATCACTTCTATTTTGGCTCCAAGCTTTTTTGCTTTGGCTGTCTGGCTATATCAATAGTTAAGCGCTCTCGGTCTGCCCTCCTTCCGGCAGGCCGTAGCCTTCCCGTTTCTTCCTTATCCCTTCCAAAATTCTGTATTACCTCATCTAACAACCCGTTCTAGTAAGATCGTTAAGGCACTCTGACGAGATACACACTAATAACTTCAACATTCAGTGCAATATTACTGACTCAACGTTGCTTAGATATCTAGGAATAACGTTGTGTGGACATGTAGGCATCGTAATTAACATATCCCAGCGTCTTGGTCATATGAATATATACTGATATGGTTAATTGTGAGACGGAGATAACGCTTCACGTCAGTGCAATCGAATACATGTGTGAGCTCACTCTAATTATGTAACAGAATTATCAATTGCATTATTTATCGTGATCTAACGCACGGAACATTTCTATCCTTCACATAGAATAACTGTCCATGCAATAACAAGGATTCAACATGAAAAGTCGCATTGAACAGGCGCTAGCAGGCGCTCCAGAAGCACTTTCCAAACAACTTGCTCCTATCATCCAAGCTGATGATTTTGATGCTACGCTTTCAGTTCAACAGTTTGAGCAGTTGCTTTCAGCTACCGGTCTATCAGATAAAGAGCTTCGTGTTGCTCTACTTCCTTTTGCCGCAGCATATTCCTATGCTCCTCTTTCTGAATTTTATGTCGGTGCTATCGTTCGTGGTCTCTCAGGTCGCCTTTACTTCGGTGCCAACATGGAATTCTTTGGTGTTCAGTTAGGTCAAACAGTTCACGCTGAGCAGTCTGCAATTAGCCACGCTTGGATGAAAGGTGAACGTGGTATTAAAGATATCACTATTAACTTCAGCCCATGTGGTCACTGCCGTCAGTTCATGAACGAGTTATCTACCGCAAACGAGCTTAAAATTCAGCTCCCAGAACGCGAAGAAAAGTCGCTGCATGAATACCTACCTGAAGCCTTTGGACCAAACGATCTCGGTATCGAATCCGGCTTAATGGCAGAAGTAAAGCATCAGTTCTCATGCGATGATGAAGACACTCTAATTCAAAGCGCTGTTGAAGCGATGAACATGAGCCACTCACCATATACCAACAACTTGAGTGGCTTAGCATTAGAAATGGCTAGCGGCCGTGTATTCCAAGGTGCTTATGCGGAAAATGCGGCGTTTAACCCTAGCTTGCCGCCATTACAAGTTGCGCTGATCCAAGTACTACTTGCGGGTGAAACTTTTGACAATATCAAAGCCGCTGCTCTGGTAGAAAACTCAGAAGGCAAGATCAGTCATTTGGCTGATACGCAATCAACGTTAGAAGCGTTGAATCCAGATATTCCACTTAGTTTTGTCAACGTATAAGCGACAATTTCAGTATAAAAAGCTCTACTGCATGTAGAGCTTTTTTATTGCCTAAAAACCAAAAGCAAACGTTTGCTTTGTCATAAAACTTCAGTATGATCTCCTGCAATTTCTGTCTCACCACTCTATTTTGTAAGGGAACACTATGTTTGGCACTGCAACCAGCGCAAATGCTACCCGTGTATTACTTTTAGGCTCTGGCGAACTCGGTAAAGAAGTCGCAATTGAATGTCAGAGACTTGGTTTAGAAGTGATTGCTTGTGATCGCTATGCTAATGCTCCAGCGATGCAAGTTGCTCACCGTAGTTACGTCATCGATATGTTAGATGGAAGCGCCTTAGAAGAAGTTATTACGAAGGAACAACCTACTTACGTCGTACCTGAAATCGAAGCTATCGCAACCGACAAACTGGTAGAACTTGAAGAAAAAGGGCTGAATGTTGTTCCAACCGCTAAGGCAACCAAGCTAACAATGAATCGTGAAGGTATCCGACGTTTGGCTGCAGAAGAGCTAGAACTGACGACATCACCTTATCATTTTGCAGATACTTTTGAAGACTTCAAAGCCGCGGTTGAGCATGTAGGCATCCCGTGCGTAGTAAAGCCAGTTATGAGTTCTTCAGGTAAAGGGCAAAGTGTCATCAAGACCGAAGACGACGTAGCAAAAGCATGGGATTACGCACAGGAAGGCGGACGTACGGGTGCAGGTCGCGTGATCGTGGAAGGTTTTATCGACTTCGATTACGAAATCACTTTATTGACCGTAAGGGCCGTTGACGGTGTTCACTTCTGTGCTCCAATTGGCCATCGTCAGGAAGATGGCGACTACCGCGAATCATGGCAACCGCAAGCCATGTCAGAAAACGCAGTAAAAGCAGCAGAATACACGGCAGAGAAAGTAGTCAACGCACTCGGTGGCTACGGCATCTTTGGTGTAGAGTTATTTGTTAAAGGCGATAAGGTCATTTTCAATGAGGTCTCTCCTCGCCCACACGATACAGGCATGGTCACAATGATTTCGCAGGAAATGTCTGAGTTTGCTCTCCACGTACGTGCATTTACCGGAATGCCGATTAATAATATCGTACAATATGGTCCATCTGCTTCAGCCGTTATTCTTGGGCAAGGGACTTCCACAAACATTCGCTTTGACAACCTAACCAAAGCCTTAGATCAACGTCAAACGCAAGTTCGTCTATTCGGCAAGCCAGAAATCGATGGTCGCCGTCGTTTAGGTGTTGCCCTTACGCGACGAAAAACCACCGAAGAAGCCGTTCAAGATGCTGTTGAAAGTGCTTCAAAAGTGAATATCACATATTAAACGAGCTCCGCTCCTACAAAAAACAGCGCAGCTCAAATTGCTGCGCTATTTCGTTTTACAAGCCGAAAAAAAACTATTTACTCTCGATTAGGTACACTTCTTCAGAGAAGCGACTTAAGCCTTTTTTCGCAATTTTAGGATGGTTTTCATCAGCTTCATCTACGTTCAAACAGGTAACTTTGTAACCTGAAAATAACTGCTCAATCTCTTCGACTGGCACGCTAAATGGAGGCCCCGCCATCTCTTCTTGAGGATAGTTGAGTGTAACAAGCAAAATACGACCGCCTGGATTCAAAAGTTGCTTGAGACGCTCTACATACTCCTCTCGCACATCTTGCGGTAAAGCAACCAACGCGGCGCGATCATAAATGATATCGGCTTGAGATACTGGTGCAGTGAAAAAGTCCCCAGTATAAATAGAGAGCTCATCAAATTGATAAAGCTCGTGCATACCATTAACAGGCGTCACGGTTGGCGTATAAAAATGTTCAGCAAAAAAGGCACGAACAGCGATATGGCTCAGCTCAACACCTTCAACTGAATCATGCTTCATCGCCAACCAAATCAAGTCTTCTGACTTTCCACACAAAGGCACTAACACTTTGTCTTCACGCTTTGGGTTTGTGTGTTGCCAATATGCAGGTAATAGCGGGTTTACATCTTCCAAGTGAAATCCGATTTGATTACTGGCCCATTTATTATGCCAAAACTCTTGGTCTCTCATTTTACTTTCTACTTGTCGGCTGATTTTCATTTTGAGAAGTAAGACTAACGATTTTTTTCAATTTGTCTATGCCGTTCATCTTTGGTTAATACAGCGGTGATAGGATGTAAACGTTCTTATAGGAACCACGCCTTTATCTGATAAACAGAATAAAGAAAAGAGAAATGGTGATCTAACGCACGATTCCACTTCAAGACAAAACTGAAACCTTGGAATCTTTCGTAATGACCCCATTAATAAGTTAGTACCTGATTTGCCGAACTTAGCGACCTTTATGTTCCCTATTTTCTAAGTACAAGCAAGTTAAGGAGAGTGAATGAGCTTATTTCTTCGTACTACAGCATTGATGCTTTTGGTACTTAGCCGTGCACCGGCATTTGCCGCACTTCCAATTACCCCAGCGCCGAGTGGCGATCAAAATCGTTCAACAAGTCAAAACGAAGTTTGTTCGAAACTCTTTAAACATAGCCTTAGCGGCTTGTATGGTATTCAGTCAATCGACGCAACTCCAATTCAGCCATACACTGACTTCGACATTCTTTACAGCAAAGCTCACCAAGCACAATTTGAGCTTGAAACTATCTGTAAAAGTACCGCACTTCTTAATGATGCTCAGCCATGCTTCGCAGGCGTAAAGTCCAAACAACGAGCAGAAGAAAAAATAGCTTTGGAGTTAGATGGAAAAGTCGAACGCATTACTGACCTAGCCCGTGCCACGATTGTTGCTGAAGACGTCGCGAGCTTAGTCTCCATTTATGAAACCTTAGAGCGTGAAACAACAATTGTTAAAGTAAAAAATCGCTTCAAAAAACCTGGTCCTTCAGGCTATAGAGACTTGAACTTACTCGTTCGTTTACCAAAGACAAATCTAGTTGCCGAAGTTCAACTGCACTTAAAAGCCATCGCAGATGTGAAAAGCGGTCCTGAACACGACCTATACGAAAAAATCCAGAAACTAGAACGCCAAGCGATGATGGAGAAACGCGAACTAAGCGAACTAGAACTCGCTTCTATTCGCAACATGCGTGCACAGTCTAAAAACTTGTACCAACAAGCATGGCAACCATACTTAACAACGCACCTAGAAGCAGCGTAATCCATATCATTAAGATATACTCAAAAACAGAAAAACCACCGCATTGCGGTGGTTTTCGTTTATATGCGACACAAGTTTTACGCAAAAAAAAGACCACGCCTTAGCGTGATCCATTTATTCGGCTTACTGTACTTTCTTCAGGTTTTCTACACGAGCTTTTAACTTCTGACCCGGGCGAAAAGTCACTACACGTCGAGCAGTAATTGGAATATCTTCACCGGTTTTCGGGTTACGACCAGGTCGTTCATTCTTGTCACGAAGATCAAAGTTACCAAAACCTGACAGTTTTACCTGTTCGCCACTTTCCAGTGCCTTACGAATCTCTTCAAAGAACACTTCCACCGTTTCCTTGGCGTCCCGCTTACTAAATCCTAATTTATCAAACAGGTTTTCTGCCAGTTCGGCTTTTGTGAGCGCCATAAAACTTTCCTCAAAGCTATGTTAAACAATGCTACGTTAGTGTAGCGCCAGAGCAGTTTTACCCTACCAATTCAACAACATATCGGGGTTACATCAGGAAGTGTATGACAAGCTTATGATTTTCGCCAACTTTTTTCTTGGCGAACAAAAGGAATAGCACTATGTAAATTATTGTTAAACGCCAACATTTTGATATTTTTGTTTTTGTTTTATCTTTAATAGGAAAAACATCCAGCTGATAAAACTAAAAGTAGTTTAAATATCAACATTAATCACTATTTAATAAAAATATCAGAGATTGGTTATTTAACAGACACTTGACATAGAACTTGTCGTAAATTCAGTGATTTGTATGTAACTCGATACGTAACAATTGAACTAAATGGTATGACCACCTGGCTTTGCAACTGTGCTTAGAAAGCTTGATTAAACCCACGCTTCTCACTGTTCAGCGATGACGCAATATATAAAGGTTGATAATGTGGTTCTTCGTGTATCTCCACATTAGCTCCTTACACTTCATCTAGGCGACCATGATTAATCAAATCATAAATATTCTTTTCCCTGTTTTTGCTCTTGTCGGCGTCGGCTATTTGGTAGGTCGTTACATCAAGCCTGACTTTCGTCCAATCAACCGCATTAACATTGAGGTTTTCACACCTGCGCTGGTGTTTTCTTCGCTCGTTAGCATGCCGTTAGACTCGAATCAGGGACCACTCCTTTTTGCAGCAATTGTCGCGGTTTTGGTTCCCGCACTACTCATGATCCCTGTATGTCGATTGACGTCACTGTCGTTTAAAACTTGGGCACCACCACATATGTTTCGCAATAGCGGAAACCTTGCTATTCCTTTGTTTACCTATACGTTTGGAGAAATTGCGCTATCCCCAGCAGTACTGCTATTTGTCGTGTCAGCATGCTTGCACATTAGTTTAGGTGTAATGCTACTTAGTCATGGCAACCCTTTTAAGCAAATAGTCAAGATGCCAATCTTTTTAGCTGCGTCGTTGGCTCTGTTTCTCAACGTGTCAAATGTGGGTGTATGGGCACCTTTATACGAAGCGACTGCTCTACTTGGCCAAGCGGCAGTACCCGTGATGCTTTTATCCCTGGGGGCGCAAATGCGTCATTTAAGAGTGGACGGTTTAAAGGTTGGTGTATTGTGTACCGTGCAGTCGCTTGCAACTGGGGCGGTTGCATTTGCACTTATTTATTGGTTAATTCCCCTTCCAACGATGCAATTGCAAATGATGGTACTCTTCACAATGCTGCCACCAGCCGTCATGAATTACCTATTTGCGGAAAGGCTGAATATAGAGCCCATGAAAGTGGCGTCAATGGTACTATTTGGCAACTTTTTCAGTATTCTTACGCTCCCACTTCTGCTTAGCTATACCCTCTCACTCGCCGCCTAGCCGCCAATAAGCTAGCGTTAGCGTCTGTTGGCTGAAAAACGATATATGCCAAGTCTCGATTAAGCGTTACCTCGAGTTTGGTCCAGATTTTTGAGGTTGTTGGAGGTGACGTAAACGGCCTAGTACGTGAATCACAATAAGATAATGCTCAACATAAAAAAACCCTGCCGATTTGACAGGGTTTTTAGTTTCTTAAGAGAGATAGTTCGTCTAACGCTTAGTCACGTAGAGACGCACCAAACTTCTCAGAAACGTGAGCAACGATAGCGTCAACCGCACCAGCTATATCTGCATCTTCAAGCGTACGCTCAACTGACTGTAGAGTCAGAGCGATTGCTAGGCTCTTCTTACCTTCTTCAACGCCTTTACCTACGTAAACGTCGAACAGCTTCGCATCTTTAAGGAACTCGCCACCTTGCTCTAAACAAGCATTAACGATGTCACCAGATGCTACCGCTTCGTCCACAACTACAGCGATATCACGACGGTTTGATGGGAATTTAGAAAGCTGAACCGCTTCTGGGATCACTTTACTGTTGATTGCAGACCATTCGATTTCGAATACGATAGTACGACCGTTTAGACCGAACTTACGCTCAAGCTCAGGGTGAACGGTACCGATCACGCCCACTTCTTTGCCATCTACGATGATTGCCGCAGATTGACCTGGGTGAAGTACTGGGTTAGCTTTTTTGCTTTCAGGTGACAGTGCAGCGAAAGAGTACGCTTTTTCGTTAGCAGACAGTTCTAGAACTGCTTCTAGGTCGCCTTTAAGGTCGAAGAAATCAACAGTGTTAGTTTCGATATCCCAGTGCTCTTCACCACGAGTACCAGCAATAACACCTGCAAGCATAGGCTCTTGGCGCATGCCGTTTTCTGCAGATTCACATGGGATGAAACGTAGGCCGTATTCGAATAGACGAACGCGTGGCTGTTGACGTTTCTGGTTGTGAACAACCGTGTTCAACAGCCCTTGGATAAGACCAAGACGCATTGCTGACATGTCTGCTGAAATTGGGTTTGGAAGCACTAGAGGCTCAACACCAGGTACAACTAGCTTTTGTTGCTCAGGCTCAACGAAGCTGTATGTGATTGCTTCGTGGTAACCACGGTCAACAAGAAGATCACGAACGCGTTTCAGTGGAAGATCCGCTTCAACGTGGTTGTGCATCTTAAGTGCTGCGGCTGGGTGTTGGTTAGGAATGTTGTCGTAACCGTAGATACGGCCAACTTCTTCAATCAGGTCTTGTTCGATAGCGATATCGAAACGCCATGTTGGCGCTACTGCCACCCAACCTTCTTCTGAAGCTTCAACAGTCAAACCTAGGCGCTCTAGGATTTCTACTACGTCAGCATCAGCGATGTGGTGACCTAGTAGGTTGTCTAGCTTAGTACGACGTAGAGCAACTTTGTTTGGCTTAGGTAGGTCTGCTTCAGACTCTACTGCAATAACAGGTGCTACTTCACCACCACAGATCTCAACTAGAAGCTGAGTTGCACGCTCCATTGCGCTCACTTGTAGTGCGTAATCCACACCACGCTCGAAACGCATTGAAGAATCAGTGTGCAGACCGTAGTTACGAGCGCGGCCACGGATGTGGTCAGGTGCAAAGAATGCACACTCTAGTAGAACGTCTTTAGTCTCAGTTGTTACACCAGACTCTTCACCACCAAAGATACCTGCGATTGCAAGTGCTTTGTTGTGGTCAGCAACTACTAGTGTATCTGCGTTTAGTTCTGCTTCGCTGCCATCAAGAAGTGTTAGCTTCTCACCTTGCTCAGCCATACGAACTACGATGCCACCTTCGATCTTCGATAGATCGAATGCGTGCATTGGTTGACCTTGCTCTAGAAGCACGTAGTTAGTGATGTCTACTACAGGGTCGATCGAGCGAATACCACAACGACGCAGTTTCTCTTGCATCCATAGTGGTGTTTCAGCTTGAACGTTTACGTTCTTAACTACACGACCTAGGTAACGTGGACACGCTGCTGGCGCTTTCACTTCAATAGACACTTTATCGTCGATTGAAGGCGCAACTGCTTCTACTGATGGCTCAGTCACGTCAGCACGGTTTAGTACGCCAACTTCACGAGCTAAACCACGGATGCTGAAACAGTCAGCGCGGTTTGCTGTTAGATCTACGTCTACCGTTACGTCATCTAGACCTAGGAATTCACGGAAATCAGTACCGATTACTGCGTCTTCTGCTAGTTCCATGATGCCGTCTGACTCAACATCAATGCCTAGTTCAGTGAACGAACAAAGCATGCCGTGAGATGGCTGGCCACGTAGTTTCGCTTTTTTGATTTTGAAATCGCCTGGAAGAACAGCACCAACTGTTGCTACCGCTACTTTCAGACCTTGGCGACAGTTAGGTGCGCCACAAACGATGTCTAGAAGCTCTTCTTCACCCACGTCAACTTTAGTAACGCGAAGTTTGTCTGCGTCTGGGTGTTGACCACATTCAACAACGTGACCCACTTTAACGCCAGTGAAAGAACCCGCTACAGGAAGAACGTCGTCTACCTCTAGGCCGGCCATTGTAATTTGATGAGTGAGTTCGTCAGTAGTAACCGCTGGGTTTACCCACTCACGAAGCCATGATTCGCTGAATTTCATGTTGATGAACCCTCTGGATTACTTGAACTGTTTTAGGAAACGAAGATCGTTTTCGAAGAACGCACGTAGATCGTTCACGCCGTAACGAAGCATCGTTAGACGCTCAACACCCATACCGAATGCGAAACCAGAGTATTTTTCAGGATCGATGCCTACGCTACGTAGTACGTTCGGGTGAACCATACCGCAGCCTAGAACTTCTAACCATTTACCGTTTTTGCCTTTCACGTCTACTTCAGCTGAAGGTTCAGTGAATGGGAAGTAAGATGGACGGAAACGTACTTCTACTTCTTCTTCGAAGAAGTTACATAGGAAATCGTGCAGGATGCCTTTCAACTGTGCAAAGTTTACGTTCTCATCAACCAGCATACCTTCCACTTGGTGGAACATTGGGGTATGAGTTTGGTCGTAGTCGTTACGGTATACACGGCCCGGTGCGATGAAACGGAATGGTGGTTTACCATTTTCCATCGTACGGATCTGTACGCCTGACGTATGAGTACGAAGCATCAAATCTGGATTGAAGAAGAAAGTATCGTGGTCAGTACGCGCTGGGTGATCAGCGGCAATATTTAGCGCATCAAAGTTGTGGAATGCATCTTCGATCTCTGGGCCAGCTTCGGTGTTAAAACCAAGTTCGCCAAAGAACTTCTCAATACGCTCTACAGTACGAGTTACTGGGTGTAAACCACCGTTTTCAATACGACGACCTGGTAATGTCACGTCAATTGTTTCAGCGGCTAGTTTCGCTTCAAGCTCTGCACGTTGTAGCGCGTCTTTACGAGCTGCGATAGCTTGCTGAACGACGCCTTTCGCTTTGTTGATCTCTTGACCAGCTTCACGGCGTTCTTCTGGTGGTAGTTTGCCTAGGCTTTGAAGTTGAGCAGTTAGCTCACCTTTTTTACCCAGATACTGAACACGCACTTCATCAAGTGCGACTAGCGATTCGGCAGCTTCAATTGCAGTGCTCGCGCTAGCAATGATCTCTTCTAGATGTTGCATCGTTTCCTCATCTACCTGTTGGTAGTGTCCATAAGGGAGTGATTGGTTTTTTGATAGCTGTACATAGTAGCCAAACCAGGCACCAATGCCAAATTGAATTACGAAAAGAAGAGGTTATTGAATAAAAAGAGCACAAAAACGTCAAAAATGTCATCTTTCATTAATCTGACGTTAAGTTGTGCCCTTTTGTTTTAGAAATAGTATTGAATAGATAGCTCGATAAAATCGTCATCTCGGGCGAAATAGAGCAAATCGTTTGGCGTTTCATTTTTGAACAACCAAGCATCAATTTGCCACTTAAAGTTATTCGATATTCGGCTCGAGGCTTCTAACTTGGCATTGTAAACATCGGCGTTATCTAAATCCTTTGTGATTCCCGTCAATAATTCCGTTCCGTCCTCGTCGTTGAGCGCCCAACGAATGCCTGCAAACACATCATTTTGACCGATAGTTTGTGCATTATTCCCACGACTGTCATAGAGGTATTCACCAATCACACCCACATCCCAAACCGTGTCAAATGCGCCAACGAAGGTGTACTCAAATCCCGTCACAAGGCCAACATGATTATCAGCACTATCTCGATAAACACTTTCGAGTTTCCATAACCAATCGCCAACGATTCCTTGTACATCGAGACCGACATGACTCATCAGAGCGTAGTAAGGCTTTAATTCCCCGTACTCAAAACGAAAGTAAGGATCCCGGTTTGTTCCATATAAATAGCTCAGGCCTACGTCCCAATCGCCAAGCATTTTCGAATATCGAAAAGCCACATCTACCTGCTTTTCTTCTCTGCTTGATTCATAGATAGCATCATCTGAGACAACAGGTTCGGTTCGTAAACGACCGTCAGTACCCGCAAACGTTCGTTCCCTAAAGTAAGGTAATAACATTGCATGGACGGTGCCCCAGTCTTTGAATGAGGTGAAATGCAACATTGGCTGACCGAGTTTATCTTCACCATCGACGGCTTCAATGGCGTCTGTCTGGTTTACTACATCAACCAAATGGGCGGATTCCGTCACTCCCCAAAAGACCTTACTAATCCCAACTCGAAGCTCATAATCATCCCAATAAGTCAGATAAAGCGCCTCTCTTATGTCTCCGTGACTTCGCTCATCGTCTAGACTATCCAAACGATAGAAAGGTGTGAGGGTAAAGCTCGCATCACCATTTTGCATCTCCCAGTAAAATTCTGGCTGCAAAACCAATGACGTTTGCGCTTTGCTCTGACCCTGAGAGCCAGAATCAAAAAACTGACGATGCTCAATATTGACTTGTCCTGCAAGCTCAACGGCGGCAAGAGGTATCGAGTAAAGAGAGGTTGCTGCGCTAAGCAACAACCCAACATTTGATCGGTTCATTTCTCCTCCACTACCTCACTCGTTTTAACACATTCTTATGAAAATCATTGTCTTCGAGCCCAGTGTTAAAGCGCATTTCACTTGTTGTTAGCTCAGTGCTTTTTCCTGTTTGATGATTTGTCATCGCCATAGTGTGCGCTCGCCAATATTGGTTGAGGTACTGCTTGTAATCGGAAAAAGAAAGCGTTTTTAACAACGACCCTTTGCGATCGTAAAACTCAACTTTCAGTGGGCGGTAATGCGCTTTATCTAACCACACCGTTTGCTTGGTATAACCTGAGTTCTTATCGGTCGGAATTTGCTCTACGACGAAAACATCTTGCCCGTTTATGCTGTCATCTTTTAGGTAGTTGAAACGGTATTTTTCAATCTCAAAGGAACTGAGATCCTCATACGCAAATTCACTGCCCATGAAAGGGCCTGATTTGTTACGCGAGGAAATACGTTTCACACGCTTCAGTGCTGGAAGGTAAAGCCACTGGTCATCGGCACCCACTGTATGAGAGTGGTTGAGAAACGCGGTGCCTTTCACATCTCTTGGCTCATCAAATATTGTGAGTCCTTTGTCACCATCGTCCTCAACTTCGAGTGATTGGAGGCGCATTAAACGTGTGCTGCTTTCTCCTTGTGCGTTCCGCAGAATCATTTTCATGGTAGCAACAGAATCCCCCCACCCTTCATCACGGGCTTTGCGCTCTTGAGCAATTTCTAATCCTTTCGCTTCATCCGCTAACACCGCATGACTCATAAAAAGCGAGACAGAAATTGCAGATACTTTTAAGGCATTTTTTAGTAAATTCATGTTCAATCCTTTGATTCGTTATGACTGAGTAACAGCCTTGGTTTGAGAGTCAGTTGATTTAAGCTTGTTTCGGCGGCCCACCTCGTCGTAGACGCCTTTGTCAAACAACATCAGTAGAGTCGGTAGAAAGATGAAATCCACAACAAGAGCAATGAAGATAACAATGGCACTCAACTGTCCCATATCGGCATTTAAGCGGAAGCTCGACATCGCCAGAACGGAGAAACCAGCAACAAGCACGACAGTCGTAATCCAAAGCGCGCGCCCCACGGTGCGAAAAGCGTAACGAACCGCTTGTTCCGCGCTATGGCCATCTTTACGAGCGTGTTGGTATTTAGAGAGAAAATGAACGGCATCATCAACCACAACGCCAAGCGTCAACGTCACGACAACAGACAACCCCAAATTAATTTCACCAGAAACCAACGCCCAAATACCAAAACCAATAAGCGCAGGGGCGATATTCGGGACCAGGCTGATTAAACCGAGCTTGAACGAGCGTAAGGCAAAGATCAGTAATGCCGAAATTAAGACCAAAGTGATAGGCAAGGTTGACAGCATGCTAGCCATATTCGTTTCGCCAATATGCGCAAACATCAGTGATGGACTAGAAGCAACAACATCATACTGAGGCGCGTTTTCGTTAAACCATTGGTAAATACGATTTTCCAAATCAACAAGCTCGACGCTGCCCAAGTTCTCCACGGTGAGAACCATCTTGATTGACGACTTATCAACATTGATTTGGTTGTTCAAATCTAAACCATACGGTAGTGACATTTCATAAAGCAGCAGATATTGAGCCGCTAATTCTCTGTCTTGAGGAAGCGAGTAATAAGTCTGATCATCTCCATGCATGTTCTTGTTTAGGCGCTTATAAACATCGCTCAAGGTCGCAACATGGTCCGTTTCTGGCTGTAACCTTAGCCAGTCAGTAAATTTACCCACGGTATTGAGAAAATTAGGATCCGCAATACCCTGCGATTCGTTAGTTTTTATCGCGATACTGATGTTCGCCATGCCACTGATTCGCTCTTCCATAAAATCAGCCGCTCGACGAAATTCATTGCTATGACCAAAATATTCGACGGATTCATCGTTGACTTTGTTCAGCGGAATCAAACTCGCACTCGCGACAATGACAAGCACCGACAACGGCAATAACGCATGTCGCTTTGACACCACGAAATCCCCTAAGTGATCCATAAAGTGCTTTCTTTCATCAGCAGTGTCTGACTTCACCCTAACAGGAAGGATATGAAGTAACGCCGGAAGTAATGTGATGGAAAGGAAACAAGCAATCATGACGCCAAGGGCTGATAGGTTGCCGAAATCTCTCAGGATTGGAGAATCCGACATATTCATCATTAAAAAGCCGATCGCGGTGGTAATGGAGGTAATCAGGATGGGCATGAAATTGAGCGCAATACTTCGTTCAATAGAATGGGCTTTACTAAAGCCGTTTTGCATAGACTGACGCATCGTCGCTATAATGTGTACACAGTCGGCGACGGCAAGCGTCATCACCAAGGTAGGCACATTAACTGTCGCCGTGCTTAAGAACATACCAGCCCATCCTGATAATCCCATTGTCACCATAACTGAGCCGATAATAACGATGAGTGTCGCGATGACGCTAAGCAATGAGCGCAACATGAGAGTCAGGAAAACCAATATCACTAGTAGCATGGTCGGCACTAGCGTCGCGCTGTCATCTTGAGCTGCGGTCATAAACGCGTAGTTCATTGCAATAATACCGGCTTTGTGGAACTCAGTATCCGGGTACACTTGCTGATAACGCTCAATCATTCCGTTTATGTAGGCAACCACTTCTTGTACTTCAGCGGTTTTATCGACCTCAGGGAGTTGGACCGTAATATTCACGACCGTGACATCCCCTTTTTCGGAAATCAGTGAACTTTTCAAAACCGGCTCACTCAACGCAATACTTTTGACTTTCTCGATTCGCTGAGGCGTCAATTCATATTCGCTATACAGTAAATCTTCGACAAGAAGATCATCTTCAAACGCTTCGGTATGCTGGTAGTTAGCAAGGGAATCAACACGGGTGGAGTATGGGACTTGCCACGCCTCGTCAGTGATCTGCTGAATAAGAGATAAGGTGTTCGGAGTAAAAACAGTGCCATTTTTTGGCGCTATGACCAAAGCAAGACTGTCAGATTTTGCAAAGGTAGTCTGAATTTCATCAAACGCAAGTAACTGCTCATTTGTTCCATCAAAAAAGATGTCGTAATCCCCTCTAAAGTAAAGATTTTTTCCTCCAATAGTTGCTATAACAATCAATAAAACGGTAGCAAGCACAACCAACACACTGTAATTCGTTGGTAGCTTGACCCAGCTCATTCGGGCTTGTTGTTGAACGTTGTGATGTGGCATCACACTCTCCTTTTGTGACGTTTCGTCAAATTTAAAAACTAAAAAAAAACAGCGAATGCTGTGATAACCAGATAACTTCAACATATAAAAATCAGATCGAATTTATTTGGTTATATAAGTTAGTTTTTGAGTAACTTCCTATACTTCTCGAGATCGGTAACTTGAGTACCAATTTCTAATTTTTTGACGATTCGTCACAATGGTGTAATAAAAAAGCCAACTAAAATATTAGATGGCCTCTATAACGATTAGCGATTCACAGACTCTAAATAAGCAAGCTCTTCGCTGAACAATTCCTGTTCCACTCGACGCCACGTTTTACGGTAATCCCACTCTTTCGATAAAGGTGACCACCCTAAACCATCAAGTAACATATTCGCGTTATGCAGTACTGAGAATGGATCTTGAATTCGCTGAATACATCGACTGTTCGATGCATTTTGCGCTAGAGCGTTTGAACCGAAGGCAATAGACCAGTTAGCAAATACGATGGCATCAGAACCAATTGCGGGAGAGAACTTAAGGTCTCCACATTCCACCGCATTATTCACCAACGCATCAGCACCATCTATTACTTGTTCTTCTAAGTTGTTCAATTCATTCACACGCTTAGGCGAAGCTTTCTCTAGGACCCAAGGCGTCTTTGCAACAATCGCACAGGTTGATAGTACAGGCTCCATACGAGCGTAAATACGATAACCTACATGCATAGCAATGATTTTTTCTCTGGTATTGCCATTGAACTTAGCGGTACGTTCGAAAAATATTGCCTCGCTTCTCAGCGAGTGAATACAAAGCGCAAGAATCACATCTTCTTTGCTGCAAAAATGATTGTAGATCGTTCCCTTCGAGTAAGGGCTTGCCGCTGTGAGCTTGTCCATCGTTAAGTTGGCAAAGCCTTGCTCTTGAACCAGAGACTTAGCCAATTGAATAAGCTCTATTTCACGATCAGCAATCGCCTGTTGTTTTTTAGTTAGCCCTGAAGACGTACGACATCCGTCTTGCTTGCTATCTTTTTTACAGCGAAAGTTAAACATAATCCTTTGATCCGTATACCAACACACTCCCGATAATTGTAACACGATTCTTGAATACAGGAACGCCACTAAATTTGACGAACCGTCATAAATGACACTTCGTCATAATAGATCAAAAAACAAACATTGCAAGTATGAATTTATAGCTAACCGAAAAATAAGATTTAATTATATATAACCAAGTAACATCAAGATGCTTGGTTCAGCGAGAATGATTTGATTGTAAGGAAAATCTAGAGTGGAGTGCGAGGACATAACCCCAAAAATCAGCACCTTAAAAATTGGACAACGAGTGATATTGAAATGATGTGATTCAAAAAAGCCCAAAACACTTAAAGTTTGGATTCAAAACAGCAACTGATAGATGCTCTATTTACAAAGTGTGTTCTGTCTTGGGCTTTTCTTTTACTGCTTCCTTTCAATATTAGAGCTGAAAAACTCAATAACATGGTGAGAAAAGCGATTCTCTTTAAGTAAAAGACTGAATTTCTAAATCGAGAGGCTTGGTTTATCACCTGCAGATGCAATAGCATAACGAATATCGTCAATAAATCGCCCTTCTGTCTCGATAATTCCATCAGAGAATGTGACTGGTTGATGTGGCCCTGCAAGTAGAACAATATTTGTAAAATCAGAGACGTTGAAGTTCTCTGCCACAACATTTTTGGAATGAAAATCGATAACCGTTTTTGCGACTTGATCTTCCAATTGCAAAAGCTGCTCTTCGGTAATTTTCATGCGTGCCAAAGCCACACGAACGCATTTATCGTGGGTTGTTGTCTGTTCTTTTATGATTTCCGTATATTTATCATTGAGCTTGGAGTTTTCTGCATAGCTGTAATATAACGGCCCGTGCAACGTTATATTTTTATCTTCATCAACGTAAACAAGATCCAATAACTCCAAAGCTTTTAGGTAATCAGACATGCTCTGCTCAGACAAATCATACTTTTTCTTTAAAATGGAATATCCATCTTTGCCTCGCAGCATTCTCAATTCACGATAAAAATCGTAAAGATGGGGAAATTGAAAAAAAACTTCATCTTGCGTACGGCTAAAGTAATCCTCGTCTTCGCCTTGTAATTGATTCGCAAGCTTTTGTAGTTCATCTAACGTGCAATCAACAGCTCTACAATATTCAAGCAGTTTATCCAAAGCGAGATTTGTGCTTGTTAAGTGTCTCTTAAAAGTGGACAGCGGCATGCCCATTTTCTCAGATAGCTCTCGATATGTTAGCCCTTTTGTTTTAATCGCTTGGCGTAATGCGGCTAGCAAGTATTCGGGAGTCAGATCTCTCATCTACAATTCCTTTTGGCAATGTTACAGCTGTATAGTATTTGTAACAATTTAGAACCGCTTGGCAAGGTATAAGTTCATATTTTTATAAGAAAAATATGAATTAATATATCAAAATCAAAATTCACAAAATAAATGGAAAATTCAATATGAATTCAATTTCATTATGAATATAAAATGATACACAAAACAAAAGTGAAGCAATTACTCTAAATTATCGCAATTAATTTTAATAGTAACGTAGAGTTGAGAATATAAACCTATTTGCTCTGCAAAAATCTAGAATAATTAACCTAAAAGGAACAGAACGGTAAATGCATAATAATTCACCGCTCTCTGTTAGCATTTTTGCAATGCTATTCAAGTAGACTAGTCCGCCAGTTTCACTGCAGTACCAAATGCCAAAATTTCCGAAGAACCATCTACGATTGAGCTTGTGGTAAATCGAATCCCTACAATTGCATCGGCACCTTTAGATTCAGCGTCTGCTACCATGCGCTGTATAGCTATATCACGCGCGTCGGTCATCATTTCCGTGTAACCGCGAATTTCGCCGCCAACAATGCTTTTGATACCCGCCATGAGGTCACGACCGATGTGTTTTGATTGAACAACATTACCAGTTACAACCCCTCTTATTTCAGAGATCTGCTTGCCCGGAATGCTTTCTGTCGTTGTGTAGATCATTTTTAGTCCCTTATAAACGTAAAAATTTATACCCAAGCTACCTTATAACTAACATAAGATGCTAACCAATAAGTTGAGAAGACTGATAAACAATACTCTAAATAGCCAAGCTAAAAGTCATTTGGGTATATATTTTAGCAATAAAAAAGGAGAGCTAATGCTCTCCTTCTCTTAATCCTAAACTGCTAATTAAAGAGCAGCTTTCGCTTTTTCAACTAGAACTGCAAATGCAGCTTTGTCGAATACTGCGATGTCCGCAAGGATCTTACGGTCGATCTCGATAGATGCTTTCTTAAGACCGTTGATGAAACGGCTGTAAGATAGACCATTTTGACGAGATGCCGCATTGATACGTGCAATCCATAGTTGACGGAATTGACGTTTCTTAGCGCGACGGTCACGGTAAGCGTATTGACCAGCTTTAGTAACTGCTTGGAAAGCTACGCGGTAAACACGTGAACGCGCACCGTAGTAACCTTTAGCTTGTTTTAGAACTTTCTTATGACGTGCACGAGCTTGTACACCACGTTTTACGCGAGGCATTATGCTTCTCCTAAACTAAACGATTGATAACTAAAAAGAATTAAGCGTATGGCAACATACGGATTACTGCAGCCACTTCACATTTTGGAAGGATTGCATTCGGACGTAGTTGACGCTTGTTCTTAGTAGTACGCTTAGTCAGGATGTGACGTTTTGTAGCGTGCTTGTACTTAATACCACCAGCAGTTTTCTTAAAACGCTTAGCAGCACCTTTGTTGGTTTTCATCTTAGGCATGATGAATAACTCCGCATTGAGTAGGTTTAATAAACAACGTAATTAGGGCGAACAAAACCCAGCCGTTATGCCTTTATCGAAAGGAAAGCGGCTAGGTTTTAATTACTTGATGAGCCGTTAATTACTTCTTTTTAGGGGCTAGCACCATGATCATCTGGCGACCTTCAATCTTCTTAGGGAAAGATTCAACCACAGCAAGTTCTGCAGTATCTTCCTTAAGACGATTTAGAACGTCAACACCGATGTCTTGGTGTGCCATCTCTCGGCCACGGAAGCGAATTGTTACCTTCACTTTGTTGCCTTCTTCAAGGAAACGCGTCAGGTTGCGTAGTTTTACCTGATAGTCTCCAATATCAGTTCCAGGACGGAATTTTACTTCCTTGATCTGGACCTGCTTTTGCTTCTTCTTCTGCTCTTTAGCAGTTTTGCTCTTCTCGAAGAGGAACTTACCATAGTCCATCACACGACAAACAGGTGGCTCGGCGTTAGGACTGATCTCAACGAGATCCATACCAGCTTCTTCAGCAGCTGCAATGGCTTCTTGAATCGATACAACACCAACTGATTCACCGTCAGCGCCTGTTAGTCGAACTTCACGAATACCACGAATTTCACCGTTGATACGGTGCGGGTTTTGTTTTACCGGCTGTTGGCCACGTCTTCCGCCTTTAATAGCTTATTCCTCCAGATTGAGCTTACGGCTAGAGATCTCGTCTTGGATGTATGCAATAAAATCATCCACTTTAAATTTACCAAGATCTTTACCTTTACGAGTACGTACTGCAATTTCGCCAGCTTCCATTTCTTGGTCACCAACAACAAGCATATACGGTACACGCTTCAAAGTATGTTCGCGGATTTTAAAGCCAATCTTCTCATTTCTCAAGTCCGCTTTAGCTCTAATTCCACTTTTTTGTAGTTTTTGTACTATTTCTTGAACATAACCTGACTGTTTATCAGTAATGTTCATAAGAACTGCTTGTTCTGGCGCCAACCAAGTTGGGAAGAAACCAGCATATTCTTCGATAAGGATACCAATGAAGCGCTCTAGTGAACCTAGAATCGCACGGTGAATCATTACCGGTACAAGACGTTCGTTATTTTCACCTACATAAGTAGCGCCTAGGCGACCTGGTAGGTTGAAGTCTAGCTGGACAGTACCACACTGCCAAGCGCGGTCTAGACAATCGTATAGTGTGAATTCAATCTTAGGACCGTAGAACGCACCCTCACCTTCTTGAATTTCGTATGGGATATCCATCGATTCAAGAGACTGCTTCAATGCTTCTTCAGATTGATCCCAGATTTCATCTGAACCTACACGTTTCTCTGGACGAGTAGACAGTTTCACTACGATGTTGTCGAAACCAAACGTTTGGTACGTATCGTACACCATCTTGATGCAGTTTGTTACTTCTTCTTGGATTTGGCTCTCAGTACAGAAAATGTGAGCATCATCCTGAGTAAAGCCACGTACACGCATAATGCCGTGTAGTGCACCAGATGGTTCGTTACGGTGACATGAGCCGAACTCTGCCATACGTAATGGTAGATCACGGTACGATTTTAGACCTTGGTTGAAGATCTGTACGTGACCTGGACAGTTCATTGGCTTAATCGCGTATTCACGGTTCTCAGAAGAAGTTGTGAACATTGCATCAGCGTATTTATCCCAGTGGCCAGAGCGTTCCCAAAGAACACGGTCCATCATTAGCGGACCTTTTACTTCTTGGTAACCGTACTCATCTAGCTTAGCGCGGATAAATACTTCTAGATCACGGAAGATAGACCAACCATTGTGATGCCAGAACACCATACCCGGTGCTTCTTGCTGCATGTGGAATAGGTCTAGTTGCTTACCAATCTTACGGTGGTCACGCTTCGCTGCTTCTTCTAGGCGAGTTAGATGTGCTTTCAGTGCTTTCTTGTCGTGGAAAGCCGTACCGTAGATACGTTGAAGCATTTTGTTGTCGCTGTTACCACGCCAGTAAGCACCTGCCACATTCAATAGAGTGAAGTGTTGACAGAAGCTCATGTTAGGAACGTGAGGACCACGACACATGTCGATGTATTCTTCATGGTGGTAAAGACCTGGACGATCATCACGAGATACGTTTTCGTCTAGGATTTCCACTTTGTATGGTTCGCCACGTGATTCAAACGTATCACGCGCTTCCTGCCAGCTTACTTTTTTCTTAACAACTTCGTACTTGGTTTTCGCTAGCTCTTTCATACGCTTTTCAATCATTTCAAGATCTTCTTGCGTTAGAGACTCATCTAGGTCGATATCGTAGTAGAAGCCGTTGTCGATGGTTGGACCAATCGCCATTTTAGCTTGTGGGTAAAGCTGCTTAAGAGCGTGACCAAGAAGGTGAGCACAAGAGTGACGAACGATTTCTAAACCGTCTACTTCATCTTTTACTGTGATGATTTCAAGGCTTGCGTCTTCTTCAATTAGGTCACACGCATCAACGCGGTTACCGTTTACACGACCAGCGATCGTTGCTTTTGCAAGACCAGGACCGATCGATTGCGCAACTTCCATAGTAGAAACTGGGTTGTCAAATTGACGCTGACTGCCGTCAGGAAGAGTAATAATAGGCATGCTATGTCCTTTACAGTGGTGTTGCACACCAAGCAACACATGTTATTCAAATTAGAAGCTATTTGTTGAAAATAGTTGAGAGTCAATAAAGGCCTCTCGGTAACACGAATACCGGACCGTTATCGAAAGTGGGATTGTACCTAGCTCACATTTAGATTGCAAAGCGCGATTTTGTTTTATCATAAGAACTTAACCTCAACCCTCGTGGCAACAACTCGTGGCAACAATCTGATGATTCTTCTTAAGGGCTCACATCATTTGTAAACGGAGTTATCCCCTCCCAATAGAACTTGAATACACAACTGGTATAATAGTTCCTAATACATATTAACCAACACAGGACCCAGCACACCTAGTTCCACCTCAAAGTGCAATTTAGGTATATAGTTGTTTTATTGAGTAGTTTGCATGTAGGTGTTCATCATGATCTATTTCAAATCGCGCTTTATGGAGCTTCTAAGCACTTCGATATGCTGTGTACCAGCCATGGCATCAAATGACCTATATGGGCCGCTACGTTCTTACGCACAATCTCCGATGCAAGTGGTTAGCCATACCAATATACTGCGCTCAGGGCATAGCCTTCCCTCTGATTTTGTCGAAATCTATGGCTCAGGAACCGTGGCCAGTGTTTGGGCTCATACTGATGAATACGCACTGGATTATTACCACAACCAAATCGAAATTGGCAGCAAGTGGCAAATCAATAGCAGTTGGCAATGGGAACTCAATTATCGGTGGGTTTTTGCCGCTGATAACCATTTAGATGGACTGACGAAAAGCTTCCATAACCTTTTCGGTATCGGACAGAATGGCCGAGACAAAGTAGACAGAGATCGTTTTCACATTTCAATGCCGCAATATGATGTGCTAGAAGACGACTTCGAAGGACAAACGCTTGCCAACAACTTATCTACTTATTTGCAATATCAAGTGTTTCAGAATGAACATCACGGCCTATCTATTGGTGGCAGCTTATATTTTAATGATGTTGCTCACGGGACTTTTCAAGGCAGTAATTTCGAGCAAGGCTTCCAAATAAATTACAGTTATTTGAGTGACGCCCATGCATTTTACTCGATGGTTGGCATGACTTTTCGCTCAGATGATCGCGCCTTGCTGGATCTACCCTATCGGCATAATACGATTGCCGTTGCAGCTGGGTACCGTTATGCATTGGAAGATCACCACCACCTGATGTTTGAATACCATTGGTATCAAGGCTCAACAGAAGGACCCGCAGAGTTTGCTGATGCCTCTAATGAACTGGTATTAGGCTATCGATATCTAATGGAAAACTCCGCGCTTGAGTTTTTAGCCGTAGAGAACGCACGAAACATGGATAACAGTACCGATATCGCTTTCACAATAGGATATCGGTACATATTCTCATCAAGTTGATGAGAACTATAGATTTAGCGTTGGTGCAACCGCGGCAGCGACTTGAGCATCAGTTGCATTGATCGGCAACGTAAACGAGCGATATTGGTCCCCAGCCAAGCTGAGCGAACGGTCAACCTCCGCCAAACAATGCATGACCTGCCCTTCCAGAATAAAAGAAAGCTCAATTTCTTTTGATGAGATAAAGCCGTTATTTCGGAACTCTAGCTCTTGATAAATTCCAGAGCGAGAAGCAAACGAGCCACCGCGCAAAAAGCCTTTTTCAACATCGGCTTTAACCATAGTGAAGCCAGCTTGCTCGATCGCTTGAATAACTCGAGATGCTACTGGTAGTGGTTTCACTTCAATATAGTCACGGTCACGCGGGTCAATCGCAAAATCAATATCTAACGTCGTTTCAACCCAAACATGGCATTGATTCTTAAGTGCGCTAACCGCAGTAATTGGCGTTTCATCATGCAGTTTTAGCTCAAACGGAATCTGCTTCTCTTCATTAGGTTGAATCACAAAGGGGTCTACCGCCTTCAGCTGATCAATAGTGAACGTTTGGTAACTTACGCTATCATCCACTTCGACTTTCATCTCTGTGTTCAATTTAATAGTAATAACATCAATTTGTTGTTCAACGTCTCCGCCTTTGATATGAACATGCCCTTTCAGCGTCGCTCCTTGAAACACGCTCATTTCGTCTAAAATCGTATCTACTTTTGCAGAACCGATCCCCAGTGATGCTTTCAATTTTTTAAACATGTTTTTCCTTTTTAGCGACTTTTCTTCTCATAATCGTTTGTTTACACAATTGTTTTATACTCTGCAAGCAATAGACCACAAGAAAATGTTCGAATTCCATCATCAATCCAAATAATGCTCAACAGCAAGAATCATTCAGCCCCACAATAGGATTGTTCTGTCACTAAGTGGTGCATTCGTCGAGAAATGTTTGCAATTTGTACCTAAATTAAGCAGTATTTGTATAGTCAAATAAAAGGGAATCATTATGTCTGCACCACTCTACATTCAAATCAAACAATTTATCCTCGATAAAATTGATGCTGGAGAGTGGATAGTTGGTCATCGTATCGCCACAGAGATTGAGCTTACCGAGCAATTTGGTGTCAGTAGAATGACAGTGAACAAAGCAATTCGGGACTTAGTTAATGAGGGCCGATTACAACGTCGCCCACGCTTAGGTACGTTTGTGTGTGATCCTGGTGAAAAGTCAGAATCTCCTCTGTTAGACATTCGAAACATTGCCGAAGAAGTCAGCGACCGAGGGCGACAATATAGCAGTAAAGTGCTCAAACAAGTTGCCATAAAAGCAGATGACAGCATTGCGACAAAACTCGGCGTCATGCTTGGCACAACGGTGTTTTACAGTGAAATCATTCACTATGAAGACCAAACGCCTATTCAATTGGAACTCCGCTGGGTTAACAGCCAATATGCCCCGAGTTATTTAAATCAAGACTTCACACAAATCACTCCGAATCAATACCTGTCAGATAATTGCCCACTCAGCGCTATTGAACATACCGTAGAGGCAATTGTGCCTGACGGCCGTATTAAGCAAGACTTAAAAATGCAAGCCAATGAGCCTTGCCTTCTCTTGAATCGCAGAACGTGGAGCCAAGATAAGTTAGTCAGTACCGCCCTACTTTATCACCCTGGTAACAAATATAAGCTGAGCTCAAAAGTGCTCATTTAATGACAAGATTGGTCCTATAGATCTACGTTTTGATCACATTTTAGCAACATCAATCTTGTCAGTGTTCTTATTTTGCTCTATTTATTTGTATATACATTTAATGATACAAATAAACACAGGGACACAAACATGGATTTGCTGATTGAAAATGCACGTCTGGTCACCATGCAACCGGGAGAGCGCGGTTATCTGCCAACGTCTCCTGCTCGTATTGGCATTCAATCTGGAAAAATCGTTGCGATCAGCACCTGTGCAATTGGTGAAGACGAACCGCAAACTGAGTCTCTGCTGTCTGCCCAACATTACGCTCAGAGTATCGACCTTCAAGGCAAGTTAGTTCTGCCAGGTTTGATCGACTGCCACACTCATCTTATTTACGCGGGCAATCGTGCCAACGAATTTGAAATGCGCTTAAACGGCGTGCCATATCAAGAAATTTCCAAACAAGGCGGTGGGATACTTTCAACGGTGCATGCGACGCGTTCAGCAACCGAAGCGCAATTAGTTGAGTTAGCGTTGCCACGTTTAGACGGGCTACTCGCGAGCGGCGTCACTTCTGTCGAAGTGAAATCAGGCTACGGATTGACACTGAATGATGAAGTAAAAATGCTCCGTGCAGCCAAAATGCTTGAACAAGAGCGTAAAGTTAAAATCACCACTACACTTCTCGCCGCTCACGCCATTCCGCCAGAGTTCCAAGGCCGTGCAGATGATTATATTGAGCACATTTGTCAGGACATAATCCCTGTCGTCGCAAAGGAAGAGTTAGCCACGAGTGTCGATGTTTTTTGTGAATCGATTGGCTTCAATCTTGAACAAACAGAAAAAGTGTTTATAGCTGCAAAACGCCACGGCTTAAAGGTTAAAGGGCATACAGAGCAACTTTCGAATCTCGGTGGTACAGCCCTCACTGCTCAATACAACGGTTTGTCAGCGGATCACATCGAGTTTTTAGATGAGCAAGGTGTTAAAGCACTTGCTCGCTCAAACACTGTCGCCACTCTACTGCCTGGCGCTTTTTATTTTCTAAGAGAAACTCAGTTACCACCGATTGAGTTGTTGAGAGAGCATAACGTGCCGATGGCAATTGCTACGGACGTCAACCCAGGTACATCACCGTTTTCTGATCTCACACTCATGCTGAATATGGCGTGCACACTATTTCGCCTTACGCCGCAAGAAGCACTGCGTGGTGTAACGCAACATGCAGCCAAAGCTCTGGGTTATCAAAACTCACGTGGCACCATCAAAGTAGGGTTTGATGCGGACTTCTCTATCTGGGATATCGAAAGTCCTGCAGATTTAAGCTATCAAGTCGGAGCAAAACGTCTAGTAGGTCGTATAGTAAATGGTGAATACATTTCACACGGAGGCCAATAATATGTCTCAATTCGACCTACATTCTCCCCTATTTCATTGGCAAGGCCGTCATGATGCCGAGGACGGCAAACTTGGTCAGCGAATTCATCACGTGGTTCAACGCCAGAAAGCAGATGAGTTGGGGGCCGTTGCAAGTGGCGTCTCATTACTGGGTTTTGCTACGGATGCTGGCGTAGCGAGAAACAAAGGACGCATTGGCGCGAAAAAAGCGCCAGACTTAATCCGACGAGCGCTCGCTAATTTAGCATGGCACCAAGACGTCCCACTATATGACTTAGGTACCGTGGTATGCGAAGACGACTTACTGGAAGAGAGTCAATCTCTATGTGCGGCAACCATTTCAAGCGCACTACCTCATACGCCAGTCATCGTGTTAGGTGGTGGGCATGAGATTGCGTGGGCCTCGTTTTCCGGCTTAGCGGAGTATTTTAAAGCGCACCATCCAGAAAAGAAGCCTAAAATCGGTATTATCAATTTCGATGCGCATTTCGATTTACGCGCATTCGAGAGCAGCATCGCCGACATCAAACCAAGCTCTGGCACCCCCTTCAACCAAATTCATCATTTTTGCCAACGTAACGATTGGGACTTTCATTACGCTTGCATTGGCGTAAGCCGCAGCAGCAACACTAAAGCGCTGTTTGAAAAAGCAGATGCGTTAAATGTTTGGTATGTAGAAGACAATCAGCTTTGCTACCTAAACCACAGTTATCACTTAACCCAGCTTCAACACTTTATTGACGACTGTGACTACCTCTATTTGACCATTGATCTGGATGTATTTCCTGCGGCAACCGCACCTGGGGTCAGCGCCCCTGCGGCTCGAGGAGTAAGTTACGACACAATTGCACCATTTTTAGATCGAATTCTTCATTACAAAAATAAGCTCATGCTGGCTGATATCGCCGAATACAACCCTAATTATGACGTCGATAGTCAAACTGCACGCTTAGCTGCCCGTTTGTGTTGGGATATCGCCAACGCGATGGCGGAAAAGCAACACAAACCATAACGCATCCTAGATGCCACTTATTATTACGACCAAGCAAGTACTTGGTCATCACGAGAAACTAAAGGAGTCTGAAATGACACAGCGCCAGGGACAAGATCCACGACTTGATACAAGCAGAACAATTCGTGCACCTCACGGAGATAAACTGCGCGCAAAATCTTGGCTAACCGAAGCCCCTCTTCGTATGCTGATGAACAACCTCGATCCTGATGTTGCAGAACATCCACATTCGCTGGTTGTATATGGCGGCATTGGCCGTGCGGCACGAAACTGGGAATGTTACGACAAGATTGTTGAAGTACTTGAAAGACTCGAAGATGACCAAACGCTTTTAGTTCAATCAGGCAAGCCTGTTGGTGTTTTCCCTACCCATAAAAACGCCCCACGCGTGCTTATCGCAAACTCAAACCTCGTTCCTCATTGGGCAAACTGGGAACACTTCAACGAGCTCGATAAACAAGGCTTGATGATGTACGGCCAAATGACCGCTGGCAGCTGGATATACATTGGCTCACAAGGCATCGTCCAAGGCACATACGAAACATTCGTATCTGTTGCGAAAAAGCATTTTGACGGCGAAGCAAAAGGCCGATGGATTCTGACGGGCGGTCTTGGTGGTATGGGTGGTGCTCAACCTCTCGCTGGTACGATGGCAGGCTTCTCCATGATTGCGGTAGAGTGTGATGAATCGCGTATCGATTACCGCTTACGTACAGGCTATGTCGATAAGAAAGCGACATCTTTGGATGAAGCGCTTGCTATCATCAAAGAATCGGACACACCAGTATCGGTTGGTCTACTGGGTAATGCAGCAGACGTTTTCTCTGAGTTGGTAGAACGTAATATCACGCCTGATGTAGTAACAGACCAAACATCTGCACACGACCCGCTCAATGGCTACTTACCACAAGGCTGGAGCATGTCTCACGCTGCAGAAATGCGTTTGCAAGATGAAGCAATGGTTGTTAAAGCAGCGAAAAAATCCATGGCAGTGCAAGTTCAAGCCATGTTAGAACTGCAAAATCGCGGCGCCGCAACACTCGACTACGGTAACAACATCCGCCAAATGGCTCTGGAAGAAGGCGTAGAAAACGCATTTGATTTCCCTGGCTTTGTTCCAGCCTACATTCGCCCTCTATTCTGCGAAGGTATCGGTCCTTTCCGTTGGGCTGCTCTCTCTGGCGATCCTGAGGACATCTATAAAACCGACCAAAAAGTAAAAGAGCTAATTCCAGATAATCCGCACTTACATAACTGGCTAGATATGGCGCGCGAGCGCATTCAGTTCCAAGGTTTACCTGCACGTATTTGCTGGGTTGGTCTTAAAGATCGTGAGCGTCTTGGTCAAGCATTCAATGAAATGGTGAAAAATGGCGAACTTAAGGCGCCCGTTGTCATTGGTCGTGACCACTTAGACTCTGGCTCCGTAGCAAGCCCGAACCGAGAAACAGAAGGCATGATGGACGGTTCTGACGCCGTATCAGACTGGCCACTATTAAACGCGCTACTCAACACGGCGGGCGGTGCAACTTGGGTTTCACTGCACCACGGTGGCGGCGTAGGTATGGGCTTCTCGCAACACTCAGGTATGGTTATCTGCTGTGACGGCAGTGAAGATGCCTCAAAACGTATTGCCCGCGTGCTGCATAACGACCCAGCAACAGGCGTGATGCGTCATGCTGATGCGGGATACGATATTGCTAAACAATGTGCAGCAGATCAAGGGCTAGATTTGCCAATGCTCAACGAAGAACTGAAGAAGCTCAAGTAAGGATGAAAGAGATGTTAAATTTAACGCTAAAGCCAGGTCATATTAGCTTAAACGAACTACGCCAAGTGAGCCGTTCACCAGTCAACCTTACTTTGGATCCTGAAGCCATTCCGGCCATTGAAGAAAGCACGCAAGTCGTGGATCGTGTCATCGCGGAAGATCGAACGGTTTACGGAATTAACACTGGTTTTGGTCTATTGGCAAACACACGAATAGCACCAGAAGATTTAGAAACACTGCAACGCAGTATCGTTCTTTCTCATGCGGCAGGTATCGGTGAGTTTATGTCAGACGAAACGGTTCGTCTGATGATGGTATTGAAAATCAATAGTCTGTCTCGTGGTTTTTCTGGTATTCGCCTAAAAGTCATTAATATGCTGACCGATCTAGTTAACGCACAAGTTTACCCTTGCGTTCCTAAAAAGGGCTCTGTTGGCGCATCAGGTGACTTAGCTCCTCTGGCCCATATGAGCACAGTATTACTAGGTGAAGGACAAGCTCGTCACAACGGTAACATCATTTCTGGGCAAGAAGCGTTAAAAATCGCAGGTCTAGAACCCATTACTCTGGCGCCGAAAGAAGGTTTAGCGCTGCTAAATGGTACCCAGGCATCAACAGCGTTCGCATTAGAAGGTCTGTTTATCGCGGAAGATCTTTTCGCTTCGGCTACAGTATGTGGCGCAATGTCTGTAGAAGCCGCTCTCGGCAGCCGACGTCCATTCGATCCGCGCATTCATCGTGTACGTGGTCATCGCAGCCAAATGGACGCAGCACTGGCCTACCGTCATCTATTGGATACATCAAGTGACATTGGTGATTCGCATACTAACTGTGAAAAAGTGCAAGACCCGTATTCGTTGCGCTGTCAGCCTCAAGTAATGGGGGCGTGTTTGCAGCAAATCCGCAACGCTGCAGAAGTATTGCAAGTAGAAGCAAACTCCGTATCAGATAACCCGTTGGTGTTTGCTGAAGATGACGACATCATCTCTGGCGGCAACTTCCACGCTGAGCCTGTTGCAATGGCAGCTGACAACCTAGCACTGGCGATTGCTGAGATCGGCAGCCTGTCTGAACGTCGTATGGCATTGCTTATCGATAGCGCATTATCAAAATTACCACCGTTCTTAGTCGATAATGGTGGTGTGAACTCTGGTTTCATGATTGCCCAAGTCACCTCTGCTGCGCTAGCAAGCGAAAACAAAACGCTCGCTCACCCAGCGTCAGTAGACAGCTTGCCAACATCAGCAAACCAAGAAGATCACGTTTCAATGGCAACCTTCGCGGCTCGCAGATTGAAAGAAATGGGAGAAAACACTCGCGGTATTCTAGCGGTCGAATACCTATCAGCAGCACAAGGCCTAGACTTTAGAGCACCAAACAAGTCCTCTGAGCGTATCGAGATTGCCAAACAAATGTTGCGTGAAAAAGTATCGTTCTACGATAAAGATCGCTACTTTGCGCCGGACATTGAACAGGCCAATACTCTGCTTAAGCTGGCTATTCACAACACGCTCATGCCAGAGAGTCTGTTACCAAGTGTTCAGTAATCCAGCATTACCAGCACTTAATCTAAAAACCGGATGATAATTTGAAGGCTCCACGTTTCGCGTGGAGCTTTTTTATCTCCTCATTAAACGTATTCCCAGCGATCTTTATGAACACTTGCATATTGTTATTGCTATACTTTTAAAAATAGCCGACGTAATAAAGTCGCTGTTTATTGCTTTCACAAATAAAAGCGTTGCTAAAGTATGCGTTTTTAACGATTTATCCGCCGAAATAGTGTCTTATTGTTAGGATACGGTGAAGTTTTCACTGGATGGACCATTGCTACGCAGATATTCGCATATAATCCCACACAGTTTTGGTTACTACGTAAAAATTATGTTTCTAACACCTTATTTTTCAAACACTAATCACCAGTTTCAGTTCACTCGCGAACAAGCAAGCCACTTTGCAAAACGTGTCGCAGGTGACTACAACCCAATCCACGATGAAGACAACAAACGCTTTTGTGTCCCTGGGGACTTACTTTTCGCTGTGCTTCTTAGTAAAGAAGGCGTCAGCCAAAAGATGCGTTTTAACTTCTCTGGCATGGTAAACGATGGTGTAGCACTTCATATTGAAAATAAGTGTGAAAAAGAAAGCGCCGTTGTTGACGAGGCAGGTAAAGAATACTTACACATGTCCCGTGAAGGTGAGACTAATCACGATCCCGCATTTATTGAGCATGTCGTAACAAATTACGTGCAATTCTCTGGCATGAACTTCCCTCACATCATGGTTCCTCTTATGGAAGAGAAGCAAATGATGATCAACTGCCAACGTCCATTAGTTATTTATGAAAGCATGGAAGTTGAATTTTCACGCTTAGACCTTACACATCCAGAAGTGGATTTCACTGGCGCAACATTCGACGTGGAAGGTAAACGTGGGGTAGTCACCTTAAACTTTGCGTTCAAAGAAGACGGTGAAGTCGTTGGCAAAGGCATCAAGCGCATGGTTGCAAGCGGCTTGAAGCCATATGACCAAGAAGCGGTTGACGATCTTGTACGCCGTTTCAATGAACGTAAGGATGCATTCCTAGCAAAGTTCGTTAAGGCAGCCTAATCGACTGCCCTATCAGACGCGCTCAAAAAACGTGTTTACTAAAAGAAAGCCCAACGTCGATCGTTGGGCTTTCTTTTTATGTCTCATCCAAATAAAACTAAACGCAATGCTTAGATCCAGCGGCGGACGTGGTTTTTATAATCCACATACTCTTCACCAAACAATCGCTCTAGAACACGTTCCTCTGGCTTGATTTGAAATCGATTCATATAACTGACAAATACAACGCTACAAAGCACCACACTCAAGTGCTGCCACCACAAACCAATTGCAATGATTAGAAGCAGTAGCGCCATATACATCGGATTGCGCGAAAAAGAAAATACGCCAGTTCTCACCACGGAAGAGGCCGTGTCAGGCTTTACAGGGTTAACCGTCGTTTTTACTTTATGGAATTCATACACACCAGCAATGCCCATATAACCAGAGAGCAAAGTTAACCCGCCAACCACAACCTCGACAAAGGGCACGCTAATATTCAGGCTCGGCACCAGAACTGTCAGTCCATACATGAGTAGTATGACCAACAAAAACACCGCAACAGGTGGGACTTTGAGTTCAAGTTTTCTCAAGATTCATATCCTTTGAAATTGTTGTATGTGACTTCTAAAAAAGCCCAGTAAAACTGGGCTTAATTTGATGTGATTATATCAAAGTTAACAGCGCCTGAACGGGATGTTTGGGCTTTGTTCCTTCAAAGCGTTTCACTTGGCTGCGGCAAGAGTAGCCAGTAATCAAACATCTCTCGTTATCTAACTTATCTAAGCTTGGCTTCCAGCTTAAATTGTAAATGTCTTTCGACATCGACAACTTATCGACCTCGTGACCAAACGTACCCGCCATACCACAACAACCAACCGGTACCGAATTTAAAACCGCACCAAAGTGAGCAAAAATAGCGCCCCACTCTTTTTCCGCATTCGGCATTTTGGTTTTTTCAGTACAGTGCGCAAACAGATACCAAGGTTCCTGCGCCTTATGCTCTCCGCTTTCAAACGCTTCTAGTCTTGGGTAAAGCCATTCGTGGGCCGTTAGTACATCGAAATCACCTCGCTTACTGCCAAGTACTTCAGCGTATTCATCTCGATAACACAGCACCAATGCAGGGTCGACACCAACTAATGGAATATCCAAATCCGCTACCATCGCCAAGAACTTCGCGGTATCAGCTGCTGTATCCTTAAACTGACGTAGAAAGCCTTTAATGTGTTGTGCTTTACCATTCGGCTTAAATGGCAGAAGCACCGGATGCATACCCAGCTTTTTCAATAATTTAACGAAGTCTTCTACAACATCGGCGTCGTAGTAGCTAGTGAATGGGTCTTGAACAATTAAAACATGCTTGCTCTTTTCAGACGAAGACAAACCGCTGAGCGCTTGCAGATCATAAGGCGTTGTCAGCGACTCTACTCGCTGTTTCAATGTAGGTACTGATAACAACGGCGCATCGACATACCCAACTGTTGAAGCCGTTAAGCTCTTGACCCACGACTGCTTCAAAACACCGTTTACGACACCTGGCGCTTTCGCCATCATCGGCAGCATAGTCTCTATGTTCGCAACCAGATAATCTTTTGCTGGACGTTGGTAACGAGAGTGATAAATGTTTAAAAACCGTGAGCGGAAGCTCGGAACATCGACTTTAATCGGACACTGGCTCGCACACGCTTTACACGCTAAACAACCATTCATCGCTTCATACACTTCGTGGGAGAAGTCATACTCGTGACGACGATTGATAGAATGACGTACGCGGTCAATCATGGTTTTGATTGATGTTTTGTTTTCTAGTGTTTGCTTTTCTAAGTCAAGAATATCAATGCCTTGCTCAGTAAGCTGACGCAACCACTCGCGAACCAAGCCAGCACGCCCTTTTGGCGAGTGACGACGATCGGCCGTCACTTTCATCGATGGACACATCGGTGAGCTGGTATCGTAGTTAAAACACAAACCGTTACCGTTACATTCCATCGCTTGCTTAAAGCTGTCACGCACTTGTACGTCAATTTGGCGGTCATAGTAACCACGTTTGGTGTCGGTTACTTTTACCAACTCTGCATCGCTATCAAGCGGCGTACAGATTTTGCCCGGGTTCATTTTGTTGTGTGGATCGAATGCCGCTTTCACACGTCTCAGCTCAGTAAACAACTCGTCGCCGAAAAACTCAGGGCCATATTCTGAGCGGAAACCTTTGCCATGCTCACCCCACATCAAACCGCCGTATTTCGCCACCAGCTTAACCACTTCATCAGAAACTTCGTGCATCAATGCTTCTTGGTGCGGGTCACACAAATCCAACGCAGGACGTACGTGAAGCACCCCGGCATCGACGTGGCCAAACATGCCGTAATTCAGAGACTTGCTGTCTAACAGCTCTCGAAACTCTACAATGAAGTCTGCCAGGTTTTCTGGTGGCACACAGGTATCCTCAGCGAATGCGACCGGTTTAGCACGACCTTTTGCTGCGCCTAACAAACCCACCGCTTTTTTACGCATGTTGTAAATACGCCCAATGCTCGCTACATCGTTACAAACCTGGTAGCCGATGATGCCCGCTTCTTCTGTTTCCAACATGGTATCGAGCTTGGCGGTCAACGCTGTAACCTGCGCAGCAACCTCTTCTTCGTCCTGACCTGCGTATTCCACCATATTGATGCCAAGCATCTCTTTATTTGGAACATCGGTAAGCAAATCACTCACGGTGTGCCAGACGATATCTTGCTTCGCGAGATTAAGCACTTTCGAGTCAACGGTTTCTACAGATAGCGCTTTCGCTTCGACCATAAACGGTGCATTACGCAGCGCAGAGTCAAAACTGTTGTATTTAACGTTAACCAAAGTACGTGCTTTCGGAATTGGCGTCAGGTTTAGCTTCGCTTCGGTAATAAATGCCAATGAACCTTCCGCGCCACACAGTACTCGTGTGATATCGAAACGATCATCGTCTTCATCTAGCGCGTTCTTTAAGTCATAGCCCGTTAGGAAGCGGTTGAGAGGAGGAAATTTATCCACGATCTGCTGGCGTTTTTCACGACATACGGATTCCGTAACTCGTAGCGCCTTGGCAGCAAACTCGCCTTCTTTTGGGTAGCCTTTGGACAGATCTGATTCTAAAACTGAGCCATCAGCAAACACCGCTTGTAGCGACAAAACATGATCGGATGTTTTTCCGTATTTCAGAGAGCCTTGACCAGAAGCATCAGTGTTGACCATACCGCCAATCGTGGCACGGTTACTGGTTGATAAATCCGGAGAGAAGAAGTAACCGTAAGGGCGAACCGCATCATTTAACTGATCTTTCACTACCCCGGTTTGTACACGAACCCAGCCTTCTTTCTCATTAACCTCAAGTACTTTGTTCATGTGGCGAGACATATCCACCACAATACCTTTGGTTAGCGACTGACCATTGGTCCCTGTGCCGCCACCACGAGGTGAAAAGGTAATTCGTTCGTACTTTTCTTTATTGCTCAGTTTCCCGAGGAGAGAAACATCTTCTGTCGTTTTGGGATGAACGACAGACTGAGGAAGTTGCTGGTAAACACTGTTGTCAGTGGCAACCGCTAGTCGGCTTGAATATTGGCTTTCGATATCACCAGTGAATCCGGCGTGCTCAAGCTCTTTCAGAAAACTAAGAACAAGAGGATCGACATCAGTTTGCGAGTGTAATCTTGGTAACATTTGCTTCCTGCCCCTACGACGCTGAATCCGATCAGCTGCGGGTTATGTAATTATTTGCTCACTTCTCATACAAGTTGGCGTTCAACGAAACAAAACACCACAAAAGAGTAAGTGAAGTAATATTCTTTGAATTTCGTCACTTTACAACATTTAAAAAGACGAGCAAATCAGAATCTCGATACAATAATTAAACTTATGCTTTATTTTTTCACGCTTGATGCCTTACATTGGGGAACGAATCGCGTTTCTAGATGAGTTTTCAGAATGAAAAAAAATAAAATTGTGACCACTGAAGATATCCTTCTCAAACTTTGCCAGTCTGTTTCTGGCGTCCTAACTTCGGCGACATCTTCTCAAGTAAATTACTCTGCAATGGTGCAAAAAATCCACAAGACTAGCCTCAAGCCAGATTTTGGCTGTTTTGTTCTGTTTGATGGCGGGTTTACCGGGCTGGTCGTAATTAATTTTACGGCAAAAGCCGCATTAGAGATCTACACCAACTACATGCGTAATATGGGTATGCCAGAAGAAGAACTGGCAATATCTCATACTTCTGACGAGGTGGGAGATGTTCTGGGTGAGCTAATGAACCAACTGGTTGGAGATTTCACCAATAAAATTCGTAAAGAGCTGCAAACGAACATCACACAAAACCAGCCAAAAATGATGGCGCTGAATAAGCAAGTCATCTTACAAGTTGACACCAACCTTGACCGCCCTCAAGCTCGCCGAGTGACGTTCTCCACCGAAAATAACAACATTTTCTACCTAGAGTTGGCAATGGACAAAACTGAGTTCATCCAACTAGAAGAGTTTGAAATCGCAGAAGACGAAAATCCAGACGATATTTTAGAAGCAACACGTAAAAATATGGCTGAGAAAGAATCTAAATCGTCGAGTTCGAACGATGACGCCGATGATTTACTCAACCAGCTCGGGTTGTAATTCCAACTAATCTTAATGAAGAATGGCTTCTTAGACACAAGTACGACTTCATACTGATTATGACGAACTAAAACGCCTAGCCTCGCCTTCCGCGGGGCTTCTTTTTATGTCCATAAACCACCTTCACTCCCACCTTGTATTTCGTTTTTATGTCAAAAAAGGTAATATGTCTGACTTCATAAATTTTCTGCTTTCGTTACTGGTTGTCGATGGATAAACAAAAAGCTCTGAAAAAAATCGCCAAGTGCTTAGAACTGGGCAATTCCGCTAATGTTAATGAGGCTGCCAATGCTATCAAAATGGCACATCGCCTCATGCTCAAATATGGTCTGGATAAAGACGATATTGAGTTTATCAGAATGGGGAAAACACAATCTTCCCACCTACTACCAGCGAATATCAGTTCTACCATATTGCGAGTGATTCGCGGCATTAACACTAAATTCGGTGTTGAAGCGGTGTTGTTGAATCACAAAGGGCTCAAACGTGTCGAGTTTATCGGTGAAGCAGATCGCGCGATTTTTGCTGCATTTGCTTTCGATATTATTTATCGCGAGATGAACGAAAGTACCGGACAATTCCGAAACAGCTTCGCAGGTACGGGCACCTCTTCTCAAGAGGTGACTCGCCGCGTGAACTCATTTGTATCTGGTTGGGTAGAGGGCGCGATAGAGAAACTTCCAGTCATTTCCCCAGACGAAGAGTCGGCCAACAAAATCAATGATTATATTGATAAAGAATTCCAAAACATTGACCGCGAAACCTTCAAGAAGCAACTGAAAGAAGCGATGAAAAACCTAACCGAAGACTACGAAGTGGGCTTAAAGAAAGGTAGAAGAGTCTCCGTTAACCGTGGTGTTGGCGGCGAGCAAGCGCGTAAAATGTTGGGCAATCCATCGAAATAACCAGAACAGCAATTGATTAACGTAGGTCCCAATATTCCAATGTGATTGGGACCTACTTTTTAAAGTTGTGATAGTAACGATAAGAATTTTCTTACAGAAACTCTTATCAATCTTACTTTCTCATAACAAATATCAATGCTTACTTATTCATAATTCGCATCCCATTATGAGGCATGGTTTCGCCTCAGTTTTATACGGAGATTTTCCCTTGAAAAAGATGCCTATTGCACTAGCTCTAGTGCTAGCTCTTACTGGCTGTCAAGCCACTCAACGCCAAAATGCAACAACGGGTGAATACGAAACTAACTCAACCACGCAAGGCGCGCTTATTGGTGCTATCGCTGGTGCAGCAATCGGTCTAGCAACGGGCGATGACGCTAAAGAACGTCGTCAGCATGCACTCATTGGTGCGGCCGCAGGCGGAGCGACTGGCGCTGGCGTTGGTTACTACTTTGACCAACAAGAAGCAGAATTGCGTCGCGCTTTGCTAAACTCTGGTGTACAAGTTCAGCGTGTTGGTGAGAACCAGCTTTTACTGCGTATGGAAAATGGTATCGGCTTCTCTTCAAGCTCTTACCAGCTTGATGCTAGCATTCATAATACGCTACGCGGTGTTGCTCGCATCTTGGTTGAATACCCAGATACCAGCCTTGTTATCGACGGTTACACTGATAGCACGGGCAGTGAGTCATACAACCAAACGTTGTCTGAGCGTCGTGCAGAGTCCGTACGTCAATTCCTAGTATCTCAAAACGTTGCACCTGGTCGTGCAATTGCACGTGGCTACGGCGAACGTAACCCAATTTGCTCAAACCAAACTTCTGAAGGTCGTGCGTGCAACCGTCGTGTTGAAATCCAGATCTTGCCACTGAAGTAATTTGGTTGCACCATAGCGGTAATAATAAAAAATTACCGGAGCAGGCCTAACCATAATCGTTAGGCCTGACATATCAATGTCTGTCAAAACGTCTGCCCTACTCTTCTTATTTAGCCTCTGCTTTTCTGGTTACTCGCTTGCCTCTCAAGCTCCAAATGACCCCATAGAACAATACGAGTACGCACAACAATTATTGGCATCAAACAAAGCTGAAGCCTCAACAGAAACACGCTACTGGCTAGAGCAATCCGCCAACCAAGGTTACCTCCCTGCGCAAAAACAGCTCGCGAACGACTTTGCTGAGGGGATATATGGCGAAAAAAATGAAACACAAGCGTTATATTGGCTAACCTCTATCGCACTCAATGATCCAACCGATCGGGGCTTTCTTCTCGCTAACTTTATTCAGCGCAATCAAGATAAGGTCACAGCTTCTCAATTGACTGAAGCTTTGTATCAAATGGCTTCTCAGCATAATCCAGCAGCAGAACAGGCTTATAATCAACTGTTAGAGCAGCGCTTCAATCAACTGCGAGCTAAACAAGTCTCGCAAATAAAGTCGCTCGATAAAAAGGCGGAGCAAACACAAGAAGAGAAAAGCACAACAATTGCAAAACCCAACGTAGAATACTCGCAGTTTCTATGGCTGCTTTGGCTAGCGGCGATACTCATCATCAGCGGCTTAAGTTTTCTCGTAATCAAGAAACTTAAGCAGAATAGAAAAGCGCTTGAAGCCAAAGAGGAAAGCCAAAATCAACGAATGGCGGCAAAAGTTAAAGAGCTAGAGTTTACGAACAAGCAACTGAAACGTCAGCTAGAGAAAGTATTCAAAGAATTTAAGAAATCCAAAACCCAGGCAGAGAACCATAAGCTAAGCGTCGCATGCGCCATGTTTGGCTACACACCACAACACATCCCTGATTTACAAGCAATAAAGCTACGCTATAGACAGCTATCAAAGCTTTATCATCCGGACACAAGAGGCAGTGAAGAAGAAATGAAGCGACTCAATCATGCCTTTAAGCTTGTCTCACAAAATGTTACAAAACAGTAAAAACAGGTCGAGACACTTTGGCTAGCATGCTTTTAGACCCATATAATCAAGCGCCGCAATCGATCTCCCTCTCAAACAAATTAACAGACATTTAACTTAAGTCTCGCTTTTATGCCATAATGCCCGGCGCAAAATAACACCTAACGACTCAAATTAATCTAGGTGGGGAGAAAATCAATGTTCACTGAAGAAGGCACCTGTGATTGGTGTAAAAAACCTAGTCTTGTAACTCGTCACGATTATTTAGATGGCAAGCACCATTACTCATGTAAAGCTTGTTACGACATGGCGAAAATCGACGTGCGCCTATTTAACCAAGGCGAATTGCAAATGCGCGAACGCTTGCAACGAGCGAGCTAAGCAAGACGGAATCAACGGAACTGATTTTCAAAAGCGCCTTTTAAGGCGCTTTTTTGATCGGCCAAGCCCTATTTCCAATCTCTATCTCGTATTCCCTCCTATCCTACATAGCATGTCGCATCGGTTATCAGCCCCTCTCCTACTGTATACAAACCACTGCCCGTGAAAAAACACCTGTATATACAGTAGTAATCCCCTGTATGTCTCTCGTCCAATTTTCTACTCATCTCACATTTTTAAATTGATGTTAGACATATCAGAAATGAAAAATAACCAAATAAATTCAGACACTTAAAATAAAATCCTTTTGTTTCCTTCTCAAAAAAACGCAAATAACTTTTGAGAAACTGGTTGATCAGGTCGCCAAAACAAACTACTGTACAAGCATACAGCATGTATAAAGGAACAGTAAGATGCAGTTACAAAGTCAATCTCATACATACTCTCGTTACAACGTATTGGCACAAGCAACTAAGCCCATGGCCGTTTCGGATCAGCTTCTATCTAAGCTGGCTGTTTTATCGCAGCAGAAACAATGGATTTTGTTTACAGCAGGCTGCCCTCGCCCTGACTTTGAACAACTCACTGCTTCTAATATTTGCTGTAGAAACGTGATTCAAATGAAGCCTTCTCAACAGCTTTCAGAAGTCGAGATCGTGATCAAAGCCATCCGATCAGGTAATGCCAGTGCTGTTGTCGCATCAAATAAAATTGCACTTATGAATCAATCGATGTTGCACGACATGGCGCAACGCTATCAGTGTGAAGTCTTTTTCGTCGAAGGCAGAGTTAATAAGTACCACTAATAAGTTCGACGTTATCCATCCTGCATCTCGCCTCCTTTTTAAGGGGGCTTTTTTTGTATTAAAGAAAACAGGCAAACGTTTGCTTTTTCTCTGGCGAGTTAAAATAGTTCTGGTATGATGCCCACATTCGATTTATTCAGCGCCCACATTTTGCTGAATATCTTCTCTTTCTGACGTTTGATTAAGATGATAGGAATGTCGCAATGAGCCTTGCTAATCAAGTACTTGCCGTCAATGACGACCTGCCAATTCGCACCCATAACCCCGTTCATAGCGGAAAAGTTCGTTCAGTTTACTGGTTAACTGAAGAAGACAGCGCCCGACTGATCAAAGAAAAAGGATACGATGTCGCTCCAGATGCGCCTTTGGCTATCATGGTGATTAGTGACCGAATCTCTGCATTCGATTGTATTTGGCATGCTGAAGGTGGTCTTAATGGTGTCCCGGGTAAAGGGGCTGCGCTTAATGCGATTTCTAATCACTGGTTCAAACTGTTCAAAGAAAATGGCTTAGCAGATAGCCACATTCTAGACATTCCTCACCCTTTTGTTTGGATTGTACAAAAAGCCAAACCGGTAAAAATCGAAGCCATCTGCCGCAAATACATCACGGGTTCGATGTGGCGCGCTTACGCAAATGGCGAGCGCGAGTTTTGTGGAATCCAACTTCCTGAAGGGTTAGAAAAAGACAAAGCACTGCCAGAGTTGCTCATGACCCCATCCACAAAAGGCATTCTAAAAGGCATTCCCGGTGTGCCAGAAGCGGACGACGTGAATATTACTCGTCAAAACATCGTAGACAACTACGAAGCATTTAACTTCTCAAGTGCCGACGATATTGCACTCTACGAAAAACTGCTGAAAGAAGGCTTTAACGTTATCAGCCAAGCGTTAGAAGAAATCGACCAAATCTTTGTCGATACCAAATTCGAATTTGGTTATGTTCATGATGCCGCTGGCAATGAAAAGCTGATTTACATGGATGAAGTGGGTACACCAGACTCGTCTCGTATATGGGATGCTAAAGAGTACCAAGCAGGTCACATCGTAGAGAACTCAAAAGAAGGTTTCCGCCAGTTCCTACTTAACCACTTCCCTGACCCAGATATCTTGCTAAACAAAGAACGTATGCCAGAGCGCGAAGCACTCGCTCGTGATAATGCTTTACCCGTCGAATCTTTGATGGCGATTTCGAGCACCTACATTGGTATTGCCGAGAAGATTACAGGCAAGCCGATTCATTTGAGTGAGAATCCGAAAGCGGAAATCATCGAAGTTCTGAGCAAAGAATACGGATTGATTGACTAGCACTGTCGCTAGATTGCTAAACGCTTTCCAATAAAAAGTCCGCAATAGCCTGCGGACTTTTTTCGTATTAGGCTCAGTTTAGCCGATATTTAACGTAGTGCCATCTGTTGTGGAGGCTGACTTGGTCGTCACCTGATATGTTTTGTCTTTAATCGTTGATACGAAATACCAGGTCGACTCTGCCTTGTCGGGCGTAAAAGTAACGCGCATAAAGCCACGCTGTTTGATGTCTGCCCACTGTAATTCTGACACTAAGTGCGGCAACGTGTATTCCATTTGAGCGATCGCAACAGGATCTAACGCTAGGTAGGCCTCTAGCCCAGGGGAACTCACCGAGCTAGTTGCAAACTCTATCCCGATAGGATGCTTAGATACGTCTTTCAGCTCACTTGCCCATGCGTTGTGCGTATCTCCTGCCAAGCAGACAAAGTTACCACTGTTGGCTTTGGCCAGTTGATAAACTTTCTCTCGCTCAACGTAGTAACCATCCCATGCATCTAGGTTATATGGCAAAGCAATGGTATCTGAACTTGGGTCAGAGAGGTAACCCGTAATCGCAGAGTTTACTGCTAATAACGCCTCTGTTTTTTGTTCTTCAGTGGCAGTAAACAATTGAAACATCGCGGCCATAACCGAACTTGGCAACTCCATACGAGACATTAACACTTGTTGCCCTAGCACATTCCAAGTTGCGTCGTGCGTACTGAACGCATCCATCAGCCAAGCGAGTTGGTCAGCGCCTAACAGCTCTCGGTCTTCGCTGCGCGACTGAGCAACTAAACCGCCAATCGCTTCCATCGTTGGAGAGCTGAGCGAGAAGTAATCCAACGGTTTATCACGCCCCACAAGTCGCGTATCGAGCATCATCAAATTGACTAAACTTCCAAACGAAAACTGACGGTAAATCAGCATGTTTGAGAAAGTGTTTTCACGAACGGGCAACCATTCTGTCCACGCGGCAGCCGCAGCTGCACGACGATCATTAAAACTGCCTTCCTCTTCTTGATGGTTTTCCGCACCATTTTTCCAAGTATCATTTGCAAGCTCATGGTCATCCCAGACAGCAATCATTGGTAGGCTCGCATGTAACGCTTGCAGATCAGCATCTTGGCGATATTGCGCATACCGTTTTCGGTAATCATCTAAGGTAATACATTCAGTGCCTTTGCTTGGCTCTCGCCCTAGTGCCTCAGCATCTTCACTAGCGTAGCCACCAGCACCATACTCATAAATGTAATCACCGAGATGAAGCACCACATCAAACGGGTCTTGTTCATGTTGATTTAAGATCTCTCGATACACATGGAAATAGCCTGCAGGATAGTTTGCACAAGAAACAACCGCCATGGATGCCTTTTCTACACCATCCTCTGGTAATGTTTGAGTTTGCCCGACTTCGCTAGTGACATCTCCAACCATGAATCGATAGTAGTAGCGAGAATTTGCGTTGAGATTTTGAACATCGACTTTTACCGTGAAATCTCGGCTCGTGTCTGTGGCAAAAGTGCCACTTTGCACGATATCAGTAAAATTTTCGTTAGATGAAACTTGCCAGCTTACATCTGCGTAGCTCGCTGAGGTTGTAACACGAGTCCAAATGATTACTTGTGTTTGAGTAGGATCTCCACTCGCCACTCCGTGCTCAAAGGTAACCGCAACAGACTCACTAGCATCGCTACCACAGCCCACCAGCCCGGTAACAATAGCCGTTGAGGAGGCAGCTTTCATAAAGTCTCGACGAGACAAAGACATATTGACTTCCTTTCTTATTGTGTTTGTTTTTATGCCCAAATGACGTGGTGACTCAATCATCCTTGTGTGCCAATAAGGGACGTTAATTCGAACTTACAGTACCAACCACTTAGTCGGTAATTTGTCCTAAAAACACAAAGTTAGAAGCTAGTTATGACAATTGCATTTCCAAACGTTACATTTTTGTTAATTTAAGTGCAAATACTCTATATTCATCACACTTCCAAGACCTGTGACAAAAACCTCAAAATAAAAAAGCGACCTACTTTGAGGTCGCTTTTCATTGCACTATTGTTAAGTGGTACATCGATGAAGTGGAAATGCTCAGCCTAAAACTTGATGTTAAGGACATCTTGTTCTGACGTATCCACCTTCAACTGACTGCGAGATTCTATGTACTCGATTTGCTGAACATCGAGCGAATATGGCATAACGACTCGCAATTCATTGATCCCTTCATGTTTAGCTAGCTGGGTTAAGCGGACCAAATTGGATTCATCACTTTTACGAGAAGACATCGATTTTAATGCGGCATCCCACAACCGATCTTCAGGCTTGCTCAATTCCGCAATGTTCTGTTTCCACATCAAACCGAAAATAGGCGCGATGGTGGCAAATGCCTCTAAAAAGGTCCATTTCTTACTACCTGTCGCTCCTAAAAAGCTAGTGTAGTCGAATTCAATGCACGTCTTTCCTTGTTGATCCATTCTATGCCCCCGACACTCGAAAATGAGATATACCAAATATCGTTCAACTGTTTTGATATAGCAATGGGATATAAAACATTCGTCTTTTATGCCCTAATTTACATACAAAAGGAAATATTAAAACCAGCTTTGTAACAACTGATGTACAGCTTCGCCATATATAAGCATTCAATTGATTAATATTTCAATTAAGAAACTAAAAACAACACGTAAGTAACGCTATCAATATGAAATTATTATAGATTCACCAAAAAAATATCAATTCTTGTCACAACGTCATCCGCCTACCTACTTCACATCAATCACTCGACTGGCCTTTTTATACTGTATCTTCCAACCAGCCCAGCGTGGCAGCTCCCAGCGCTTCGGGTCTCCCTTACGGTTTCCCTCTCGATAAATGACCTGTACCAGCTTGCGAGACGCGTAATACTCAACATCCAGTTGGAGTTCTGGCAGCGAAAGTTCTAAAGGGTACTGCTCCGTGAAATCGTCGTATTCCCATTCCGGAACACCGTTAAATGTTAAGTCTTCCGGTTCAAACAACGCCATATCATCGACATTTTCAACGCCTAATGTTTCCAACTGCTCCTTTAACCAGCTAGAAAATGTCAAGGAGGCCAAGTCGTTAACCTCTTCTTCTTCGACATTAAGGCCCAATGCGTTGTAGAGTTTCCAGTGTTGGATTTGTTGTTTTCTTTGAGAAGCAAAACCTGGTAACAGGGTCTCGTCTTCTATCATTTCGACAATAGACTGAACAGCAACATCACCTTGTAACGCTTGGTGTTCAGAACAGACTGTTCGCCCGGCGTAGACCAAATGCATTGTTGCTCTTGGCGTCTCTTCTTCATAATTCGTCTCACCTTGTTGCCACTCCCCAAATTCAAGTTCGCGTAACAACGTCAGCGGGATAGGCATCATGACCGATGCGAGGTTCAGTGTTTGCTTAACGCCTCGTCCTGGCACGCTATGGCTATCTAGCACAATGGCCGCTTCTTCTTTATGAGGAAAGCGGCTGTTACGCCCAACCAGCATCTCGACTACGCCATTTCCTAGAGCATCTCTTCGACGAGCTCGTCGGACAAACACAAGCTCAGGGTGCAATGAGGCGATGGAGAAAAAGAGCGCTTCACGTTTATATCGAGAGGCAACGTCAAGTTCCGGTAATTCAAATACTTCTCGCATTTGTTTCGCTAAACCTTGTGCCTCTTCGAGTGCGCTGGCATCAATGACAATGCCCGGAAGTCGTTCCCCCCGAACCAAACGGATAAGCAAAGAGGCATCACATCCGTATGGTTCCTCTTGAGATAGAAGCTCAGCAACTTCACCACTTTGTCGCTGATAGAGCTGCGCAGGCACAGATAAGGCGGCAGCCAAATCAATCATTGCTTCCTTCTCTGTCTTCGCTTGAATTCTGGTAACGAGATCGGCAAACAGTGCATCAATGGGTAGTGGATATACTTTTCTCCCATGCTGCGTGACATTGCCATCCTCATCAATCGCTTCCATAGATAACAACGTCGAATGAGATGCCTCTAGCGACTTTGGAGGAATTGAGTCGAGAAAATCGAGTGTTGAAAGACGGTATCCACAACAAGCCGCTGCCAGCATGGGCTCAACGAGCTCTTCTCTGTGCAATTCTGGAGGCGTCACTAATTCTAAAGGCGCGTGTTCACCATATAGACGAATACAAGCCCCTTCAGCAACACGGCCCGCCCGCCCCATTCGCTGCGCGGCGCTGGCCTTAGAAATGTGGGTCAGCGTTAACGCTGTGCGACCGTTACGTTGAATGGTTCGACGCTCTAAGCCGCTATCAATGACAACTCGGATGTTAGGTATCGTTAAGGAGGTTTCCGCAACATTGGTTGCCAATACGACTTTTCGTTGTCTTTGCGTAGTTAACGCGCGGTGCCGTTCTTCATCACTAACCGAGGCATGAAGTTTGACCACCATGACTTCGCCGCAACTTTGTAGCATCTGAGCACATTGGGTGATCTCTTTGCGTCCAGGCAGGAAAACAAGAATATCGCCATCTTCATCTTCCAATGCTTCTTTTACCGCTCTGACAACCTCTTGTTCACATCCCTTCTTACTCGGTAAATAACGGCTGTCTAAAGAACGATGTGTCACCGTGACTGGAAAGCAACGCCCTTCAGATCGCAGACGCTTCGCATTCAGGTAACGCGCTAGCTTTTCTCCCTCCAGCGTAGCGGAAGTGACGATCAACCGATGTTTATTTTCTTGCTTCAAAATTGCGGTTAATAGATCAATATCCCAGCGTCGCTCGTGAAATTCGTCCACTATCACGATATCGAAACCTGCTAGCTTGTTTTCCGCAAACCAACGCAGTGCGACTCCCGGAGTCACAAATACAACTTCGGTTTTTTCATCAAAGTAGGCATGAAGCTTGATCGCGTAACCGACTTTGCGACCTATTGGCTCACCAGATTGCTCCGCAAGATATTCAGCCAACGAGGTACAAGCAATTCGACGTGGTTCAATAACCAGCACGCGTCCGTGTTTTGCCGCCCACATAGGCAAACGGGTAGATTTACCTGACCCGGTTTCGGCTTCCACCACGAGATGGTTTTGGTTCACATGTTGGTCAAACTCAGCTTGCAGGCTGTCGATAGGTAGTTGAAACATAGAAATTGGATTTGATTTGATGATGCAGAACATTATACCCAAGTAAAAAAATCCTGCTTTAGGTATCTCTAAACAACCAATATTGCCGATATTTTCGGCGGTATCTGAGTTTTTTTGCGACATTACATTGATGTGCATCAACGCATGTTTACAACTAAATGGTGAACCCGTTAAAATTTAGTGCGCATCCTTCAACCCTACATAAGGCACCCAATGAACAACGATAAACGCCCACTATATATTCCATATGCGGGTCCGGCTCTTTTAGCAACCCCTCTTTTGAACAAAGGCAGTGCATTCTCTGCTGAAGAACGTAGTTCATTCAACTTAGAAGGCTTGCTTCCAGAGTCTACCGAAACCATCCAAGAGCAGGTGGAACGTGCCTACCAGCAATACAAGAGTTTCGAAAGCGATATGGATAAGCACATTTATCTGCGTAATATCCAAGACACCAACGAAACACTGTATTACCGCCTAGTGCAAAACCACATTTCTGAGATGATGCCTATCATCTACACGCCAACTGTCGGCGCAGCATGTGAAAACTTCTCTAACATTTACCGTCGTGGTCGTGGTCTATTCATTTCATACCCGAACCGTGACCGTATTGACGACTTGCTGAATAATGCAGCAAACCACAACGTTAAAGTGATTGTTGTGACAGATGGCGAACGTATCCTTGGCTTGGGTGACCAAGGTATCGGCGGCATGGGTATTCCTATTGGTAAACTGTCACTTTATACCGCGTGTGGTGGTATCAGCCCTGCTTACACGCTACCAATCGTGCTTGATGTGGGTACCAATAACCCGCAACGCTTAGCTGATCCGATGTACATGGGTTGGCGTCATCCTCGTATTACGGGTGCAGAATACGATGCATTTGTAGAAGAGTTTATCCAAGCAGTACAGCGCCGTTGGCCTGATGCCTTGATCCAGTTCGAAGACTTTGCTCAGAAAAATGCGATGCCTCTTCTTGAGCGTTACAAAGATCGCGTGTGCTGCTTCAATGATGATATTCAAGGCACGGCGGCCGTTACTGTTGGCTCTCTACTTGCCGCCTGTAAAGCAGCAGGCACTCAGCTGTCTAAGCAGCGTATCACCTTCTTGGGCGCTGGCTCTGCTGGCTGCGGTATCGCAGAAGCGATCATCGCACAAATGGTATCGGAAGGGATTTCTGACGATCAAGCTCGCTCACAAGTTTACATGGTTGACCGTTGGGGTCTGTTACAAGAAGGCATGCCTAACCTTCTTGATTTCCAACAACGTTTGGTGCAAAAGCATATCAATACGAAAGAGTGGGAAAATGAAGGAAATGGCTTCTCACTCCTCGATGTTATGCGTAACGCCAAACCAACGGTACTGATTGGTGTTTCTGGTGCTCCTGGCCTATTTAGCCAAGAAGTCATCGAAGAAATGCATAAACACTGTAAGCGTCCGATTGTCTTCCCACTGTCGAACCCAACCAGCCGCGTAGAAGCAACACCGAACGACATCATTCGTTGGACAAATGGTGAAGCACTGGTTGCAACAGGGAGCCCATTTGAGCCTGTGGTTCATGAAGGTCGCACTTACCCTATTGCACAATGTAACAACAGCTACATCTTCCCTGGCATTGGCCTTGGTGTACTTGCTGTAAACGCAAAACGTGTCACCGACGAAATGCTAATGGAATCGAGCCGTGCGCTCGCAACATGCTCTCCTCTAGCAATCAACGGTCGTGGTGCACTACTTCCACCGTTGGAAGAGATTCACTCGGTATCGAAAAAGATCGCGTTTGCTGTTGGTAAGAAGGCAATCGAACAAGGTGTGGCATTAGAAATTACTGATGAAGCATTAAACGTAGCGATTGAGCAATCGTTCTGGCAGCCGGTTTACCGTCGCTACAAACGCACTGCGTTTTAAGCTTGAGACATTTCGTTTAATAATTAGCCCCTACCATGTAGGGGCTTTTATTTTTTTATCATCCTAACCAGATTTTGGCATAAATGGGCTTCTCTCTTTTTGTTTCTATCAGATATGATGAGAACTACATTTTTAGTTAAGGATATAAAACGTTTTGTTGTTTTCTCGCATAAGATCAAAGTGGAAGCTGAAATTTTCCTGGAAGCGACTTGCTTTGATTTTGTCGATCTCTGTACTTAGTCTGCTTGTTTCTGTTATTGCCATCGACCGGTGGGTGGTTTTACAAGCCAAAGAAAGCATTTTCACTGAATACGAACAAATACCTCAACATGAGGTTGCTGTGGTTCTCGGTACCAGTAAATACATCGGTAAGATCCTCAACACTTACTACACTCATCGCATTAATGCGGCGATTGAGCTTTACAACCAAGGCAAAGTAAAACAGTTTTTATTGAGTGGCGATAACGCCCATCGCTCCTACAACGAACCGTGGACGATGAAACGCGACTTACTTAAAGCCGGCGTGCCTGAGGAAGTGATTCACCTTGATTATGCTGGCTTTCGTACTCTAGATTCGATTGTGAGGGCGAAAAAGATTTTTGCTTCGGAGCGCTTTCTGATTGTGACTCAGCGCTTCCATTGTGAGCGAGCGCTGTTTATTGCCGATGCTTACAACATTGATGCGCAGTGTCTTGCGGTAGCAGGACCTACGACAAACAAACAAAAAACATCAATGCGTATTCGAGAGTTGCTCGCCCGTGTGAAAGCCTTTTTAGACCTCTACATTATTAATACGCAGCCCAAGTTTCTTGGTCCTCAAGAACCTATCGTTGCAGTAAAAGAGCCTGAAAAAATATCTAATGAGCCTCTGCAAGTTCCCGTCGAATAGAGGAATCACGCAGCTCACAAGGCTAATAACATTTCTATAAAACAAATGGGTAGTTTTCTACCCATTTCCAATTCTCAACATCACATTTTCTAATTTGCTCTACGATTCAGGCAAAACTCTTTTTTGCATTCCAAGTAACATTTAATCAATAAATAACTACAAGTCAGTTACTTTGCCATAAAAAAACCGACAAAAGGCAATGCAAAAGGAGCACTACCCATGACCGCACTCGCTGTGACATTGAAGAACTGGTTCTTCACTCGCAACAGCATGATTTTGAACGCGAATATCGTATTGTTCATTATCTTGTTTAATACCCTACCCTTTGAGCCACAAGTAGTAACCGGCCTGAGCATCTTAGTTTTTGTTGCTATTCTTTGGCTAACCGAAGCGATTCACGTCAGCATAACCGCGCTACTCATACCATTACTTGCGGTATTTTTAGGCGTGTTTAATACTCAGACCGCACTGAACAACTTCTCCAACTCCATCATCTTTCTATTCTTAGGTGGTTTTGCACTTGCTGCAGCTTTGCATAAACAGAAGTTAGACCAAGCTATTGCTGATAAAGTGCTGTTGCTCGCAAGAGGCAAAATGTCTGTCGCTGTATTCATGCTATTTGGTGTGAGTGCTGGCCTGTCAATGTGGATTTCAAACACCGCCACTGCCGCTATGATGCTGCCTCTTGTACTGGGTGTGATGACAAAGCTAGACGCGAAGAAAAATCACAATACCTTTTTGTTTGTTCTGCTCGGCATCGCTTACAGTGCTTCGATTGGTGGTATTGCAACGCTGGTTGGTAGCCCACCAAACGCAATTGCAGCAGCTGAAGTTGGCCTAAGTTTTACTGAATGGATGAAGCTCGGTGTGCCTATCTCATTAGTACTAATGCCAATCGCTATTCTCGTGTTGTACACCATGACTAAGCCTGACCTTAGCCACAAGTTTGACCTTGACCATCAACCTGTCGAGTGGACAAACGGCAAAATGATTACACTGGCGATTTTCTTACTGACGGTCACGTTGTGGATTTTCAGTAAGCCTATTAACGCTATGCTAGGTGGCTTCGCTAAGTTCGATACCCTTGTCGCAATAGGTGCGATCCTTCTGCTTGGGGCTTCTCGCGCCGTCGAGTGGAAAGATATTGAGAAAACAACCGACTGGGGTGTGTTAATCCTATTTGGTGGTGGCATCTGTTTGAGTAACGTCCTAAAAGCAACCGGTACAAGCGTATTTTTGGCTCATAGCTTATCGGGCTTCCTTGAGCAAGCAGGTATCCTTCTGACGATTCTTGCTGTAGTTGCTTTTGTTGTCTTCTTGACTGAGTTTGCGAGTAACACCGCCAGTGCTGCACTACTGGTCCCTGTATTTGCAACCATCGCAGAAGCTTTAGGCATGTCTCCGGTCATTCTCTCAGCATTGATTGCCGTGGCCGCTTCTTGTGCATTTATGTTACCAGTTGCAACACCTCCAAACGCGATTGTGTTCGGTACGGGCCATATCAAGCAAAAAGAAATGATGCGAATTGGTTTCGTCTTAAATATTGCCTGTATTGCTGCACTAACGCTTTTCGCTTGGTTGTTCTGGTAAAAAACAGCAAGCTCGATTAGCACTACACTGCTGCTCACGGTAATCACATCGATGACCCAAACTTCCCCCTAAGTGGTGTTCAGCAGTTTCCCTCTTGGTGGCCAGTTGGCCACCTTTTTTCTTTCCTTTCAGTGAACGGCTATCAGGCTTGTTTCTTTTCGCAAGCAAGTAAACCATAATGAGCTTCCACTCGGTTGCGACCATTGCGCTTCGCTTGGTAAAGCACTTCGTCTGCTCTCGCCATGGTTTCTGAGACGCGTTCATTTTGCATTTGGGCGACGCCAATGCTGCATGTTAATGATTCACCGTGTACCCACAAATGACTCTCCACATTTTTGCGAATCATTTCCGACTTCTTCACAGCTTGATCAATATTGGTGTCAGGGCAAAATACAACAAATTCTTCTCCCCCCCAACGAACAAGTCGGTCATCTGGGTAGATGGAACTTGCCACCACCATGACAAATTCGCGCAATATGTCATCCCCCATTTGGTGCCCAAATTTGTCATTCACCTTCTTAAATTTATCCAAATCCATATAAAGGATACTGAATGTACTATGCCCCCAGCGAACTTGCCGTGATTGCTGCTCAAGCCAGTGCTGAACTGCGTGACGGTTCATCGCTCCCGTCAACGCATCGCGATGCGCCAACTCTGCAAACTCATAGTTTTGAGCTCGCAACGTACCATTCACCTTCTCTAAATGACGATGACGTTTTTTCGCTTTTTCATAAGCGACTCGATTTTTTCGTAATTCGTGCAGCGAAAATGCCAGTCCAAGCGCCATCCAAGAGAGTAAGAGCGCATACAGTAACGTTTCTTGTGCAAGGTAAGCGCCTTCAAACTCAATTTTATCAATCACAATTTTGTGCTCGCCAAGTGCCGCACCAGATCCGGTCGCGATATCAATACGTGTGATGTTTGAAAATTCAGGTGCAGAGTGTTCAATCGCGACTTTGTTGTCTACTAACCACCACGTCATCACCTGTAAATTTTTAATCGGAATTTCGATGATGTCGTTTGAACCGGACGGAGAAAACTGCATGCCATTGTATTTAATCGTGTACTCGTCGTCTGGTTTGGAATACTCAGGGTTATAGTTGCGCAGATATAAACGCAAATCATGGCTCGGATTGGGCCCCACCCCCGCCTCTTCATATCTCACTTTCAATCGAATCGTATGGTAATTGGAAAGGTCAATCCCCTGTGTTGGCGTTGTGGAATCGGTATAAACAGAGATTCCGCAATAAGGCCAAGCATACGAGCTTTGCTTTAAGTCACAGCTGAGAACTAGGCTTTGCTTATCGTAAATAATATCAGCCTCACTCAAGCCACCTTCGCTGGCGTCTTTAGTCGCATAGATATTGAAATGTTCTGGTGTAATGGTCAGCTTTCGTGTATCGCCAAGAACACTATAAAGCGCAACCAAACTAATAGTGCAAATAGAGAGGGCAAAGATAAATTTATGGATCCACTTCATGGGCGAGTGACCTGCTCAGCTTATATACAACACAATGTACTCAATGATTTTTCGAACTTCAAACAAAGTCATTTATCAAGAAACAAAATTACTTTTAGCCTTCGTTCTTACTTTCGATACATGGTAACGTGTTTTGAACCGTTATCACGTTTTTAAATCTCTCAAAAATGCGGTTCACTTGTTATTTGCGAAGCATTTCACAGCCGTATTTCCTAACCCATGAAGGCCAGTGCATAACATTTCAGAGCTATACATTTCGCTTTAATGTGTCTGTCAACCCTGCATCTCATCACCACTTCGGATATACTGTGCAAAAACACAATAATGAGTAATGTCATGTCATTAATTGCAACTGGTACGCTAAATAAAATGCGTGCATCTCTGGACGGTGCTGTCAGTTACCGTCTACCTGTTGGTGAGGAAGAGATTGATCTATCGCCGTTTCTGGGTAAAACGCTCACACTGACTCACACGGGCAATATTTTTTGTTGCTCATGTGGTAAGAAAACGAAAAAGAGTTATTCGCAAGGCCATTGTTTTGTCTGTATGAAAAAGCTAGCAAGCTGCGATATGTGCATCATGAAGCCAGAGACTTGTCACTACGACCAAGGGACTTGTCGCGAACCACAATGGGGCGAAGAGAACTGCATGGTGGATCACTTTGTCTACCTATCCAATACATCCAGCTTAAAAGTTGGTATCACTCGTCATACGCAAATCCCAACTCGTTGGATTGATCAAGGTGCGACTCAGGGTTTGCCAATTTTTAAGGTAAAAACTCGCCATATCTCCGGTTTAATTGAAGTTGAACTGGCGAAACATATCGCAGATAAAACCAATTGGCGCACACTGCTGAAAGGCGACGGTGAACCAATGGCACTGCAAGATCGTTTTGCTGAGCTATTACCTTTAGTCGAAGATAAGATTGCTGAGATAAAACAGCAATTCGGTGAAGATGCAATTGAAATATTAAGCGAAAGCATTACCGACCTTAGCTACCCGGTGCAACAGCACCCAACTAAGATCACCTCGCATAATTTCGATAAAAACCCGGTTGTTACTGGCACTTTGCAAGGCATCAAAGGTCAATACCTCATTTTTGACACTGGCGTGATCAACGTAAGAAAATTCACTTCCTATGAAGTGGAAGTAAGCGCCTAGCTGCATATACATATATATAGCTGGTTTGTTGAAATAAAAACGAAAAAGCTCGAGTTTGACTCGAGCTTTTTTTTCTATCAGGAAGATATAATCAGTTACGCATCAAGGATGTTTTCTAGTACATCGAACAACATGTCGACTTCTTCTATTGTGTTGTAATGCATGCAACCAATTCGTACCACACCACCCGACTCTTCTAGACCAAGTTGACGAACTAAGCCCAGCGCATAAAAGTGGCCGTTCCAAACACAGATGTTGTGTTCACCCAGCGTTTTCGCGATAAACTCTGGAGAATATCGGTCGAATGTTAGCGCAAAAGTTGGTGTGCGGAGCTGGCTATCTTCTTTCGCAATGCCAAATAGATTGACACCATCTACTGCACTCAGACGCTGTAAGAATCGCTCACTCAAGCGTTGCTCATGTTGTTCATACAATTGGTAACTTTGCTCCAATCGTTGACGAAGGGGTAAACTGGCTTCACCAAATTGAGCCAGATACTCAACCGCAGCAACGACACCAGCAAGACCTTCAAAACTTTGCGTCCCCGTTTCAAATCGGCCTGGGCCAATATTGGTAGCAGGCTCGACTTTGTACGGACGAATACTGTGCAGCCACTGATCGGCTATGTAAGCAATACCAACGTGCGGGCCGAAAAACTTGTAAGCTGAGCAAGCTAAAAAGTCACAGCCTAACGCTTGAACATCAACCAAATGATGCGGCGCATAATGAACGGCATCCACATAAACTTGTGCCCCAACGTTGTGCGCCATGCTTACTACTCGCTGCACATCCACGATAGAACCAGTCGTATTCGATGCATAGGTCACCGCTACAAGGCGCGTTTTATCAGAAAGAAGACTGCTTAAATGCTCCAAGTCCAACGTACAATCATCTTCGTTGATACGAACCTGATGAACCGTAACGCCTTTATCTTCTGCCGCTTGCTGCCAGCTAGACACATTCGAATAGTGGTCCAAAGCAGAAACAATGATCTCATCTCCCTCTTGCCAATCTCGGCTAATCGCACGGCTGAGCTGAAAGGTTAACGATGTCATGTTCGCGCCGAAGACGATATTGCCAGACGACGGCGCGTTTAGCAGAGCTTGCGCTGACTCGCGTGCATTTTGCATCACGTCAACCGTCTTTTGGCTAGAAAAATAATGCCCGCCTAAGTTGGCGTTGAAACGACCTAAATATCCCACCATGCTGTCTAGCACTGATTGAGGTACCTGTGACCCGCCTGGACCATCAAAAAACGTCACAGGTTTGTCGTTATGGTATTGAGCGAGCGCCGGAAACTGCTCCCTGATCAGATTAAGATTGAAGTTCATTGCGCTTATCCGTAGCCGTGAGTACAAACACATCCATATGACCCGCTTCATCATCAATGACAGAACGGATTGGGCACGCATTGTGCCACAGTTTACTGTCTGCCAATATTGCAACCTCACCCGTTTCTAACACCTTACGGAAAAATGGGGCTTGGTTATGACTGCTGTACAGCATGATGTCACCACCAATGATGTTATGACGTCCTACGCCAACCATTGCAATGTGATCAAAACCGTCTTGGTGCACACCTTCAGGTGCCACTTGAGTTTCTTCTTCTAGCGCTGTGATTCGGATTTGGTGAATTTCTATTTCCTGGCCGTTAGGCAAATGATTCGCATTGACAAACAATTCGCACATTTCTCGGAAACCATCACTGGTGAGAATATCCTTCTCAATCGGCTCAAATTGTCTTACAACATCACCTTGGAATCGGTTGATATCAGACGATTGAACAAAGCTGTTTTTGTTTAAGTCAATGACTTTGCCGTTATCAAAACCAACCACAGAATAACGTCTTAGTCGATACTGACCATCTGCATGCTCGGTACGAGGCAGTTCTTCAAACGATGGGGAAAGCTGCTCAATTGCTGCCATGCTGAGCTGTGTTAAATGCAGAGTATTCTCACGTGAATGTAACATCATTGTCTCCTTTAATGAGGCACATTAATTAACATTTAATTTACACACTAGGTTACGCAAATATTCTGTAATTGCCAGCTTTTAACGTTGATAGCTTCAACAAAACAACAAAAACAACACAACAAACCAATCCAAAGCAAAAATACAGAACCATGTTTCAGTTTTGCGCTTTGGCGATATTTGAAACTAGACTTCTCTACTACGAATAGAATTTTATGCTAGAAGTCAACGTTCTTTATCAATCTTTAGTGGGTTCTAATCTATAACCAATTATTCGATCACAATCGTTGTTTATGCTTTTAAAGCACTAAGAATTTCCATACAATCGAGGGAAATGTTCAGCCCTTTTTGGAGCCATAATGAGCGACGTAAAACATTGTAAACTATTAATTCTTGGTTCTGGTCCAGCAGGATACACAGCTGCCGTCTACGCAGCGCGTGCCAACCTAAACCCTGTGCTTGTGACGGGAATGCAACAAGGTGGTCAGCTAACCACCACTACTGAAGTTGAAAACTGGCCCGGCGACGCTGAAGGTCTGACAGGTCCTGCATTGATGGATCGCATGAAAGAGCACGCCGAGCGTTTCGAAACTGAGATCGTGTTTGATCACATCAACGAAGTAGAACTATCACAACGCCCATTTCGTTTAAAAGGCGATTCTGGCGAGTACACATGTGACGCATTGATTATTTCTACGGGTGCATCAGCAAAATACCTTGGCCTTGAGTCTGAAGAAGCATTTAAAGGTCGCGGCGTTTCTGCTTGTGCAACCTGTGACGGTTTCTTCTACCGTAATCAGAAAGTTGCAGTTGTGGGCGGTGGTAACACTGCTGTTGAGGAAGCACTTTACCTATCTAACATTGCGTCAGAAGTTCACCTGATCCACCGCCGCGATTCATTCCGTGCAGAGAAGATCCTTGTGAAACGTCTGATGGATAAAGTTGAAAGCGGTAATATCGTTCTTCATACCGATCGAACTCTCGATGAAGTACTTGGCGACGACATGGGCGTAACTGGCGTTCGTATTAAAGACGTCAACACAGGTGCGACTGAAGACCTTGAAGTGATGGGCGCGTTTATTGCGATCGGCCACCAGCCAAACACACAAATCTTTGAAGGCCAAGTAGACATGAAAGATGGCTACATCATCGTTAAGTCTGGCCTAGAAGGCAACGCTACACAAACTAGCATTGAAGGTGTATTTGCAGCAGGCGACGTTATGGACCATAACTACCGTCAAGCTATCACATCAGCAGGTACAGGTTGTATGGCGGCATTAGATGCTGAGCGTTTCTTAGACTCACTTGGTGACAAATAACTTTTCACATTTGTGTCATATCCTTAAAGCCCAGCGGTATTCCCGCTGGGTTTTCTTTTGTATACTACCGCCTCATTAAAACAATTATCATTAAGCCTTCACGATGGATAAGAAAAAGCAAAGCAGCTTGAATAAGTGGCTTAAGCAACAAAGTAAGTTAGCCAAGCGCTGGCTTATGATTGCGATAGGCCTAGGCGTACTTTCAAGCGTGTTTTTATTGGCTCAAGCAGCCCTGCTCGCCTCCATTCTGCACCAGTTAATCATTGACCAAGTCGACAAAGCCGACCTCATTTGGCATTTTGTTGGGCTTGGTGGCACGGTTATCGGTCGAGCTGCTTGTACCTGGGGTCGAGAGCTTGCCGGTTACCGTTGCGGTGAGCAAATTCGAGTTTATATTCGCCAACTCATTTTAGATAAAGTTCATAAACTTGGGCCAGCTTACATCAAAGGCAAACCTGCCGGCAGCTGGGCGACGCTCATCTTAGAGCAGGTAGAAGATATGCAAGATTTCTTCTCTCGCTACTTGCCTCAGATGTCATTATCGGTACTAGTGCCTTTCATTATTTTGGTTGTCGTATTCCCAGTAAACTGGGCGGCAGGCTTGATCTTCCTAGTCACTGCACCACTGGTGCCTATTTTCATGGCACTGGTTGGGATGAAAGCCGCAGAAGCAAACCGTAAAAACTTTAAAGCGATGCAGCGTTTGTCCGGTCACTTTTATGACCGCTTGCAAGCAATGACGACCATTCGCTTATTCGATAGAACAAAATCTGAAACTGAAACTCTTAAGGGTGCTTCGGAAGTCTTTCGTACTCGCACCATGGACGTTCTGAAAATCGCGTTTCTATCTTCTGCGGTTTTAGAGTTTTTCACTTCCATTTCTATCGCAATTACCGCCGTCTACTTTGGCTTTAGTTATATCGGAGAGCTCGATTTCGGCTACTACGGCACAGGTGTTACGCTGTTTGCTGGTTTGTTCATTCTGATTCTTGCGCCAGAGTTTTATCAGCCATTACGTGATTTGGGCACGTTCTATCATGCGAAACAGCAAGCGGTTGGCGCAGCAGAAAGCATTGTCGAGTTTCTGGATTTGGAAGTCGATCAAGTCAAAGATGGCACCCAAGCGTTAGATAAGAGTAGTCCCATCCATATTGAAGCGGACGAGTTAACCATTTTTAGTCCGGAAGGTAAGCAGCTCGCGGGTCCCCTATCCTTCTCTCTTGAAGCCAACAAAAGTACGGCTTTAGTTGGACCAAGTGGCGCAGGTAAAACAAGCTTGGTAAACACCATCCTCGGTTTCATGCCTTATCAAGGTAGCTTGAAGATTAATGGTTGTGAATTGTCACAACTGGATCTCACCACATGGCGAGAGGCCGTAAGCTGGATTGGTCAAAACCCAATGCTATTACATGGCAGCATTCGAGATAACGTCACGTTAGGCAAACACAACATTCAAGATGCAGACGTTCATTCTGTTTTGAATGACTCTCATGCTGCTGAATTTGTTGAAATGCATGGGTTGGATTACCCGATATCTGACCGCTCTGGTGGTTTATCTGTCGGCCAAGCCCAGCGTTTAGCGTTGGCTCGCGCTATGCTACAAAATGGTCGTTTTTGGTTATTAGATGAACCGACCGCAAGCTTAGATGCTCGTAGTGAAAAACTCGTCATGGAAGGCATTAACAAGTACGCACATGCCACAACGAATTTGATGATTACTCACCAGTTGGCACCTTTACAAAGCGTATCGCAAATTCTTGTTATGCAGGACGGCCAGATTGTTCAACGTGGTGATTACGACACACTGTCGACAGAAGATGGCTTATTTAAAGACATGTTGGAAGCGAACCTCGCACAACGTGAAACAGACAAGGGGAACTTAGATGCGTGATTTACTCCCTTATCTAAAACTCTATAAGAAACATTGGTTTGGTCTTTCTCTAGGTATGCTATTGGCATTTCTAACCTTAGCTGCATCTATTGGCTTATTAACGCTATCGGGTTGGTTTATTTCAGCCGCTGCGGTGGCAGGCTTGACGGTTGCTCGTGAGACCTTCAACTACATGTTACCAGGTGCCGGGGTACGCGGCGCTGCAATGGCTCGAACCGCAGGTCGATGGGGAGAACGTGTCGTTAGCCACAATGCAACGTTCAAGTTACTTACCGATCTACGTATCTTCTTCTTTAAGAAACTTGCACCACTGATTCCGGGTCGTGTCTCTACGATGCGTGATGCTGATCTGCTCAACCGCCTAGTGGCGGACGTAGATGCGATGGATCACGTTTATCTTCGACTTATCAGCCCTGTCGTGATTGGTATTTTTGGGATACTAAGTTTAACGGCTGTCCTGGCATTTTTTGACTGGCATCTCGCCCTGCTGCTTGGTTCGATTCTTACCGTCATGTTGTTTGTATGGCCGGTGCTGTTCTATAAACTGGGTAAAAACAATGGCGAGAATCTCACTCATCATAAAGCGCAGTTGCGAGTGGCGACTCTGGACTGGCTTCAAGGCTACAGCGAACTGAGTATCTTTGGAGCAGAAGAGCGTTATCGCAATCTCATTCTAGAGAAGCAAAAGCAGCTTTTGTCTAATCAGTTTGTGAACGCGAATTTAACGGGCATGGCTTCAGGCCTGCTTATGCTTGTGAACGGTCTTACACTGGTTGTGATGCTTTGGTTTGCTGCAGACGGCGTAGGAGGTCGTGCTCCTGATCCTTGGATTGCGTTGTTTGCATTTGCAACGATGGCAAGTTTTGAAATTTTGATGCCTATTGCGGGCGCGTTCCAGTACCTGGGTCAAACGTTGACTTCTGCTCATCGTTTAAATGAAGTAATTTTGGCTGAACCTGACGTTGTCTTCCCTGAGCAATCAAAATATAAAGACACAACGTTAGACATTGAATTCGACAACATTGACTTCACTTACCCTGACGGTCAGCAAAAGGTGCTGAAAGACTTGTCACTCTCACTACCGTTGGGCACTAAAACAGCAATTGTAGGTCAAACAGGTTCAGGTAAATCAACACTCATTCAGCTTCTTTGTCGCTACTGGGATGTTAACCAAGGTGAAGTTCGAATCGGTGGTACAAGACTGCAAGATTGGAGCGAGTCTGACCTGCGAGAAGCAATGACAGTGGTCAGTCAACGCGTTGATGTACTGAATGGAACACTGCGTGACAACTTACTTATGGCCGCTCCAGAAGCAAGTGATGAGCGACTGTCTGAGATTCTTCAAAAAGTCGAACTTGGTGGCCTTCTTGAGGCTCCAGGGTTAGATGCTTGGTTAGGCGACGGTGGTCGTCAGTTATCTGGTGGTGAGAAACGCCGAATCGGTATCGCTCGCGCATTGCTACGTGATGCCCCAATCCTACTCTTAGATGAACCGACTGAAGGCCTCGATAAGCGTACGGAACAAAAAGTGATGGCGCTTTTCAATGAGCACTTTGCTAATAAGACAGTGGTATTCATTACACACCGACTTATAGAATTAGAAAACATGGATAGCATCTGTTTGATGGAACAAGGTGAGATCATCGAGCAAGGCGATCATCCAACGCTACTCGCTCAGAAAGGTCGTTACTACCAGCTATTACAGTCTCTATAATTCGATATTCTGTGACGAGAAAGGCTCATCAAACGATGGGCCCTTTTGCTATTCCTATATTGTCAATTGCCTAGTTAAGTACGTATACAGGGCTGATTTACCGACCTGATTTTTTGAGATAAGCCGCCATTTCATCTTCCGGAACCATGCCTCCACCTGTTGCCCAAACAAGATGCGTGGCGTTTCTGAGTTTTTCTTCGTCAAATTGCATTCGAGACTGATAAGCATGATTATTCGAGACATGCACTACCCCAACCATACCAGCTAATGCAGAAGGCTCTAGGTTAATGCCTTCTAGTTCACTTAACTCACCCAAGTGGTGATACATACGAGCATCATCAATGGTGTAAAAGCCATCAATTAGCCTTTCCATCGCTCTACCGACAAATCCCGACGCACGCCCTACTGCTAATCCATCAGCAGCGGTCATGTTGTCGATACCCAAATCTTGTACCGCAATCTCGTCATGCAAGCCGGTATGCACGCCCAACAACATGCACGGAGAGTGCGTTGGCTCTGCGAAAATACAATGAACCTGATCACCAAACGCGACTTTCAAACCAAATGCCACGCCACCAGGCCCACCGCCAACACCACAGGGTAGATAAACAAAGAGCGGATGATGCTCATCAACCACGATTCCCAAGTCATCAAACTGCTGCTTTAGACGCTCGCCCGCAACAGAGTAACCTAGAAACAACGTCTGCGAGTTTTCATCATCAATAAAGAAGCAGTTAGGGTCTTGCTCAGCTTCTTTACGACCTTGCTCAACGGCAACACCATAGTCTTGCTGGTACTCCACCACTTTGACGCCATGTGACCGGAGCTTATTTTTCTTCCATTCCCGCGCATCAGAAGACATGTGAACCGAGACTGAAAAACCAAGCTTTGCACTCATGATGCCAATGGACATACCGAGGTTACCCGTTGACCCAACCGCAATACTGTACTGCTTAAAAAACTGCCGAAACTCATTGCTGAACAATTTGCTGTAATCATCGGTTTCGCAGAGTAAGCCAGCTTCAAACGCCAACTTTTCTGCATGGGTGAGCACTTCATAAATGCCACCTCTCGCTTTGATAGAACCAGAAATTGGCAGATGGCTGTCCTTTTTAAGCATTAAACGACCCAATATTGGCGTGTCGTATTGCTGCTCCAAACGCACTTTCATCTTGGGAACATCCACCACAGAAGACTCAATGATGCCATGCGAAGCTTCCGTTTCGGGAAACGCTTTCATCAAATAAGGCGCAAATCGTGCTAGCCGTTCACTCGCAGCTTGAATATCTTTCTCATCTAGCCCCACATAGGGCAAACCTTCTGCTAAAGAGGTTATGTTTGGGTTAAACCAGCAAACCTCCTTAAGATCGATAAGTGGCGCCAAGAGTGGGAACTGCTTGATCAGCGCTTCAATATTCGCCTTGGTCATTTTACCTTCCTGGAGTGATGTGAGTTGAGATAAACAAAAGCGCCGCAATTGCGACGCTTTCATGAATAACAGTGAATTTGATTTTATGCGTAGTTTTTCTCAAACTCTTGCATAAAATCGATTAACGCTTGTACACCTTCTAGCGGCATGGCGTTATAAATGGAAGCTCGCATACCACCAACGGCTCGGTGTCCTTTTAGTGATTTCAGCCCTTTGGCATCGGCTAGTTCAAGGAACGTCGCATCCAGTTCAGGTTTCGCAAGTTGGAATGGCACATTCATCAAAGAACGGTTTGCTGAGTGCACGCCATTACGGTAGAAATCAGACTGATCGATGTAATCATACAGTAGTGCGGCTTTAGCGCGGTTCACTTGCTCGATCGCTTTTACCCCACCCTGCGCCTTCAACCATTTGAAAACAAGACCAGACAGGTACCATGCAAAGGTTGGTGGCGTGTTGAACATTGATTCTTTCTCAGCCAGAACAGTATAGTCCAAGATACTTGGCAGTACCTGCTTCGCCATACCTAACAAGTCGTCGCGCACGATAGCGATAGCAATGCCTGAAGGACCAATGTTTTTCTGAGCGCCCGCATAAATCACACCGTATTTCGATACATCAATCTCACGAGAAAGAATCGTCGAAGACATGTCAGCAACGATTGGTTTGTCGGTGACTGGAAGATCGTTAATCTCGATACCGTCAATGGTTTCATTTGGACAAAAATGCACGTAAGCCGCTTCTGGAGCAATTTTCCATTCGTTTGCAGGTAGAACGGCTACTTTTCCGTTGATTTCTGTTTTTGCATCAAATACGTCTGGCTCGCAGTATTTTTTCGCTTCAGCTACCGCACTTTCAGCCCAATAACCGCCGTCGATGTAAGTTGCCGTCTCGGCATCACCAAGTAGGTTTAGAGGAACAGCAGCAAACTGAGCACGAGCACCACCTTGGCAGAACAGCACTTTATAGTTGTCCGGAATATTCAGAAGATCACGTAAATCTTGCTCGGCTTCTTCTGCAACTTTGATGAACTCTTTGCTTCGGTGGCTGATTTCCATGACCGAAGTACCAAGACCTTGCCAATCAATTAGTTCCTGTTGTGCTTGCTGCATAACTGCTTTAGGCAGACCTGCTGGCCCTGCACTGAAGTTAAATACGTTGTCCGTATTTTGTTCCATGATGCTCATTGCTCCTGCTATGTAAATATTACGAAATTAATATCACGTTTTCGCAGCGATAAAAACAAGAAAAGAGGTCTTACGACCTCTTTTTAAAGACTAAGCGTTAAATTGGATTAATTCCGCAACAATACTTGGCTACTGTTGTTGCATCAAGGCAGGCATAAGTAGCGCCACTAATGGGAACTCATGTCCATTTTCGAACTTCAATTTGCCTTCACCGATTTCTGCTTTGAGTTGATAACCGCCCTCTACTTTCTCGATCAACTCCATGATGAGCAGCTCATCGATTCCTTCTTGAATAAATGGGTAGTGCGTCACTAATTCGTCAGAGAAGTAAGTGCTGAGCTCACCAGTAGTCGCCGTCATCAACTTCATTGGGTCTTGAGTAATGTGGTCAGTACCTTCAGGAATGGATAATTGCCACTCGTTATGGAATTTACCGTCACCAAATGCAAGTGAAAGCTCATTCACGGATAAATCAAAACCTTTGCTAAACAGCGTGTCAACATGCGGCAATAAGCTCGCAATTTCCTGCTCGTCTAACATTGGAGAGCTTTGATAGATAGACATAATTTGGTCAAATGACTGGCTATCCACATCTGCAATTGAGAAATCCAACTTAAAGTTATCGACATCCGTACCATCAGTTAAACGCAGTTTCTTAGCATCTAGGTTCAGCTGACTGTTCAGCTTATCACCAGACTCATTCATCGTAGTGTTGCCGCGGTAACTTGCATTCTCAATCAAAAAGACAGGCGTTAAGTTCGAATCAACCACATCCAGCTTCTCTAGAGAAAAAGATTGCTCACCCAGCCAATAGCCTTTTGCTTGCTTACCTTTACCCTGACCTGTCAATGCATTCAGATGAAGCTCTTCACCGTTTTCAAAATCCACTTGAACAGAAGGAACAGAAACTTGGTAATTGAGATCACCCAATACCGTCACATCCCCTGTCACTTTTGCAGGGCTTGTAGAAACAGAAACACCTTGCGCTTCGTTACGATAATGCCAACTGTCTAGGTCAAGGGTGAATGCCGTATTGCCATTAAGCTGAGTCTGACTATGCATCGTGAGAGGCAAAAAGTCATTGTCCACCAATTTTGAATCTGCTGTTAGGCTTGTTAGACCGTGGCTAACATCACTGGTTACATCAAACGTCGTTGGCATGCCATCACGCTCTAGCTGCGTTTTAAGCTCAGGATCAACAACTGAATAACGAGTCAGCACGACTGAAGACAAATAGCCACGCTGATACTCGACCACTTCGCCTTTAATCATTTCATCATTCATATTGGTAATACCATCTTCAATGATGGACTGACCAATTTGTCCGACAGCCAATGGCCAACACAGCGCTAATGAGATAGCACCACCAATGGCGCCGATTTTTTTAAGATTTTGCATAACGTCACTTATTAGGTATTTTCGGTCAGTCTACCCCAAACCACCTGCGGAGAAAACATTGAGACAAATCAGACTATTGATGCTTATTCTAGTCCATTAATCAGGAATCATACTTGGCTCCCACTCATCATGTCCTTTTATTGTTAAAGTTTACGTGGCGAAGTTTTAACCGGAGCTAAAACATCTGTGAATCGTTATGCTGTGTTGTGTCTCGACAACAACCCAATCAGTGCTGAACAGTTTCGATTGGAGCTGTCTGCCTTCTCAAGTAAGTTTGATATTTTTTCTGTCGAATCGATAGAAGAGGCTCAAAGCGCTTTAGAGTATCTGGAAGAAAGAGAACAGACTGTTGCTTTAGTCATAGCGAGCCATCACGCTCATTTTAATGGCGTGGATTTTCTTATTGGTTTAGACCGGATGCCGCATACCGAGCAAGCAAGAAAAATTCTTATTAGCTGCTCGTCTGATATAGAGGCAATTCTCACCGCTGTTAATGAAGGCAGGCTCGACCACTGCCTCACTAAACCTTTGCCAGATCACGTCTTATTTAACACAGTGCAAAAAGAGCTGACCCAATTTATCTTGCGAAACGGTAAAGAAGACCTGCTAAGTTACAGTCAGATATTGGATCATCACAGCTTGTTGCGAGCGCACATCAATAATCAGATGAGCCATTATCAAGCGGGCTTTTTACACGACTACCACTCGATGTCTGATGCCGAGTTAGCCGAGCAAGTGATCTCCGCTCTCCAGCAGTTTTTCAAAGATAACGACGAAACAAGAGCGTGCCGTACATACTCACCTGAACACTTATTAACCGTGGAAGGCGAGCCAAATAGCTTTTTGTGGTTTATTACCGATGGTGAAGTGGCTCTGTACAAGCGCGATGAACAAGGCATGCAGCGAGAGGTTGTACGCCATAACAAAGGTAATATTGTCGGAGGCATGTCGTTTGTTACTGGGGAATGTTCTTTCTCGACAGCCCTAACGCTGACAAAGACAGAGGTCATCAAACTCGATCGCAACGTATTCAATAAAGTGATGCAAAGCGACTCAAACTTGCTGCCTCTTTTTACAAACTTGCTTTTACGCCACTTCAACCGCCGATTACAAAGAAGCATCAACACCAAGCTGCAACTTCAAAAAACGCTCGAATCGCTGGAGTCTGCCCACCAGCAACTCATTGAAAGAGAAAAAATGGCGATGCTCGGCCAGTTGGTTGCGGGCGTGGCGCATGAACTAAATAATCCGATAGCAGCGATATTGAGGGGCGTAGAGAATTTAACGCATACGCTTGCACGATTACTTAACGAAGTACCCAGTTCCGATGTACAAATCAAAGGCATTGAGTTGTTGGGCAAAGCTCAAACCGCAAAGCCCGCTTCAACCGCTGAGCTCAGATCACGCGTTAAAGCACTTAATCATGCCCTTCCAGACCGAACATTGGCAAAGAAAGTGGTGAACCTTGGGCTAGAGTCAGATCACGAGTTACTCACTCAACTAACGAAAAAACAGCAAGTGTCTTCTCATGTTCTCGATACTCTTGAGCAATACCACAAAGCAGGTTCTACTCTTCGCTCAATTAACGTCTGTGCTGCGCGAATTGCAGATATGGTGAAAAGCCTTAAAGGTTACGCACGCTCAGATGATGAGATCCAGCACTATGCTGATATTCATGAAGGTATTGAAGATACCTTGGTGATCTTCGAAAACAAACTAAAAATGCATCAGGTCTCCACTGATTATGCGGATTTACCTCCCATCCTTTGTCAACCAATCGCGCTCCAACAGGTATGGACGAACTTGGTCTCTAACGCCATTGATGCATTTCCGGAAAAAGGCGTTTTAAAAATACAAACACGTCTTGCAGAAAAAGATCATACACATTACGCCGTTATCTCGTTTGAAGATAATGGGTGTGGCATTCCTGAATCGCAAAGAGATGCCATTTTCGAGCTCAACTTCACGACGAAAAAAGAAGGCAACTTTGGTTTAGGCATTGGGCTGTCCATCTGCCAGCAAATCGTGACAGCACATAAGGGATGGATTGACGTCGAATCAGAGCTCGACAAGTTCACACGAATGACAGTCTGGTTACCAGTCATCGAAAAAGGAGATGAAATATGACCAAGTATTTAATTTTATGTGTCGATGACGAACGAGAAGTCTTGGATAGCGTGCTCCAGGATCTCGCTCCCTTTGAGGAACATTTTATTGTCGAGGGAGCGGAATCAGTCACTGAAGCAAGGCAAGTGATCGAGGAGATGGCGGAAGAGGAAGTTCAGCTTGCGCTCATTTTATGCGACCACATTATGCCGGAGCAAACTGGGATTAGCTTCTTAATCGAACTCAGTCAAAATGGTGACACAAAAGCGGCCCGCAAAGTCTTACTTACAGGACAAGCCGGCTTAGAAGACACCGTTGAGGCCGTCAATAACGCAAGTCTGGACTATTACATAGCCAAACCATGGAGAGGTGAAGAGTTGAGAAAAGCAATCGTGTCTCAGCTTACTGCTTTTATGATTGCAAATGATGATAACTTATTATCTTGGACTCAAGTCCTTGATTCTGAGGCGATCCTCAATGCCATGGCTGAACGCAGAGCAAGCTTCGGCGAGTAATATGCGTGGCTCTAGCTTGAATGTCACCAAAGCCAGCTGATCCACGTTATTTCGCGCAATAGCGCGAGTATGGAAAAGCATCACTATTTATCCGATTGATGCTCTTAGACGTTATGTATATGGCGTAGTTTTTGCTTAAACCAACTAACTATTAAGTTAATTGACAAAACATCGACACATTTTTGTTGGTCGTGGACCTTCCTTTTTATTATGATGTCGGACAAATCAGATTACGGTTCAAGTGGTTGCTTGAATCCATGGAAATAATGAACAAGGTTTATCGTTAGTTATGCGTAAAACACTATTAGCCGCTGCCTTACTAGTGGCATCAAGCCATGCCCTAGCCGCAAACGACCGCAATGCGCCAGCAACTATGAGCAACTTTAGCTACGACTATTTCGAAGCACGTATTGGCGCAAGTCCTGTGACATTTGGTGCTGGATTCAGCAAATCAATTCACCCTAACGCACATGTTATTGCTCGTATCGACTCTGAGTTTGAAAGTGATTTTGACTCAGCCGCTGGTTTTGGCTTTCATTCGCCACTAAACAACTGGGCTGATCTTACAGGTGAAATGCTAATGCGCGTTGTACAACCTTCAAGCGATAGCAGCACTGACGTAGGTATGGAACTGAACTTAGGTGTTCGTCAATGGTTAGGTCCTCAATTAGAAGTAGGCGGCAAAGTCGGCTACGTTTCTATTGATAACGATGACGACTGGACCGGTGCAGCATACGCTCGTTTCCACTCAACTGAGCTTTTCTCTCTAGGCGCTGAAGCGCGTATCAACGACTTTTATGGTGATCAGGTAATGTTCACTACGCGTTTTAAGTTTTAAGATTTTTGCTTTAATAAAAGAGCAAATTAAAAAACAAAAACCGAGGCCCATGCCTCGGTTTTTTGTCTAATCTAATGACTAACTCAATGAAGTGGTCAAAAACTTCAATGTCCTTTTTCCGCTTTCAACACTTGCCTTTACGACCCGCTAACTCCATCAAAACGAGTCAATCATCGTGCGTTCAGTTTGCTTACTCACACAGCGCCAATAACTGCTTTTTACGCGGCTCTTGGATCAGTTTCCAATGAACACCGTCAGTTGCACCAGCGAATTTCCAAAGCAACTTAACATCAACGTCATTGCCATAAGCCACTTTAACTTTGTTGAAGACTTTTACAGGTCCAAGTTCTAAAAAGGTTTCTACGTCATCAACACCTGCTTTCTTGACCATTCGCTCAAGAGTTAACTGCATATTTGGCAGATCTCTCAAACGTCTACTGGCAGAAGACTTTTGATATTTTCGTTCCTTAATTGAGTATTCAATTGATTTTTGTACCAGTTCATCGAGTCCTGCATATCCGGATTCAAACAAATCTGTTACGTCATAATAATTTACGGTTGCCGTCGTCTGTTTTTTGACGTGCTTATATTTTTCGCAATTCAGTTGAGTAAACACTTCGTCCAATCCATTACCACCACGTAAGTAGCAGCAATCATTGCTGACAAGCGCAAACATAGCATCATCGGTGAATAAACCGATACCACCGAACATAGAACGTTTTTGATACTCACTAAAGTTGCGTACATATTTAAAAAAAGCTTGGTCTGTCATGTCCATTGACCTCTTTAATCTGAATAAATTACCCCGATTAGCGATGTCACCAGATAAACAGCAGCTTATAGCGAATTATAAATGTCGATTTGTTGGCGATATTTTTGTGAGTTGTGCTCACCAACTTGCTTAATCATACTTAACGTTGAAAAATAAGTTAGGACATAGGTCACATATAAAAAAGTATATATTCGGCATACGTGATTAGTTTCACACTTATTATTCATGTGGTGATATTTTTTTGACGCACGGCATGCCCAAAACACGCCATCATTATGATCTCGCTGGCAATTACGAGCACGTGATACGCATTTAATTGATAAAGAATACGCTGTAAGGGTACACTGTACGAAAGATCTCAAGTACAGCGTCACAATGGAACATTTATCATTTTTTTGGCTGCCAAATAATAAAGATAAGCTTATAAACGCACTGGAATCCGAGTTTGCTCAGCTGGTAGAACAGTCCATCTCAACGGGTAAGATTTCATTACCCCCTATTCCTGATGTCGTGCTTAAAATTCAGCAGTTATGTGTCGAAGAACACACCACTATTTCAGATGTTGCTAACTGTTTGTTAGAAGACCCCGGCTTGGCGGCGGTCGTTCTGCGAGTAGCAAACTCTGTAATTTTCAATCGCAGAAACATTACCTGCAATGACTTAACCACCGCGGTATCTCGCCTTGGTATACTGCGCGTGCGTGATATTGTTACCGCACAAGCGATTGAACAACTTAAACATTCAGTAAATTTAACCAAAGAATGTAATGCTATCTTGGTGAAAAGTGCAGCGGTATCCCGAGAACTCGGTGCCGTCATGGTGATATTAGTTCAAGCGTTTCGTAAACACGAGCCAGGTACTTATGGGCACTTGGAGCAAGAAAAAGCATTGCTGGTTGGTCTGCTAGCCGATATCGGTTTGTTTTGTCTAATTAACGAGTACCACCTGTACTTAGATAGAGGCAATTACCTAGATCCTGAAATTGCGTTGCAAATCTTCCAAACTCGTTGTTCAGCAACAAGCAAACTGGTGCTCGAGCGCTGGGGATTTGACAATGACTTTAGAGAGGTCTCCTCAAACGAGAAGTACGAGCAAACGCGACCGGAAGTAAGTTATTTAGACATTGCAAGAATCGCGCATCACTTATTGATGTTCCGCAATCATGATGAGCGCATTGATGAACACGAAGTTGAATTCAACTTAACAGGTGCAGAGGTCTTGTATGAACTCAGCAATATGAGTGATACTGACTTCAATGACCAAATACGTGCAGTGCTAAGTGCTAGCGGCTTGTAATTTATCGTTTTCTCACACCTAATTCGCGATAAACGATTCGCTCAAGGCTGAGCAGCGTTTGGTATTTGGTGAAATATCTCTCTAATTTCAACCGATAAATAATTTGATTTATGTGTGTTGGTATTATCTCAAAAAAGGAATCATAGAGCTTTATGTTCTCAGGGATGCTATTTATTTTCGCTCCACTTGTTGTGGGGTATCTAATTCCTATATCTCGAGCCTCGTTACTGGAGAAGATCAATCAATCAACGTCCTACCTTATTTACGTCATTTTGTCGTTGATGGGACTTAGCCTAGCAGCGCTCGATAACTTAAGTAGCAACTTACAGAGTATTCTCCTCTATGCGAGTACTTTCTTTTTATGTTTAAGTACCTGTAACCTGTTAGCGCTGCCTATTATCGATAGGATTATTCCTCTCCAGACCAATCAGAATCAAAAGAAGCTGCCACTATCCTCGATGGCTTTAGAATCAGTAAAGCTGATTGTTGTCGTTGGTGGCGGGCTAGTAGTTGGTCTGCTGTTACCCATCGATTTAAGTTGGGTGGATACAGCGAGCGAATGGATACTCTTCCTGCTCCTATTTTTTATTGGTATTCAGCTTCGCAATAGTGGTCTTACTCTCCGCCAAATTTTATTAAATAAACAGGGTATGGCCATTGCGGCAGTTGTGATCGCAACATGTATGCTTGGTGGCGTTATTGCAGCGATACTTTTGGACCTTCCTCTCTATCAAGCCCTCGCGATGGCTTCAGGCTTTGGCTGGTATTCACTCGCAGGAATTTTGATGGGAGACGCTTTTGGCCCCGTGTTTGGGGGAGCATCTTTCCTGATCGAATTGATGAGAGAGCTGGTCGCGCTGGTAGCCATTCCTCTCTTTATTCGCAGCTATCCGTGCACAGCAATTGGTTATGCAGGTGCAACAGCAATGGACTTTACCCTACCTGTTATTCAGACTACAGGTGGTGTGCGTTGTGTCCCAGTCGCCATCGTTAGTGGGTTTATTTTGAGTTTACTGGTACCAGTTATGATGCTTTTCTTTGTATCACTTGCTAGCTAGATCTCAGGTTTTCGCTTTAACATCCATTACAATACGGCAAAAATTCAAATACCTAGTTAACGTCAAAGTGATCAAGATTTTGGCAATAATCCGCTTTCTTTTTGTCAATTAGCCCAATGATTTATCACGACTAAAGAGAAAGAAGGGTGAAACATCAACTTATGTGCCTTGCGTTAATAAAGGGATAACAACCAGAAGGAAGAAGAATGAAACGCTTTGTCGTTGCAGCGCTCCTCGCTACAAGCTCAACTTTTACGTTTGCCGCAGATCAACAATGTCTTGCCAGCAAATACGACGGCTATGTTGATGCCTCACTACAGTGGTATCAAGATCTTGTTGATTTGACGGTTACACAGTATCCAGATCTAAAAGAAGTTAGCCAGTGGTTCTTGGACGGCCGTAAACATCACTTTGAATTAAACCGTGAAGCAGTTCACTATTTTCTAGAGAACGATCCTAGCCGTGTTGCAACAGAACAGCCAATCGAAGCATGGCTAAAATTGGAACAACACGACGTTAAGCAGCTAGCAAGCCGAAGTGATAAGTTAGGTGAAGTTGCAAAACAAACGTTTAGTGACCGTCAATCGACTAACCACCCCAAAAACTACGAGCTTCGTTCAGCATTCGCCGACCTGCTTAGCCATCCACAACAAATTGATACCGCGCTTAATAAGTACAATCAGTCAATAGAGAAGATTGAAAAGCAGAAGTGTGATTAATTAATCGTTGAGGATGCTCGAAAACGCCGAGTGTTTTTAACACATTAAAATCAACGATTTTTTAATGCGAAGATTGTAGCCCTCACCTAAAATTTTCATTTCAGCAACATGGGTTTCAACAATTAAAACGGGACTTTGCGCCCGTTTTAGTTTAGATTGTGCCGCTCGCATTACCACAATAACTACAAAGATTCTTTGCTATGGTTAAGGAACAAAAAACCGCTGACGTTAGCTTTGAGAGCTTGCTAAAGATCTTCACTGTCCCAGAAGGTCCTGACTCAACGTTAACCAAAATTGACGAGAGCCTCTCGCGAAATCTAAATCAATTTCTTCGTGAACACATCGTGGCAGAAGAAAAGCCTTTACGCGAAATCGAAAAAGACTTTTCTTCTGCTCAGATTCCTGAGCAGCCAGAGTTCGTGTCAGATCATACAGAACACTTACTCGACACTTTGGTGTCGCACTCCGTTCACACTTCTTCACCAAGCTTCATTGGTCATATGACATCGGCGCTGCCTTATTTCTTGATGCCACTGTCAAAGATCATGATCGCCTTAAACCAAAACCTGGTAAAGATAGAGACTTCTAAAGCCTTTACCCCGCTTGAACGTCAAGTTTTGGGCATGCTACATCGCTTGATCTATGGTCAGAGCGATACGTTTTACGATCAGTGGATGCATAGCGCAAACCACTCATTGGGCGCATTTTGCTCCGGCGGTACCATTGCCAATATCACTGCACTTTGGGTAGCACGTAACAAGGCGTTAAGAGCCAATGGTTCATTTAAAGGCGTTGAGAAAGAAGGCCTATTTAAAGCCATGAAGCATTATGGCTACGATGGCTTAGCGGTATTGGTGTCTGAGCGTGGTCACTACTCCCTTAAGAAAGCAGCCGATGTACTAGGTATAGGTCAAGATGGCTTGGTTGCGGTTAAAACAGATGCCAACAACCGTATTATTGTCGACGACCTTAAAGCGAAAATTGTTGAACTAGAGAAACAAAACATCAAGCCTATTGCTGTTATTGGTGTAGCTGGTACAACAGAGACTGGTAATGTCGACCCGCTACCTGAAATCGCAGAAGTCTGCCAAGCTCACGGTTGTCATTTCCATGTGGATGCCGCATGGGGTGGCGCAACACTTATGTCTAATCACCACCGTCACCTTCTTAACGGTGTGGAAATGGCAGACTCAGTAACCATTGATGCGCACAAGCAACTCTACATCCCGATGGGCGCTGGTATGGTTCTGTTCAAAGATCCTGACGCAATGAAATCCATAGAGCATCACGCTCAATATATCTTGCGTAAAGGCTCAAAAGACCTAGGCAGCCATACATTAGAAGGCTCTCGTTCGGGCATGGCAATGTTAGTCTATGCCGCAATGCACATCATCAGCCGCCCTGGCTATGAGCTGCTGATAGACCAAAGCATTGAAAAAGCTCGCTACTTTGCAGATTTAATCAAGCAGCAAGATGATTTCGAATTGGTTTCTGAACCAGAGCTTTGTCTCCTCACGTACCGCTACTTGCCGCCATTCATCCGTGAGGCATTAGCAAAAGCGGAAGGTTCACAAAAAGAACAACTGAATGAACTGATTAATGAATTAACACAGTTTATTCAAAAGCGTCAGCGCGAAACGGGCAAATCGTTTGTTTCACGTACAAGACTGAACCCAGACCAATGGCAGCGCATGAACACGATTGTGTTCCGAGTGGTTTTGGCTAATCCGCTGACGACCAAAGAGATTTTGAGTTCTGTGCTTGATGAACAGCGTGAAATCGCCAAGCAAGCACCAAATTTGATGGAAAGAATTCAGCAGGTGGTCACTGATATCCAATCGTCTTAATGGCCCGAAAGAGTTACATCAATTTGAAATTTTTTTTCGTTTTGATGTAACTCAAACATCATTCTCGTGCGACTGGCGCAACAAAACATCGATTACACATCCAATTCTGTAGTTTTTACAACATTTTGTTTGAGGCCTGTCAAATTCTCACTAAATAGTATCCGTTATTGGTTTAGACTGATTGATGATCAGGTTTATACTGATTCTATGGCGCTGGTTGTTTTCGTTAACGCCCCACTCTACTCTGGAATCTTCGTGTTTCCTTTCGTTAACAGAGCCAGCGAGTTGTTCTCTATACCCTCGTGAACACTATGAATACATTAGAAAAAATTCAAAAAAACCTGGAGAATTTCAGTAAGTCAGAGCGCAAAGTTGCGGAAGTAATTATGGCGTCTCCACAAACTGCAATTCATTCAAGCATTGCAACGTTGGCTAAAATGGCTGATGTTAGTGAGCCCACTGTAAACCGCTTCTGTCGTCGTCTGGACACCAAGGGCTTTCCAGATTTTAAGCTTCACTTGGCACAGAGCCTAGCCAACGGTACCCCTTACGTTAACCGTAATGTGGAAGAAGACGATGGCCCAGACGCGTACACCCATAAGATTTTCGAATCGACCATGGCGTGTTTAGATGTCGCAAAGAACAGTTTAGATCCAATGCAAGTGAACCGTGCGGTCGATTTGCTAACGCAAGCGAAACGCATTTCATTCTTTGGCCTTGGTGCATCATCTTCTGTCGCCCGAGACGCACAAAACAAGTTTATTCGCTTTAATATTCCAATTACTTGTTTTGAAGACATTGTCATGCAGCGTATGAGTTGTATTAACTGCAGTGATAATGATGTTGTGGTTCTTATTTCTCACACAGGTCGAACGAAGAGTCAGGTCGAAATAGCAAACCTTGCTCGTGAAAACGGCGCGACGGTCATTGCGATTACAGCAAAGGACTCACCGTTAGAAAAGGCAAGTTCACTCGCTATTACGCTTGATATTCCTGAAGATACCGACGTTTATATGCCAATGGCGAGTCGAGTTGTACAGATGACGGTGATTGATGTACTGGCAACTGGCTTCACACTCCGCCGTGGTACAGGTTTCCGTGAGAACCTAAAACGCGTAAAAGATGCGTTGAAAGATAGTCGCTATGACAAGCTAAGTCAGTACTAAGTCCTGCTGTTTAGTGAAAGATTTAATAAAGGGGAGCTCGACGCTCCCCCTTTTTTCAATGTGTTTTAGATCAATACATCAACCCAAGTCGTTCACACTCGATAAGTCCGTTCTTGATTCAAGCACTTCTACAGAGCTCACGTGTTGTGTGCTCTCTGCCACACACTCTCCACTGCAATCACAGACTTGCTGCAATATGTATATCAAACGTTCCTGATTAAGGGGTAGCGGGTTGCCTTTGATCGCCATCGACTTAAGCGCATCGTTCGCCACTTGTTCAAAAGAAGTTTGGCATACTCCGAATTGGCCAAGTAACGGCAACGCTAACTTATCTAACACCATATTTACCCAAAGAACCCCATCGTGCTCATTCGCGTTCGCACGATCGGTAACCAGTTGGGCAAGTTTACGATAACGATTTATCACATCATTCCTACCAGCGAGCTTCGCGGCGTTAATATTTTCCTGCATCACGTGCGGTGCAAGACGCGCCGTGATCACGCTGTGGGGAGCATCTAACTTACCTCCTAACGCCGACGCAAGCCCATGCGCAGCACCTAATTTGGCATTAGTAATGGCCATGCCACCGAGCAACGCAGCGAATGATAAATCCGAGCGAGCCTTATGATTATCTTGCTTACAAGCAGCAATCACTGAACGGCTTAAACGACGAAGTCCCTCTTCGCACACCATATCTGTAAGAGGGTTTGGCTCACCACACACATACGCTTCCATCAAATGAGTGAACGCATCCATCGCGCCACGCCCGGATGTGTATTGATCGGTTCCATAAGTGAGCGTCGGATCCACAATGGCAACGTCTGCCAGCATATCAGGGCTTCGAAGACTCACTTTCACTTTATCTTGTCCAGACTTCAACACCGCATTTCGAGTCACCTCTGAGCCCGTGCTTGCTGTCGTAGGAATTGCAATAAAATGAAGAGGTTTTGCCTTTAATGGTACGTTTCTTCCTACCATTTCGACGTAATCGTAAACATTGCCTTGATTAGGAATAATAGCGGCTAGGGCTTTACCCATATCGATGACACTGCCACCGCCAATAGCAATCACCATATCAGGCTGGAATTTTCTACCGAGTACCGCGGTCTCTTCTACCATTGTGATATAAGGTTCGCCATTGATTGCTACGTGTTGGTAACGCATATTTTGAGCTTTAAGGTAGTTAATGATGGGCGTGGCTCGTTGGGTGTCCTTCCCAGTTACCAGCAAAACACTGTAGCCAAATTGGTTGATAACGGATAATGAAGACTGAAGTGCACCTTCACCAAATATAATCCTTGTTGCAGTCATAAACTGAAACATACACATCCTCCCAAAATAATATACCCAAATAACCTCTTGCCCTCTGATTTAACACTTATGTAAGAGTTGAAGTCATTTGCGTATAGCCAGATTAGATTGCTATGTTTTTGAATAAAAAAAATTGACCAATTCCACCTTGCCATCATTAACCCCTTAAATGTATGTTTTTTATGCGTCACTTCACATACTTTAGAGCCATAGAATAAGGGAGCGCGTTTAGTTTTTATTCGATAGATTTCACCTATAGAACCAAGAGGTAATTGCCGCTTTATTTCCGTATCTGGATCGGGCATAGTTACTGCAACAAAAGAGAGCGCACTCAGCCGCTATGTTTTGTACGCTTTCAAAAAAGAATAGATTTAGGAGAAATAAGATTATGTTCGTTGTTATCTTTGGTCGCCCTGCATGTCCTTTCTGTGTTCGTGCAAAAGAACACGCAGAAACGCTAAAAGCGAAGCGTGACGACTTCAACTACCGTTACGTTGATATCCATGCTGAAGGCATTTCTAAAGCAGATCTTGAGAAAACAGTTGGTAAACCAGTTGAAACTGTTCCTCAAATCTTTATCGACCAAGAGCACATCGGTGGCTGCGACGAGTTCGAAGCATACGCGAAAGAGCACCTAGGTCTATTTGACGAGTAATCAAGACAGTTTTTAAGAAAGCCGCTTCATGCGGCTTTTTTATTATTTTTCAGTTGGTTATTACCTTACGTCAACTAATGGTAAAACCTAAAAAAATTCACTTATCTTTTTGCTATATTTAGTTACAATTCGCAATTCTTAATCTTTTTGGCACACACTTTACCGAGCCACACAGTGAACATAGACGTCGTATACCTTCTTGAGCAAAACCCTATCCTTCTAATCTTCGTCGTATTAGCCATTGGCCTTGCCATCGGAAAAATCCGATTTGGCAAATTACAACTAGGCAACTCCATAGGCGTTCTAATTACCTCGTTGGTAATGGGTCACCTTGGCTTCTCATTCAATGCAGAAGCATTAACCATTGGCTTTATGCTGTTTATTTATTGCGTTGGCATTGAAGCTGGACCAAACTTTTTTGGCATATTCTTCAGAGATGGTAAGCATTACTTTATCTTAAGTATGACCGTTCTCGTGTCCGCAGTCAGCTTAACGTATGGCTTGAGCCACTATTTCGGCCTCGATTTTGGCTTGTCAGCCGGTATGATGGCTGGCGCGTTGACAGCAACACCTGTACTGGTTGGTGCACAAGACGCTCTTAACTCTGGCCTTGCGACTATACCGCGCAATATGGATTTTTCTTTGGTATTAGAAAATCTATCCGTGGGTTACGCGATGGCTTATCTGGTCGGCTTAATTAGCATGATCATGTTCGCGAAGCTATTGCCAAAACTACAGAAGCAGAACCTGTCTGATTCTGCGCAGCAAATTGCTCAAGAACGTGGCCTTGGAAATTCAAGCCAAAGAAAAGTGTACTTACCGATTATTCGTGCTTACCGAGTCGGTCCAGAATTGATTGACTGGACTGACGGCAAGAACTTGCGTGAACTGGGCATTTATCGTCAAACTGGCTGTTACATTGAGCGAATCCGCCGTAACGGTATTCTCGCCCATCCAGATGGTGATGCCATTTTGCAAGAGGGTGATGAAATTGCACTGGTTGGTTTCCCTGATAGTCATGCTCGCTTGGATCCTAGCTTCCGCAACGGTAAAGAAGTATTTGATCGTAACTTGCTTGATTTGCGCATCGTTGAAGAAGAAATTGTCGTAAAAAGTGACGCTATCGCAGGCAAGCGTTTATCTGATTTAAACTTATCTGAGTTTGGCTGTTTCTTAAACCGCGTGGTACGGGCGCAAATAGAAATGCCGATGGACTTAGACATTGTGCTCGCTAAAGGGGACGTCCTTCAGGTGAGCGGCGAGAAAAGCCGAGTACATGGACTCGCGGAAAAAATCGGTTTCATCTCGATCCACAGTCAAATGGCCGATTTACTCGCTTTTTGCAGCTTCTTTATTTTGGGTATTCTGTTTGGCCTCATCACGATGACATTCGGCCAGGTTTCGTTCAGCTTGGGTAACGCGGTAGGTCTTTTGTTATCTGGTATTACACTTGGTTTCTTACGAGCAAATCACCCTACTTTCGGCTATGTCCCGCAGGGGGCGCTGAATATGGTCAAAGATTTGGGTTTGATGTTCTTTATGGTGGGAATAGGTCTAAGTGCAGGCGGAAAGATGTTCGAGCACTTGACTCAAGTTGGTCCAAAAGTGATTGGTTTAGCATTCATTGTTAGTGTTGTGCCTGTGGTACTGGCCTATTTAGTGGGCGCACACATACTCAAGATGAACCGTGCCCTGCTCTTCGGTGCCATTATTGGTGCCCGAACTTGTGCCCCAGCTATGGATGTCGTCAACGACTACGCTAAATCCACCATCCCTGCTCTTGGCTATGCGGGTACCTATGCGATTGCTAATATTCTGATGACGTTAGCCGGTACGATCCTGATAATATTAAGTTAATAACTTTGACTGATGAAAGCAAAAAAGGCGCTCAATGAGCGCCTTTTGTATATCGGTTGTCTAATCAGTCATTCGATTAGATTTGGATAAAATCAGCTTCAACCGCTGGATTTACATCAGCTTCGTAATCTACGCCTTCAACACCGAAACCAAATAGTTTCAAGAACTCTTCTTTGTACTCTACGTAGTCAGTCAGTTCTTTTAGGTTCTCAGTCGTAATTTGAGGCCATAGTTCACGACAGTGCTGCTGAATGTCGTCACGAAGTTCCCAATCATCCAGACGTAGACGGTTCATCTCATCCACTTCTGCTGCGCTACCATCTTCTTTGTACAGACGTTGGCTGAACATACGGTAGATTTGTTCCATACAGCCTTCGTGTACGCCTTCTTCGCGCATTTTCTTGAATACCATTGCAATGTACAGTGGCATAACAGGAATTGCGGAACTTGCCTGAGTTACAACAGATTTAAGTACAGCAACATTTGCACTGCCGCCTGTCGCTGCTAACTTGTCGTTTAGCGCTTTCGCCGCACGATCTAGGTCCATTTTCGCTTTACCTAGTGCGCCATCCCAGTAGATTGGCCAAGTTAGCTCAGTACCAATGTAGCTGTACGCGACTGTCTTACAGCCTTCAGCAAGAACACCAGCATCAGACAGTGCATTGATCCAAAGTTCCCAGTCTTCACCGCCCATAACGGTTACTGTGTCTTTGATTTCTTCTTCTGTTGCAGGCTCAACACTTGCTTCGATGATCACATCTTTGTTGGTATCAACAGCAGTTGATGTATAAGTTTCACCGATAGGCTTAAGCGCTGAACGAACTAGCTCGCCAGTTTCTGGCATTTTACGTACTGGGGAAGCCAGTGAGTAAACCACCATATCGATCTGACCTAAATCTTCTTTGATCAGTTCGATAGTTTTCTGTTTCGCTTCATTTGAGAAAGCGTCGCCGTTTAGGCTTTTTGCGTACAGGCCTTCTTCACGCGCTAGCTTTTCAAAAGCAGCCGCATTGTAGAAGCCTGCCGTACCTGGTTTCTTCTCCGTACCTTCTTTTTCGAAGAAAACACCGATAGTTGATGCACCGCCACCAAATGCCGCAGCGATACGAGAAGATAGACCGTAGCCACTTGATGCACCGACAACAAGAACGCGCTTAGGTGCGTTTTTGATTGGGCCTTGCGCTTTAGTGTACGCAATTTGTTCTTTTACGTTAGCTTCACAACCAACAGGGTGCGTTGTAGTACAGATAAATCCACGAATTCTAGGTTTGATGATCATATTCAACTTCCTTTAAAAAACCTTGTTAGGATAAAAGTTTCGTCGGGATTTCGCATCTAATTTCTGTAAAAATGCTCTGAAAAGGCAAGTGGTTGGAGCACTATCCCAACATCCACTCTGCAAAAACACAAAAAAGCACCTCATTGAGGTGCTTTTCTTAGTATTAACGGTTTACTATGCCGCCGGGTTCAAATGCGACTTTTTTGGGCAATCAGTTCGCACTTCAGAAAAGTCATGACTAAAGTGGTCAACTTGAATCGCCTTGTAACGCAATTTGTCTGCCGCCATGATTTGGTCAATTTCTTGCTCAGTTAACACGCCAGCTTCAAATGCTTGCTGCAAACGGTCGTGTAAAAGACCTTTACGAGCCACTTTCCCATCCTTCGCCGCCTTCATAAGCTTACGCTCTAAAGGTTTGATTTCGTACATTGCGAGGAAGGCTTTCTCCATTAAGCCTACGCTGTCGTCGTCGGATTTTCCGATGTAGCAAAGATGCGTGAGTCGATCACGTTGTGCTCCTGGCGTCATCATCGCTTCCGCCAGATTCACACACAGTTCATCGCTTGGCTTATTAAAATGATTACCAAGTGGGAACAATAACCCTTTCAGCACACCGCCAACATATTTCACAGGGAAGTTGGTATAAGCCTCATTTAATGACTTAGATGCGTTATACAAACAATGTTGAACGGCGTAGTGGACAAAATCTAGATCGCCTTGTTGACGTCCTTCATCTTCATACTTTTTCAGTGCGGCAGACGCCATATATAGATAACTTAAGCCATCACCCAGACGTGCAGAAATCATTTCTTTACGCTTCAAATCACCGCCTAGTGTTAACATCGCGAAGTCAGCACTAACAGCAAGCGCTCGGCTTATTCTTGTGATTTCTTTGTAGTATTGCTGTGTTGGGCCACTCATGTGTGCTTTGACAAACCGAGAACCAGTTAGCGCCGCGCCAAATGCACCAAATGTATTGCCTACCGCATGTTTGATGTGTTTAAAGAGCAAGTTGTCAAATTCTTTCGCCCCTTGTTCAGAATCTGGATTCGCCGCGGCTTCCATTTCTTTCAGTACATATGGGTGACAACGAGTCGCACCTTGACCAAAAATCATCAGGTTACGAGTCAGAATATTCGCGCCTTCAACAGTGATAGCAACTGGAATACCGAGATAATGTTTAGCAAGATAGTTCATTGGGCCATCTTGAATCGCACGACCCGCATGGATATCAAACGAATCATTTAGAATAGTACGCGCGATTTCCGTCATGTGGTACTTGGCAATCGCGGTTACGATCCCAGGTTTTTCTTTCATATCGAGAGAAGTCGTCGTCAGCGTACGTGTCGCTTCTAGTAGGTAAGTAAGACCACCAATGCGCCCCATTGCTTCTGCGACACCTTCAAACTTACCGATCGACATACCAAACTGTTTACGCACGTAAGCATAAGCACCGGTTGTACGTGTAGTAAGATGACCAATCGCTGTGCCAAGCGCTGGGAGAGAGATACCACGACCAGCAGAAAGACACTCAACCAGCATACGCCAACCTTTACCTGCGTAATCAGCGCCACCGATCAACCAGTCCATAGGGATGAAGACATCTTCACCACGAGTCGGACCATTCATAAATGCAGAACCCAGAGGATCATGGCGCTCGCCTATCTCGACACCTTCATGGTCAGCGGGGATCAGCGCACATGTGATTCCAACCTCTTTCTTATCACCAAGTAGCCCTTCTGGATCCTGTAGCTTAAATGCTAATCCGAGCACTGTCGCCACTGGCGCAAGTGTGATGTAGCGTTTATTCCAGCTAACTCGCACGCCAAGCACTTCTTTGCCTTCGTGAGTGCCATAACAAACTACGCCTTGATCTGGTATACCACCGGCGTCAGATCCCGCTTCGGGCCCTGTTAATGCAAAACAAGGAATGTCGGTACCATCAGCAAGACGAGGCAACCAGTAATCTTTTTGCTCTTGCGTGCCATAGTGCGATAAAAGCTCACCTGGACCAAGAGAGTTCGGTACCATTACCGATACCGCGGTACTGATACTTCGAGTAGCAATACGAGAAACAATGGTTGAGTTCGCTAAAGCGGAAAATTCACGACCACCATACGCTTTTGAAATGATCAGTGAGAAAAATCGCTCTTTACGTAAGTATTCCCATACTTCAGGCGGTAAATCCCTGTCTTCTTTGACAATCTTCTGGTCATCAAGCATTTCTAGCAGGGTTTCAAGCTCATTATCCATAAATGACTGCTCTTCTGCTGTCAGTGTCGGCGTTGGATAATGGTGCAATGTAGTGAAGTTAGGCTTGCCTGAAAATAGTTCGGCATCCCACCACACACTACCCGCTTCCATCGCCTCTTTCTCGGTGCTAGAGAGAGGTGGCAATACTTTTTTGAACACTTTAAAAGCTGGGTCACTAATCCATTTTCTTCGTAGAGAGCTCATAGTTCAGATCCTTTTGTTCACGTAACCGCTCTGGGCATAATTTTATTATTGGTTTAACTTTCTTATTTGTCTTGTGCCAACTGCTTCGCTGACATTCCTGCTGACAAATAAGGAATCAGTAAATCGACGACAGATTTCACATCGACTTCCTTTTCAAATTTACTTTCAGCAAGCTCCGAAAGAGCCTGGCTTGAAGCCATCGTAAATACGCAGGTACCTAGCGTGAAGTGCAGTCGCCAAAACAGCTGCTCCTCACATAGTTCCGGGTTTGCCTTCATTATCGAGAAGGTGAAGAGGTTAAGTACCTCTTCATATCGAGTGGTGATGAACCAACGCAGATGACCTTGTACGTCTGTGTAACCACGGCCAATTAACAACATGAATAATGCAGTACCATTGGGGCGCACATCATTTAATGTACGCAAAGGTAAACGCAATGACTCAAAGACGTCGTCCATGTCGTAGCTATCACGCGTATTTAACTCAATTAGTGAGGTTTTAATGCTCGGCATGAGCGCTTCTAGGTATCTATCTAAAACCGCTCTAACTAGCGTTTTTTTGTCGCCAAAGTGATAATTTACCGATGCTAAGTTGACGTTCGCTTTACCTGTTATCGTTCTTAGCGAAGTATCATTAAAACCATGTTCAGCAAAGAGTCCTTCTGCGACATCGAGTATTTTTTCTTTTGTTGATGTTCTCGGGGCCATTTTAATCACTCGTATTAAACAACTGTTTGAAAATATACTCCTGAAACTTTAGATTAACAAATGATTAACATCACACTTTCACCAATTGGTCTGACCAGAACTTAGAAGGTGTGATCTAATCTTTTGAATTTAAGTCTAATAAGCAAATGATGCTCGCCTGAAGAAAATGACCACGTTTCGCAAACCATCGTATTTGAACACTAGCAATGTCGTTGGGCGGTCGGAGCAGGAGGTGCGGGTTTGAAATGCAATTTAAGTTTATAGCTACTATAGAAAAGAGGGCTATCGAGTTTCAAACCGCCATTAAGTTGGTTACGCTGTTCGCCTCTTCTCTTACTTCTTTACGATACAAGCGGGCAGAAAGAATTAAATCGAATTTTTTTGAAAAAAAATGGAACTGTTTGGAAAAGGCTCGGTCTGAATAAATGTAACAACTAGGGCATTTTAAGTTTCACTGGCCGTCAAACTTGTTTCCATCTAATTGTTACGTTGCTGCTTTTTTCTTATTAACTCCTATGTTTGTATCCGCCCAGTCAAATTTTCGGCTGGGCTTTTTTTCGCCCGCAGATCTACCAACCTACCTTTTCGATGATTCCGTTCATCTCCATGGTCTAGACATCCGCTCAATACGAAAGTGTCGCTATTAAGTCGCTGATGTACTGAACTATGGGTATAAAAAAGCCTCCCGATTGGGAGGCTTTACAAAATAGCGCATTTTTATCTTACGCTTGCGCTTTCTTAGGCAAAGAAAAGTGCAGTAAGGCATAGCCAAGTAATGCTGCTGTCGTCGAACCCATTAAGATACCGAGTCGAGCATAGGTATCAAATTCAGGACTTACATTTCCGAACGCTAAAGAGGAAATGAAGATAGACATTGTAAAGCCAATACCACACAACACAGATACCGCAAAGATATGCTTGAAGTTAACGCCTTCAGGTAACTTAGCAACGCCCATTTTTACCGCTGCCCAGCTAAAGGTAAAGATACCTAGAGGCTTACCAACCAGCAGACCCAAAGCAATACCGAGTGGCAGCATTGAAGTCAGACCTGACATCGATACGCCTTCTAACGAAATCCCCGCATTGGCAAATGCGAATAGAGGCAGAATACCAAATGCCACGTATGGGTGAAGCGCGTGCTCCATATGTTTAAGTGGAGAATGTTCGCCCTGCTTTCCCTTTAGTGGGATAGCAAAACCAATCACTACACCTGCCAATGTTGCGTGAACACCAGATTTAAGCACCGCGAACCATAAGATCGCACCGACGATCATGTATGGCGTAAGTTTTGTTACTTCCTTCGCATTCAACATGAATAGGACACCAGTCATGATGAAGCCAACAAGCAACGCCATGGTCGACAGGTCACCGGTGTAAAATAGCGCGATAATAACAACCACACCTAAATCATCGATGATAGCAAGCGCTAGCAAGAACACTTTTAGGCTTACTGGTACACGCTTACCTAATAACGCCATGATACCTAAAGCGAAAGCGATATCTGTCGCCGCTGGAATTGCCCAACCAGAAATCGCCTCAGGATCGTTGGCATTAAAGGCTACGTAAATAAGAGCAGGAGCTAACATACCGCCAACCGCTGCAATCGCAGGGAAAATTGCGGTTTCTTTTGATTTTAACGCACCTTCAAGTAGCTCTCGCTTAACTTCAAGGCCAATGAGTAAGAAGAAAACAGCCATTAGGCCGTCATTAATCCAGTGAGAAACTGACATACCAAATACATAAGTATGCAGTACAGATTGATAAGTTTCGCCCAGCGGTGAGTTAGCAATGGTCATCGCAATTGCCGCGGCAATCACGAGAAGAATACCACCAGCTGATTCCATTTTGAAAAAGTCACGAATGACATCGTTCATGGTTTCGTCCTTATATTTATTATCTTAATAAACGATTAACAAAGAATGATAAGAGTGTATAGCGGTCGAAAACTTTAGAATAATCGCTTCTTCAGAGTATAAACTTCGATTTTTCCGATATGAAGTTTACTATACATCGTATTTTCCAACATAACACTCAATTTTGATCACAGCGCGTACTTGTGGTTATCGCGCCAAATGTTTATCAAGATTATGAGAAAATCAGCATAACATGGCATGTACTGTCATGATAACCCCATACTTTTGAGAAAAATTCAGGAAGTTTCATCCACTAAAAAACCACCCATTAGGGTGGTTTTTATCAGAATTTAATAACCAGTGAGCTGCATAAAGCCCCAAGCCTCGTTGGAGCCAGAAGCTAAGGTAGGACCTTCCCAATACGGTATAACAAACGGAAGCCACATATCTGATTTGATAATACGAGTGGTCAAGTTAATTTGATGCTTTGGAATATTAATAATCCACTGCAAAGGCAGCCTTCTTCCATTTGATAAACTGGTCACTTGCATTGGTTTAATACTGATATCATCATCTGAGAGATTAATGACTTTACCTGAGCGTGTGGACAAGGTGCCAAATACATGCGGTGTTTGTCCATGGTGGCGATAGCGGCTGACTGTCAGTGCTCGACCATCATCTAAATTGAATACAAACCAATCCCAACCCTGTTGCCCTTCACCAATTAAGCCACTGCCCCACTCTTTCTGAGCCCAAGCAGAGCCAGCAACAGAGAAGCGTTTGCCATTAATGTTCAAACTCCCTTTCACCTTTAAAAATGGCGCACTAAAACTGAAAGAGGCAACAGATTGCAACGCGTGTTTAACCTGAAAACCTTTGTCTCCATTCACGACAAAGGGGCCATTTGTCATAGTATTGAGATCTAAACCAAACGTATCGGTAGTCACATTCAAGTTACCAGGGAAAGGCGTTGCACCAAGTGAACGCCATGTCCAATTATCAATCCATAACCTGAAAGGACGATTAGTCATGCCAGCTTGGCCTATCCCGCCTCTCGCTACACGTTGCTCTTTCCAGACGTGCGAACCATGGCTAATGACAACATGTGAAATGTACAGTTGAGGGTTTTGCCATCCGCTGGTTTCTCGCTCGTCTGTCGCGACCCTGAAGTAACTCCATTGAACATTGTATATTTTCCCTTGTTCATCTTTCAGTTTCGCAAAGTAGTGCCACCATTCATGTTGGTACTCGGGATGAAAGCGAAAGTCTGACGGTAAAGAGACATGCTCGTCAGGTAATACAGGTTCAAAAATCGTTTGATTTTCACGCGTTAGAATAGAATTAAGCTCGCTTTCTTGTGTTGCTGTCGCTTCCAACCAAAAAGTTGAGTAAAAAGCAGCCCCGGTCAAAAAGGCAAACGTAATAACAATGATCGTTGAAACTAACAAGCGTTTTTTAGAGCCCACTTTTTTCATTACAACGCGTCCCTTAATGACTTCATTGGCGTACTCTTAATCATTCTAATAACTGGCAATGCGCCAGCAATCATGATGGCAAGCATCGCCCAAGCAATAGTTTGAGCGTATTCCCAAGGGATCGTTTGAAGCTCCAGAGACCAGCCGAATGATTGCTTAATGATAATATCAACGATCAAGTGTGCAAGTGCCAGACCAAGTGGCACCGCAATAATCGCGGAAATGGCCCCGAAAACAAACAACTGCAAACCACCTAATGCGACAAGTTCCTTTCCGGATACCCCCATACATCTCAGCAAAGAGAAGTGCCGCTGCCGCGACAACTCGCCCGCCAATGTCGCGAAGAATAAGCCAAACACAGCAATAATCAGCGTGATGTTGCCCAAGGTTCCTGCAATAGCGAAGGTATGATCAAATACCCTCATTGCCTGACTATAAATATTACCATTATCAAACACACGGTCTTGCGGGAGGCGGAATACATTTTCTAAGCGATTTTTCAGCCCCTCCCCATTAACGCTATCTTTTAACACCACACCAAGGCCAACATTGCCCGTCCCTGCAAATGCATACAGCCAATTCCGGTGCGACATCATCACCTGGTTATACGGGTTTCCATAATCGTAATAAACACCAACGACTTGCCAGTCTCCACCTAGTGGTTCCTGCAAACTAATGAAGTCTCCTGGGCGAATATCCAACTTCAAGGCCATCGATTCACTCACCATCAAGCTCTTGGTCGCGTGCAGTTGATACCAGTAATTCGGGACACCTAGTTTTACCGTCAGTGCATCTAGCTCACCTTCAGAAGAGCCTGTACTCACCACTTGCAAAGCACCATGTTCGGTTGGCATATCTTTTTCCCAACGCCACCAAACCGAGTTGACTTCTGGTTGGTTTTGCAGCCACGCACTCATCCGAGCTGCTGAGTTATTTGTCGGATAGATATAAATATCCGCTGCTAATCGCTGGTTGAGCCATTTATCGGTTGTATCCCTAAAACTGCCTACCATCGTTTCTACGCCGATATTTGCCGCCAGTGCCAACATAAACGCCATTGTTGCCACACCGCGATAACTCATGCTCGCAGCCGCATCGGCAAAAAACCAACGTACACGTACCCAACGCATGGTGTAAGAAAAGCTCTGGAACATATGCCACATAATAAATGGCATGAACAAGGCCACACTAACCAACATCAGCGCAATAATGGCAAAGCCAGTTTCTTGTGTTTTCGGTGCTTGATACACTGCGATTGCCGCGACACAAAACGCACACGCAGCAAGCGCCTGCCAAGAGAACTCACGCCCTGCAAATCGCATTAATGACAGTCGAGAAGATAGACGAATTGGCTGTGACTTCAACAAACGAATCAATGGCCACAAACACGATATTAATGCGCCCATCGCTGCCATGATCAGACTATATAAGCTGGACTGCCAAGACCATCCTATTGTTAAGCCTACGTTGGCATCGTACAAATCGCTCAGGCTCGATGAGACTGCAGGGATCAGCTCATTTGCCAAGATCAAACCAAAAAAGTTACCACACGCCCACGCAATAAAGACGAGCAACGACAACTCTAACAACAATGCTTGAGCCAACTGCGTTCCGTTGACCCCCGTCTGTCTCAAAATACCCACCAAACGTTGTCGCTGAATAAATGACAAAGACATCGCTTGATAAAAAATAAACAACCCGACCAAAAATGACAGCATCCCCATCGCGGTGAGGTTCATGTGGAATGCATTAGTTAGCGATTCAAGCTCCGTGCGCGTATTCCTAACGAGCGTCATGCCATTAGGTAGCATATTTTTCAGTGCTATTAGCTTTTCCTCTGGCATTTCACCACAAGAAATCGCAGATAAACCTGAGCTCCGCTTGAGCATACGCAACAACGATATATCAGTAACCAGCCGAGTCCCTGAGAGCATTTTGTTTTTATCGACTTGAATCGGTCCGAGACGACTTCCGTCATTCATCTCAATAAAGTCCCCATCCTGCCAACTCATGTAAGCGGCCAAATCTTGACTAACTAGAATGGGATAAGGAGGTTTCATTAATGATAGAACGGGCATCTCACCCAAAGATTTGCCTTGCTGCAATGGAATCATCGCGACAGGATCAATCCCCACCAGCATCAAGCTCATATCGGTTTTAGCATCTAGATGTAGCACGTCAAACGGCGCACATTGGTTAAACCCAGCTCGACGCAACTGGATATAGAAACCTTGAGGGATTTTATTGGCAGAGTGTTTAGTTCGGATTCGGTATGGCAAAGGATTGGAGAAAAGCTTTTCTCCTGTCGCATAACTTTGTTTTGCATGCTGGTTGATAGAAGTAACACCAACAAGAAGGGACACGCCTAAGGTTAACCCTAGCCAGACAAGAATAATTTGTAGTGGGTAACGACGGTAATGACCGAGTAGTGCCTTAACTACGGGCCATAACATGCAGTTGCCCTCCTTGAAGTCGAATCTTACCTTCCATATGGGCCGCCACTTTTTCACTGTGCGTCACTAACAGCAAAGTACACTCCAGTTGGCGAGCGAGACTCGTCAATAAGCGCATTACCGCTTCTGCGTTTCGCTCGTCTAGGCTACCAGTTGGCTCATCAGCGAGTAGGATTTTAGGTTCCATATAGAGTGCACGAGCAATCGCCGCACGTTGTTGCTGACCACCAGACGCCTCTTCCGGATAACGTCCTAGCAATGGCATTAAGTCCAAAGCAGAAAGAATTTGACGCCACAACTCTTTATCTTCCGGCAGACCTTTTAACTGACGACAAAAACGAATATTGTCGGCAATATTGAGTGTAGGAAGCAGGTTGAATTGTTGGAAGATATTCCCAATATTGTTGCGGCGATAAAGGGTTCTTAAATGCTCCGGTGCTTCATGCATAGCAAAATTTGGAAACTGCACTTCACCAGAGTCAGCAGTATCTAATCCGGCGATTAAATTCAGCAGAGTACTTTTACCCGAACCACTTTCTCCCATCAGAGCGACTTGGTCACCTTGCTGTAATGTTAATTCTGCCCCTTGTAATACAGGGTGAAATTCTCCCCCATCTACATAGCCTTTACATAGGTCTGACAGTTTTAACATTGATTATGCCGCTCGGATGGTATTTAAAAATTGGGATCAGAATCTACACTAAAATCCTGTTAGTAGAAAGTATTTTGAATGCTTGATCACACTATGAGAGTACAAATGCAACTCGATTCACTTTCTGTTCCTAATTTTGTTGACGTATTGAGCAGATTTTTGCAGCTGCAGAAAGCTCTGTTTACCTTTATTGACCGATAAGGTTTTTCATCCATTTTCGGCTCACCATTCTTGGCAGACAAATCGTCCACTTCACAACTTCCTCGGTCAAAAAGAGTAAGTAAACCCATTGTGGGTCCCAACCGAGCTGAATCGCAGCAAATGCCGCGAGTGGAATCCCGATCACCCACTGCGCAAGAATGTCTTGATACAAACAAAACTTAACGTCACCACCCGCACGTAATACCCCAACAATGACCATCATCGGTACCGAGCGTAATACGACACCTAAAGCAAGAATCACCATAAACTGTTCAGCTAACTGGCGAGTATCCGCTGTCAGTGCACTAAACGCATTAAGGATCCATTGATTGGACACGATCAATACAACAGCGACCACAAATGCGATAAACACATTCAAAATAACCGTAGCCCAAGCTTGGTAATACACAGGTTCAAAGTTTTTCGCGCCGAGTTGGTTACCCACTAAAACCGCAGCTGCATTCGATAGGCCAATCATCATCGCCAATGCGATTGACTCAACGGGCGTCATCACCGACAACGCTGCCAAACCTTGCACACCCGCTTGCCCCATGATGGCATGGTAAGAGAACAATCCACCAGCCCATGCCAAAAAGTTAAACGTGGTCGGTAAGGAAAGGCTCAAGAAACGCGTTATTTTGTCTACAACCAAACCTGCGCGTATATCATCCCAACCAAATGCAATTATGTGTTTCTTCAGCCATAAATAGCCAAATAGACAACCGACTTCGATAGCGCCACTGATAACCGTTGCAATGGCTGCCCCTGTAATCCCTAAAGCAGGAAAACCTAAGTGACCAAAAATTAACACCCAGTTGAGAAAAACATTAGACAGAATGCCTATACCACTAAAAAATGTGCTCAGCCCCGGTTGGTGCATCGCTCTCAACCCCACCGACATACTAGCGACACACGCAACAGCAAACATGCTAACGGATGAAATAATTAGATAGCTGGCCCCTAACTCAATCACTTCTTGTGAGTCTGTCGTCAGTTTCATGACTGGCTGTGGGAAAATAACAAACAAAGCAACAGCAATGGCGGCAAACACCATGGCTATCATCCATGTTAAAGCGGTACTGCGACGTACCCCGACTTTATCGCCTGCCCCCCAATATTGTGCGGTCAGTAATGCACCACCCGTCGTCACCCCAACTAACATGATGGTAGTAACAAACGTCGCGCGCGCCGCTACCCCAACAGCGGCTATTTCAGCTTCACCAAGTTGGCCGAGCATAAGCACATCAACGAGGCTTCGACTAGAAAACATCATGCTTTGCAGTGTAATTGGTAGCGCGATCGCAAATAAGCGACGTAAGAATGCTTTATCTGCATGTATTGAGAGTTGAGAGAGAAAAGTCACAAGCGCTCCAACGACAACTTATTGATAGAATGGGGAAAGTGTCTCATGATTATACTCTGTGGTGTTTATTCCACCAACGATTAAAAGGACAGATAATGAAAAAGGTGTTGGTGCTAGGCGCCTCGGGTTACATTGGTTCTCAACTTCTTCCGTTACTCTTAGATAAAGGTTACGCCGTCACGGCTGCGGCGCGACATATCGATTATTTGGAGTCAAGGACTCGGCCCCATCCTAATTTAACGTTGCGGTATCTAGACCTAGCCGACGCAGAAGCCACGCTCGCTGTGGTGAACGATTTTGACTTGGTATTTTTCCTAGTACACGGAATGGCACAAGGCGATGACTTTGTTGAGTACGAGCTAAACCTTGCTTTGAACTTTAAATACGCGTTGGAGCAAAGCCGTGTCAAACATGTCATTTATTTAAGTGCCATCCAACCGCAAACCGGAAACTCGCGCCATTTAGCCGCACGCAAAGCAACGGGCAAAATTATCCGACAGTCTGGCGTTCCAGTAACTGAATTGCGTGCAGGCGTCATCATTGGCCCCGGCTCCGCGGCTTTCGAGATCATGCGAGATTTTGTCTACAACTTACCTATTTTGATTGCGCCTAAATGGGTCGACTCAAAAGCCAACCCTATTGCCCTACCCAACCTCAATCACTATTTATTGCAGCTGGCCGAAGCATCACCCCCAGAAGAAAACCAAATTTATGAAGTTGGTGGGCCAGATACACTCAGCTACCGCGAGCAGTTTAAAGTCATTTGCCGAATCACCAACAAGCCTTATCGGCTGTGGTCGACACCGTTGCTTACCCCCAAAATGGCATCGTACTGGCTCGGCTTGGTCACCTCTGTACCAGCAAACATCGGCAAAGCATTACTCGCGGGGTTAGAGCATGACTACATTGCCGATTCCAAAGCGATTGAAGCACGATTTCCGCAAACGCTGATCAACTACGAGCAAGCGGTATCCGATACCATCCAAGATGAAGGCACGTTTGTGCGCAGTAATGTTTGGGGCTTTGAGCCAGCGGCACTTCGTCGATGGCAACCGGGGTATGGCTACTACCCTAAACAAGCCGGTGCGAGCATAAAAACTCAAGCCTCCCCTGCGGCATTATGGAAAGTGGCTCAAAAAATCGGGAGTCGTGAAAAAGGCTATTACTTTGCCAACATTTTGTGGCGCACACGTGAATGGCTCGACATCTTTTTTGGTGGCGGGAAACCGATTCGCGTTTCTCCTCCGGGGCCGGAGCTCAAAGTCGGCGATTATATTGACTCTTGGAAAGTGATTCGCTGCGAGGAAGATCAGTTCCTCTCACTGTTTTTTGGGATGAAAGGCCCGGGGCTTGGACGTTTAGAAATTACCATCAAAGACCATGGTGATGAACGAGAACTGGATATCACCGCTTGGTGGCACCCGCAGGGGTTTCTCGGGCTGCTTTACTGGTTTGCCATGATGCCAGCCCATCTATTCATATTCAAAGGCATGGTCAAAGCCATCGCGAAAGAAGCCGAAAGTATCAGTATTACTCCTCAGGTGGGACAGTCTCTGGAGAATCTAGAGAAATAGGCAGGTGATGAGCAATCCCCGCATGGCAATCAATGCACGATTGCTCTCGACTTTCCATCATTTGATGTCGACGCGCAACGGTTCGTCCTTGCGCTTCGAAATCCATCTTGTCAACGGAATGGCAATATCGACACTGTTTTGATTTATTCTCGATAAACTGCTGTGTGACTTCAGCAGCCAACCTCGGACGATGCTCCGCCTCGAAGTTCTCTAACGTAATTTCTCCAGTCAGTTTGTGATAGATGTCGGCTGTAGCGCCGATTTTCAATGCAATTTTAGCAAAAAACTCCCTAGGGACATGGCAATCACTGCACGTAGCGGCAACCACACCCTGAGCATTTTTGAAGTGTGGAGATGCTTGGTACTCCTCAACTATCGTATCCATCCCAATATGGCAACTGTAACAAAACTCGTTGCGATTGGTGTAATCCATTCCAAAGTGGAAAACACTGAGGGCCGCCCCACCAAGGATAAACGCCAATAAGCCACCAATTGGTATGCCGAGCATCCATTTTCTGTTTGGTTTACGCCATAAACTCATTGGTGTTCATCCCAAAGTAGCGCTAGCGATAACTCGCATAGTATTCTACGAGCGCGTTTAAATCATCGGCACTAAGCCCTTTGAATGCTTCGTCCATTTTCTTATCAACGGAGCGTTTGCCTTGCTTAAACTGTTTCAATGTCGTGGCGAGATAGCCCTTCTGCTGACCAGCTAAAATCGAAGCTTCATCCAGAGCGTTACTGCCACCATCCGAATGACAGTTCTCGCAACTTTTCGCGTGGATAGCCTTACCTTTCATCGCTAACGCTTGATCAAAAGACTGCTTAGCTGGCACAAACTCAAGCCCAGCATAATGCTTTGCTAACTCTTCAATCTGCGCCTCAGATAAAGATTTAACTATCGACACCATGTCGCCTTTTTGGCTCGTGTCTCCGTATACGTGATTAACCGAAGCTGAGGGTCTGCCTTCAAGGTAACGCAACATCTGGTCAAAAAAGTTGAACTCGGGAATCCCTGCGATGGTAGGAATATTCGTGTCTGAGCTAACACCGTTTGGCCCATGACAAGCTTCACATTCGTATTGTGAAATTAGCTCACTTGGTGACGCTAAACTGTGGGAGGCCAAAACTGAGCTAATGACTAACACCGAGGAAAATTTTAGAGAGAATTTAATTAGTTGGTGCATATTAGACTGACTCCGTAGTAATTATCTTTATTAATCAAAACCAGACAACGAATAAACGATAAGAAAATCAATTTATAAATGCGACTTAAAACCAACGATATCCAAGATAAAAATATTAAGCCGTCAACTATTTAAAGTATCGTAGTTCAATACCCTTACTTTTTCTGCGCCGACCTCTTCAATCGCAGAAAATCCAACCCAAATAATTGATTTAAAATGACAATAAATTCAACCCCAAAATTCACATACAAAAATAGTGGTTTATTTTAATAATATTTCATATTGCGTCTATACTCTTACAAGCCATGTGTTTCGATTTATTCAAGCGATGTAAATATGGATATTTTTTCTTTTGCCTTGAATATGAAATTAATATTTCAATCAATCGTTTATTGAAATATTCAACCATTCCCATGCATTCCCACTTACTTTAGGACGAATCGAGAGGGACTATGAACGGTTTAAAGTCGATCGCTACATTAATATTTTTTATTTTACTGCTCACCGGATGTGGTCCAGACAGCAAAAACGATCAGAATACACCACCACCTGCACTTGGTGATTTCGAGATCAGTGTTTCCAAGCCATCATTGGTCACTCAAGAAACCGGAGAAACCAAACTGGTGGTCGATTTTACCGTTAAAGACGGCAGTGACAGACCTCATGAGCTAGACGAAACGAAAGATTTTCGCATCGCACTTCTTAAAGCAATGCCCTCTCGTGTCGATACACAAAACTCGAGCGATCCAGCCTTTGCCTTCAATGGGCGCCATGGCAACACTTATTGGAAGAGTTTCCATCACTCAAGTAATACCGCAAATAACCGTGCCAGCATGGAGAGTGTTTGGGATGGAACACTAGTAAAAACAGACGAGGGGTATCGCTACACGTTTGCCATTCCTGACGTTTTGAAAGTGTCCGATCCTTATACTGCCGACTCTTCTAGCAACAATGGTTTTATCGCTTGGGATGCGGATAAACTCCACCGAATCGTCATGGCGTATGGCGAGCAAGGCAACGGTTTTACCTACGTGTTTGAATGGGTGCCGCAAGAAAGTTCAGATGCGGCTGTCTCTCGCAATGTAATAGAAAAAGGCACCTGCGAAAACTGCCATATGGGCGAACCGCTTCATCATGGACCGGGCTATCGCTCAATTGATAACAACATTGCCGTTTGTACCGCTTGCCACAATGACAGTAATCCTGGCGCTGCGCCAGCCAGACGCCCTCTCGCTGCCGTTGTTCATCAATACCACGGTAATGTTTTCAAATTAGGTAGCGACAGAAATAACACCGACACTTACAAACAGCCTGTCGACGAGAATGACGTGCTCGTTACCGACATCAATGGTTTAGTCATTGAAGGCAACCCTTTCCCGCAAGATGCCCGCAACTGTACAACCTGCCATTCAACCGATGTCGCGAAAGCATCAGACGCCAACAATTGGTTTGAACACCCAAGCCAAGTTGCCTGTGAGACCTGTCACTTGTACCGAGACAGAGGCGCGCATGATAACCAAGTCGGTACGGCTTGGGTAAGAAACGGCGAGCCACAAAACTCCTGCTCGGGCTGTCACCGACCTTATGACCGAGATGACAATGGCGCTCCAATCATCGGCCAAGACGCGAGCCGAAGTGCTAAAACTGTTCACGTAATGCGTTTAGAAAATCTTGCAAAGGCACGTGATTCGCTTGAAATCAACGTTGAAAGCGCGCGATTTATTGATGACCAGTTTGAGGTTGAACTAAGAATGTCGAAAGCGGGCACAGGTATTGGCTCCATCGACGAACTGACCCCTTTCATCAATGAACATGGGCACCTCAATTTGTTGCTGAACTGGGATAACGGCCAAGGCCCGATGGTCGCAAACAACAGTCTCAACGTCGCCGATGATGGCGCACTTGGTGACGGCTGTGAGGCTCAAGGAGAAGGCCTATTCTTGTGTCATAAAGACTTCACTGACGCTGCGATTAAGCCAATCGCCAACTCTACGTTGACGGTTAACATCGCCGACATGCCACTTTGCGCCAACCGTAGAGATGGCGAGCTCGCCGAATGCGCCACGTTTGAGGGAATCGATCTTATCAAATCGCCTTTCGTCATTGCCGCCAATAACGCATCAGGCTCGTTTGATGTGTCTGGTATCAACAAGCAACACAAACTGCCAGTGGGCGCGGACATTTCATCGTGTAACGATTGTCACAAAGAGCTGACTATCCATAAGCTTGGTGAGCATCCACATGCCGCCACCGACTTCCAACAATGTAAAAATTGCCATAACTCTGAACGTTCTGCGTTTTATCCTGGGATGGCGGCTGATCTAAAGTACCACGTACACTCATTCCACGCCTTTGGCTCCGCTCATAGCGGTGAAGCGCCTTTCCCTGGCGCAGTCAACAACTGTGAGGCCTGCCATACCAATGCTCAATACAACTTACCTAGCCAACAAAATACGCGCCCTTCTCTGGCGAGTGGTAAGTACTTTAGTCCTGCATTAGTCGCCTGTGGCGCGTGTCACTTAGAGTCATCTTTAGCTAATGCTGACCCGAATAGTGTGGCAGGAGATGCGACTCTGAACCATATGCTGAATCACGGCGCCGTATTTGGAGCAGACACAGCAGCACAAGCCATGGGCTCCGAGCAATGTGCAACTTGCCATGCCATTGGTCAGTCACAAGGGGTAGATAAGGTTCACAAGGTATACGACTACCGTTGAATTCGTCATTGAACACAATGCTTTGACAATTAAGGACAAGAAAAGGAAGAGCTATGAAAGCAATGTTTCTGCGGTGGTTGGTAGCTGGGATACTTGGGTTAGGCGTCATCTTCACCGTCAGTTCGGAAGATGTCGCCGAGCCAGAACCCAAAGCGGCGACGTTAACTCAAGAAGAAATTGAAACTATATTGGACACCAAATTCTCTGAGGGGAAATACTCACGCCGTGGAGCAGATGGCTGCCTTCGTTGCCATGACGATACCTCAGACAAACCTGCAACCGGTATTTTCGACAACATCCACGGCAAGTCAGCGAATTTGCATGGACCAATGAATGATAAACAATGTGAAGCATGCCATGGCCCAGCAAACAATCACGCGCGCAATCCGCGAAAAGGACAAGTTCGTGAGCCGATGATCACCTTTGGGCCAAACTCCCCTGTTCCGGCCGAAAAGCAAAACAGCGTGTGTTTATCTTGCCACCAAGATGCGAAACGCTCGACTTGGCATAGCAGTGAGCACGCTTTTGAAGGGCTGCCTTGTGCAAGCTGTCACCAACTGCATCAAAAAGACGATCCGATGATGGTTGCCGAAATGCAAGCAGACAAATGCACCGATTGCCACTCCCGCACCAAATCGGATATCCACAAACGCAGTCGTCATCCTATCATTGACGGCGTCATGACTTGTTCTAGCTGCCACAATCCACATCAGGCATTAAATGAAGCAAGCCTGAACTGGTCAACCGTCAATAACGCTTGTTACGAGTGTCATGCAGAAAAACGCGGCCCATTCTTATGGGAGCATGAGCCTGTAACTGAAGATTGTACATCCTGCCACACACCTCATGGTTCAGTGAACAAAGCCCTGCTCAATAAACGGCTGCCAATGCTATGTCAGGAATGTCACCGTGTGCCACATGCAAACGTAGCCATTCCTGAAAACGACTTGAGAGTGCGCGGCGGAAGTTGTTTGAACTGCCACAATCAAGTGCATGGCTCTAACCACCCACGTGGTCAAACATTAAGTTATTAGGAGGGAGGCATGAAACTATCTCAACTGTGCATCGCTATTTCCCTTGCTTTTGCTGTGCAAGCGCACGCCAACGATTATTCGTTACAACGTTCTCAACCAGCCGACACTAGCCGCTGGCAGTGCAGTGAATGCAGCAGCGATGGCACGTGGAGTGGAGAAGTCAGCGCTGGCGTCGGTTACCTTAACAACGATGGTTCCTCGCGATTCTATAATTGGAATCCACCCGTTTACGGTACAAACTCTGACAATAAACACTTTAACGCGAGCCTAAACGCCGATATCGAACAATATGAAGACGATGGGTTCTACAATCGAATCGTCGTCGAAGATCTTGGTTTGCAACGCTTCTTACTGCAGTGGGAAATGGGCCAGTACGACGGATTACGTGTCCTCGGCAGTTATAGTGAAACGCCGTACTTCTGGAATCAGTCCTCACTCAGTGCGTATCATCCAAGAGAGGATGCACTCGTCAGTGGTGACCTATCGAAATATGAAAACTCAGTGACGCGAGAGACGTTTAAGTTAGAACTCAAGTACACACCACATACGCCATGGAAGCCATATGCATCCATGAAGCACGAACGTAAAGAAGGCACAACTTCGCTTTATTCATCGACTATTCCGGGTTACGCCAACGCGCCGGGATTCATACCCAAAGCCGTCGAACATGAAACCTTAAATACTCAAGTAGGAGTAAGCTACATGGAAGATTTGTGGCTGGTGGATATTGCGTATCGCGGCTCGTTTTTTAGAAATGACAAGTCCGCACTTTATTACGGCAGCACTACCAATCCTTACGCTAACCACCTCGCGTATGAGCCTGACAACGACTTTCACCAGTTTGCTGTCACGGGGAATTATCGGTTGAATCAACAAACGTTCAGTGGCCGCTTACTTTGGTCACAGACGTCTTCTGAAGGCGGGTTAAATCCATTCCCGCAGTCCCCCGTTAACTCCAATACATTCCATGGCGAAACTAACACTTGGCAAATGAGCGCGGATTACCATAACAAACTTTCGCGAGACACTGCTTTCGCCATTTCTGCGGACTATTCAGATAAAGACGATAACTCCGATAGAAACACCATCATCGGATCGACGAGAGAAAAATACGACCACACCAAAACCAAACTGGAAGCAACACTCAAGCATCGTGTTACTTCTAATGTAAAAGTGACTACGGGTTACCATTTTAGACAAGATGAGCGAAGTTATGCTGATAGGAAACATACCGATGAACAACGCGTTTTTGTTGGAGCCCAGTACCGACCAAGTAGACCGTGGCAATTAGGCGGTAAAGTCTCCTACTCTTTTCGCGATGGCTCTGATTGGCAGGACGACAGCAGCGACTCGCCTAATTTGCGCCAATACTATTTAGCCGATAAAGAGAGGATTGAGCTCCGTGGCGACGGCGGCTATGACGTAACAAACGATGTCCAGTTACTTGCTGAGCTTTGGTACGGCAACGATGACTATGCAAAACCCGATATTGGTTTGAGTGAAGGGGAAGATTACGGTTACGACCTCAGCCTTAACTTCAATTTACTCGACGGACTAAGCGGGCATGTTTTTTACAATCAACAGATCATCCGCTCCGAGCAACAACAAGCAAACTCTGACGTTGTCGGTTGGAATCGCTACACCACCAAACTCAAAGATGACATAACAACCATTGGCTTTGGTGTGAGTAAAGAGCAGCTACTAGACGACAAACTTTCTATCTCGTTTGATTACAGCTACAGCCAAGCTGATGGAAAATCTTCAACCACATCTGATGGCTACCAATATCCTGATAACGAGGCGAACTCGTACCGATTTGAAGTCATCGCTGACTATAAAGTATCTGAAAATCAAAACGTGCAGCTTAACCTCCTTTATGAAGACTACTCAGAAGAGGATTACTTGTTTAATAACGAAACCGAAACGATGGGCGACGTTTTGCAAAGCTATGAAGGTCTATATGGTGGCGTCTATTGGAAATATCGCTTTTAAATACAGAGTGACGTAACAAAAAAAAGCATCAGACGTTTCAAACGCCTGATGCTTTCGTATTTCAATTCTACTGCTGTGAGAAGTTGATTAAGCTTGGAAGCTCAACGGAATCTCAGCCAATTGGTTACCTTCGTTTGCAGGAAAGATAAGGTACTCGCCGTGGTATTTCACCATCGATTTGTAGTCCGTCACTTTATGCACCATAAAGCCCGCTTGCGCTGCTTTCTCAACAAACTCAGCATGGTTGCCACGTACAAACCAGCTCATTGGTTTGACGAGCAGCTCGCCGTCGAAGCAGCTTTCGCATTGTTCTGCACATAGCGCCAAAGAGTTTTGACCTTCCGTGAAGATTTGGATTTTGCCACAACCAACAAGTTGCTCAGACGTTGATACTTCCCAACCCGCTTGCTCCATCAAATCAAGAAATGATTCAATATCGGAGTCTTTTATCACTTTGGACTCTTCACCTTCAGGAAAAAACTGAGCGTAAAAAGCGGAAATACGCTTGAAGATAAACAACAAACCAGCGTCATTACCCTTTGAACGACCTGCTTTTTGCCAACGTGTTAAGTCATCGCCTACGGCTCGACCGAAACGTTGAGATTTAAGTGCTTTGGTAACCCAGCGCACTAAATAATGGTTATTCGCAACAGGGGCATTGGCTAACTTACCTGAGCGATGCTCTTGATCTAACTCTTCAAGTGCTGAGTTAACTAAGTTTTGAATTTCTTTGGTGTAATTCGACATTACGCCTTTCTTCCTAAAGTCCAATAAAACAGTGCTGAAAGCACAGAACAAGCAAACATCACAATGATCATCGGCCACGCCACATTACCTGGTAGTGATGCCACCAGCGCGCCAACCAATGAGCCGATACCGAATCTTAACGTCCCCGCCAGAGACGAAGCTGTACCTGCCATTGATGGGTAGCCACTTAAAAGCAGCGCCATCGCGTTACTACCTATCGTCGACAATGTACCGATAAACAGCACAACAAAAGGTACGATGCCCCATAATCCGAAGTCCATTAACCAACTTACGAATAAACCAATCCCCGCCAAAAGTTGCACGAACAACCCAAAACGAAGCATGGCATGAGAGCCAACTTTCTTCACCAAGCGACCATTAATACTGGTCATGATGATCATCGCAACAATGTTCAAACCAAATAAATAACCAAAGTGGTCTGGTCGAACACCATATAAATCAATATAAACAAACGAACCCGCGGTCAGAAATGCAAACATTCCGGAAAATGAAAACGCTCCAGAAAGCATCAAACCTATCGCTTCAGGGTTGGAGCATAATCTGGCGTAGTTTCTCATCGTAGTGCGAAAACGAAGCGGCTGACGATTTTCTGGTTTCAACGTCTCTGGGATTTTCCAAAGTACCAGTAGAATTACCACCACAGCGAAAATGGCTAACACCCAAAAGATCGAACGCCAACCAAACCAGATCGCTAGGTGACCACCTATCATAGGCGCAACCAAGGGTGCCATGGTGATCACTAAGGTGACGAAAGACATTGCACGGGCAAAGTCTTCACGGTCAAACATGTCACGCACGACGGCTTGGATAATGACCGCCGCTGCCGCGCCAGCAAAACCTTGTGCTGTTCGCACATAAGTCAATGCATCGATGCCGTTTGTGGTCGCACTCACTACCGCCGCTAATCCAAAGAAAAGCACACCCAAAATCAGTACAGGTCTACGGCCAAAACTATCGGCAAGCGGCCCATGAATTAACTGGCCAATCGCAAAACCTGCCGTATAAGCCGTCAACGTAATCTGAACCGCGCCAGGCGCAACACCCAAATCTTTCGCGATGGTTGGCATTGCAGGCAGATACATGTCGATCGCCAAAGGCGTCAAAGCACCAATCGCTCCTAATACAAGAAACAATAGAAAACTGATTTGGGATTGCGGAGCGCTTTGCGCTTTTTCTGTCATTCTTTTACCTCTTGTTGGAGCCCTTTCGTCAATACTTTCAGAGCAAAGTGAACGTAACGGACGGTTCTCATATCGTTGAATCTAGAAGCCAAAGGTCTGTTCTATCAACGTTCGAGAATCATAAGGGCAAATATGTACCAAGGTGTGACCTTGACGAACTCGACATAGAAAAGCATGTGAAAGCGAAATGTGTTTATGGGAAACAAACACAATGCAGTAAAAATGATGGCGTTGACACCATCATTCCATTCACCGTAGCCGAAGGCTTTGCAATAAGAGTATGCATGCCTCAGCTAAATGCAAAGGCATATCACTGAGATGAGTAAGCACACCGGAATTGTCTAGGCACTAATTTTGGTAGGAAAATTTATTTTGAGCCAATTCCTACCAAAAGACTAGTTCCTATTAGGAACTAAAGAATTTCCCATGACGACAATTAATTCCAAATAGAATCAATTTCTTCTTGCGTGAGGTAGCGATAATCACCTGGTTCTAGTACCTCATCAAGTTCGATAGAACCAATACGCTCACGATGTAAGTACTCAACTTTATTTCCTAACGCCGCGAACATACGTTTCACTTGGTGATACTTACCTTCCACGATAGTTAACAATACTTCATTCTCGGCCTCGTTCACGATTTCCAAACGAGCAGGCAATGTTGCTTCTGATTCATTGCGCAAAATGATGCCTTGTTCGAGCTTTTCCGCATAATCAGGCTGAATAGCATCGACGAGCCAAACACGGTACGTTTTCTCACACTTATGCTTAGGTGAGGTAATACGGTGAGACCACTTACCATCATCCGTAATCAACACTAAACCAGTTGTGTCGACATCTAATCGGCCCGCAAAGTGAAGGTTTTCAATTTTAGGCTCATCAAGCAATGCGAATGCAGTTTGGTTGTAGCCATCTTCATGTGAACAAACAAAGTCAGCAGGCTTATACAACATAATGTAACGAGGACCAGGAGCACCAATAACACGGTCTTCCCACATCACTTCCGCACCTTCAGGTACTTTAAATGCACCACTTTTTTGAACCTCACCGTCAACGGTGATGTCTCCACTTTTGATGATCTTTGTTGCCTGTTTGCGTGTTGCACCCAGAGCGTCACACAAATATTTATCTAAACGCATGAATACCTCATTGAATTATACCCAAGTGATCTCTAAATCTCGGTTTAAAGGTCACTTGGGTATAAAAGTCAGGTATTATAGCGTTCCTAGTTCGAATAGTTGAGCAATTTCACATATTTTCATGTACACACTTCGTCCTTATCAAGCCGACTCGGTTAAAGCCGTTATTCATTACTTTCGTAAACACTCGACACCAGCAGTGATCGTGCTGCCAACCGGTGCAGGAAAAAGCTTGGTGATCGCAGAACTTGCTCGCCTTGCGAAAGGACGAGTGTTAGTCCTTGCCCACGTAAAAGAGCTGGTCGAGCAAAACCACGCGAAGTATGAAGGTTATGGTTTAAAAGGTTCTATCTTCTCAGCAGGATTGGGACGAAAAGAAACTGACCAGCAAGTCGTGTTTGCTTCGGTTCAATCGGTCGTACGTAACTTAGATTCGTTCAAAAACCAGTTTTCTCTGCTCGTTATTGATGAGTGCCATCGTGTGCCAGATGACAAAAACAGCAGCTACCAAAAAGTTATTACTCACTTACGAGAACTGAACCCTGGCATTAAGGTGCTGGGACTAACTGCAACGCCCTATCGTTTAGGAATGGGCTGGATTTATCAGTATCACACCCGAGGTCAAGTGCGAACCGAAGAGCCTCGATTCTTCCGCGATTGTATTTTCGAACTGCCGATCCGTTACTTGCTCGACGAAAACTTCCTCACTCCAGCCCGCATGATGGATGCGCCCGTTTTGTCTTACGACTTCTCTCAGCTGAAGCCCGCTAACACCGGACGCTACAAAGAAGCAGAAATGGACATGGTGATCGATAAAGCCAAACGTGCGACTCCACAAATTGTTGAGCAAATCATGCAATATGCGAAAGAGCGCCAAGGGGTCATGATCTTCGCTGCAACTGTTCGACACGCACAAGAGATCCACAGTTTACTGCCAGAAGGCGAAACTGAAATCGTCATTGGTGATACACCTACGCTGGAGCGCGATGCGATCATCCAAGCGTTCAAGAATCGCCAAATAAAATACTTGGTCAATGTTTCGGTACTGACAACCGGTTTTGATGCGCCGCATGTCGATTTAATCGCGATTTTGCGACCAACAGAGTCAGTCAGTCTGTACCAACAGATAGTAGGACGAGGATTACGCTTATCAGACGGAAAATCAGAATGTTTAGTGCTTGATTACGCAGGCAACAGCTACGATTTATACCAACCTGAAGTCGGTGATCCCAAGCCAGACTCTGACAGTGAAATTATCACGATTCCTTGCCCGGCTTGCGGATTCAATAACAACTTCTGGGGTAAGTTGGATAGTAACGGTTTCTTGGTTGAACACTTTGGCAGACGTTGCCAGGGTTACTTTGAAGATGAAGACACAGGCGAGCGTGAACACTGTGGCTACCGTTTTCGTGCCAAATACTGTGGTGAATGTGGTGCCGACAACGATATTGCTGCGCGCATTTGTCATGAGTGTGACGCAACGCTTGTTGATCCAGATAAAAAATTAAAAGAAGCCCTTAATCTGAAGGATGCATTAATCTTTGAATGCACAGAAATGGACCTGTCAGTATTCAAGTCCAGTGATGGTAAATCTCAACTCAAGGTGACGTATTCTGGTGAACCATACCAAGGAGAAGGCAATGCGTTAGTTCATGAGTTTTGGTCATTGAGTACCAAAAAACAAAAACAAACGTTTAAAGACCAGTTTGTGCGCCCTCACTTGGCAGACAAGCATCGCCCTTTTGAAGAGGCTTCACCGACACGTGTTGTTGCCAATCAACATCGTTTCCGTTTACCTCAGTTTGTTATTGCAAGGAAATCCGGTCGCTTTTGGAAATTGCGAGACAAAATTTTTGAAGACGAGTTGAAATAACGTCCGCAACATTTAGTAAAACTGAACTCGATGATTCACTCTCTGTTCATCTATATCCGATATACTGCGGCTAACGTTCTAGAAAAGGTTTGACTATGTATAAAGCAACGACTTCTCAACATTCTGCGTTACTTTTCGGCCTTATCACGACATTGATGTGTGCACCAAGTTTCGCCAAGCATGACGACTACTATGCCTCACAAAATGGTCACGCCATCGTGCAAGATGTCGAAAAGCCTGGAACACGTATTGAATTCGATGAAGATCAAGATGAGGTCTATCGCGCGGTTCAACAAGGATATATACGACCATTTTCGGACCTTTACGCCGCAGTAGAAAACGACCTATACGGCCGTATCATCAAGGTCGAGCTTGAAGAAGATGATGATGCTTGGGTGTATGAACTGAAAATCCTGTACAACAATAGCGTCTTGAAAGTTGAGTATGACGCCGCCACGCTGGAAATGCTTGAGATCAAAGGTCGCAGCTTTAACAAAGCGTTAAAGCCACAAAACAACTAAACTGGTCTAATGCGTAATCACGACGCAATGCGTAGCTTACTTCGATAACACTCCCAACATAATAAGAATCACCAATATGAAAATACTTGTCGTTGAAGATGACCCTCGTTTAGGCGAGCAAATCATCGAAACATTAGAAAGTACCGGCTGGGTACCAGAATTATCTCAAGATGGCATAGACGCTCTGTATCGCGCGACATCGGAAGAATGGGACGCTATTGTTCTTGATCTAGGACTGCCGAAATTGGATGGCCTCACTGTGCTAAAAGGCATTCGAGATGAAAACATCAATACCCCTGTCGTTATCCTGAGTGCTCGCGATACCCTAACGCAGCGAGTTGAAGGTCTAAACGCAGGTGCAGACGATTACCTAACTAAGCCGTTTGAAATGGTTGAGCTTATCGCTCGTATTCGCGCGCAACTGCGAAGAGCATCAGGTAACGCCTCTCCTGTGATGCAAATTGGCGACTTGAGCTTGGATACGCGCACTTCTAAAGTAATGTGGCAAGGGCAAGCAGTAAGCTTAACGGCGCTGGAGTATAAAGTGGTCGCTTACTTTATGCATAACCCAGAAAAAGTAATTTCTCGCACCGAACTCGTCGAGCACATTTACAAACAAGACTTTGATCGTGACTCCAACACAATCGAAGTTTTTATCGGCCGAATTCGCAAAAAAATCGCACCAAAGATCATCAAAACTGTCCGAGGGTTGGGATACCAATTAAATGCCGAATAAGAACAGGCTACCGTTGAACGCAATAAAACGACTGAGTATCAAAAGTCGCCTCGTTTTAGCGGCGATCGTTTGGTTGACGGCAATGATCCTCGCAGCTGGTGTGACGATACCGACCCAAGTGTACAACTATATGGTTGACGACACTCGCTCACAGCTGAGCATTTTTATGGATGAAATCGCCGCTCAGTTAGAAGTCGATGAGACTGGGCACCTCTCACTCGCTGCTCTGCTCTCAGACCCTCGATTTAACCGACCTTACAGTGGTTTATATTGGAGTGCCTCTACTGAGACGAGTCTCGAGCGTTCTCGTTCTTTGTGGGACAAAAAAATCGAATACAAAGGTCTGGATAACGATGCTTACGGCGCGAGAGGCGAAAGGCTGATTACCATAGAAAAAGCTCTGTACTTACCAGATTACGATGGGCCTATCCATATCATTATTGGTATTGACGAAGAGCCTATCAAAAGCACCCTGCAAACGCTAATCGGGCAACTCTGGCTTATTTTAGGCTTATTATTCGCAGGGGTTCTTGCCGTCATTTTGCTGCAAATTGCATGGTCATTGAGTCCGCTTACGAAGTTACAAAAAGAGTTGGCCGAGCTGAAGTCTGGTAACAAAAAGAGTCTAGAAGAAACCTATCCGAAAGAGATTTCTCCTCTTATCTTCGACCTCAACGCTCTGCTTTTCCATTATCAGGAGTTGTTAGAACGAGCTAGGAATCATGCAGGCAATCTCTCACATGCGCTAAAAACCCCACTTTCTGTCCTAAAAAATGAAGTACAGACGTTAGAACCTGATACGCAATCCCGTCTGCGTACTCCGATCAATCAAATACAAGATCATATCGATTACCATCTGGGCCGTGCTCGCATGGCGGGGTCTATGAATATTTTATCAGTGAAATCGAACCCAGCAGAGCGTGTGGATGCTATCTCAATGGCGTTTGATAAAGTGTATGCGAGCCGAGATATCTCCTTAATTAATGAACTTGATTCAGAGCTGAATGTAGCGGTAGAGCAGACCGATCTCGACGAAATGCTGGGTAACTTGCTTGAAAATGCCTATAAGTGGGCCAACAACATGATTCGTGTGCACTCCTCTCAGGATAAAGACAATATACACATCATCATTGAAGATGACGGACCAGGTATCCCTAAAGAGAAACTGAGTCAAGTAATCAAGAGAGGCGTTAGATTGGATGAAGCAACCCCTGGTTCAGGTCTTGGTCTAAATATAGTCAGTGAAATGGCACACAGTTACCGAGGTCAATTAACACTGGAAGCGAGCGCTTTAGGTGGCTTAAAAGCATCTTTAGTCTTGCATCTCAGCCGAACATAAAGCATATAACGCATAAACTTTGTTCTTCGGACCATGATTAGTAAACCGATGAAAATGAAGCCGATGTGAACAAAATCCAAGCAAAGCGTTAAAAGGGATAGCCTTACACCCAGATAAATCATACCTTTTTGTTGATTTGGGGACGATTTGGGTTGCCCATTTATAAGTGGAATGATAGTATCCGCGCTCGCTTGAACAGTTCCTGTTTCAAGCTTTACCACGAACAACAAGGTCGCATTGTTGATTGTGAACATTTGATTTTTACTAATTTGAGAGTAAATACTATGAAATTCGAAGCAGTAGTACGTACTGAACTAGGTAAAGGTGCGAGCCGCCGCCTACGTCACGCTGGCAAATTCCCTGCAGTTGTATACGGCGGTGAAGAAGCAGCAGTAGCTATCGTTCTTAACCACGACGACATCGTAAACCAAATGGACAAGCCTGAATTCTACGAAGGCCTAGTTCTAGTTATCGATGGCAAAGAAGTTAAAGTTAAGCCACAAGACGTTCAACGTCACGCGTTCAAGCCAAAAGTTGAACACATGGACTTCATCCGTATCTAATTCCCTACCAAGGAATTAATCGGATTAAATCCAAACCTTTTGCATTAAAGATACTCGGACTTACCAACCGAGACATCTAAAAAATTTCAAAACCCCGGAGTCTTACCACCTCCGGGGTTTTACTATATGTGGCATATAACAATTGATTTATGAACGGGCAACGTACTTCACTAAAGTGAGATCCGTCAGCGTCATACAGTCTATGATTTCCGTCTCTTCCTCTCCAGTACGTACAAAACCACACTTCTTGTAAAAGTTAAGCCCCTGTTTATTGGTATCCAGTGCTTTCAGGCTTATCTGCATAACGGGCGTAGAGAGTAGACGCGTTTCTAGTTCATCTAACAATGCACTCCCTGCCCCTTGCCCATAATGCAAAGGAGAGACATAGCAACATGTTACCCACGCCGTTTTATCTTCACAGGTGTGGTTAGGTAGTTCGTAACTTAAAAAGCCGACGATTTCCCCTTGTCTCTCAACGACGATCAATTGGGCCAGTTGCTCAGTCATGACTCGCGTCCACATCCTTTCTCGGCGCTCAATCGTAAACTGATCGATGTAGCTCTGTGGCATTAACCCTTTGTATGCTACCTGCCACGAATCAACATGTATCTTGGCGATTTGAGTTGCTTCCTCTCTGACTGCGTTCCTTACTGTGTATCTCATTACTATCCTTTCTTAAAATTCACCACTTACAAATTCTTTCAACCCTACTCTTTAAATCGAAGCTCAAAGCGAGCAGCCACAGATGCAACGCTTTACATTACTCCATTTCATTTTCATTAATTCAATGATAGTGCACATCGTAATATCCGAAGAAAACGCCTCGTTATTTACGTTTCACTTTCGCTCATTAGATTGAATCTATTTGTTTTAACATCCGGGTATCGAAAGCGGGATAAACACGGTAAGGTATCGAATAAGAATAAATAAACGATATCTAAGGCATAAGATTTCTAAACGGTCGCAATTATAGTACAGAGAGAAATACCCTTTCTGGTTGTATTAAACAGAGTAAGCCAAGATCAAACGAGTTTGGGTTTTACAGTGATCATTTTATATACAAAACATTTCCCTCATCATCAGAGCGAAAATTTATAACGATTTGTGTCATAGCTGCTAAGAAAAACATGAACTTGGCAAAATAATCACCAAAATCAGCGCTATACTTCGCAAAAATGCGCATTGATTCACACAAACCACATTCATTCAATTGGCCACTTCACAAAATAACCCCCTCCCTCTAATTTCAATATACTAAAAACTATTTCTGTTTAATTGGAGACGTAGTTTGCAGGCTTATTAATTCATTTCTCCGATAGAAGTATAAATAAGAGATAGATCACTAAAGTTTCACATTAATTCCGTATATTTCACGCCGTAACAATAACAAAATCACAAAGAAAGGATCCCTTATGAAGTTTTCCAAATCTCTTTTGGTAATGGCAGTGGGCGCTGCGCTAGCAGGATGCGGCTCAGACAGCGATAATTCTCCAGTAACCTGCGAGACTGCAGATTCTTGTACTAAGTTCACCGTTCTCCACACTAACGATAACCACGGTCGCTTTTGGCATAACAGCGACGGCGAATATGGCATGGCTGCGCGTCACACTTTAATCGAATCTATTCGCGCAGAAGTCGAAGCAAAAGGCGGTGAAACCATTCTGCTGTCTGGCGGTGATATTAATACCGGCGTACCAGAATCAGACATGCAAGATGCGGTTCCAGACTTCGTAGGGATGAACCTACTTGGTTACGATGCAATGGCTGTCGGTAACCACGAGTTTGATAACTCACTAGATATTCTCGATATGCAAGCTGAGCTAGCTGACTTCCCTATGCTGGCTGCGAATATCTATAAGAAAGATACCAATGAGCGTTACTTCGACCCTTACAAAGTATTTACTATCAACGGCCTTAAGATCGCTGTAATTGGTCTAACCACCCAGGACACGGCGAAGCTAGTCAATCCAGACAACGTATCAAACATCCACTTCGAAGACCCTCAAGTTGAAATCAAAAAAGTACTTAAGGAAATCGAAGAAAACGAAAAAGTAGATCTAGTATTTGCAACGACGCACATGGGTCACTACCAAGATGGTAATAATGGTAGTGAAGCACCAGGGGACGTGAAGCTCGCTCGCTCTCTTGAAGAGGGACAACTAGACGCTATCATCGGTGGTCACTCACAAAACCCAGTGTGTATGGAGCCAGGTACCAATGAGTATGCTGATTTCAAACCTGGTGATGATTGCGCGCCAGACCAACAAAAAGGCACTTGGATTATGCAAGCGCATGAGTGGGGTAAATATGTGGGTCGTGCGGACTTCGAATATTACGACGGCAAGCTTCACTTAGCGAACTACGCACTGATTCCTGTAAACCTTTTGGACGACAACGATGAAGTGATCGGTGAACGCATTCAACAAGATGCGACGGTAAAAGCGTTACTACTGCCATACCAACAGCAAGGTCAAGAGTTATTAGATGAGAAGATTTCTAATACGACGGGTAAGTTAGAAGGTGATCGTAACGTAGTTCGCTCTCAGCAAACTAATCTAGGTCACCTACTAGGCGAGGCATACCGTACTTACAAAACGGTAGATGCTGACTTTGGTGTGATGAACTCTGGCGGTGTGCGTGATTCAATCCAAGATGGTGACATCACTTACCGTGACGTACTTACAGTCCAGCCGTTCGGTAACTTCGTGACTAAAGCGACAATGACTGGTCAAGAAGTAAAAGAGTACCTTGATGTCGTAGCAACGAAATCTGCAGGCTCTGGTGCTTACGCTCAACTAGATAACATCACTTTAGATGTAGATTGTGATGCTGGCTCAGTAACCATTACCGACATTAACGATAAAGGCTTCGATCTAGACGCAACGTACACATTCTCTGTAATCAGCTTCAGTGCTGCTGGTGGCGATAACTACCCAATCATAGATGTTCAATCTACCCAGTTAACCGATGCATACGTTTTACGTGAGTTCTTCGTAAATAATCCACAGATCTCTGCGGATAGCTACAACAAGAACTTAGAAAACATCAAGTACTTCAGTAACGGTCAAGCTGTGAAAGGTTGCCCAGCAACTAATAGCTAAAAACACCTTACACTCTGACGTGAAGAGCTTTTAGAAGTTGTTCCGTCAGAGCCTCCCTAAAAACCGAAGCGTGACGCTTCGGTTTTTTTATTTTCGTTAAAGTGCTGAAAATTATCGTCCTTCATAAAGTGTTCAAAAATTATTCATTTGTGTTGTTGACGCCCATGTGCTGGGCTTCTATGTTTGATAAGGTCTTTCGAAAATACAGATTCATCAACTAACTTTTCGCTATGAAGTTTCGTAGCTTAGTGGATGATTCTAGGAAAGATGTGAATGGCGTTACAAACACTGCTCTCAAACAATTTGTCTTTTTGACCTAAAACGAAGGTGATTCGCCGCCAAGCGTTCACCAATGAGCAGCGATCTGGACGTCAATATGTTCAAACTGCTGCCATCGAGTTCAGGAGGTCAAAAATGAAACGAGCCAGCAATAGCTACAGACTTCAAATGATCAAAGAAGTGGTTACCCGTAGAGAACGCGAAGCTTGCACGGATCCTATGGCGAGATACATTCATCAGCTGATGGATGAACGCCCGACAAGTAAATTAGATGTTGAATTCAATCATCGATTTTCAGGAAGCCACTTTGACGAACATGCTGGGGGATGGGTCAGTGACCGTTGGTCAATGAAGTAGCGCGAATTTAACGAGTTTGCCTTACACGCACCGCATAGTAAGAGCTAATACAGTCCCGGCTCATCATTGATTATTGCCGAGCCGGGATAATTCGAAATTTAAAAGAGATTTTGCTGTGGTGATAATTCTTCTTGAGACTCTTCTGCCTTTCCCTTCCCTGCCAATACCTTTCTTCTATAGCGCTGACGGCATAGCTTAATTACATGCAACTGTTGAGCAGGCGTATAAGTGAGCCAGTTAAATCGCTCTTCTCTTTTACGCATACATCCCTTGCAATACCCTTTTTCGTCCACACTACAAATACCAACGCAAGGGTTTGGGACGGTAAAAAACTCTAGTTGCTCCATGCTCTAACCGTTTTTTGCTCGCTGTGCTGTAATGATATTATAACGACTTCAATATACGCTCCCAACAGTGCTATAAATCTTGCACCTTGAAGCCGTTTGAGTATATAAACTGGACTCTGTCACAGTAATACGAAACTATTACCTTATGCTGACAAAAACAGTGTTTTATTACCTATACTTACCACGTTTTCTAAAAACGGAGTCTATAAAATGAAGCTTAGCCTAAAAACGTTAGTTACAGCAATCTCTCTTCCTGTTCTTATGACTGCATGTGCTAGCAACGGTGACAATGTGAAAGAAATTACGGCTCAAGATTTACAGCACCATAATTGGGAGCTGGTTCAGATTGATGGTAAAAACATCGAATTAAAAGAACGTCAGCAAGCGCCTCGCTTAGAAATCGGAGAAAATCTGACTGCAAATGGTAACGCGGGGTGTAACAACTTTTTTGGTCAAGCTGAACTAAAAAACAATCAACTACGCATCGAAAAAATGGGAATGACCATGAAGATGTGTATGGATGACCAAATGAAAATTGAGCAAGCGATGTCTGAAACTCTTACTGAATGGAGTGATATAACGCTAACCAAAGAAGGGCTAATGCTTAAAAATGACGCTCACGAACTAACGTTTCAGTTGCGTGATTGGGTAAACTAAGTCCCATTTCATATTCTAAGAGCAGCCATAAAATGGCTGCTTTTTTATGCCTCCTAATCCATATCAAAGCAGGCAGGATGTCTGTTTCGCACGTTTCGGTTAGCAAAATCGTTTAAAACGACAAACTCTTTCCCTCTTTACGCCCTCAACGCCACGTCTACGACGCGGGTTCAGTCTTCCAAATCAACATATCGAAGTTGCTTGAGGACAATAATTTTCAATTACTTGAAAGAATATCGTCAAACAAGCGGTCCGCTCTTGTATACCTAAAACGACACCAGAATTGTCCTTTCTTCGTTTTGCTTCACATTGAGAATAATTCTTTGAATCAATGAGTGATTCCGTTTGGGATTGGCATTGATAATAGAGAGAGATGGATTACTATCCTTGTAACAAAGCGGAGCGACTTGTTTAGACGTCAATAACGCCGGAAACGAGAATAAAAAGACATAATACGGAATAGATATGAAAAAGCTACTCAGTACCGTTGGCATTTTAGCCACCACTTTCGCGACATCTTCTTTTGCCAACTCATCGGTTGCTAGTGAATGGCAAAAAATCGAACAACAAGCCGACGGACAATCCGTCTACTTTCATGCTTGGGGCGGAAGCCAAGAAATTAATCGCTACATCCAGTGGGCGAGTAGAGAGCTAAAATCGCGTTATAACGTGACGCTAAACCACGTTAAAGTCACCGATATTTCTGAGACCACCACTCGACTTATCGCAGAAAAAGCCGCAGGTAAAAACAACGGTGGCAGTGTTGATATGGTTTGGATCAATGGCGAAAACTTCAAATCAATGAAGGATAACCAATTGCTGTTTGGTCCTTTTGTTGAAGGTTTGCCAAGCTGGCAATACGTCGATAAATCATTGCCAATTGATGTGGATTTCTCAGAGCCGACTGAAGGTCTGGAAGCACCTTGGGGTGTGGGGCAATTAGTGTTTATCCATGATGAGCAAACCCTGCATAACCCTCCTCGATCATTTGCTGAAATGCTGAGTTACGCAAAAGCGTTTCCAAATCGCCTAACTTACCCTCGCCTACCAGAGTTTCATGGCACAAGCTTTATTAAAGCATTACTCATTGAACTGTCTAACAACGCCCCTGCTCTGCAAAAACCAGTTACCGATGACACGTTTGAACAAGTTACTCAACCGCTGTGGGCTTACCTAGATGAGTTCCATAAAGTCGCTTGGCGCGGTGGTAAACAGTTTCCAGGCGGTACAGCAGAAACCCTTCAACTACTGGATGATGGTCAGATTGATCTTGCGATTACCTTTAACCCGAACGCGGTTTTCTCTGCGCAATCGAGCGGTAACCTTGCAGAAACCACCAAAGCGTATGCGATGGACGCAGGTGCACTCTCAAACATTCACTTCTTAGCGATTCCTTGGAACGCAAATGCCAGTGCTGGTGCGCAAGTTGCGATAAACTTTTTATTGAGCCCTGAAGCACAATCTCGCAAAGGTAACCTTAACATCTGGGGCGATCCTTCAGTGCTAAGCAGCCAATACCTAACAGGTTCGGCTAAACATACTCAACAATTCAAATCTATCGCTGAGCCGCATCCAAGCTGGCAATCTGCCTTAGAAAAAGAATGGTTGAAACGCTACGGAAATTAGTAAGAGCCCATGTTAAGAGCGCTATATTTAGTCATTATCGCAGTTTGTATTTTGCCTACCATTCCGGGACTACTCGGAGTGGTGGTCTCTGCGCTCGGTTATGTGCCTCCTATCGGCTTGCACCACTTTTCTTTAGATGGATTTAACGCTGTTTTTGATTGGGAGGGTGTTTGGACATCCATCGGGCTTACTTTCTACTCTGCCATTTTCAGTAGCTACTTGGCTTGCTTGATCACATTTGCGATTTTGCAAGCATCGTGGGGCAGCAAGTTTTGGCGAAAAATTGAAGTAAGCCTCTCGCCACTTCTTGCCATGCCGCACGTAGCGTTTGCGATTGGCTTTGCGTTCTTGTTTGCCCCAACTGGTATGGGCGTTCGTGTTCTCAACCAACTGTTTGGTTACGATCCCAATGCGCAAACGGTGAATGACTTAGCATTGCTGATTAAAGATCCGCATGCACTCGGTTTGATCATCATGCTTGCGATTAAAGAAGTGCCGTTTTTATTGTTGATGAGTATTCCAATTCTTCAGCAATTGAAAGTCGATAAGATTGAAAAAGTCAGTCACTCAATGGGCTACAGTTCGGCGCAAGCGTGGTGGAAATGCGTGTTCCCACAGTGGATAGCAAAACTGCGCTTTCCAATGCTGGCGGTATTGGCTTACAGCTTGTCGGTTGTCGATGTTGCATTGATTATTGGCCCTACCAACCCACCAACATTTGCGGTTTTAGTGTGGCAGTGGTTTAACGACCCTGATTTATCGCTACTACCAAGAGCTGCCGCAGGCGCGGTAGTGTTGTTTGCGATCGCGAGCCTTGTGATTGGATTTGCACGCTTGATAGAATGGTGTATTACCAAAGGCTTCAAACGCTGGCAGTACTCTGGTCGAAACGGGTTTCGTTTACCCGGTAAGACCCTGTTTTCACTGATTGCGCTACTCGCACTTCTAATGATTCCACTCATGGTGGTATGGAGCTTTGCTCAACGCTGGCGCTTTCCAGATTTACTACCGAGCCGCTATAGCCTGCGTTTTTGGGAATACGAATGGCACAGCATTCTTGGCACGCTGGAGCAGAGCATGCTGATTGCCGTTATCAGCGCGACCGTCGCTCTAGCCCTTGCCTTGATCGCACATGAGTATCGACTTCGTTATCGCTGGCAGGTGCCCGGTTACATTATCGCCATCCCAATGCTGATTCCTCAGCTATCCGTGCTATTCGGTATGCAAGTAGTGACGCTTTACTTAAACAGTAACGCGTATTTCTTTTGGGTATGCTGGGCGCATGTGTTCTTCGCATTCCCATTTATTTACCTCTCGCTAGACGGTCCGTGGCGCAGCTTCGACAATGGGTTAACTCGAGTCGCACTCAGCTTGGGTAAATCACCGATGCAAGCTTGGTTAAAAGTGAAACTGCCAATCCTCCTACCTGCAATTACATTCGCATGGGCGGTCGGTATTAGCGTAAGTCTAGCGCAATACCTGCCGACACTGGTGCTAGGGGCTGGGCGCATTAGCACTATCACAACCGAAGCCGTTGCGCTATCCAGTGGTTTTGACCGACGTGTCACCGCGATTTACGCCATTTGGCAAGCTCTGCTGCCATTCTTGTTCTTCTCTTTTGCGATACTACTAAGCCGCTTACACGTGAAGTATCGCCGCTTGTCTATAAAAGGTTTACTACTGAATGAGTCTTTGTCTCGAAAACCTCGCCATCCGTAAAACCAATGGCGACACGCTTTTCTCAGCGTTCAACATGACTGTAGAGAAAGGTGAAATTGTTACTCTGATGGGACCAAGCGGTTGTGGTAAATCCACTTTGTTGGATGCCATTGCTGGACACCTCTCCGCCGAGTTCAACTACTCTGGCTCCATTACGCTTGATAACGAACAGTTGGATGCCCTCCCTGCACATAAGCGTCAGGTTGGTATTCTGTTCCAAGAAGATTTGCTCTTCCCTCACTTAACGGTGTGGGAGAATCTTGCATTCGCGCTACCAAACTCAATCAAAGGTGAGGAGCGTAAAGCACACGCCATGCAAGCACTGAAGAACATTGCATTGACCAAACTTGCCGAATCCTTCCCAGATCAAATCTCCGGAGGACAACGCGCCCGTATCTCATTGACTCGTATGCTGCTGGCAAAGCCGAAAGTTGCGCTACTCGATGAGCCCTACAGCAAGTTGGATAAAGACCTGCGTGTACAATTTCGCAACTGGGTGGTCGATCAATTACAGCAAGCGAACATCCCTACTTTGATGGTAACGCACGATGAGGATGATATTCCTGATGGCAGCCGCTGCCTAAACTGGCCATGGGAGACAAACCATGCTTGATAACCTGAGTATAAAGCTCATCCGCAAACCGCTGGCCATCAGTGCGACATACCTCGATAAATGTGGCATCACCGCAAATCAGACGACAGTATTTGGTTTTGTGCTTGGCTGCTTTGCCCTACCGGCTTTGATCGCCGAACAGTACTTGTTGGCGTTGCTGTTTATTTTGCTGAACAGAATCTGTGATGGATTAGACGGCGCACTGGCGAGGATTCAAGGCATTACCGATGCCGGAGGCTTTCTCGATATCAGCTTGGATTTTCTGTTCTATTCCTTGATTCCTTTTGGTTTTGTGTTGGCAAACCCAGAACAAAATGCCATTGCAGGGGCATTTTTGATTTTTTCCTTCGTCGGCACTGGGAGTAGCTTTTTGGCTTTTGCCATCATGGCAGGAAAACAAGGCATCGATAATCCGGTATATAAACACAAATCTCTCTACTACATGAGCGGCTTAACCGAAGGCACTGAAACCATTGGTTGTTTGGTGCTATTTTGTTTGCTACCACAACACTTTGCCATCATAGCCTATATCTTTGGTGCAGCATGTTGGTTTACCACATTCACACGTATTTACTCTGGGTTTCATACGCTTAAAGGCCATTAAACCACTTAGAAGTTCATGTTGTATTGAGAGAACAGCCGCTAAGCACCTGTTTTATATACCACTAAAGCACATATTAAATTGGGGTATATACTCTTTGGATGGAGAGAAATCATTCGGAGGCTATATGAAAAAATACGTCAAGCTAGGTATGCTGCTCATCATGTCTTGTATTGTTATGCTTAGCGGCTGTACCTCACCTAACCCGTACGGAGATGCATACGGTTCTTCAGACACACGCAAAGTTCAGCAGGTTTACTACGGAACGATTGAAAAAGTTGAACCAGTAACCATTGATGCCTCTACCCAATCCAACGCCATAGGTACAATCGCTGGTGCCGCCGTGGGTGGTATATTAGGCTCAAAAGTCGGGGGCGGCTCTGGCTCGGATATCGCAGCTATTGGTGGTGGTCTGCTGGGTGGTTATGCCGGCAGTAAAGCCGCTGAAGCAACGGCGAAACGAAATGGTGTGAATCTGACCATTCGCTTAGAGGATGGGAAAATAATATCTGTCGTTCAAGAAGCAAACCCAAACATGATTTTTCAGCCAGGCCAAGCCGTTCAAATCAACATGTCTGGCAATGAAGCAAGGGTTGTTCCTCGCTAATTTGAACGCGGTTACTCCTTTCCATTGGTCTGCTGTTTTGTTTCAAAGAGCTTAATCCGCGCAAGCGTACATTGCTTACTTATCGGCTTGCGCGATTCTATTTGTATCAAGTTTGATCGTCGTCAATGGAACATCAATCTCCCACACCTTTCGATGTTCAAATGACATCAAGTTGCTAGCATGAGCCCATTCCAGATAACTTTGGGCTTGTTATGACTCCGACTGTTGACCACGTACTCCTTAATATCGCGCTAAACCTCAGCTCTAATCGCTCTCACGAACAGCAATATCAAAACCTCATTGATGGGGTCGCGCAAGTATTCCCATGTGATGCTAGTTGCCTGTTTATCTTCGATGAGGATGGGTTTCTGACTCCTGTCGCGGTAAAAGGCTTATCCAGCTCGGTCTTAGGTCGTCGCTATTTCCCCAAAGCGCATCCACGCTTAGATGCCATTATTCATAGCCGCGAACCGGTGCGTTTCGATGCCGATTGTTCACTGCCTGATCCTTTTGACGGCACACTATTAACCGAAGACCAGTGCATTGATGTTCACGATTGCATGGGCTTTAGCTTGTATGTAGAAGGCCAACTTGTTGGCGCACTAACTATGGATGCTCTAACGGTGGGCGCGTTTGATGACATTGACCCTGTCGCTATCGAAACCTTGGCGGCTTTGACCGCTGCGACATTGCGTAACATTGCTCAATTAAAAGCGCTCAAAGCACAAAACCAAAAGCAGAAAAGCGTCACTCAAACCCTTATCCAACAAGCCCGTTCCCAACATGGCGAAATGGTAGGCTTGAGCCAGCAGATCAACCAGTTACGAAACAACATTGCGACCGTTGCTCAATCGGATTACGCGGTACTTATCACAGGAGAGACCGGTACTGGTAAAGAACTGGTCGCGCACTCGGTGCACGCGCAATCTCATCGTAGCGATAAGCCGATGATCTACGTCAACTGTGCGGCCCTGCCTGAAGGGTTGGCAGAGAGTGAACTGTTTGGTCATGTCAAAGGCGCATTCACTGGAGCCAATAGCCACCGCGCCGGTAAGTTTGAACTGGCAGACGGCGGGACTATCTTCCTTGATGAAGTGGGCGAACTGCCTTTGATTTTACAGGCAAAATTGCTGCGTGTTATTCAGCAAGGCGAGCTGCAACGAGTAGGTAGCGATCAGCATTTGATGGTCAATGTGCGCATCATCGCCGCGACCAATCGACAATTAGAAAAAGAGGTCGAAGCTGGCACGTTTCGAGCAGACCTTTTCCACCGTTTAAACGTATTCCCAATCCAAGTTCCCCCACTTCGTGCCCGTGACGGTGATATTCCCGTTTTAGCCGGATATCTGTTAGAAAAGGTACGCCAACAATTTAATGCGCCCAATCTGCACGTTCACACTAAAGTGTTGACTCAACTGGAGTCTTTACCTTGGTACGGAAACGTACGCGAGCTCGAACACACTTTAACTCGCGCGGCTTTGCACGCCATTCAACAAGGTGCGAGCACGATCATGCTTAACCATTTCGACACCTCACTGGCTCTCGATGATGTAAAAAACACATCGCATTATCTGCCTAAAAAAAGCCAGCCAATGCGAGAGCTGATAGAAAGCTATCAGCGTGATTTAATTGAACATGCTTTGAGCCAAACTGGTGGCGTTTGGGCAAAAGCAGCGGAGTTTTTACAAATGGATCGCGGGAACTTATATCGAATGGGTAAAAAGCTCGGGATCAATAAATAACCAACCGCAAGAAGCCGATGTAATTAAGACATCATTCGCGTTGTCTTAATTACATCACTCGCCCTATTGAAAACAAATAAAATTATTAAAAAATCAACAATATAACAATTGGCACGCATTCTGCTCTCTAGTGGTCAACATCACGACTATTAAAACAATCACTGGAGAACCCAATATGTTCTGTATTCAATGTGAACAGACAATTCAAACCCCTGCTGTTAAAGGTTGTTCTTTTGCACAAGGCATGTGTGGCAAAACTTCTGAAGTATCTGACCTGCAAGACGTGTTGGTTTACACACTGCAAGGGGTTTCTTTTTGGGCATCAAAAGCACTTGAATTCAACATCATTAACGATGAAATCAACCAATGGGCACCCAAGGCATTTTTCTCTACATTGACGAACGTTAACTTCGACCCTGAACGCATCCTAGAGTTAACTTCTCAAGCTGCAACGTACAAAGCATTGCTAAAAGAGCAAGTGATGTCTGCAGCAACGCTTGCCGATACTGAAGTCGCTGACATTCCTGCGGTTGCCCACTTTGAGCTACCAAACAGCGCAGAAGCGATCTTAGCTTTTGCTCCTCAAGTCGCGGTTAACCGTGGTAAAGACCAAGTACATGAAGATGTTATTGGCCTACGCCTACTTTGCCTATACGGACTTAAAGGTGCAGCCGCGTACATGGAGCACGCACGCGTTCTTGAGCAAACCAACAACGATATCTATGCCGAATACCATGAAATCATGGCCTGGTTGGGCACAGACCCTGAAGATCTTGGCGAACTACTTGATTGCTCAATGCGCATTGGCCTGATGAACTACAAAGTGATGGAAATGCTCGACCAAGGTGAAACAACGACCTTCGGCCATCCAGAACCAACCACGGTGAACGTCAAGCCAGTAAAAGGGAAATGTATTCTTGTTTCTGGCCATGATTTGCATGACCTAGAAAAAATCCTGCAACAGACTGAAGGCAAAGGCATCAACGTTTACACCAACGGTGAAATGCTGCCTGCACACGGCTACCCTGAGCTGAAGAAATACCCTCATCTTGTCGGTAACTACGGCAGCGCATGGCAAAACCAACAGAAAGAGTTCGCAAACTTCCCTGGCGCAATCGTAATGACGTCAAACTGCTTGTTGAATCCAAATGTAGGTCAATACGCAGACCGTCTATTCACCCGTAGTATTGTTGGCTGGCCTGGTGTGGCTCACATCGAAGGCGATGATTTTAGCCAAGTGATTGAATGTGCTCTAGCGCAAGACGGTTTCCAACACGATGAAATCGAACACCACATCACGGTTGGTTTTGGTCGCAATGCACTGATGAACGCTGCCCCTGCGGTTATCGACCAAGTGAAGCAAGGCAACATCAAACACTTCTTCCTAGTCGGTGGTTGTGATGGTGATAAAGCGGAACGCAGCTACTACACCGATTTTACGGCTGAAGCACCAGAAGACACGCTAATCCTGACATTGGCGTGTGGTAAGTTCCGCTTCAACAAGAATACGTTCGGCGATATCAACGGCATCCCTCGCCTATTGGATGTGGGCCAATGTAACGATGCTTACTCTGCAATCCAGCTTGCACTTGCACTGGCGAAAGAGTTTGACTGTGACATCAATGAACTGCCACTCACGCTTGTACTTTCTTGGTTCGAGCAAAAAGCGATCGTTATCTTGCTAACGCTATTTGCATTGGGCGTGAAAGGCATTTACACAGGCCCTACTGCACCGGCATTCCTAACGCCAAACCTAATCGCGATCATCCAAGAGAAGTTCGATATGCGCAGTATTGGCAATGTTCAGGATGATCTAAAAGCCATCCTAGCAGCTTAATAAACTTGCTTGTTCGCGCCTCCTTACGCGGAGGCGCTCTCTATTTCGAACCAAAAATAGCCACAACCAAAGAGATTGTTATGTTTTTTGAATGGCAAGGTAACCAACCCGTCACACTCCGTTGCATCGACAAATACTTCGAAACACACGACACCGTCAGCATAAAATTGGCCGAACTAACCGAATCACTTCTGTTTCAGTTTAAGCCTGGCCAGTTTATTAACTTGGGCGTCGAAATTGATGGAAAAATGGAGTTTCGCGCCTATTCAATCAGCTCGATCAATGAAGACGATCACCTTCAACTCACCATCAAACGAGTATCTGGCGGTAAAGTATCGAACTATATCGTTGACTCGCTGCTGCTCGGTGATACCGTTCAAGCATTACCACCAGCGGGCGAATTTAACTGCATTGACCATCCACCCGTTTTACGTGATGGCGAAACAAAAGCCTTGCTTATCAGTGCAGGTTGCGGCGTCACGCCCGTATTTTCGATGGCAAAACACTGGCTGAGTAATCACGATGAAAACGACAACGATGTGGACATCGCATTTCTTCATATCGCACGCAGCCCAGAAGAGACTATTTACTACGATCAGCTAGAAACGTTCGACGCTGTGTATCCCAACTTCCATTTAAAGCTGTTGCTGAAAAACCGCGAAGGAACGTCACACCCACAAGGTCGTTTGAACGCCGACTGGCTTAAAGAGCTTGTTCCTGATTTCAAGCAACGCACCGTTTACCTGTGTGGTCCAAGTCAGTTCATGCAAGATGTTCACGGCTATTTGAATGACCTTGGTTTTGACATGACGAACTTCTACCAAGAGAGTTTTACGCCAGCGACTGGCGCAGAAACATCGATCTCCGATGAAGTTGTTCGTGTTTCTGTTCCTGACTTTGCTCAAACCATCGATGCGCAAAAAGGTCAGGTACTGGCCGATGTGCTTGAAGGCGCAGGCTTACCATTAATCGTCGCTTGTCGTAGCGGCATTTGTGGCTCATGCAAATGCAAGGTTCGTCAAGGCAACGTCTCTTCCACCAGCCTAGAAACATTAACGCCAGAAGAAATTGAACAAGGCTATGTGCTCGCCTGCTCATCAACCATCGAAGCGGATCTTGAAGTGCAGATCGGTTAATGCTGCTGGTATCGATCTTTTATTGTTTCCCGTCATTCCGACGAGCCTAGGCGAGATCAGGAATCTAATATCAGTGTGTTGGGAATAACTCACTCTGAGAATAGACTCTGAATCACACTCGTGTCTCGCTATTCAGATTGACGGGGTATCGCGGAAATGCCAGCCGTACTCAAACGGCTGGTATTATAGATAGGTACAACTTTCGTTTCGTCGTCATTGCTTCTCGCTAAACAACAACACTTTCAATGCTGCTTCGCTGTCTACGTCCATAAACTCTGGCGGGTTATCCAGACGCTCACGGAATGTCAACTCTGGCGCTTCTTCTTTCATGCTTTCAATCAAGAAGTCGCTTGTCACAGATGGCGAGTTCACACATGCCATCACTTGACCACCGTCTGCCAACAAATCCGGCAACCGACGTAAAATCTTTTTGTAATCTTTAGTCAGCGCAAAGCTGCCTTTCTGGAATGAAGGCGGATCGATGATAATCAAGTCATACTGACCAGATTTCTTAATCTTACCCCACGATTTAAAGATATCGTGCCCCATAAAGCTTACCTGGTTGATGTTATGACCATTTAGCTTGTGGTTCTCACGGCCTTTAGACAACGACGCTTTCGCCATGTCGACGTTAACCACTTTATCTGCACCACCCGCAATGGCAGCGACAGAAAAGCCACACGTGTAAGCAAACAAGTTAAGCACGTTTTTATGCTTCGCATTTTCCCGTACCCAATCACGACCGTAGCGCATGTCCAAAAACAGACCGAAGTTTTGGTTGCGGCCAATATCCAATTGGTATTTCAAACCGCTTTCTTCAACGACAGGGCGAGCGTCTAATTCACCGACAAGCACTTCTGAAGGCGCACCATCGGCATAACGGTGCTGAAGAACCATAGTGCGACCTTGCTTATCTGCCCACAGTTGTGATTGTGCCAACGTATTGAGGCCGCTTTTCAGCTCAGCGAGAAACGCGTCGTCGACTTCTTTAAACAAATTGATAATCAACTGACCTTGTAACCAATCACAGGTGATTTGCTCTAGGCCCTCAAAACGGCGGCCACGACCATGAAACAGTCGACGAATTTCATTCGGAGCTTGCGCGAGCTCGGTTTCTAGATGCTGAAAAAACAGCGGAAGTTGTGATGCTTGCATCGAGTTCTCTTATTAGTTTTCTTTGTGACGGTTATTTGATCGTAGGCCAGTTCAGTTCCCAAGGGGAAAGCCAAGTATCCAACCCCTGAGAGACGGTCTCACTGTGCCATTTTTTACCAAGCATTTTGTGTTCTCGTGGGTCGCAAACAAAGCGATATTGCTCATCTCGGTATTGGAAGCAAAGTGAAAATGCATGCAGATAACCGCGATCAGCCTCATTGCCTGCATTGTAAATCGGGTCACCAACAATACCTGAGCCAACCGATTTTAATGCCACGCGGATTTGATGCGTTTTACCAGTGTGTGGCTTACATAAAAATAGGCGCTCTCCTGGCTCTGCCGCAAGAGAGAAAAACTGGGTAACGGCTGGGTTATTTTTGCTGTTGACCAGCTTCCATGATGAACGGCGCGAACGCTCCATATCACCAACGACCAAACCTTGTTTCTTTTTCGGCTTTTTAGAGCCAATCGCCAGATAGAACTTTTCCACTTGGCGGTCAGCGAAGGCTTGCGATAACGCACTGGCCGCTTTGGCGTTGCGTCCGAGGAGCAGAATACCCGATGTCATTTTATCCAAGCGATGGATCAGATAGAGCTGCTCATCACCACTCTGCTTGGCCACTTCTTGCAGCAGCATTGTGTCGCCATCGTCTTTATGAACAGAGACGTTGGGATGCTTATTGATGATCAGAAAATCGGGATGGGTATGTAGAATATCGAACATAAAAAAACTGGCTCCACGTTTGGAGCCAGCAGTATACATAAGTTATCGGACAAAGCTATCGAGGCTTGCCCCAAGGCCTGAGCTAGAGCTTTCTAGAGAAAATACCAGCAAGACCAATGATCGCGATACCCAGCAGCATGATTTCACCTTTACCACTATCAAAGCCAGACTTAATCCCCATGAAGGCAACAATAGCAATCGCAACAGGAATCAGGTATTTAACTAGGTTGTACCACAATCCAAATAGCGGGAAGGATACTTCGCCGTCATTAGTGATCTCTTTTTCTAGCTCAGCACGGCTTAGGCGCCATCCAGCAAAGATACAAACCAACATACCACCAACCGCTAGGAAGATTTTGTCCGTTAGCAAGTCGAAGATATCAAAGGCACCTGTACCAAACAGCGTTGGCCCCATTCCACCTAACGATAGTGACGCAAAAATACATAATGCCGCCATAACTGCACTTGCAGACAGAACCGCGTTAGAGCGCTTCATGCCTTTCTCATCGATTAGGTAAGACACGACAACTTCCAATAGTGATACTGAAGAAGTTAATGCCGCCACCGTCAAGCCGATGAAAAATAGCAACGCGAATAGCAACCCAATCACACCGCCCATTTCAGCAAATAGTTGAGGAACGACAACGAATACAAGACCTGGGCCTGCCGCAGGCTCCATGCCAAAGGCAAACATAGCAGGGAACATAGCAACACCAGCAAGAATCGCTACACCTGTATCCATCGCAGTAACCATACCGGTTGTTTGAACTAGGTTCTCTTTCTTCTTCAGGTAAGAACCGTACGTCATCATACAGCCCATACCTAAGCTAAGTGAGAAGAACGCCTGCCCTAGTGCAGCAAGAACCACATTGCTATCGACTTTAGAAAAGTCCGGCATGAATAAGAACTCAAGGCCAGCCATTGCACCTGGCAGCATCAAGCCTTTAACAGAAACAACGATTAGGATTAAGAACAGAAGCGGCATCAGAACCTTACCGGCTTTCTCAATACCACCCGAAATCCCTTTCATCACAATCATGACGTTAAGGAACAGGTAAACACCCATCCACATTAAAGGTTGAATCGGATCTGAGATGAAACCGCCAAAGCTGTCGCCAATTGCTTCTGGCGCGCTGAGTAGACCACCGCCCACTTTAAAGATGTAGGCCAATGCCCAACCACCAACCACTGGGTAGAAGCCCATGATCAAAAGACCACTGAAGACTCCCATAACGCCAGTGAACGTCCAGCGTCGGTCAGTTGTTTTGAATGCACCTACGGCAGAAAGACCTGTCTTACGACCAATAGCGAACTCTGTCAGCATCACGCTAAAGCCGATAAAAATAACAAAGATAAGGTAGATAGCAACGAATGCACCGCCGCCACTCTCACCCGCTGTGTAAGGGAATTTCCATATATTGCCTAAACCGACAGCGGAACCCGCTGCTGCCATTACGAAGCCTAGTTTAGACCCCCACGTATCACGTGGTGCTGCTGTATTAGTTGTAGCCACGCTTTTTCTCCAAAATTAGTTTGTTGTGTATGCATAGAGATAGGCGCCTAAAAAGTTTATGTAAAAATTATTGTACACTTATAAAATAAGCGTTCGACGCACTATGTCTAGAAAGTAAAGCAGCTCCCCTTTAAAATTGGAACCCCAAAAAAGTACATTTATCGCACAAGTGTCGAGTTACGCAGGTTAAATGCTGCTTTTTTGTTCAAAAGTTAAAGAATGGCCTTATTTTTCACATTAAAATAACAGAATCAGCTGTTATGAAATTCGTTCCTCATATAAGGTCAATCCCACGTCTAAATGGGAAATCTATTCCCCCAACCCACTTTTATGCTTAATATCCTAGAAGGGCATATTACTCTGAGCGTATATGGACAAGTTTTATCACTTTCTTACTTTAGCTGGCATCGGGCTATATTGGTTACTGGTCGCAGGTGTGACCATTCGTGTCGTTTTAAAGCGCCGTGCAGTGAGCGTATCTTTAGCTTGGCTAATGATCATTTATATCCTTCCCGTTCTGGGTGTCGCGTGTTATTTCCTCTTCGGTGAACTGAACTTAGGCAGAAAACGGGCCGAACGCGCAAAAGAGATGTTTACACCATTCGAGAAGTGGTTCAGTCAGTTGAACGACTGTAACGCGCACAACCCAGAAACGATGGGAAGGCACATCTACCGAATTGATGAACTTTGTAACAACCGCCTTGGTCTTCCCGCATTGAGCGGTAATACATTGTCGCTGCAACAGTCACCTAATGAGATTTTGCATTCCATTATTGAAGACATCGAAAACGCGCAGAGCAGTATTCGAATGGTATTCTACATTTGGCATCCAGGTGGTTTGGCTGACTCTGTCGCTTCTGCACTTATCCAAGCGGCTAAACGCGGCGTCGATGTCAAACTATTGCTCGATTCAGCAGGTAGTCCACGTTTTTTCAGAAGTCCTTGGTATCGAATGATGCAGGATGCTGGAATTGAAGTTATTCAAGCGCTAGAAGTGAAGATGTGGCGTATTTTCTTACGTCGTCTTGATCTTCGCCAACATCGCAAGATCATCGTAATTGATGATGAAATTGCTTATACAGGTTCAATGAACTTGGTTGACCCGGCTTACTTCAAGCAAAACAGTGGCGTCGGGCATTGGGTGGACATCATGGTTCGCATTACGGGACCAACGGTAAACGTATTGAGTGCTATCCACTGTTGGGATTGGGAAGTCGAAACTGGCGAACGTCATTTACCGAGACTACCTGAATGTAAGATCGATGAGAGTGAATTCCAACATCCTATTCAGGTTGTGCCTTCTGGCCCTGGTATGCCGGAATATCTGATCTATCAAGTATTAACATTGGCAATCAACCAAGCCAATCGCTCAGTACGAATCACAACGCCATATTTCGTGCCCAATGCTGATTTACTTGAAACGTTAAAGATGACAGCACAACGAGGCATTGATGTTGAACTGATCATTCCACATAAAAATGACTCAATGATGGTGCAATGGGCATCACGCGCTTTTTATAGTGAGCTTTTGTGTGCAGGAGTCAAAATCTATGAGTTTTATGGTGGTTTGCTGCATACGAAATCCGTCGTAATTGACGACCAATTCTGTTTAGTTGGCACCGTAAACATGGATATGCGCAGCTTGTGGCTGAACTTCGAAGTTACCCTCGCCGTTGACGACGAAGAGTTCACGAAGCAAATGTCTTGGTTACAAGATAGCTATATTAAGCAATCTCACACTGTTGTATTGGAAGAATGGGAGAAAAGAAGCCTATTTTCTCGATTCTTAGAGCGAGTGTTCTATCTCTTCAATCCACTCCTCTAATACCTCAAATACACCGACTAAAAAAACCTCCAGCGCTTCAAACATCTTGCTGGAGGTTTGTTCTACTTACGTTTTCCACCTTAGCGATACACTCTAAGACTACAACTCAACCTTTCAGCTTTGACGCCTTCACTCGATAATCTCGGCTATTATTGGGTGATAGTTGACTTTTCCCTTGCAAACGTTATGTCGTCCATGTTTTAAATAATCAAAATCGTAATATTTAAGACAGGGAACTTTTATGTCAGAGGGCAAAAAAACCAAGCTCATTACCGCTGGCCGCGATAAAAAGTGGACAAACGGTGTTGTAAACCCACCCGTTCAACGCGCTTCAACCGTGGTATTCAACACGGTTGCAGAGAAGAACCAAGCCACCATGAACCGCACCAATAAAACATTATTTTATGGTCGCCGTGGCACCAACACGCACTTCGCTTTTCAAGATGCAATGGTTGAGATTGAAGGTGGCTCAGGTTGTGCTCTCTACCCTTGTGGCACGGCAGCAATTTCAAATGCGATTCTTTCTTTCGTCGAAACTGGCGATCACATTCTGATGGTGGACACTTGTTACGAACCAACTCGTGATTTTTGTAATACCATCATGAAGAAAATGGGCATCGAAACTACCTATTATGATCCGATGATTGGAGAAGGTATTCGTGATTTGATTCAACCAAATACCAAAGTCCTTTTCCTAGAATCTCCGGGGTCAGTCACAATGGAGGTGCAGGACGTACCAACATTGGCGCGCATCGCTCACGAGCACGATATTATTGTGATGCTTGATAACACATGGGGAGCTGGCGTGAACTTCTCACCATTTGAACATGGTGTCGATATTTCTATTCAAGCCGCCACCAAATACATAGTTGGTCACTCTGATGTAATGTTAGGTACAGCCGTAGCTTCCGAAAAATACTGGCCCCAACTGCGTGAACAAAGCTACTTGATGGGTCAGTGCGTTTCTCCTGACGACGCATACCTAGGCCTTCGTGGTATTCGCACGCTGGATGTTCGCCTAAGACAACACGCAGAAAGTAGCTTGAAAGTCTCCAAGTGGCTAGCTTCTCGTCCGGAAGTTGATCATGTCCGCCACCCAGCATTGGAATCGTGCCCTGGCCATGAGTTTTTCAAACGTGACTTCACTGGTGGAAACGGCTTGTTTTCATTTGTTCTCAAAACGTCTTATCCAAAAGCGACGACGGCTCTGCTTGACGGTATGAAACACTTCAGTATGGGTTATTCTTGGGGCGGGTATGAAAGCCTCATTCTAGCTAACGAACCAAAGAGCTTTAACAGCTTGAGAACCGTAGCGCACCCACACTTTGAGGGCACTTTAGTTCGTATTCATATTGGCTTAGAAGACGTGGATGACTTGATCGCCGATCTAGAGGCTGGTTTTGCACGCTATAACGCGTTAATTTTAGAAAAAGAAGTCTCTCTAAAATAGTAATTGAATCGCCCTGCTTCGCGGGGCGTTTTTATAACTCGCTGACTTAATTAGAATTATCTAACATTCCCACCACCTATTCATTAATGTTAATCATTTGTGTTGTTTTTCAATTGAGCAGTCACAGAATGAAATAATGTGCCACAAATAGGCTTTCCAAATTTAGAGTTTCTCTCCTACTTTTTATCATTCATAAGAGGTCATACCACAAGGAGATAGTTTTGAAACTCAAATTCATAGCGCTAATGCTTTTTACCTTAATTACCGTCCCAATAACCACCGTACACGCCGCAACGGGTTATACCCAAACCAAGTATCCGATTGTTCTGGTTCATGGATTATTTGGTTTTGATACCCTCGCAGGCGTAGATTACTTTTTCGGAATACCACATTCCTTAACGAAAGACGGCGCTAAAGTTTATGTAGCGCAGGTATCCGCGACCAACAGCAGCGAAGTTCGAGGGGAGCAACTGCTTGCTCAAGTAGAAACCTTACTTGCTGCAACAGGCGCAGAGAAAGTCAATCTCATCGGTCACAGTCATGGTGGTCCAACAACGCGCTACGTCGCCTCTGTCCGTCCTGACCTAGTCGCATCAGTTACGAGTATCGGTGGCGTTAATAAAGGGTCTAAAGTGGCAGATTTAGTTCGTGGCACCGTATCTGAGGGTTCTGGTAGCGAGCAGGTCGCGGTAAAACTGGCGCAAGGCTTAACCACTCTTATTAATCTTCTATCAGGCGGTTCTGATCTCGACCAAGACCCTTTAGCCTCACTAGCAGCATTAACCACGGAAGGATCATTGGCGTTTAACCAGCACTACCCAGAGGGAGTGCCTACTAGCGAATGTGGTAATGGCGACTTGCTAGCTTCAAATGGCGTTTATTACTACTCATGGACCGGATCATCCACGTTTACAAACGTTTTCGATCCGACTGACGCTGCCATGATGGTACTTGGCTTAGCCTTTGATGGGCCGAATGATGGCTTAGTTGGTGCGTGCAGCACACATTTAGGCAAAGTCATACGTGATGATTATCAAATGAACCATTTGGATGAAATTAACGGTCTACTCGGTATCCATCATCTTTTTGAAACCGATCCAGTCACGCTTTATCGCCAACATGCAAATCGTCTCAAACTTCAAGGTTTATAAGAGGTCATGACAATGAAGAAAGTCGCTCTCACCACTTTTATCCTGCTCTCGATGTTTGGCGTGGGAGGGCTTTCTCTGTTGCAAAGCGACAAACAACAAGAGATAACCTCTAACCATTCGCAATCTCAGCAAGATATAGCCGCCGATGTCTCTTCCCCAAAAGACTTTTTCGAATATTCTCTTAGCCGGCTGGGCGAAGACGATCTCGATACGATCAAAGCGGAAGTCAATGATGATACTTTAGCAAAACAAACACTGAATATTGATGCCAAACTCTTCCAGACCTACCTTTCCTACAAGCAAGCGCTCTCTGCATTAGAGCCTTTTGAGCATAACCAACTAACGATTGAACAGCTAACCATGCTGAATGAAGCGATACTGAATTTACAACTTCAATACTTTAGCAAGGTCCAGATAGCTCAATTGTTTGACGAAGAAAACCGACTTCGCCAACTTGCATTGGAAAAGCTGACGATTAAAAAACAGGCATCGGATATCGAGAGTCAAACACACCTTCTCAATCAAGCGTTATCAGAACAACCAGATTATATCCGAGAAAGTGAACGCAATAACGCATTAGCGGAGCAACTCGAGCAAGCTTCTCAGCTTGATTCACAAGATAAGTACATCGCCCGTGTTGCACTGGTGGGAGACGCTGGAGCGCAAAGGCTGCAAAAGCTTGATGAGCAAAGAGCATCATTTGAGACTCAACTCGCCACTTACTTAAAACAGCGTCAAGAGATTCTGAATAGGGATTTTCTAGGGCAAGACGAAAAACAGGCAGAAATCATTGCTTTAAGAAAGCAAAGCTTCGATGCCACTCAATGGCGTCGAATCGAAGCTTTGGAACGTATTCATGATAGCCAGAACTAACAACATAAACTTAATAAGCCAAACGTTACTTATTCTGCTTTTTAGGACATCCAACGATATGGTCATCCACCATGCCGACGGCTTGCATGAAAGCATAACAGATGGTTTCACCGACAAACTTGAAGCCTTTCTTTTTAAGGAATTTACTCATGGCTTTGGATTGCTCTGTCGAAGCTGGTACGTCACTCATATGCTGCCATTGATTGACGATTGGTTCGCCGTCCACGAACTGCCACAACGCGTCTGATAAACTCCCGTATTCAGCAATTAACGCTTTGGCCGCTTTGGCATTACTGAAAACCGAGTTAATCTTTCCGCGATGCCTTACAACATCGAAGTTTTCCACGATGTATTCAGCGCGTTCTTCATTTCTTTGTTCCAACGCATCTAGGTCGTAGTTCTCGAACGCTTCTCTATATCCTTCGCGCTTTTTAAGAATGGTGATCCAACTAAGCCCAGCTTGCGCACCTTCCAACGTAATAAATTCAAACAGGACTTGGTCGTCATATACTGGCACGCCCCATTCGGAATCATGATATTCGCGCTCTAATGGGTGATTCATCGCCCACGCACACGTTTTTTGTTCTGTCATTATTCTTCCTTAAAAAGCGCCTCTAACTGATGAGCTAGAGGCGCGATATTTTTCATCGTTATATCAGTAGCACTAAGCCTGTTTCGGTACTGCCACTTTATGGAACAAACGATACAACACTGGCACGACAATCAGTGTCAGGACTGTCGCAAAGCCCAAACCAAACATAATCGTAACCGCCATTGGTTTGAAGAAAATATCTGGTAATAGTGGGATCATACCAAGGATCGTCGTGATTGCAGCCATACACACAGGACGAACACGGCTTACCGCAGCATCAACGACCGCATCATAAGCCTCTTTACCCGATTTCATTTCTATTTCAATTTGGTCCAGTAATACGATGCCATTTTTGAGCACCATTCCCGATAAGCTTAAGAAGCCGAGCAAAGCCATAAAACCAAACGGCGTGTTGAGTGCTAATAAACCGGTGGTGACACCAATTAACGCCAGCGGCACGGTAAGCCAAACAATGAGTGGCTCTTTGATAGAGTTAAATAGGAGTACGGTGATCAAGAACATGAACAAGTACCCCATTGGCATGGTAGTAAACAGCGACTCTTGAGCATCACCTGAAGATTCGTACTCACCACCCCACTCTAGTGAATAGCCAGGAGGCATTTGAATCGCTTCGATTTGGGGCTGTAAACGTTTTTGCAACGTCGATGCGGTTTCTTCACCTAGAATATCAGGGTCTGCCATCACAGTGAGCATACGCTTACGGTTCTTACGTACGATGATAGGATCCTCCCAACGCATATCGTAACCCATTGTGACTTGTTGAAGTGGGATAAACTCACTCTGTGCTGGACTCCATATTTTCATGCCTTCAATGTTACGAATATCAATACGTTCATCTTCAGGTAAGCGAGCCACGATAGGCATGAGCGTCGTGCCGTCTCGGTAAAGGCCTATCGTCATTCCAGAGAATGACATGGACAAGAAGTCATCGACATCTGATTTTGTAATGCCATAGCGACGTGCCTGACTCTCGTTAAACTGAGGTTCAAGAACTTGGGTTCGTTCACGCCAATCATGCCTGATATTTGTTGCCTGAGGATCGGCGTACATGATGTCCTTAACCTGAGCGGCTATCGTACGAAGGACGGTTGGATCAGAGCCGATAATGCGCGCTTCAATTTTTGCACCACCACCTGGACCTAACTCAATCTGTTTGAGCTTGTAATTGATTTCTGGGTAATTGGCTTTTAAATACTCTCGAAACTTCGCCATTAATGGTTTTAACGCTTCGTAATTTTCCATACGAGTGGTTATCTCACCATAAGCCGCATAACTTTTCTCTGGCGCGTACGTTAGCATAAAGCGCTGTAAGCCTTTACCTGCAGTCGTCGTGATATGGTCGACATGCTCTTGCTTGGTTAACCAACGTTCTAGCTCTTTAAGCGTTGTGTTGGTGGCGCGAATATCAGTTCCTTCCGGCATCCATACATCTAACTGAAAAATAGGCGTTGTCGACGATGGGAAAAACGCTTGCTTCACAAAGGTGAACCCATAAACACTTGCCGCTAATCCCGCAATCAGCACCACAACGGTAAACCAAGCACGGCGCATACAGAACTGGAGAAATTTTTTATAAATAACGAAAATAACCCCGTTATATGGATCATTTTCTTCCCCTTCACCTTGTTTAATCTTCTGGCCTTTAAAGAAGATGTCAGCGAAGAACGGTGTCAACGAGATAGCGGTAAACCAACTCAACATCAATGAGATCAGCAGAACCGTAAACAAAGTGCCACAGTATTCACCCGTCGAATCCTCAGACAGCCCAATAGGCGCAAATGCGGTTACCGCAATCACAGTTGCTCCAAGTAATGGCCACTTGGTTTGGGTAACGATATCAGTCGCCGCTTGGAGTCGAGTTCGTCCTTTTTGGGTACCAATCAAAATCCCTTCAACCACGACAATCGCATTATCCACCAACATACCTAACGCGATAACCAAGGCACCTAATGAAATCCGCTGCAAATCTATCGCGAGATACTTCATGAAAATGAACGTACCCAACACCGTCAGCAGTAAAATCAAACCGATAAGCAGACCTGAACGTAGCCCCATAAAGAACAGAAGTACGATAATGACGATACCGACGGCTTGAGCCAAGCTGACAACAAAACCGCTAACCGATTTATCCACCTCTTTAGGCTGACTGTAAATTTCGGAAATTTCGATACCGACAGGTTGTTGGTACTTTAGCTCGGCAAGGCGATGATCAAATGCTTTTCCGACTTCAACGACGTTGACACCTTCAGCAAAAGAAACACCCACGTTCAGTGCGAGGCTGCCGTTAAAATTAATAATATTACTCGGTACTTCTACATACCCACGTTTTATTTCCGCCACATCTTTCAAGAAGATGAGCCCCTGAGCTCCCGACTCAGTAATCAACAAATCGCCTAGCTCATCCACACTCTGGAATTCGCCAGTCGGCTGAATTCTGATGTACTCGTCACCAATTCTGATCGCCCCTGCGTCAGAAACCACGTTTTGCGTCGAGAGAAGATTAAAGACCGTATCGGGAGAAAGTCCTATACTGCTCAGCTTTTTCATCGATACTTCGATGAAAACTTGCTCTTGCTGCTGCCCGGATACCGAAACTTTGCTCACTCCATCAACCAGTTCGAGCTCTCGGCGTAAGTAATCGACGTAATCCAGTAGCTCTTTGTAGCTATAACCGTCGCCAGTCACCGCTAACAAAATCCCGTAAACATCACCAAAATCATCGATCACTTGAGGTTCATTCACACCCGGAGGCAACGTCCCTTTAAGGTCATTCACTTTACGGCGTAACTCATCCCAAATTTGTGGTAGATCATCAGGGCCATAATTGTTCTTCATCGTGACCGTGATTTGCGATAATCCTCGGCTAGAAATCGAATTCACTTCATCAACATAAGTAAGCTGCTGAATCGCTTTTTCGATCGGATAAGTCACTTCTTCTTCGACTTGTTGCGGCGTCGCACCAGGATAAGAGGTCACCACCATGGCATCTTTGATGGTAAAAGCAGGGTCTTCAAGACGCCCTAACCCAAAGAATGCAGCGATACCACCAATCAAAAAGATCAGTGCGACCATCCAACTGATGACACGATTTCGGATGAAGTACGCAGCAATACCGGTCACATCATCATCACTTTGAGGCGCTGATTTATTAAGATCGCTCATAGACCGGCCTCCTGCGTAGCCATTTCCTGTATCACTTCCACTTTCATGCCATCCCTTAACCGAGAAACACCGGCAATCACAACTTTGTCTTTGAGCATGAGACCATCAAGGATTTGAATGGACGTTTTAGATGCCTTACCTGCTCGCACCTGTCTGCGCGATACCGTGTTGTCATCATTCAGTACCCAAACAAATTTGTTTTCGCGCCCCAGCCCGTCACCGTCCGCGTTAAAAATGGCTTCAATAGGAACATTAATTCCTAAATTGAGATCCAAGCCAACGTTCTTATCTTTGGAGGTCACTTCAACTGCCATCCCATCTAGGATGTATTCTTCTTCCGGCATAGGAAGCGATAATGTGACGGTAAACGTGCCTGTTGTTGGGTCTGGCTCAGTCGTAAATTCTTTCACGGTCGCGTTGTACTCGTTACCACTAGGCACGCGCACCAATGCTTTTATCGCGGTAAGTCTTTCTTCCGTTGGCGGTTGGTTCACATAGAGCCGGTCTGGAAGTTGAATCAGCACCTCTACTCGCTCCAAACTATGAATATTGACGATATGCTGTCCGACTTGGACATTTTCGAATTGCTCGATATTAACTCGCGAAATGATCCCATCCACAGGCGCCTTTAAAGTAGTAAATGATAAACGGAGTTTCGCTAACTTAAGCTCAGCCAGAGCGATTTGTCGTTGTGCTGCAATTTCATCAAACTGAGACTTAGCTAATAGGCCTTTATCAACCAAAGGACGTGAACGGCGATACTGACTGTCAACAACAGAAAAACGCGCACTCGCATTATCTACATCCAACTCATAGTCCGTAGGGTCCAACGTTGCGATAACATCACCCTTCGTGACTTTATCGCCCTCTTTTACCATGATGCGGCTGACTTCTCCTGCCACTCGGAAACTCAAATGAGAGCGATCCGCTGCATTCGCAACCGCAGGGAAATATAAGTTGTCATCCACCCGATTTCCCGCTAATGAGGTAACTCTTACACGCGGTGTCTCAAGAGCTTTTTCTGGTGCCTTATCGCCACAACCAACAAGAAGAAACGTTGAAAATAATGCCGCTAGAGAGATGATTCCTTTCATATTACAACCCTCTTTCCTTAATCCAGGCTCTTACCTTAATTCCGGGTTCAATTACACTAACACCAGAGATAATGATTTGATCGCCATCGTTAAGCCCAGCTAACACTTGGTTTTTGTCATTCATCTCAATAGCGGCTTTGGACACAATGCCTTGCTCATCAACACGCCAAACGTATGTTTTGCCGTTCTCTTCTAGCAGCGCGGAATTAGGAATTTTTGTTGCACCAGCATTTTTAGATAGGAGGTAAGCATTGCCAGACATGCCCGGTAAAAGGCCTATTTCTGCTGGTCGCTCCATAACCATAGTGACTTTGTAACTACCGGTTTTAGGATCGGCTTCTGTATCGATTTCTTGAAAGGTCAAGTCAAATGACTGCTCGGGGAAAGCGTCAAAGACCATTCTGGCAGAGACATCGCTACCCTGGGTGTAACGATTTAGCAGATAGTCAGGGACTTGGAATATCACCTTAAGCAGTTGGTTGGATTGAATATTCATCACGCCTTCTTTTGCGGCGACATACTCATGGTTTTCTGCTGGAATATACGAAATCGTACCATCATATGGCGCGACAAGTTTGGTATACCTTAAATTTGCCTTTGCTTGATTCCACTGAGCTTTGGCTGAATTGTGATTCGCTTTTGCCTCATCAAAGTCTTGTTCGGACACCACTTGGTCTTTACGTAACTTTTGGTATCGCTTGTACTGCACGTCTGCGAGCGCGAAATTTGCCCGAGCTTGCTGTTCAAGCAGAGAATACTCATCAGGATTTAATGAAGCCAATACATCGCCTTTGCTGACGACTTGACCTTCATTCACCTCAATCGTTTGAAGAAGTCCAGGAACTCGAAACGTCAGTACCGCTTTATCACCAGCTTCCGTCGTGGCAGGAAAGTGTCGTTCAAATTGGGCATTGCCAACAGATACTGTAAATAGCTTTGCGGGGCGGGATTCAGGTTCTGGAACAGGGGGAAGTTCTTTACCACACCCCGACAACACAGCCGAGATGGCGACAGGAATGAGCAATCTTCTCATTACATTCATCCATAAAAATTAAGGGATTATTTTTAAAGTAGATGAATTCTGGGCGAACTTCCAGAGTTGAAAAGATTAATAGTGCTTTAAAATTAGTAATTTGTGACAAAAAAGCAGGCTTTGCACCTGCTTCGTTTAAATCTTCTTTGGATGCGGAGTGTTTAGAGCTTACTGAACTCCCGATTCACCCTATATGTATCAGACGTAACATACGCTTCCATGTTACGGATTTTGCCATCAAGACGGTCAAAATCGCGTTCCAACACACTGAGCAATTGGTCCGGACTTTGTCCTTTCTGCCAAGGCTTACTTTTAAGTGTGTGCTCTTGTTGCGCTCGGATATTTTCAGAATACGTCACTGGTTGCTTTTCTAACATAAACGCCATCGCGACGTATGCTAACAACACCAAAAACGTACCGCCCAACAGCGCTGCAGAAATCACTACAATACGAATCAACCAAACCTCTGCACCAAAGTAGTTGGCAATTCCGGCGCAAACACCGGAGATTTTGCCATTTACTGGGTCACGATACAGCTCTCGATTAGTCATACTTGCGTCTCCATGTTGGTGACTCAGCATCCAAGATGCGCTCCAATGTATCAACTCGGGACTGCATCGCTTCCGCTTTTTCAGATAGTACCTGAAGGCGCTCTAAATCTTGGCTCGACAGTGCACTATCCGTTTTGCGTTTACTGCGATAGTGTAAGAAGAGCCATAGAGGAGCGACAAAGATCAGAAAGACAATTGCTGGTCCTGCAAATAAAAATGTCGACATAAATGGCTCCTTTATTATTTATCTTTCGATGACATCTGTTCTTTCAGTTTTGCCAACTCTTTTTCGATTTCGTCTTGAGCTTGAAGCTCTGCAAACTCTTGCTCTAGCGATTTTGCATTACCAGTTTGTGCGTACAAATCTGCTTCTGCTTCCATTTCATCCACTTTACGCGAGTACTGCTCAAACTTCGCCATCGCTTCATTAGTACGGCTAGTGTGCAGGTGTTTTTGCACATCACGACGGTTAGAGGCGGTTTGGTTACGAATTGCTAGTGCTTGCTGTTTTGCACGCGTTTCTGCAATTTTGCTTTCTAACTTACCGATCTCGCCTGTAAGCTTGTCGATCGTTTCTTCTACTAACGTCTGCTCAGTGTGAAGACCTTTAATCACTTGCTCAAGCTTTTGCTTTTCAATTAACGCTGCACGAGCCAAATCTTCACGCTGTTTTACCAACGCTAGGCTCGCTTTTTGGCTCCATTCGCCAATTTGCTCTTCTAACGTTTCAACTTTACGAGCCAACTCTTTTTTGTCTGCAATCGCTTTAGCCGAGTTAGTACGCACTTCAACAAGTGTGTCTTCCATTTCTTGAATGATAAGACGGATCATTTTTTCAGGATCTTCCGCCTTGTCCAGCAATGCACTGATGTTTGAGTTAACGATATCTGCAAATCGAGAAAAAATACCCATAACGGAACTCCTCTTTTTTTCCTATTAAAACTCGACAAGGTGGTGGTTGACCTTGTGTCTCCCTGAATACATTACAAGTAGCATGCCAACTTAAGATTACATTTAAAATCAGCAACTTATGCATTTTGTTGTCGTTATACACTATTATGCTATGATGTTTTTCACCAACTGTTGGTGAAATTCACCAACTCCATACTTAAATCATGGCTCGGCTGTTAAATAAGAAGGACTTTATGAAGCAAAACCTGATTGGTGAATCACCTGCTTTTCTCGCCGTACTAGAGAAAGTATCACAACTTGCGCCTATTGAGCGTCCAGTCCTCATTATCGGTGAACGAGGAACGGGTAAAGAGCTCATCGCTCAGCGTTTGCATTATTTATCAAGACGTTGGGATAAGCCACTACTATCACTCAACTGTGCGACCTTAAGCGAAGGACTAATAGATTCAGAGCTATTTGGTCATGAATCCGGTTCTTTTACAGGTTCTAAGGGCAAGCATAAAGGACGTTTCGAACGCGCCGAAGGCGGCACTTTGTTTCTTGACGAATTGGCCACCGCACCACTTTTAGTTCAAGAAAAGCTGTTGCGTGTCATCGAATATGGTGAATATGAACGAGTTGGCGGTCATACCGCTCTCAATGCGGATGTTCGACTTGTTTGTGCAACCAATGCGGACTTACCAAAATTGGCGGAACAAGGCGATTTCCGTGCCGACTTACTCGATCGTTTAGCGTTTGATGTCATCATGCTGCCTCCTCTTCGTGAACGAAAAGAAGACATCCTGTCTTTAGCAGAGCACTACGCGATGAAGATGTGCCGTGAACTTCAGCTCGAATATTTTGTCGGTTTTACCTCAAAAGCACAGCATTCGCTTCTTGAATATGAATGGCCAGGTAATGTCCGTGAACTAAAAAACGTGATTGAACGTGCTATTTACCAACATGGTCTCAACGCCGATCCAATTGATGAACTGATTTTCAATCCTTTTGAAACAGTTTGGAATAACACGCTTGGTCATAATGCCGAGCAAGCCGAACTGCAGCAAGAAGAGGAAGCACCAAGCAGCGCAGTTCAATTCCCTCTAGACTATAAACAGTGGCAAGAAGAGCAAGACATCCACTTACTCAATCGCGCATTGGAAGAAGCCAAGTTTAATCAACGACAAGCAGCCGAGCTACTTGGTTTGAGCTACCACCAATTACGAGGGATGGTTAGAAAATATGGTTTAGTCGGGCAAAGCTAGCTAGGTCGAAGGTGCTTGATCGGTTAGCGAGCGAGTGACAGCGCTCTAATTTGTATGTCTTTCAAGCATAACACCTTACAGTGTATGGATTTTATGTTTGGAGCGAGTTCACAAAGGTGATAAATTAGCGAGATCATTTTCGCTTGTTAGCTCTGAAAGAGTAAGATCAAATGAAACAAGCAAGATCCAATGAACATTTCATATTATGAATGCTTTTATAAGATTATCGCTGAGCCTTATTGGGATTAGCCTACTGACCGCTTGTGGTGATGAAATTGACCACAATGACATTCGCAAAGCTGGCTTTGTGTTTTGCGGACAAGGTAAGCCAACTACGTTTAACCCTCAGCTTATTGATAGCGGTATTACCGCAGAGGCACTGAGCCCGCAGTTGTACGATACGCTGCTCACGCTCGATCCTAAATCACATCAGCCAGTAGCAAATATCGCTGAGAGTTGGTCTGTGAATGAGTCAGGAACGGAATACACGTTTAAGCTTAAACGTAATGTTCAATTCCAAACCACGTCCTGGTTCACTCCCACTCGCCCATTGAATGCAAAGGATGTGGTATTTAGCTTCAAGCGAATCATTGATGTAGACCATCCTTTTCACCAAGTAGGTGGTGGTTTTTATCCATGGTTTGCAGGGTTAGATTTTCAAAACCTGCTGCAAGACGTGACTGCGATTGACGAGCATACGGTAAGGTTTACCTTATCTCAGCCAAATTTTTCCTTCTTGGCAAATATTGCCACCAGCCATGCTGTCATATTGTCTGCGGAGTACGGACAGCAACTGGCAGCAAAAGATCATAAAGAAGAAATCGACCAACTTCCTATCGGTACCGGCCCATATCAACTAAAAGAGTACCAAGTGAACGACTTGATTCGATTAGAGCGTCATTCTAATTACTGGAAGTCACCAGCAAAAATGGAACAAGTGGTGTTCGATATCTCTCATCGAGGCACTGGTACCTTGGCGAAACTTTTAAGAAACGAGTGCGATGTGCTCTCTTCGCCTATTTCGAGCCAAATACCCGTTATTCAAGAAAATGACAACCTTGAGCTAACTGCTACGCCAGCCAACAACGTTTCCTTTATTGCGATCAACACTGAAACCACCGCACTTAGTGATGCTCGCGTCCGCCAAGCACTTAACTTAGCGATTAACCGTCAGAACATTTTAGATTCGGTTTACTACGGAACTGGCTCGCAAGCTTATACATTGCTACCGCCTAATTCATGGGCCTATCAAAAGGACAGCGTAAAAATTCGTTATGACCGTAACTATGCATTAGCACTACTCCGTGATGCTGGCTATGAAGACGGTCTAGAGCTGACCATGTGGGTACCACTTGAACCACGCGCCTTTAACCCAAGTCCTCGCAAGACCGCGGAGCTAATCCAAGCGAATTTTGCCGATATTGGGGTTGAGTTAACGTTGCTAACCGATGATAGATTCGAACGTGTGGATTTAGAGAACATCAACGACATCGATTTACTTTTAACTGGTTGGATTGGTGATACCGGGGACCCTGACAACTTTTTCCGCCCGTTATTATCTTGTGAGTCTGATCGCGTTGGCCTCAACGTATCGATGTGGTGTAACGATGATTTCGATTTCTTACTCGATTTGGCATTGGAAACTCAAGAACCGCGTTACCGTCTGAACCTATATCGCCAAGCGCAGAACATTTTAAATCAAGAATTCCCGGTAATTCCTCTGGCACATGGTGTGCAATTCCGTGTTCACGACAAATCACTGACAGGCTTCAAATCAAGCCCTTTCAATGCCCAACCGTTTGATAGAGTTGAGAGAATTCACTGATGTTTTGGTATACCGTTCGACGCTTTAACCTATTTTTCATCACTTTGATGATCCTCACATTAGTGGGCTTTTCTCTGCTGCGCCTTGACCCTCTCTCGCACTGGGCAAACGTTGATTTTTGGTCTGGTTGGCAAACTTACTTAATCAACCTTTCTCAGCTTGATTTTGGCATAAGTAAAAACGGCAACGCGATTTATGACGAGCTCGCCGTCGTATTCCCTGCCACTTTGGAACTGTGCTTTTTTGCCTTTTTGGTGTCCCTTTTGATCGGCATTCCGCTTGGAACCGTGGCTGGGATGAAGCAAGGTAAATGGCTCGACACCAGCATTTCATTCATGTCGATGTCTGGTTATTCCGCTCCAATTTTTTGGGTGGCTTTGTTACTTATCATGGTTTTTTCATTGGAATACCAACTCTTTCCCGTGGCAGGACGGTATGACCTGCTTTACGAAATTGATCATGTAACTGGATTTGCCATTATCGATGCATTCATGGCGAAAGGTGAATACCGCGCTCACGCACTGCAAAGCGTCATTGAGCATATGGTGCTGCCATGTTTGGTGCTCGCTTTGGCTCCAACCACGCAGGTTGTCGGACTAATGCGTTCTTCGGTGGCGGAAGTGATGAGCCAAAACTACATTCGTGCAGCGAGAATCAAAGGTCTCTCTAACCGCGAGATCGTAACTCAACATGTCTTGCGTAATGCGATACCGCCTATCATCCCCAAAGTCGGTGTTCAGCTTTCCAGTATGATTACCTTGGCTATCATCACTGAATCTATTTTTAACTGGCCGGGTATTGGTCGTTGGTTGTTAGATGCATTGGCAAACCAAGATTATGCATCAATCCAAGCTGGCGTGATGGTACTTGCGACTTTGGTTCTCACCGCTAATATTCTCTCTGATTTGATTGGCGCGATGATTAACCCTCTAGTTCGAAAGGAATGGTATGCTAACAAATAACGTTTATCAGGAAGAGCGCATTCCAACTCAGTTTGAGCGATTTTGGCGAAGTTACCGCGCCAACGGGCTAGCCATGTTTGGCCTATGGTGCTTGGTATTTATCGTCCTAATTACCATTTTTGCGCCACTGCTTGCGCCGTTTGATGCCCAAGCACAGTCAGGCGAATTGCTTGTGCCGCCATCATGGGCCCCAGCTGGAACGGTTGATTACTTTTTGGGAACCGATGACTTAGGCCGAGACATTCTGTCACGCTTGATCATGGGCTCTCAACTTACATTTGGTGCAGCCGTTGCCATCACTGCGATTGCCGCGGTCGTAGGTTGTTTGATTGGCGTATTAGCAGGTATGACGAAAGGCTTACTGTCGAGTACCCTCAATCACTTGCTCGATACTGTCATGTCGATTCCCTCGCTGTTATTAGCAATCATTTTTGTGGCATTTCTAGGTTTTGGTGGGTTCAACATTTTACTCGCGATCTGCTTGGCATTGATTCCGCGTTTTATTCGTTCTGTTTATATCGCAGTCCACACCGAAGTTGAAAAAGACTACATCATGGCGGCACGCCTTGATGGCGCGAACGATTTCTACTTACTGTGGAGTTCAATTCTTCCCAACATATTGACGGTTATTGCTGCTGAAATCACGCTCGCGCTGTCTGCTGCGATTTTAGATATTACTGCGCTGGGCTTTCTTGGCTTAGGCGCACAAGCACCAAGTACTGAGTGGGGAGCGATCTTAGGTGACTCTGTCGAGTTGATTTATATTGCACCTTGGACCGTAACCCTACCCGGCCTAACCATCATGTTTACCGTTATTACCCTAAACTTAGTAGGTGAAGGTGTACGTCAAGCGCTTAATGCGGGGATCGAATAATGCCGTTGTTAGATATTCGACATTTGACTATTGAGATTGAAACCCCTCAAGGGTTGGTCAAAGCCGTGGACCGAATGAGCCTAACTTTGAATGAAGGCGAAATTCGTGGTCTTGTAGGTGAGTCTGGTTCAGGGAAAAGCTTGGTTGCAAAAGCGATTGTTGGGGTAAGTAAAGATAACTGGCGCATTACCGCGGACCGTATGCGCCTTGGCAATATTGACTTGCTTCAGCTTACGCCAAAAGAGCGTCGACGTGTCATTGCCCGTGATATTGCGATGATCTTCCAAGAGCCATCAACCTGTCTTGATCCTTCAGAAGAAGTGGGACGTCAATTGATCGAGTCCATCCCATCTCGCGCGTTTGAAGGGAAATGGTGGGAGCGATTTAAATGGCGTAAAAAACAAGCCATCGCGCTTCTGCATAAAGTAGGCATTAAAGATCACAAGCGTTTAATGGGTAGCTACCCTTATGAACTGACTGATGGTGAGTGCCAAAAAGTCATGATTGCCATGGCGATAGCGACCAAACCAAAGTTGCTAATCGCAGATGAACCAACGAACGACTTGGACCCGATTACCCAGTCGCAAATATTGCGTTTATTGAGCCGTATGAACCAGCTCAATAACACGACCATTCTGCTTATCGGTCACGACTTAGCAACCATCACACAATGGGCGGGGCGCATTACGGTAATGTATTGTGGTCAGTCGGTAGAGTCTGCCGATACCAGTAAAATCATTGCAGCACCCAAGCACCCGTATACAGATGCCTTGCTTAAAGCGATGCCAGACTTTAATGATTGGGTACCACACAAGCAAAAACTCCAATCCCTACCGGGCTCGATTCCGCCATTGCAGCATCTGCCAATCGGTTGTCGACTCGGTCCACGTTGTCCGTATGCGCAGAAACAATGTGTTGAAATTCCACACACCAGACGAATTAAGAATCATAAATTTAACTGCCACTTTCCATTGAACACGGAGAAAAAGTCATGAGTGCGTTACTTGAAGTCGATAATTTATCGAAGCAGTTTGTTACGCGCTCCCGACTATTCAAACGTCAGGTTAATGAGGCTGTCAAACCGGTGAGCTTTACGTTAGAGCCGGGGCAAACTATCGGTTTTATTGGCCAAAACGGTTCAGGAAAATCCACTCTTGCCCGTATGCTTGCAGGCGTTGTAGAGCCAAGCTCCGGAGAGATCCGTGTGAATGGCGAACGGTTGGAGCACAAAGATTACGCGACACGCTGTAAGCTCATTCGCATGATTTTCCAAGATCCAAACACATCGCTCAACCCGCGTATCCAGATTGGCCGTATTTTGGAAGGCCCATTAAAGCGAAACACCAACATGCCGCCAGATGCACGCATGCAGCGTGTGAAGAACACCCTACTCCGCGTCGGATTGTTGCCTGAACACGCCTATTTTTACCCACAAATGCTAGCGGCAGGCCAAAAACAGCGTGTGTGTTTAGCTCGTGCGCTTATTCTTCAACCTTCCATCATTGTCGCTGACGAGGCGTTAAACGGTTTGGATATGGCAATGCGCTCACAGATCATTAACTTATTCCTCGAGTTGCAAGAAGAGATGGGATTGTCATTTGTGTATGTATCTCAACACATTGGCATTGTTAAGCACATTACTGACAAAGTGATGGTGATGCATGAAGGTGAAGTGGTCGAGTTTGGCGAAACTAACCAGGTACTCACTAGCCCAGAACATCCGATTACTCAACGCCTAGTCGAAAGCCACTTCTATAAGGCGCCAAGCCACCAAACAAAATAGCCTATCAAAGATGTCATCGTTCAAATGTAAAGAAGCCTGCGTTAAAGCAGGCTTCTTTATTAGATGGACACGAATCGAAAAATTAGCGGCGGCTCGCTTGTTTGCGCAGTTCAAAATCAAACTCGTCAGGAAACAATACGACCCCTTCTTCATTTTGATTTGGGAATACAACAATCGATAGCTCGTCATCCTCTAGACCAGAGGTCCAACGACTGTGCCACTTGTTTAGAGAGATCGCTTCTGGCTCGCAATCTTCCCAATCACCATTCGCCCATTGCAAAGCAAACTCTTCGTTTGGCCATACTGGTACACAATCATCATCTTCTGTATTTAACATGACACAGCCATGTTCATCTTTCAGAATCCAAACTTTACGATTCGCCACAATCTCTTTTACGCAGTACTTTAAACGTTGCTCTTCGTTGTAACGATTGATGGTATCCATCTGCTCTTGGGTCAGTTGCTCAGACATATTCGTCTCCTATTTCCCATAGAAAAATGCCCGCAGCTAGGCGGGCATTTAAAGTATATGCTAGAAAATTAAGCTAGCTCAGTTTGAAGCCAAGGCCAACCTTGCTTCTTACGGCTTAGCGTGTTTTCCATCATTAGCATGCCGTCTTTTTCGTGCTTAACAAGCTTCTCAGCCCACTCACCTTTGTATAGAAGACGAGTTTGAGCAGTCGTGATGTCTGTTAGCATTACAGCAGCAAATGCAAGGTTGTCTTTTTCGCAACGCGCTTCTAGATCCGCTTCTAGTGCTTCGATCATACCGTCAACTTGCTCTAGTGTTGCAAGCTCAACCTGACCTACTACTACGTCACGACCGTTGAATGGGTAACCTTTAAGGTCTTTCTCAACAAGCTCAGCCGCAGATAGACCTTCGATATTTGTCTTAGCAATTAGAAGATCTTTAGTGAATGCGTCAACATCTTGTACGTCTGCGATTACCGCTAGCTCAGCAACGGCATCTTTGTCTTTTTGTGTACAAGTTGGAGAAGCGAAGCCTACTGTGTCAGATAGAATTGCTGACATCATTAGCTTAGCGATTTGTGGAGTAATCGCGTGACCTTCAATCTTGAACATGTTGAATAGAACAGTGTTGGTACAACCAACAGGCCAGATCCATGCTTCCATTGGGTTTACTGTCATCACGTCACCTAGACGGTGGTGGTCAACAATACCCGCAATTTCAGCTTCTGCGATATCGTCTGGTGCTTGTGCTAGATCTGAGTAATCTACTAGCCAAACGGTCTCACCCGCAACTGATGTGCGAAGCTCAGGAACTTCAGCGCCAGCAACTTCTAGGATGTGCTGAGTTTCACGGTTGATTTCGCCTTGGCGAATTGGCATAGCTTCAACGCCACGCGCTTTTAGAAGTTCAGTTGCAACGAGTGCACTACAAATACTGTCACTGTCTGGGTTCTTATGACCTACAACTAGAATCATGTTTCTTCCTATTCAAGTCAATTTTATACGCCGCCTAATACAGTTAATTAGGGCGTGTTTGCTCACAAAGGCCGATACTTTACCTGATTTCAGAGAGTTTGACACGAAGAAAAGTTCACAATGCTATTGCGAATAAATCTCATTTACATATAATGATAATTATTCCTATTTGCATTTGAGTAAACGATGAACGCGACCCAATTATTACACTCTGCACAACAGTTGTTTCAGCCTACTCAGTTTCGTTTAGCTTATAAGCGATTGCTGATCCCTATCGTCATGCTCATTTTGCTAGGCAATGAAAATACACGTGACGTAGCCGTACAGACGCTATCCGACTCCTTCTGGGCAGTGTCATGCTATGTTGCTGCCACATTGGCTATTTATCATTATCTTTCAAACTTTATGTCGAAAACCAATCGAATTACCGAGCTATATCATCGCTCACGTAATCATCAGGTTTTCTTTGCTTCTTTATTGGGTGCTTTGCCTGGCTGTGGTGGCGCTATTGTTGTGACAACGCAATTTATTAGTGGCCGAGTGGGATTTGGTGCGATTGTCGCGGTACTTACTTCAACAATGGGTGACGCTGCCTTTTTACTTCTTGCCGCCAAGCCAAGTGTTGGATTAGGCGTGGTTGGATTAGGCATTATCGTGGGTACTCTTTCAGGGCTGGTCGTTAATGCTTTTCATGCTGATAACTTTCTGCGCCCAGAACCAAAAGAATCACCTCAGACACATGCTTGTTGCCAACACCAGACAGACCGACACACGCCTCTTGAACAACGTGCAATCAATCTACAAGGCGCATTTTGGAAATGGCTTATTGTGCCTGCTAGTGTCGTCGCTGTATTAATGTCTTTCCAAATCGATATTAATCAGCTGTTGTCTTTGCAGGCCAATACCATTGAATGGCTGGGCGCTATCTTCGCGGTGATCACAATGTCGTTGTGGGCGATGACAAAAGAGCTCGGCGATTATCAGTCAACGGTCTCTGAAGATGAAAAAATTGTGGACTCACACCCGATTCAAAAAGCAGCCCAAGATACGAATTTCGTCAGTGCTTGGGTGATCGTCGCTTTTCTGGCGTTTGAACTGACGACCTATTTTTCTGGAATCAATCTCGTAGAAACCTTTTCTCATTGGGGGATATGGATGCCATTAGCTGGCTTAGCCATTGGTATGTTGCCTGGTTGCGGACCGCAAATTTTAGTCACTAGCCTATACATTTCTGGTGCAGCGCCACTTTCTGCGCAACTGGCCAATGCGATTTCTAACGATGGTGACGCCCTATTCCCCGCCATTGCAATGGCACCGAAAGCCGCTTTGGTCGCGACTATTTATTCATCCATTCCTGCTTTTATCGTTGGATACGGGTATTACTTTTTATTCGAGTTCTAACGCTCAGGACGTCAAAACAAGAAAGGAGCCACAGTAGGCTCCTTCCTTGTTTTTATAATCGAACGATTTGCTTCACGTTATGCCGTGACGATCGCTTTCGCATTTAGCCCTTTATCCACGCTCACCATTAATAACTGACAAGGTTCTTGGTTTAGCTTTTCTCCTGTCCAGTAATCATACCAATCCATCGGTTGATCAGACGTCAGCGTAAATTCCATCGCCCCGTAGCTGGCATAGTTAAACAAGCAGTGAAGGTCATTCTTCGTCGTCAGTTTTAAAAACGCATGATTTAAACTCAAAGCCGTGAACTTTGCTGACTCTTGGTTACGTTGTTGACGTAGCATGAGCTTAGCCAATGTCTTCTTTGCAAATGGCGTAATCTCAGGGAGCGGATCGCCAGACAGCAGCAAACCACCACACGCCAATAACACCGTGCGATGAAATTCATACTCTTCTCTGGATGCGGCTTGATTAGCTAATGACGTGAATGTCGCGCAATCCGGATCAATTTGCCACAGTTTTCGATGCTGCCAACTACGGTAAAAGGTTTCTTTGGCTATCTGCTCGAAACGACGACTATGGCGCTCTACGTCATCAGAAACACGCATTGCATCCACAAGCCCTAGTGATGGCCACATTGGCGCGTTGCAACCTAAAAGCCACGCATCACCAGCGCCTTTAGCAATCGCTTCCATTCCTAAGCGATACGCCTCAACGCCTGTAATACCAGATTGTTTACGCACACCTTTCAAGGTGCCCCAATAGTTCGCGTCTAGCTTGAACAATTCAACGCCCCACTCTTGTCTCATGACAGAGACCACATTCGTCAGATGGTCTTGCACTTCTGGGTTTGAGGTATCGAGTATGTACCAAGGCGTGCAGCGCCAACCACCGTATGTGACATCTTCTGCTTTAAGTAAGCTTCCATCTTTGTGACGAACAAACCACTCTGGGTGTTGTTTGAAGATCTCCGACTCAGGTTGAGCAATAAAGGGGGCCATCCAAATCGCCGGCTTTTTGCCTTTTGCACGGATACTATGAATGAGCTCTTTCACACCACCAGAAAACTTATCCGATGGGATTAACCAATCGCCCATAAAGGCTTGATAGCCATCATCCAGAAGTACCCACTCTAGGTCTTCAAGCTTATCTTGCATGCAATCAACGTTCTGCATGATGTTTTGCTCTGTCACGTCTGCGTAGTAGGCATACCACGAACACCAACCGACAGGCGCATCTTGTGTCACACCTTGGCGAACAGGATGATGCTCTGCAATCATCTCTCCATAGATTTGATAAAGCTCAGACAGAGATTGGCCGCAGAGTACCGCCACGGATTCAAGTTGATTACTTTCCCAATCCGCCACTTGAGTAAACTCACCATCAATCGCGGCCGATAAAACCCAATGTCCATCACGCAGTACAACATCAAAATAGCCCGCAAAACGGTGACATGAAGTAAAGCCAAACAAGATATAGCCAGCCGAGCCTTCCACCACTAAATAGTTGTAGTAACGCTTAGGGGCATCTTTGGGATAGATTCGATAAGAAGGGTTGTTGTCTGGACAGCGACCAATATCAACGGGATAGCTAACCGTTCCCGCTGTTTGCGCCAGCATTTGGAAGCCATCGCCAATCACATTGGCCTCGTGCTCGTATAAAAACGGCATCTCGAACAACACTTCACGGTCGGTAAACGTTTTATTGTGAAGCCCAGCAAAAGAAAAATGTAATTGATTACCCTCAACTTCAACTTGGAGGTCGTTGTTATTCACAGTGATCTCAATGTGATTTGCCAATTGAATGCTCTGAGCCATAAAGAGTCTACTCACTTAATTATTATTGTTTAGCTTGGTTCATTATCCCCTGCTTGTCCCACCCAATTCGTTATCGACGTCACGAATCCTACTGTCGTTTAGCATCACAAATTTATTATTGAGATAACGCTCACTGAAATTTTGGTTAAAAAAATACCAGCCCGAAGGCTGGTATTTCGATTGATGTGAATTGCATTAATTAAGCAACTTCGATTGGACCACCGAATGAAGTCACTGGCGGTACTTTGCCGGTGAACTTCTCGAAGTCTACGATACATGTGTTCGCAGAAGTCGCCTGCGCAAGTTCAGAAGAGCCAATGTCTTGCGTTAGCGTGTTAGGGTCACCGTAAGTACAGATTGCGCCCTCTTTCTCGTTTAGAGGACCGTACCATGCACCTTCTTCGATACGAATAACGCCACGTGGGTAGCTGTCAGTAAGAACAGCACCAGCTAATAGCTGACCACGACCGTTGAATACGCGCACTAAGTCACCGTCTTTGATGCCTTTCGCTTTCGCATCCGCTGGGTTGATGTAAACAGGCTCACGACCTTGCACCGCGTAAGTTGCACGGAACTCTTCAGATTCACACATTTGAGAGTGCAGACGCTTGTCTGGGTGACAAGACTGCAACCAGAATGGGTATTTATCTGAACCAGGGCCACCGTGTGAACGCTCTGATTTTTCGAACCACATTGGGTGTTCTTGACAATGTTCGTAGCCGTAACGGCCGATCTTACGAGACGTGATCTCGATGAAACCAGACGGCGTACCTAGTGGGTTAAGCTCAGGGTCTTTACGGAAGTCCGCATGACGAACCCAAGGTTTACCTTCACCGAAGTCTAGTACGCTCTTCTCCCAGAACTCGTTGAATTCTGGCATTTCAAACTTACCTTCGTTCGCTTTTTTACAATCGTTGTAAAGGCTTTCGATCCATTCCATCTCGCTCATACCACGAGTGTATTCTTCGCGGCGACCAAAACGCTGAGTTAGTTCACTCATGATTTGGAAGTCAGGCTTAGATTGGAACAATGGATCGACGAGACGATGCATTGCAATCAGACCTTTGTTCGAGTATGAACCGTATACGTCGATGTCGTTACGTTCCCATTGCGTACACGCAGGTAGAACGATATCCGAGAAACGACATGTTGCAGTCCAAGCAAACTCGATCGTTACAACCGTTTGAAGTTTGCGGAACGCTTTCTTCATGCGGTTACGATCTTGATGGTGGTGCCATGGGTTACAACCCGAGATCACCATCATCTTGAAGTCTGGCAGTTTCACTTTACCGCCGTTGTAGTTGATCTCTTTGCCTGGCTCAAGCAGACAGTCGATCCAACGTGCAACTGGGATAGTACGGCTGTAACCGTTAAAGTCGTTGTTGTCCCACTTCGGCTTCATACCTTGGTCAAGGTTACGAGGGAAACCACCAGGGCCCGCGAAACCAGTTGAAGGTACACCGATACTTGAGTAGTGGTGACCGTAAGAGATACCACCGCCAGGTAAACCGATTTGACCAACCATTGCAGCAACCACAGCCGCCGCCCAGTATGGTTGCTCACCGTGCTCTTGACGCTGGATACACCAACCCATCAGGATCTGTGTACGGCCACTGACTAGCATACGCGCGAATTCGCGAATCTTGTCCGCTTTCACGCCACAGATAGTCGCAGCCCACTCTGGTGTTTTCTCTACTTTATCTTTTGTCTTACCTTGAACGTATTGAATAAATTCTTCAAAGCCTAGACAGTAAGTATCAATGAACTTCTTATCGTACAAGTCTTCGTTGTACAGCACGTGCGCCACAGCAAGCATGAACGCTACGTCTGTCAGCGGGTTAATGTACAAGTGATCATTCTCTAAGTAGCGCTGAGTCTTGTTCTTCACTGGATCTACAGATAGAACGTTGATCTCACCTTTCGCTACTTTTTCTTTTAGTTGTGCTAGGTACTTGAACGACTCATGTGTTTCACAGTTCCAACCTACTTGAAGGTTTTTCACTGGGTCGTTAGCCCAAAGAACGATGTTGTCAGAGTTCTCTAGGATTTCAGACCAAGACGTACCTTGTGCGTAAACTTCGGTTGAACCAAGTACGTAAGGCATGATGGTTTGACCTGCACCCGTCGAGTAGTCACCTACTTTCGTGATGAAGTTGCCGTGCATACCTACTGCACGTTGCATGTGCGCGGTACAGTTGTTGAATGAACCTGTTTGGTTCCAACCCGTTTGACCTGCGTGTAGCGCCCATGGACCGTAGTCTTTTTGAATACGTTCTAGTTCGCGGTAGAACAAATCTAGCGCTTCATCCCAAGTCACGCGGATGAAACGGTTGTTACCACGAGTATCCGCGCTATATTTGTGTTTCTTCAACCAATCTAGACGAACCATTGGGTAACGCACACGTGAAGGGCTGTAAATAATGCCCTTGATGCCGTTTAGCATTTCAGTTGGGTTTTTGTCTAGCTCTAGCGGTTTGATCTCTTGAACTTTACCCGCGTAGATGTGGGCGCGGAACGCGCCCCAGTGAGAACCTGTTACTTTCCAAGTACCTGTCGTCTCAACAGCATTGGCAGAGGCTGACGCCAATAAGCTAGGACCAATAACTGACGCTGCACTTGTGGTTGCTACACCTTTAAGAAAACTTCTTCGTGTAATAGCCATTTAAATTACTCCAATCCGACGCTTATTAGTGGTGACCTTCAGCATAATCTGAAGAGTGTTTCTGTAGATACTTCAAGATCAGGGCTTCACTGTCTGTATCTAGGTTAACGAACGCCAACATACCGTCGAACATACCTGGCCAGGTGTTCGCGTCGAAGTGCGCTTCCGCAGGTTGAGTGTGACATACAGAACAATTGGTCTTGTACGCTTCACGAGATTTTTCCCAAACAGGATTGATGTCGTTCAGCATAGACTCTTTCTTAATCCATACTTTCGCTGCCACTTTTTCCCATGGAAGACCCGTTAGCTCATCCACTTTTTTCTCACCAGTCGTCACAATGTTGCTATCTGTCGCTGCTTCTTTCATCAGAGACGCAGTCGCAATGTTCTTACCGAAGTCTTCTTGAATTACGCGACCAAAGCCTTTCGCTTTACGCCAGCCATCGATTTCGATTTCAACAAACTCGCCTTTGTCTTCAAGAACTTTAACGGTCGATGCTGGGTTAAGAAGACCGGCTTCTTTAGTGCCTTGTGCATCAAAGTAAATTGGTAGGTGACGAACACTCACTAGTTGCTGACCTACAGAGTAATCTGTATTTGAAGTCATACCTTCTAGGTCACCCACGATACCGCCGATGCTGTCCATACCTGCTGGCAGGTTATGCGCGATACCTTTATGACAGTCAACACAGCTTTGATCTTTCTCTGCTGCTTGCTTCATTTGGATACGAGCGGTTGGGGACATTTGCTCGAAATCCATCGATTCGTAGTTGTGACAGTTCTTACACTCTAAAGATTTGTTTGCCGAGAAACGATCCCATTCGTGTTTCGCAAGTTCGATACGACGCTCTTCGAACACACCAGGTTCATCGTAGTTGCCAAATACCTGTGCAAATACCTCTTTAGAGGCCTGCATTTTACGAGCAATTTTGTCTGTCCAGTTATGAGGAACGTGACAGTCAGGGCAAGTAGCACGAACGCCTGAATGGTTTTTCCAGTGAACCGTTTCTTGCAGCTCAACGTACACGTTGTCACGCATTGTGTGACAACTAATACAGAATTCTTCTGTGTTGGTTGCTTCTAGAGCGGTGTTAAAGCCACCCCAAAAGATAACACCAGCAATGAAGCCGCCCATAGTCAGCACACCTAGGCTGATATGTACAGCTGGGCGCGTCATGGTACGCCACAGTTTAATGATTAATGATTTCATTATTTGCTCTCTTAAAATCTTTTCAAAAGTGTGGTTATGAGCTCACAGGCTTACATGCCGTGCGCGCCTGGAGGTCCAAAGAAGAACACTTGCAACATCCAAACGATGAACCCGTAACCGCCGACAAAAGCCACACTCAGAATTGGGAAGAGAACAACTGCAATGAAGAGGAACGACTTCCACTCCAGGGAGCGTTTTTCACCACTCTCAATTTTATTAACATCACTCATACATTTGCCTATTTTGTATCTAGTGTTATTGAAAAGCCCGCGTAACCAAGCTTAAGTTTTTTACAATCTCTAATGGAAAATGTTAGACCATACTAATAGTAAGGTTCAATCAAATAAGAGCTCTCAGGCCTTGTAATTCAACACTTTTTTGAGCTCATCCAGAGATGTGATTGATTGATGTTATTTATTAAAAAACATGAACAGATGTGACAAAATAAGTCTTTTAACTAATTGTTAAAATGACAACATTTACCAAACATAAGTTACATTTGGATAGTAATTAACGGGTCATAAATTGGCTTAAAAACCCGTCAAAAGATAATCAATTGTGAATAAAATGATGCGAAATAATGACAAGAATAGCGCTAAAGGTTTACGTTGAGAACATCAAAAAATGCACATTGATGTTCATATAAAGGAGGAGCTTAGTTACAATTATTCGCGGATTTTCGAGGAGCGATTATGGATAGCGTGGTGGATATAAGTTGGACCAAACTGGCATTGTTTGGTCTGATTTTGTTGGTTCCCTTCTTTATTAATGCCCGCTACAAATTAGGGATTGCGAAAGACACAATAATTAGTGTTATTCGTATGACACTTCAGCTCATATTGATTGGCGTGTATTTAGAATATCTTTTTCAATTAAACAGCTTACTTGTCAATATACTTTGGCTTGCCATCATGTTACTGATTGGCGCAAGCTCAATTGCAGGAAAAGCTCGCCTGCCTAAAAAGCCACTTATGCTTCCTCTTCTTACAGGCTTAACCTGTGGTCTAATTCCACTTCTTATAGCGATTACCGCAGGCCTAGTGCAGCCATCCCCTATTTACAACGCCCAGTACATGATCCCACTTGCGGGCATGCTATTGGGTAACAGCTTAAGTAGTAACATCATCGCACTGCAGAATTTATTTACGGCTTTTGAACAGAGACAATCAGAATATGAGGCTGCTATCTCACTTGGTGCCTCTCCTCGTTATGCATCATTCCCCTTCATTCAAGAGGCCCTTAGAAAGTCACTTGCTCCAACTTTAGCCTCTATGGCCACTACAGGGCTGGTTACCTTGCCAGGCATGATGACTGGTCAAATTCTAGGTGGCGCAAGCCCGATGGTTGCGATTAAATATCAGTTGGTGATTATGCTGGCTATTTTCGTCATGTTGAGTACCTCCGTCGCTATTACGCTGGAGATGACACTGAGCTGGGTACAAACGAAAGAAGGCCGGATCAAAATAAAAATCCAACAACCAGAACCTACCAAAACTCATAGATAGTTTAAGCGTGTGAACAAAGCCAGTGAAAGGGCTTGTATTATCAAGTCAAACGCACTTTTATCTGAGTAACTCATCCATTCTTTAAACATTCATCAAGACGCTTTCTGGAGAAAAGTCAGACAGAATTCTCTCGAGTATAAGCCTCTAATTTTATGAAATTTTCTTTGCAAGTTTAGATACGCACGGCCTTTGAGACAGGTTATCCACAGAAAATGTGGATAAACACCCTAAACCCATACGCAACCAGAAACATAGCAGCATAAGTGATCAATCTAATCGTCATGCTTTGATCACTTGCCTGACATATTCTAATTTTAGAGTAAAGATAGTGACCACAAACTTGGAGAGACGTACATGGATGTCTTAATGATCAAAGAAAATTACGATGAACTCCTATCCGATGCACCTCTGGACTGGCTCGTTCAAGAACCAAAGGAAGTGACTTCTCATTGGCTCCCAACCGATTTTGGCATCAATGAAGAGCTGATTTAACTCACTCGATTTGTGTGAAACTTATCGACATGAATAAAAGAAAGGCGAACCATTTGGCTCGCCTTTCTTTTATTCTTTTAGATTTATCGTAAATGCTTGTCTTCATCACGTAGATAAATCATCCAATACCACATACCAACGAATACACCGCCACCAATGATGTTCCCTATCGTTACAGGGATAAGGTTATTTACGATGAACCCCATCATGTTTAAGTCCGCATAGTTTGCAATATCCGCCCCTGTCATTTGCCAAAATGCTTCCGGTGCAAAATATTTGATTCCAATCGCCATGGGTACTTGGAACATGTTCGCAATACAGTGCTCGAAACCTGCCGATACAAACATAGCAACTGGCAGAATCATGACCGCTATTTTGTCAGTTAATGTACGTCCACTAAACGTCATCCAAACAGCAATACACACCAGCACGTTACACATGATGCCAAGCGCAACAGCAGCAAAGAAACCATGGTGCAATTTATGTTGAGAGATCGCCATCGCGTTGAGGCCAACTTGGCCGTGATCAAACATATACTGCTTGGTAACCAACATGCATGCTACCAACAAAAGAGCACCAACCATGTTGCCGAAATAAACCACAAACCAGTTTTTGATGAGCGCTTGCCACGAGATCTTTCCACTGGCTCGCGCTACCAATGTTAATACCGAGCTAGTGAAAAGCTCACCACCTGTAACGACAACAAGAATCAAACCAAGGCTGAAGGCTAGGCCACCGATTAGCCTGGTAATACCCCATGGAAGGTCGCCTGCACCGGTTGTCACCGTGGTGTAAAAGATGAACGCAATACCAATATGAAGTCCGGCAGAAATTGCCAATAAAAAAGATTTGATCGGTGCTTTAGTTGCTTTACCTACCCCCACTTCAGCCGCGCGTTCCGCAGCCTGAGGCGGTAATAGTGAGTCAAACTGATTGAAGTTCATTGTGGTGTAACATTTAGAAACAATTAAAGAGGCGCGGATAATCGCTCCATTTCCCTACTTTTTCAAGCGCTATTTGACATGTTTACTAAAAATGTTGTTATCGAGAGATCAACCGATAAAGGTCAACTATCATTCGCAATCGTAACTATCATTGATACTTAACAAGTATTCTGCCTTTCGAACAAAGATCCTGCGTTATATCAGCCTGATAGCGCCATACTTAACACTTCTTATCGTTTAATGTTGCTCAACTCTTCTTTTCAGACTAGCTTGGTAAAAAAAGCGTAAAGGAATCATTTATGAAATATTCAGCTGAACATATCGCCGAATTGAACCTACTTCTTCAGTTCGACTTAAGTAGTGCTGCAACTGGTATTAAAGTTCATACAGACGCGTCAGAAGAAATGCAGGCAGCCGTTGCTCGTCTATACGAGAAGCAACTTTGTACACAGCCTGATGGTGGTTATTTAACAGATGAAGGTATTGAAGTCGCAGAGCATGCGGATAAGATTTTAAGAGTCCTTTCTGTGTAATTTGAACAAAAACGCCACCGAATTCGGTGGCGTTTTTTATTGGTCCCTGCATTTTGTTCCTGCCGAAACCTGCGGTGCTAATCGTTTTTTCATTTTGCTAAATGGCTGAACCTTGTCGTACAACCAATTAAAGCCTGTGGCATAAAATAGGAAGAACACTAGGAAGCCAGCTTCCAACACCAGAGCTTGGAGAAGCGTAATTTCTAAGAACCAAGCAATGACGGGTATAGAGATAAAGATCAACCCTCCCTCGAATCCAATTGTATGCCCAAAACGCATCGCTAAACTTCGCTCAGTTCGATTGCTGCCAAACCACTTATCAAAGTACAAGTTGTAGATGTAATTCCACACAACGGTATACGTGCTCAACCCAATCCCAACTAACGCGAGATCACTCGATCCCTTTCCGGTGATCAATGAAGCCGCTGGCACAATGATCGCGAGTGCGATTAACTCAAAAAGTACTGCATGAAAAATTCGTTCGTTACGAGTCATATTTCTCTGTCCAAATAGTTCTACTCAATGCTTAGAATTTTATCTATTATTCAGATAACAAAAAGTTAGATACCATCGGCAAAAGCGATATGTTTACCATCGAACAACTGCAAGCTTTCATTGCTACATCAGAAACCGGATCATTTTCAGGCGCGGCAAGAAAACTGGGGCGAGCTCAATCCGTAGTCAGCCAACACATCATAAATATGGAGGTCGACTGTGGTGTTGATCTATTTGATCGCTCTGGTCGATATCCGAAATTAACCGAGAGTGGCCTCGCGCTCATACCTTATGCACAAGCGGCAATCAGCCAACTAGACCGATTGAACAACAGAGCATCACAGCTTTTTTCAACACCAACTAATAAATTGGTTTTAGCCATTGATGAAGGGATTCCTCTGACTCGCTTGCCCGACGTGCTAAAAAATTTAGAGCAATGCTTTCCACATTTGCAAGTTGAATGCTTAACAGCTTCAAGTCCGGATATCATTGAATTAGTCAAATCGGAGCGCGCCACTACTGGGATTATTTTGAGTGACTTACAAATGCCAAGACATATCGATTTCACTAATCTTGGTAACATTGCGTTCGATGTCTATGTCTCTTCAACACACGCTCTGGCACAACAACGCGTCACTCACATTGATCAACTCAAACAACATCGTCAACTGGTCATACGCTCCAAAAACGCAGAGCCATGTGGTCTCAATCAAGCATTCAGCCCGGATATCTGGTACGCTGATAACTACTATATTTTGTTGGAATTAGCGAATAAAGGGTTTGGTTGGTGCTTTCTTCCAGAGCATTTAGTCGCGTATTCACCGAACACACTGACAAGAGTTGGGGATGATTTCACAAAGCTGGCTTGGCAAGTCAATGTTGACCTTATTCAACATCAGAAATGGCATTCAGATCCCCTCCATCAACAAGCCAAAGCAGAGCTGCTCAATCTATTCGAGCAGACATAAATAAGTAAGTAGGAAGACCCAAATGGCAAATACATTGATCGTAGGTGCAGGCTGGCTCGGAACTCCGCTAGCAGAAACTTTGATGAAAGACGGACACCACGTTGTCGTTACTCGTCGTAACCAAGCTCGGTTAAACGAGTTACCCGCTTCATTAACTCACTCCGCATTATTCGATTTTAATCAACTTAACGCGGCGAAACGGCTAGATGAGTTGGTTAAGCAACATCAAATTACTCACGTTGTCGGTGCTTTTCCCCCTGGTTTTCGTAAAGGACGCGGACAAGAATACGCCCAACAATGGCAAATGCTCGCAAACGCAGCAAAGCAAAACAACGTTGAAAAGCTCGTTATGATTAGCTCTACAACGGTGTATCCCAACCTAGCTTCTGATATGGAAGAAGCAGATGCGTCACTCTCTTTAGCAGCCGACAGCCCTTATTTCTCTGACAATGCACGTATTATGCTGCAAGCCGAGCAGCATGTTATCGATTCTAATATTAGCTTCGTCATTATGCGTTGTAGCGGGCTAATTGGGCCAGACAGGCACCCTTCTCGCTTTGCAATGAGACTAAAACAAGTCAGTCGTAAAGCGCCTGCTAATATGCTTCATCAAGATGATGCGGTATCGGCGGTCAAATTTGCTTTAGATAATTTAAGTAACCAAGTCATTAACGTGACCACACCGCATACCGTCAGCAAGGCGGAGTTCTACCAAGCCGCTATAAATAAGAGCGAAAGTGAGATACCTCTTCCCCCAGTCACAGAACAAACAGATAAGCGCATTCTCGCAGACAAACTACTCTCACTTGGCTATCAATTTCATTTCAACTCAACTTTGGACGCGCTATGAAACTCTATCGACACATAGAAACACTTTGGGATTACATGCAACTCAAACATGAGCTGAAACCCGCAGACTGTTTGTTTGTGATGTGCAGTAACGATGTGCGTGTTGCAGAGCATGCAGCAAATCTGTACCACCAAAAGTTAGCGCCTTTGATTGTATTTTCAGGGGGAGAAGGTCGTTTTACCGATGGACTGTTTGAAAAAAGCGAAGCGGAAACTTTTGCCGAAATTGCCAAGATGTCAGGCGTGCCCAGTGAAGCAATTTTGCTCGAAACTGAATCCACCAACAGTGGAGAAAACGTTCGCTTTACTGAGCAACGATTGAAAGAGGAAGGAAAAAATTGCTCATCGTTTATTCTGGTGCAAAAACCATTTATGGAACGCAGAGCTATAGCGACATTTGAAAAACAGTGGCAGTCACCCTACTCCCAGCTCCAAGTAAGCTCTACGGCTCATCCGTTTTTTGAGTATATTAATGAAGACATGCCATTAATGATGGTGCTAGAAGCACTAATGGAAGATTTCTCTCGTGTAAAAAGCTATCCAGAGAAAGGATTTCAAACCGAGCAGAACATCCCTCAGCAAGTCGAATCGTCTTACCAGGTTTTGCTAGAGAGATTTGGTTTTGACTTAGTCTAAGCCCTTTCTAGCAGACAACAAAAAGCCACCGATTACGGTGGCTTTTCTGTATTAATACGGATTATTTACCGAGTGCTTCTTTGTAATGCTGACGGCACACGGAGACATATTTGTCGTTACCGCCGATCGCAACTTGATCGCCCTCTTTAATCGCCACGCCATGTTCATCGGTACGAATAACCATATTCGCTTTGCGACCGCAGTGGCAGATCGTTTTGAGCTCAACCAACTTGTCTGCCCAAGATAACAAGTACTTACTGCCTTCAAAAAGTTCGCCTAGAAAATCGGTGCGAAGGCCGTAACACAATACTGGAATATGTAGTTTATCAACAACTTCAGTAAGTTGGTAAACCTGCTCTTTCGACAAGAACTGACACTCATCAACAAGAATACAGTGACGTTTCTCAACCTCATTCAGAGCTGCGATCTCTTGATATAAATTGGTATCCTGACGAAACAAGTGTGCGTCAGATTGAAGACCAATACGAGAGCTCACTTTACCGACACCAAAGCGATCATCTAGTGCCGCCGTAAAAATAACTGGCGTCATGCCGCGTTCTTGATAGTTGAAAGAGGATTGAAGAAGCGTTGTTGATTTACCCGCATTCATTGCTGAGTAATAGAAATACATCTGAGCCACAGAGCATTACCTAAAGTTAAAGTTTTAATTTATGGAAATGGAAAATAAAAGGGCTGAATTATCAGCCCTTTAAAATTGAAAATTCAATTACTTACGACGCCACGTTGTGCCTTCTGGACCATCTTCCAGAACAATGCCCATTTCGGTCAGTTTGTCACGAGCCATATCTGCATTCGCCCAATCTTTCGCAGCGCGAGAGTCGTTACGCAGCTTGATAAGAGCTTCGATTTCAGCCACTTCATCATCGTTACCTGCATCACCTTTTAGGAAGGCTTCTGGATCTTGGTGAAGAATACCGATCACATCTGCTAGTTCACGCATTAGCGCACCTAGCTCGCTCGCTTTCTCTAGGTTTTCTGTTTTCAGACGGTTAACTTCGCGCGCCATGTCGAACAGAACTGAGTACGCTTCTGGCGTATTGAAGTCATCGTTCATCGCTGCTGTAAAGCGAGATACATACTCTTCACCACCAGCAGGAGCAGCATTTAGATCCAAACCACGTAGAGAAGTGTATAGACGCTCAAGCGAAGCGCGTGCTTGGTTTAGGTTCTCTTCGCTGTAGTTTAACTGGCTACGGTAGTGACCAGACATAAGGAAGTAACGAACCGTTTCTGCATCGTAGTGACCAAGTACGTCACGGATAGTAAAGAAGTTGCCTAGAGACTTAGACATCTTCTCGCGATCTACCATCACCATGCCACTGTGCATCCAAGTATTTACGTACTTAGTGTCGTGTGCACAGCATGATTGCGCGATTTCGTTTTCGTGGTGTGGGAACTGAAGATCAGAGCCGCCACCGTGAATATCAAAGTGATCGCCTAGGATTGAAGAGTTCATAGCAGAACATTCAATGTGCCAGCCTGGACGACCAGGGCCCCATGGTGATTCCCACGTAGGTTCACCTGGTTTAGACATCTTCCAAAGAACGAAGTCTAGTGGGCTGCGTTTGGCTGTTTCGACATCAACGCGCGCGCCCGCTTGCAGCTGATCCAAATCTTGTTTAGACAGTTTGCCGTATTCGTCAAACTTGCGAACCTCAAACATTACATCGCCATTATCGGCAACGTAAGCAAAACCACGTTCAATCAGTTTTTGAACAAGTTCGATGATTTCTGGAATAAACTGGGTTGCACGAGGCTCAATATCTGGGCGCTTCATGTTTAATGCGTCGAAGTCTGCGTGCATTTCACCGATCAAGCGCTCGGTCAATGAGTCACAAGACTCGCCATTTTCAGCCGCACGTTTAATGATCTTATCATCGATGTCTGTGATGTTGCGTACAAACGTTAGATCGTAACCTAGGTAACGAAGGTAACGTGATACCACGTCAAAGGAGACAAAAGTGCGACCGTGACCGATGTGACAGAGATCGTAGATGGTAACTCCACAGACATACATACCGACTTTGCCAGCTGTAATTGGTTTGAATTCCTCTTTCTGTCTTGTGAGTGTGTTATATATCTTTAACATGATCTCTATCTATGATTGTGAATGAATAAAAGAAAGTCGAGTATATCAACTCCGACCTGGTTAGGTAATAGCAATTAACCGATAAAACGATAATCGGCTAAACTTCAAGCACAAAACGAAGAATTTCCTCTTCCTGAGTTTTTAATGCACTAGAACTTAGGCTAGAATCTCGGGCTCAACACAACACAGTAAAGGAAAGTAGCATGATCACCCTTCACACTAATTTTGGTGACATCAAGATTCAACTAAACGAAGAGAAAGCGCCAGAGACTAGCGCAAACTTCCTTCAGTACTGCCGCGATGGCTTTTACGACAACACTCTTTTCCACCGTGTTATTGACGGTTTCATGATCCAAGGTGGTGGCATGGAACCTGGTCTACGTGAAAAAGCATCACGTGCACCTATCAAGAACGAAGCAAACAACGGCCTAAGCAACAAAGTGGGTACACTTGCTATGGCGCGTACTATGGAACCGCATTCAGCAAGCTCTCAATTCTTTATCAACGTAAACAACAACACATTCCTAGATTTCCGTAGCGAAAGCCTAGATGGTTGGGGTTACTGTGTATTCGGTGAAGTTGTAGAAGGCATGGACATCGTAAATAAGATCAAAGGCGTTAGCACTGGTTCTTACGGCATGCACCAAGACGTACCTCTAGAGGACGTAGTAATCACTGGTACAACAATTGAAGAGTAATTCGTAAGAATTATTTCTAAGAGATAAGTTAATGGGGAGGCATCGCTTCCCCTTATTTCTATGACAACATTATTTATTTCCGATCTTCACCTCACCCCATCGCGTCCGGATATTACGGAATGTTTTGTGACGTTCATGCGAACAGAAGCAACGAAAGCCGATGCACTTTATGTATTAGGCGATCTGTTCGAGTTTTGGGTTGGAGACGATGACAAAACTCCTTTTGCCAATCAAATCCGTACAGAGTTCCAGCAACTAACAAAGACTGGCGTTCCTGTTTATTTCATTCAGGGCAATCGCGACTTCCTATTGGGAAAACGCTTCTGTAAAGAGACAGGCATTACATTACTGGATGAAGTTAGCCTCATAGACCTTTATGGTACTAAAGCGGTTATTCTCCACGGTGACACCCTGTGTACTGACGACATTGATTATCAAAAATTCCGTAAGACTGTTCATCAACCTTGGTTGCAATGGCTGTTTAATCACATTCCTTGGTTTATTAAGAAGAAAATTGTCTCAAAAGTTCAATCCGATATTCGTGATGATAAAATGAGCAAGCCTTTGGACATCATGGACGTCAATCAAAATGAAGTCGAGAAAGTGATGTCTCAGAATTGCGTCAACTTAATGATTCATGGTCACACTCATCGCCCGAATACACATTTTTTTGACGTCGATGGCGTTAAAAAGACCCGGATAGTTTTAGGGGATTGGTATACGCAAGGCTCAGTTTTACAAGTAAATTCTGATGGCTTTGACCTACAAACGAGACCATTCATACAGAATTTGCGTTAAGCATGTAGAGCGTGTAGAAGATTCACGCTCAAGTCGTAGATATTTTGTAAAAAATCGCTATTATCATAATACTAAGTTAAACAGAACGAAGTACCTAATTGAAGTATTCTTACGTAGCTCGCCAACCGATTCTGGATAGAGAAAAACGAACCATAGGTTACGAACTTCTCTTTCGAGACGGTCCTAAAAATACCTTCCCTGAAGTAGAACCAGAGCTGGCTACTAGTCGACTGCTATCCGATCATTTTTTGTCGACGCATTACAACACATTAGGGAACAAACTTGGCTTTGTTAACTTTCCGCATCAAAGCTTGGTGAATCTGGTCCCAACTCTGTTTCCCAAAGAGTCTCTCGTCATTGAAGTCCTTGAAGATTGTGAACCGACAGAGGAGCTGCTAGAGGCCATCAAGCACCTGCATGAGTGCGGATACAAAATTGCTTTAGATGATTTTGTGCCGACGAAGGCTTGGAAACGTTTTCTTCCATATGTTTCCATGATCAAGTTTGACATTCGACTCGTACCGATCAAGAAAGCCGCTATTTTTATTCAGGCATTAAGCCCATTTAAAATCGACTTTCTTGCTGAAAAAGTTGAGACCTATGAAGAATTTGAGCAAGCTTTAGAAGCAGGTTTTAACTACTTTCAGGGATATTTTTTCAGCAAGCCTGAGATGATCCAGAAAAAACGTTTGAATCCCGCATTTCTGACAGTCATCCAGCTGTGTAAAGAGATTGCAGATAAGCCCATCGACTTCAATGAGGTTGAACGTCTGTTTTCGATTGATGTGACGCTGTCATACAAGTTGCTTACTTACGTAAATTCAGGATATACATTAACGACCAAGATTAAGTCGTTCAGACAAGCGCTTATTTATCTGGGTGAAGAGCGACTACGACGCTTTATTTCCTTAGTTGCCATTGCGTCCGTTCAAGAAGATAAACCAGATTCTCTTTACTCCTTGGCGATTCAGCGTGCAAGAATGTGTGAACTGTTACTTAGTCAAATGAACACTAGGTATGACCCTGGGCAGGCTTTTTTGACAGGCATGTTTTCTTTACTCGGATCTTTGCTCGATCAACCGCTCTCGGATGTCATTGAAGATATCCCCGTTGACGAAGATATAAAACTCGCATTAACCAGTCGAAAAGGCGTACTTGGCCACTTACTTTCAATGACGATCGCCTACGAACAAGCAGACTGGGAATTAGCTGAGCGGTATTGCACCGTTCTTAAATTAACCGAGCCTCAATTAGCAGACGCTTTTAATCAATCTACCGAGTGGGCTCAAGAACTGCTGTCTCAAACGCCCTAAATCGCTATAATGCCCCAAAGAATACTGCAGCCTCACTTATGTGAGGTTGTTTGTTTTTACCGCTTAATTAATCGAGATTTCATTTTATGGCTTCTTCTTGTCCTTGCGGCTCTAACCGCACCTACCAACAGTGTTGTGAAATTGCCCACAATAACCATGCTGACGTTACCACTCCGGAGCAGTTAATGCGCTCTCGTTACAGTGCGCATGTGTTAGGTCTAGTAGATTACGTGGTGAACACGTACCACCCAAGCTGTAATGCAGAAGAACAACGAGAAGGCATTGCCCAATCTATCGACAGCGATTGGTGCAAACTTGAAGTATTAAAAACAGAAGCTGGCAGTAATGACAATGAAGGCTTTGTCGAGTTTAGCGCTTATTTTGATGAAGACGGCAAACGCTACTGTATGACAGAACTTTCTCGCTTCGTAAAAGAAAATGGGCTTTGGTACTACATTGACGGCACATTTCCTGAAGAAGAGCCAGAAGAAGAACCAGAACAGGATCCACGATTGAGCCAGCCAGTTAGTAGCCTAAAGCTAGGTCGTAACGATCCGTGTATCTGCGGAAGCGGTAAGAAGTTTAAGAAGTGTTGTGGGTAAAGGCATCCACGCTTAGCTTATTGAGCTCGCTTTAATGAGATTTATGATCTCACCTAAGCTCGTCGGAATAACGTGAATATGTACTTTCGTTTGAAATAGATAACGCGACTTCAAATACCATTAGAAAATATTCCGTCATTCTGAACAGCGAGGGACGAGCGTGATTCAGAATCTAATCGCCACCAGCACTGTTGCCGGTTTTTACCCCCGAACCAAGAACACTAAATTAAAAAAGCCCCTAGGCTCGAGAGCATAGGGGCTTTCACTTATCTATAGCAAGCTTACTTATGACGCTCTTTCAGTTTGTTCACTACGTCATTCATCGATAAGCCTTGGTCTTGAAGCAATACCATTAAGTGATAAATCAAATCTGCTGATTCACACACTAACTCCGCCTTATCGCCCGACGTCGCCGCAAGCGCGACTTCAACGCCTTCTTCGCCCACTTTTTGCGAAATACGCTTGGTGCCACGGGCATAAAGACTGGCAGTATAAGAGGAATCTGGGTCGGCACTCTTGCGGGCAGCCAATAGCTGCTCAAGTTGATGAAGCCACACCATTTGTGACTCCTCTTGAGGGTCCACATCCCAGCAAGTTGTGTTACCCAAGTGACACGTAGGGCCAATGGGATTCACTTTCACCAGTAGCGTATCGTTGTCGCAATCGAGCTGCATGTTCACCAATTGTAATACATTGCCTGAGGTTTCCCCTTTGGTCCAAAGACGCTCTTTGGTACGAGAGAAAAACGTCACTTGACCCGTTTCGCCCGTTTTTGCCAACGCATCTTGGTTCATGTAACCCATCATCAGCACTTGGCTTGATTGGAAATCTTGTACGATGGCAGGTACCAGACCATCCACTTTTTCCCAGTTGATTCGCTCAGCTAGCGAACTTACTTCGGCGGCTTTCACACTCATAGTCGTACCTCAGTGCCTTGTTGTTTCAAATACTGCTTTAGTTCACCAATATTGATGACTTGCTTGTGGAATACCGATGCGGCAAGCGCGCCATCCACATTTGCTTTTTGGTAGGCTTCTGCGAAGTGCTCCATGGCACCTGCACCACCCGATGCAATCAATGGCACGTTACACACTTCACGCACCATATTAAGTTGTTCAATATCGTAGCCGTTACGCACGCCGTCTTGGTTCATCATGTTAAGTACGATTTCACCAGCGCCGCGTTTTTGTACTTCTTGCACCCAATCACGCGTTTCCCATTGGGTCGCTTTGGTGCGTTCTTCATCACCAGTAAACTGGTAAACCTGATACTTACCTGTCTCTTTGTCGTAGTATGAATCTATACCAACGACGATACATTGCACACCAAACTTATCAGCAAGGTCAGTAATCAACTGAGGGTTCGCCAAGGCAGGAGAGTTAATAGATACCTTATCTGCACCAAACTCAAGAATGCGCGCCGCGTCCTCTGCTGATTTAATGCCACCAGCCACACAGAACGGAATATCAATCACTTCTGCAACGCGAGCGACCCAACTTTTATCAACGACACGCCCATCACTTGAAGCGGTAATATCGTAGAACACAAGCTCGTCAGCGCCTTCTTCAGCATAACGCTGCGCCAGAGGAACGATGTCACCAATGATTTCGTGGTTGCGGAACTGGACGCCCTTCACCACTTGTCCATCACGAACATCAAGACATGGAATTATTCGCTTTGCCAACATGCAAACGCCTCCTCTGCTGTGAACTTACCATCTAACAATGCACGACCAACAATCACACCAGCAACACCGCTGCCTTTTAGCGCTTCGATATCCGCTAATGAGCCGATGCCGCCTGAAGATTGGAACTGCACTTGTGGGTACTGTTTACATAGGTCGACGTAAAGCTCAACGTTTGAACCCGCTAACGTACCGTCACGAGAAATGTCCGTGCAAAGCACGTGTTGTAGACCTACCGTCAGGTAATCGTTGATTAGAGCTTCGATAGTCACGCCTGAATCTTCTTGCCAGCCAGAAATGGCAACTTTGCGCGTGCCGTCTTGATCGATGTTGATGTCTAGTGCGAGAACGATTTTCTCTGCGCCGTATTTTTCCATCCAACCTTTTACAAGCTCTGGTTGTTTTACTGCTGTAGAACCAACCACAACACGTTGAGCACCGGCTTCTAACAGATCAATCACGTCTTGCTCTGTACGCACTCCACCACCGATTTGGATGTTCGCTGGCGTGCTTGCGAGTAGTTTTGCAATCAAATCAAGTTGGCGCGCTGTTGTGTCTTTCGCACCTGTCAAATCCACTAAGTGTAGCCAGTTAGCACCTGCTTGGTGGTACAAATTAAACTGCTCTGCTGGATCGACTTTGTACTCGGTTACTTGGCCGTAATCACCTTGATAAAGGCGAACCACCTGTCCTTCAATTAAATCAAGAGCTGGAATAATCACACTAAATCCCTTTTATAATTCTAAGAAGTTTTGAATAAGCTTCGCGCCCGCTTTTGAAGAACGCTCTGGGTGGAATTGCACACCATAATAGTTACCGCTTTGAACCGCAGCAGTGAATGGATTTCCGTAATCACATTCGGCAATGGTGTAGTCTCCAACTGGCATCGCAAAGCTGTGCACAAAATAAAAGTACTCACCCTCTTCAATACCTTTGAATAACGGATTGCCTGCTTTTGCAGAAACGGTATTCCACCCCATGTGCGGCAGTGGCAAATCGCCGGTTTGAAGCAGCTTCACTTCGCCATCACAAAGTCCAAGACACTCAACTAACTCGTCTGCTTTCTGGCCTTTTTCTTGAGACACTTTGCCCAGCAATTGCATGCCTAAACAGATACCTAGCAGTGGCTTTTCTACCTGTTTTACCAAGCTGATAAGGTCACGCTCTTCTAGGTTCTTCATCGCTTCACTGGCGGTTCCCACGCCCGGTAGAAATAGCTTGTCAGCCGCCAATACAACTTGTGGATCTTTTGAAATCGTTACGTCATAACCTAGGCGTTCAATAGCAAACTTCACCGAAGAGACGTTGGCACAGCCAGTATCGATAATGACAACTTTCTGTTCTGTCACTGTTTTTCTCCTTGCTAAGATTCGCCTTAAAGCACGCCTTTACTACTTGGTAGCTCAGTGCCTTCTACTTTGATTGCTTGGCGCAGAGTACGACCAAACGCTTTAAATAGACTTTCAATGATGTGGTGATCATTGTTGCCCGCAGAAGAAAGGTGCAACGTACATGCTAATGTGTCAGTCAAAGAGCGGAAGAAGTGAACCACCATCTCTGTTGAAAGATCACCCACTTGCTCACGGCTAAACTGCGCGTCGAACTTAAGGTAAGGACGACCAGATAGGTCCAGTGCACATTGTGCCAAGCACTCATCCATTGGCAGGCTGAAACCAAAGCGACCAATACCACGTTTGTCACCCAGTGCTTCTTTCAATGCTTGACCCAACGCAAGAGCGGTATCTTCGACCGTGTGGTGATCATCAATGTGTAGATCACCTTCTACTTTGCACACCATCTGGAATCCACCGTGCGTCGCAATTTGATCCAACATGTGGTCGAAGAAACCAAGACCCGTTGAGATATCGTTACCGCCTTGCTCATCAAGATTAACCGCAACTTTGATGTCCGTTTCTTTCGTGGTACGAATAACTTCAGCAACGCGTGCCTTCACCGTTAGATCTTTCAAGATCTGTTTCCACCCCATGGTTTCTGGGTTGTATTGAATACCACGAATTGCCATGTTTTCTGCAAGTTGAAGATCGGTTTGACGATCGCCAATCACAACAGAGTTTTTAAAATCAACTTTGCCACCTTGAAGGAACTCTTTCACCATGCCTAGCTTAGGCTTACGGCAAGAGCAGTTATCTTCTTCAAAGTGAGGACAAATCAACACGTCATCGAACTTCACACCTTGAGACTCGAAGATCTCCATCATCATGTTGTGCGGTGCATCAAAATCAGCTTGTGGGTAGCTGTCAGTACCCAAACCATCTTGGTTAGTGACCATCACTAGACGGTATCCAGCATCCTGCAACGACAACAGGCTTGGGATAACAAATGGCTCTAGTTTTAGCTTATCTAAACGGTCTACTTGAAAATCAATCGGCGGCTCAACAATTAAGGTGCCATCTCGGTCGATAAATAGGATTTTTTGTTGCTTGCTCACTCGAACTTCCTTATTACTAATCTTGTTTCGTTCTCGGCATAAACCGAGAACGTTGAGAATTCTATTTATGAATAGTAGTTTCTAATGAAACCCAGTGTCTTTTCACACTCGTCGCGGTTACCAACACTGATACGCACGCAGTTCTCAATTGGCGAGTTACGCAGGATAATGCCCGTATCCCAAGCGGCTTTGAAAAGAGCATCGCCATCTGGGAATTTCACCAATAAGTAGTTACCCCACCCTTCAAAAACCTCCAGACCCGGAATCATCGACAAACCAACTTGTAAGTAAGCTCGGTTCGCGTTCAAATCGAGAACTTGGAACTTCGCTCGCGCTAATCCTGCTTCTGAGAGCGCTTGAGTAGCAATTTCTGCAACTGGCACCGGTACTGGATATGGTGCGATCACTTTAAGAAGGACGTTAATCAGTTCTTCGTTTGCTAGCGTAAATCCACAACGAAGACCAGCAAGCGCGAAAGCTTTCGACAGAGTACGCAGAATCGCTAGATTTGGATATTCTGCCAGTAAATCTACTGTTGAAGCTTCTGGACAAAAATCGATGTACGCTTCGTCCATGACCACGATTGCGCGGTCTTTTGTCATCTCAAGCAGAGAGACAATATCGTCACGCTTAACTAAGTTACCCGTTGGGTTGTTTGGCGAGCATACGAAAACCAGTTTTACGTTATCTAGATTCGCTTCGATGCCTGCAAGGTCTAGTTGCCAATCTGACGTTAGCGGCACCGTTTTGCGCTCTACACCGATGGTTTCTGCACTGATGGCGTACATACCGTAAGTCGGTGGGCAGTATAAAATCGCGTCTTCACCCGGTTCACAGAAAGCACGGATCAATAACTCAATACCTTCATCTGCACCGCGAGAAGTCAGCGTTTGTTCTGGCTTCACTCCAGCATACGCGGCGTAAGCAGAAATCAGTTCTTTCGGCTGGCATTCGCTGTAACGATTAAGACGAGCAAAGTCTGTTTTGTATTCATTGTTGAATGGCGATTCGTTGGCGTTCAGCCATACGTCACCTGTACCACCAATTCGGCGAGCCGAAAGATAAGGTGTTAGTTGTTGGACTTGTTTACGCGCTAGCTTTTCCATCTCTTTACTCTCTTATTCTTACTTACTTGCTAATTTTTCTACACGGATAGTAACAGCACGTTTGTGAGCGTCCAGACCTTCTGCTTCAGCCATGGTGACAACCGTTGGCGCAAGATTTTTAAGACCGTCAGCTGAAAGCTCTTGAACCGTCATTCGTTTAGAAAAATCAGCCAAACCTAAGCTTGAATATGTCCGTGTGTAACCGTAAGTAGGAAGAACGTGGTTAGTGCCCGATGCGTAATCACCTGCAGATTCAGGCGACCAATCACCAAGGAAGATCGAACCTGCGTTGTCTAATAGAGGCAGAAGCTCGCGTGGGTTCTTAGTCTGAACAATTAAGTGCTCAGGGCCATAATAATTAGAAATAGAGATCGCTTGGGTGATCGATTCAGCAATAATGATTAAACTCGATGCGAGCGCTTTTTCTGCAATCTCTGAACGAGACAACTCTTTCAATTGACGACGAACGGCATCTGTCACCTGATCTGCAATAATGGCTGATGGCGTCACAAGTACAACTTGAGAGTCAGGTCCATGCTCTGCCTGACTTAGAAGGTCCGCCGCAATAAAATCTGGGTCCGCTGTTTCATCCGCAATCACAAGAACTTCCGAAGGACCCGCTGGCATATCAATCGCTGCGCCACGGAAATCATTGCTCACCTGACGCTTTGCTTCCGTCACATAAGCGTTACCCGGGCCAAAAATCTTATCAACTTTTGATACGGTCTCTGTACCATATGCCATTGCAGCAACAGCTTGACCACCACCGACGTTGTACACTTCATCAATGCCACACAATTTTGCTACGTAAAGGATCTCGTCAGCGATTGGAGGCGGAGAGCAAAGCACAACTTTACGACAGCCGGCAATTTTCGCAGGCACGCCCAGCATCAAAACCGTCGATGGCAATGGCGCGCTACCACCAGGAATGTACAAACCCACTTTTTGAATTGGACGTGTTACCTGTTCACAAAGCACACCCGGTTGAGTTTCGACTTTAATTGGCTGTGGCTTTTGCGCTTTGTGGAATTTAGAAATATTGGCATAAGCTTGCTCTAATGCATTTTTCATTGATTCAGACAAGCGCTCTGAAGCGGCTTTAATTTCCTGAGAAGAAACACGAATGGACTCAGGTTTAACGCGATCAAACTTTTCTGTCAGCTCGTTGAGAGCAGAGTCGCCTTCATTTCTAACTTTAGCGATAACCTCAGACACTGCTGCAGTGATATTTGCACCTTCTGCAATAGCAGGACGTTCTAAGATCGAATCTTGCTGCTCTTCACTTAAAGATTGCCAAACGACTGTTCTCATGATGTTTACTCCATCATTTTTTCAATTGGTAGCACTAGGATTGAGCTAGCACCTAACTCTTTTAGCTGTTCCATGGTTTCCCAGAACAGGTTTTCAGAACTCACTAAGTGAACAGCCATTTTCTGCTTATCTGCAGAAAGAGGAAGAACCGTAGGATCCTCAGCACCAGGAAGTAGTGCTTTGATTTGATCGAGCTTTTCAGCTGGCGCGTGAAGCATGATGTACTTAGACTCTTTCGCTTGTTGTACGCCTTGCATGCGAGTCAGTAGTTTTTCAATCAGTGCTGTTTTGTCTGCATCAAACTCACCGATACGTTGAATCAGCGTCGCTTTAGATTTAAAGATCACTTCCGCTTCTTTTAAGCCATTCGCTTCTAACGTTGCGCCAGTCGATACCAAATCAGCAATAGCGTCAGCTAGACCTGCGCGAGGTGCAACTTCTACAGAGCCAGTTAGCATACATGTGGAGAATGGAACGCCTGCTTCATCCATGTAAGCTTTTAGGAGTTGAGGGTAAGTTGTGGCAATACGCTTACCGGCTAAGTCTTGTGGACCGTTGTACTCTTCATCCTTGTCGATAGCGATAGACAAGCGACAACCGCCAAAGTCAAGTCGACGAAGTTGTACAAACTCACATGGTTCACCCAGAGCTTTACGATCTAGACGAACTTCTTCCAATTCATTTTCACCAATGAAACCTAAGTCAACAACACCATCCATGATCAAGCCAGGGATGTCATCGTCACGAACCAAAAGCAAATCAATTGGCATGTTCTCCGAGTGAACCACTAAACGCTCCCCCATTACATTAAATTTTACGCCGCACTGTTTTAGCAGAGCTTGGCTCTCTTTGCTAAGGCGACCTTTTTTCTGAATTGCGATTCTTAAGCGTTGTGTTTGCATTGCTTTTTCCCTGTGCAAGATTTTGATATCTAAGTAATTTTTGAATTAATAAAACTAAAAAACCCTCGAGAGATTGGAGTCTCCCGAGGGTTTAAAATCTGCTTTTACTTTGATTTCACCTCCGGGAGTTTCCTGCCTCCCGGGTATGCGTACATCGCCCGAAAGACTAGATTGGGTGATGATGGTGATGAATGTTCATTACAAAATTACGCATACTTATTTAAGGCTCTATTGAGTTGCTTCGTTAGTAACCACACTAACCAAGGATTCTATATTTTTCAATACTGAATTTAGCATTTTCTAACTATTTTTTATAATTACTTGATTTTAAAGGATTTAAATTTAATTTCAGTTGAGTATATGGGTAGAAATTAGGTTTCTATTCAACCCTATTCTTAAAGAAAAAGAAGAATAGTATGAATTTTCATCAAAACAACTATTTAGATCTCACCGCCCTTAGTAATTGACATCATTCTCAATAAAGAGACATCCACTCACGTTTGAGACGACTCATTCAAAACTATTATTTGAGTGGGGCAAAAAATAGTGATTAACCATGAAACTGCGTAACGGTAGTAACAAACAAGCTGTGGATTTCAGCGATACAACACTATACCCATTAATCGGCAATAGTGCATGTATCCAAGAACTTCGCACGGCAATCCAAAAGTACGCTCAATGTGATGCTGAAGTACTCATTCAGGGTGAAACAGGGGTGGGCAAAGGTCTCTGTGCTCGTCTTATTCATCAGTTGTCGAACAGACACTCGGCACCTTTTGTTGAAGTTAACTGCGGCGCAATTCCAAGTGGTCTTATTGCGTCCGAACTTTTCGGTCACGAAAAAGGAGCATTTACAGGAGCGATTTCAGATCGTATCGGTTTTATTCAAAAAGCACATAAAGGTACCCTATTCCTAGATGAGATTGGTGATATGCCGCCGGATCTACAAATCCACCTTCTGCACTTTTTAGAGAGTAAGCAAATCCATAAAGTCGGCGCTGATAAATTCATTGACGTGGACTGTAGAGTCATTGCTGCGAGCCACGTGGATTTGAAAAATGAGGTTGTACAAGGTGGATTCCGTGAAGATTTATTCTATCGGCTTAATATCTTGCCATTAACTATTCCTCCACTGAGAAAGCGTGGGAAAGATATCCTTATGTTATCAGAACACTTCTTGACAGATTTGTCTCATGGTCAGGTACAAAAAATGTCGGATAAAGTGAAAGCCAAGCTCCTCAAGCATCGTTGGCCAGGTAACGTAAGAGAACTGCGAAATGTAATTCAACGAGCGATTGTCATGTGTGAAGATCACACGCTTCTCGTCGCTGACTTGGGCCTTGATAATAATGAAAGGCAATTACTCCCTTCAGTGGACCAAATTGATCTCGACTACCTACTGCAAGCTATCGAAGAAAATAAGCACAATATGAGTGCGGCTGCACGTCATCTTGGTATTTCAAGAACAACGCTTTATCGTCTAATAAAGAAATACAACTTAAATGTTTAGTTGCTGTACAGGTGTAACGTGACACTGTGTAACAGACAACTCATCATATATCATTTACTTAGCCCCTCATCATAAACCTCTTGATATTGCCGCCTTTAAAATCAACAACTTAAACTAGGCATAGTCTTTGCTTAGAGCTAAGAAGAAGTCGGTTGATAGATTTTCTATCACAGCACAGAAAGGAGTGCTCAGAACACAAATAGCTCGCTTTTAACACGAAACGATTATCCCCAAAAACGCGATTGCCCCCCTCACCTAAATCGCGTTAAAAAAAAGCTCCGCTAAATTTAGCGGAGCTTCCTCTTTATTAAAAACACTGAGCTGTACTAGACATTTTGACACGATGCCATTTTAGACTTCGACAACCAAGAAAGTGCTCCACATACAATAATAAATGTGATTGATGCAGCGATGAATGAGAATGCAATTGACGCAGTCATCCCCAAAGTAATGAAGCCAACACAGGAAACTAGCGCCACGGACAATGCATAAGGCAACTGGGTCGATACATGATCAATATGATTACAACGTGCACCAGTCGACGACAGAATAGTGGTATCGGAGATAGGTGAACAATGGTCACCAAAAACGGCACCGGCTAAAACTGCACTTAGCATTGGGAGCATTAGCGCAAGATCGGTTGCACCAGCCATATCACCCGCGATTGGAAGCATAATGCCGAACGTACCCCAAGAAGTACCGGTTGAAAATGCCATTAGACCAGACAACAAGAATAGGATAACCGGTAGCCAATGTGGATTGATATTGCCCTGCGCCATTGTAGAAAGGTAAGAACCCGTCTTCATGTCACCGATAACCGAACCGATAGTCCAGGCAAATACCAGGATTAGAATCGCGCCAAACATAGACTTCGCACCAATCCAAAGTGTGCGTGCAATTTCACCCATTGGAAGACCTTGCTTCACAACAGTAAACAGTGCAACTGCTAAGCCAAGCAAGCTACCGTAGATTAGTGATGTGCCTACATCTGTATTTTCAAACGCACCTAGAAGCGCAAACTCTTTGCCGTCAGCAACCAATGCTTGGCCACCCGTGTAAAGCATAGAAGCGATAGTCGCAATAATCAGCGTCACGATAGGAAGTACCAAGTCTGACACTTTACCCTTTTCGCTTTCACGGATATCTAGCTCTTCGTTTAGATCATGCGCTTCTTGCGAGTCGTTTTCTTTGTCTTTATCAAAGCCGCGGCCTTGAGATGCAGAGATTTCATGCTCACGCATCTTACCGATATCGAGGCCAAACCACGCCACAGCAAACACCATAAGCAGTGCAAAAACTGCGTAGAAGTTCATTGGAATAAGACGAACGTACGCGCCAAGAGCCGAATACTCAGTGATCCCATGTGAGACTAAGATACCGCCGATAATCGTAATAATGTAAGCACCCCAGCTAGAAGCAGGCATGATCACACACATTGGTGCAGCAGTTGAGTCTAGAATGTATGCAAGCTTCGCGCGAGACACATAAAAACGATCGGTTACTGGACGAGAAATGGCACCAACAGCAAGACTGTTAAAGTAATCGTCGACAAAAATGAATACGCCTAAAAAGGCAGCAAGAAGTTTGGAGCCGCGTTTACTCTTTACTCGAGATTGTGCCCATTCGGCAAATGCACGAGTACCACCAGATAGCGTTAATAATGCAGTTGTCATACCTAATAAGATTAGGAAACCAACAATGCTCATGTTCCAAGTGTTAATTCCGCCATCTTCAATAAAGACAGAAGAAACTTGAGAACTCACGTAACTAACGGTATCACCGATAGACCAGCTATTAAGTAGAACCGCACCCAGCACGATACCTACACCTAAGGAAACTAATACACGTCGAGTCAGAATCGCCAAAGTCAAAGCGACAATAGGTGGCAATAATGAAACAGGAGAACTAGAAAAATCTATTAAATTCATGATCTTCAAAAACCAAAGTTTGGCTAGAGATCTACTGCAGACAAGTCACGTAGCATACGATACGTGCTCATGTTGAACTTAGCGACAGGGAAGCGAACACTCCACCCAACCCTACAGTAGCGCTCCATAGTTTAATGTGAATATATACTATGGCAGTGTTGTTCCTTTCAGATACAACCCCAGCAAGTAACTTTGATGAGTTACTTACTTCGGCAATCTTCGCCTTCCACTATTATTCATTGGCATCACCCCAATAATAGCTACTCTTCGAGACCGCGCCTCTACGGCAACAACAAACAATTAACCACTAACTGTACAAATTAACAACAAATTGTCTGCAATATTGCATCAGGTAGCAGCCATTGTACTTATGATGAGAGTCAATGCAACACATCAAACTAAATTAAACAAATAAATAATGACTGAGATAATTTATAAACCTTGTCTACTTCAAGTTAGTTTTGTGCAACTGAAATCACATCAATTTTGTTATTTATGAAACATTATTACTACCTTAAAAATATCATGGTTTATCTTGTATCAATAAATTAAGGATATATGACACTCCATCAAAGATGGACGCTTCATATTTTTAAGTAATAACTCAACTTTTTTATAAAAACCAAGCTGGCTCTATCTCTATACAATAACGAGTGTTGATTTCAATTCTCATCTAATAAGATTTATTTCGAGTGTAATAATATTTATTGCTTTAAAAAAATAGCTAAATTTAAACAAAATCTTGATTTAGTATTTGCACATAAGGAAAAGATAAAGTTAAATATAAGGACTCTTTGTTTATTTATAGATTGGCATTATTTAATCGTAACGATAAAAAGTGCCCAACACATTAACCTTTTAATAGGAATCGTTATGTCAGAGCTGACTAAAACCCTTCTAAATATCCGTAGCCTTCGTGCATTTTCTCGTGAGCTGACTCTAGAACAATTGGAAGAAGCTCTAGATAAACTAACTACTGTTGTAGAAGAGCGTCGTGAAGCAGAAGAAGCAGAACGTGCAGCACAAGCTGAGCAAGAAGCTAAGCTAGCAGAGATCGCAGAGAAAATTGCTCAAGACGGTATTGACGTAGAAGCGCTTATTACTGCGCTATCTGGCGAAACTAAGACGAAAGGCAAAGCGAAGCGTGCACCTCGTCCAGCTAAATACAAATACACAGACTCAAACGGTAATGAGAAGACTTGGACAGGCCAAGGTCGTACACCTTCTGCAATTCAAGAGCAACTTGATGCAGGTAAATCTCTGGATGATTTCCTGATCTAAATCCGCGCTATTTTTAAAAGGCTCCCAATGGGAGCCTTTTTTATTTGGTTCATTACAAATAAAAAAGGCGCATTTTTTAATGCGCCTTTTACTTTAGTTATAGAATGGTTAATTAAACTACTGTGTATTAACGTTCCCAGTATGCTTCTTCTAGGCTATCTTCTCGCTCAGGAAGCCCACGTGACAAACGTGGAGAATGTTGCACGAGAACTTCGTAGCTCGCACGGTTTGCGTATTTACATACTTGAGAAAAAGAAGAGTAAGTTAAATATTCGTTACTGTGCTTGCTTGAATTAGGCACATTTTCTTTATGGTATTTATTTGCCGCCATATCATGAAGAACAGCAGATAACGCAGCATCACCTGCACCATTGGTATTCTTGATTTTTTCTGGACCACCCATATATGGCGAGATATGTGAGTACACTTTTATTGGTGTTTCACATGTGTCTTTTTTCGCCGGACGACTAAATTCATAGCGATTAAATTCAGCGATTGACCCCGGAAGTAATGGCAAAGAAGTTTCGCGCTTCGCGCTGTCTTCCGTATAACCCGCCATAAATAGGCCTACAGGCCCCGCGGTGCACAATACTAGATCTGCCCACTCCAGTGTTTTATCAGATGCAGCAAGTGGGTCTGACTCACCCGTCAGAGCTTCTGCTTCATCTTCATTCATCGCAACGACTGAAACGTTATCTCGAATGAATTCTTGCCAATATTTCGGGTCATCTTGAATAACGAACTTCGTCCCAAGAGTCAGAACAACGGGCACATCATTCTTTTTCGCGTACTCAATCGCTTTCATTGTTGCTTCAGGCATTGGGTCGCCTTCTTTACAACGTACTAAATATGACGTTAGTACAAGCGCCGATGCATTTTTAAAGATTTTTTCTGGAATGCTATCAGGATGCAGTTGGTTCATTTGCCCTTCACTGATCGCAAAAGTACGTTCACCATCTTCTGTGATAAGAGCGAAACAACGACCGATAGCGCCATCAACACCTTGTAGATAGTTCAAGTCCATGCGGCTTGATGTATTACAAAGGTAACGGTAGCCATAGCTGCCAATTTTGATATCCTGGCTCATCACTCCAAGCAGCGTAGAGCGATCATCTGCTAGCACAGAGTAGTTGTGTAGCGTGTTACCAATTGTGCCACCCGCATACTCATTGGTAATTAAGTTCTCTTCTTTAAGTTGCTGGTACAACTCTTCTGCTCTTTCGTCATCAATAACCAAAGAGTGACCTTTACTCAGACCGTACTTTTCAATCACATCCGTTGTAACTTTAGCTTCAATATCCACCAAAGTTTGGTCAATACCAATGATGTGAGTGCGCGTCATCTTCTTGCTTTCTTGTGCTTGGCTCACCAGCGGGTCACGAGCATGAACAGGAAAATAGTGCTTCGATTTGCGTTGTCCAGGAAATTTCATATTGTCAGTCTGAGTAAGGGGATGAAAAGGAGAACGGATTCTATACCGCTAATAATAAAGCGGCAATAAAAGCAATTATAGCAAACGTTTGCTAGCCACTTTTTTCTTCTAGACTCCTTATTCACCTTCCATAAAACTTAGATCTGGCAGTTGCTCAAGGTGCTCGCAGTAACGCTTTAGGTTGAACTCACCTTCATTTTTCATCACATCGAAAATTTCAATCGACATGGCACATGCCATCATTGCAACCGCTTCTTCTCTAGGTGTCCCTGTCATCATTAAGCGCATTAGCGTCTCTTTAACTTTTAATGGATTGCCGTCCTCAAGTTGGTTTTCAACAATTTCAATCAACTCGGCTTCTTGCATAAACTGGTTTTCTTCGGTCATTTGGACTTTCCTCTTGGATTTTTGCCAACTATGCCATATATACCTCTTCTATACTTGCGAAATTGCCCGTTCGAATTTCTGTTGAAGAAAAATGCAGCGAAACGAATTGTGATTTCGATCTCGGATCTGTCACCGGTCTGTGGATTCTGATAGAATCTGCATCCCGTTTATTTAAGTGGTGTTTAGTAATGTCTGATAACAGCCAAAAGAAAGTCATCGTCGGTATGTCCGGCGGCGTTGATTCATCTGTTTCTGCGTATCTTCTCAAGCAACAAGGCTACCAAGTAGAAGGCCTGTTCATGAAGAACTGGGAAGAAGATGACAACGAAGAATATTGTACAGCAGCAGAAGATCTTGCTGATGCTCAGGCAGTATGTGACAAGCTAGGCATTCATCTACACACCATCAACTTTGCTGCCGAATACTGGGATAACGTATTTGAGTACTTCCTTGCTGAATACAAAGCGGGTCGTACACCGAACCCTGACATTCTTTGTAACAAAGAAATCAAGTTCAAAGCATTCCTAGAATTCGCTGATGAAGTGCTTGATGCTGACTACATTGCAATGGGTCACTACGTACGTCGCTCTTTCCCGGATAACGGTGAGAAACCAGCGATGTTGCGTGGCCTAGATGGCAACAAAGACCAGAGCTACTTTCTATATACACTAAGCCACGAACAAATTGGCCGTAGCCTCTTCCCTGTTGGTGATTTAGAGAAACCTGAAGTACGCCGTATTGCGGAAGAGCAAGGTTTAGTAACAGCGAAGAAGAAAGACTCGACAGGTATTTGTTTCATCGGTGAGCGTAAATTTACCGACTTTCTAGGTCGTTACCTTCCTGCTCAGCCTGGTAATATCGAAACGCCAGAAGGCGAAGTGATCGGTCAACACCAAGGTTTGATGTACCACACACTAGGTCAGCGTAAAGGTCTACACATCGGTGGCCGTAAAGGCGGCGGTGGTAACGAAGAGCCGTGGTTTGTTGGTGAAAAAGACCTAGAGCGTAACGTGCTAATCGCAGTCCAAGGTAAAGACCACCCGATGCTAAAATCAGAAGGTCTACTTGCGTCACAACTTCACTGGGTAGATCGTGAGCCAATTCGCGATGTTATGAAGTGCACAGTGAAAACTCGTTACCGTCAGGAAGATATTCCTTGTACAATCATCCCGATCGATGATGAAAACATTAAAGTGATCTTTGATGAACCACAAATTGCAGTGACGCCTGGTCAATCAGCAGTGTTTTATAAAGATGACGTATGTCTAGGTGGCGGCATCATCGAGCAACGCATTAAATATTCTCAAGCTTAGGAGTCGTTACGTGGCGAATACACTTTATGACCGTACTATCGCTTTCGCTGGTATTTGCCAAGCTGTCGCTTTGGTTCAACAAGTTGCGAGAAACGGGCATTGTGATCAAGATGCTTTTGAAACATCAATCAAAGCTATTTTGAGCACAAACCCTGCTAACACCGTTGGCGTATTCGGTCGCGAAGCCGATCTAAAGCTCGGTCTGGAGTGTCTGGTTAAAGGGATTGATAGCACCCCATCAGGCAGTGAGATCACTCGTTACATCATTAGCTTGATGGCGCTAGAACGTAAGTTAAGCGCTCGCAACGATGCCATGTCCCAGCTTGGTGACCGTATCCAGATGGCCAAGCGCCAGTCAGAGCATTTTGAACTGCTAGATGATCAAATGATCAGCAATTTAGCGAGCATCTACTTGGATGTTGTTAGCCCTATTGGACCACGCATTCAAGTAACAGGCACGCCTTCTGTACTGCAACAAACGGCCAGCCAACACAAAGTCCGTGCTCTACTGCTATCTGGCATTCGTAGTGCTGTTCTGTGGCGCCAAGTAGGCGGTAAACGTCGTCATCTAATTTTTGGCCGAAAGAAAATGGTCGAACAGGCTCAAATCCTGTTAGCCAGAATGTAGAATACTCTGCTAGCTCGCGTTTATCGCGAGCTACTTTTTTTCGAATAAAACAAATCCCGCGCAAACGTTTGCGCAATATTCGTGACAATTGCCACAGTTATTGGTATAACGCTCACGAAATTTAGAAACCCAATTCAGGAGAACATCATGGAACTGTCAGCATTGACTGCTGTTTCACCAGTAGACGGCCGTTACGGAAGTAAGACGATTGCGTTACGCGAAATTTTCAGCGAGTACGGTCTACTAAAATACCGTACTATCGTAGAAATTCGTTGGCTACAGAAGCTAGCGGCTACTGCTGAAATTGCAGAAGTGCCAGCATTCAGCGCAGAAGCTAACCAATTCCTAGACGACCTTGCTGCTAACTTCTCTGAAGAAGATGCACGCCGTATTAAAGAAATCGAGCGTACAACTAACCACGACGTTAAAGCGGTTGAGTACTTCTTAAAAGAGAAAGTAGCAGACGTTCCTGAACTGCACGCTGTTAATGAGTTCTTCCACTTTGCATGTACTTCTGAAGATATCAATAACACCTCTCATGCGTTAATGCTAAAAGAAGCACGTGAGCAAGTGATTCTTCCAGAAATCCGTAACCTAATTGACGCTATCAAAGCACTCGCAGTTGAATACCGCGACATTCCTCTTCTATCTCGTACACACGGCCAGCCTGCTTCTCCATCTACAATGGGTAAAGAAATGGCAAACGTGGCGTACCGTATGGAGCGTCAATTCAAGCAAATCGAAAACGTTGAGATCCTAGCGAAAATCAACGGTGCAGTAGGTAACTACAACGCACACCTTTCTGCTTACCCAGAGCTAGATTGGCACAAGTTCTCTGAAGAATTCATTACAGAGTCTCTAGGCGTAACTTGGAACCCTTACACAACACAAATCGAGCCGCATGATTACATCGCTGAGCTGTTCGACGCTATCGCTCGTTTCAACACTATCCTGATTGACTTCGATCGTGACGTTTGGGGTTACATTGCATTAGGCCACTTCAAGCAAAAAACCATTGCTGGTGAGATCGGTTCTTCAACAATGCCGCACAAAGTTAACCCAATCGACTTTGAAAACTCTGAAGGTAACCTAGGTCTTGCGAACGCAGTATTTGGCCACCTAGCACAAAAACTGCCTATCTCTCGTTGGCAACGTGACCTAACTGATTCAACGGTTCTACGTAACCTTGGTGTTGGTGTTGGCTACGCAATCATCGCTTACACTTCTACGCTAAAAGGTATCAGCAAGCTAGAAGTAAACCGTGAAGCGCTTCTTGCTGAACTAGATAAAAACTGGGAAGTACTCGCTGAGCCAGTACAAACAGTAATGCGTCGCTACGGTATCGAAAAGCCATACGAGAAGCTAAAAGAGCTAACTCGTGGTAAGCGTGTAGACGGCGAAGCAATGCGCAACTTCATTGACGGTCTTGAGCTCCCTGAGCACGAGAAAGCACGTCTGAAAGAGATGACGCCAGCGAACTACATTGGTCAAGCGGTTGAGCTGACAGATAAGCTGTAATCACACCTTGATTATCTGCAATTGAAAAGGTTGACGTGAAAGCGTCAACCTTTTTAGTTAGGAAGAAATAATTTCGGTTATTTGGTAGTAATGCAAGAGGATAAATCCCTCAACTATTATGGCTGTTTTTGGAAGAATAAGGTTATTGTCCCGACCTCTATACCAAACTTTTTAATTTTGGTGAGGTTGAAAACATGCTTCTCGTCCTGACGATAAAGCCAATCATCAAAAGCGACCGTTACTGTTGAGTCATCCATTTGCAACTCAAAGTCATACCGCCACTGCAACGCATTGCCTTGCTCAGCCCCTGTTGCTACACCAATAATATCCTCTGCTTTACCTTCATAGCGTCCATCTTCTAATTTGGTAATAACCCAAATTCGCTGGTCAACCTCTCCATCATCAAACACAAAGTCTTCCACCAGCGTCAACGTGTTACCTTCCACAGTACCCACTATGTCGACTTCAAAACGACGAGTTTGTTGTTCAGTGTAATCTTGGACCATCCCCCACGCCTTTGTATCGCCCTCAAAATAGCCGAATAAATCAAAAGTCGGTGTAGAAGATTGATAATTATCGATATCTGCTGAGCATGCTGAAAGTAAGGCCGCAGCGGCCAAGGCGACTGATTTTAAAATTCGTTTAAGCACTATCTAACCTGCCCTATTAATTGTTTTCGAAGTTTCGGGAACTCTGTATTAGGTGACAACCATATAGACAAAAACGCATCGTTCATTCGCTCATCTTGAACGAAGCCGACTGTCTTGATTTGTGCAATGCCAGCTTGTCGGTAAAGAAGCTGACCAGTTTTACCATCGGTTAAGTAAGTAAGCTCATCGCCTTTTTTTATATCAGGGAACATACGGTTTAGTTCACTGATCCAACTTTTTCGATATGGTTCAGTAAAACCAAGTTTTGCCCATTGCTCATCAGTTACATCAAGCAACTGCTGCTTGCTGATGTCTCTTTGATACTTAATCTCCAATGCCAGAGGGTGTGGTGATACATCGCCATTTACAATGAACTTTCCATCAGGTGCGCTTAGTCGAGACTGATATATATCGAAGATGAACCATGTGAGTTGTGCCTCACCGACGGTTTTCCACCCCTTCCAACTCGACATCTTATCTGCGTTTTCACTGTTTCCAACTGGCTGAGCTTGTAGAGCAAAGGAGCCCATAACTACTAGAGAAGCAACTACCTTAATCAGCCTCTGGGTTAAATCTCTCTTCAAGCTTTTCATATCCGTATACCTTGAGTATTAAAAGCGTCATGGCAAACCATTCAGCAAATAGAATGACCAACGTAACGCTGGTATTAAATCCATATTCAACGACTTGGAGCTTGTAACCGGCGTAGTAACTGACGGTTCCTCCAACGCCACCTACAATTGATACGTAGATTTTTGGGAAACGGTACAAAACAGGCTTGAGCTGATAGGCATACCAAGAGAACAGAACCCAAAGGCACAACAACCAAATGGGTAACCATTGTGTTGGAAAGACAAAAACAGAAAACTGTTGATTGAGCGTATCGAGCACTACACCCGCCAAAACGATACTCGCGATGTGCTTCAAGGCAGAAGCGTCCGTCCTCCAACAATAGACAAGAGTAATAAATGTTAAGATCAGTGTTAGCCACTGCCATTGATAGGTCCCAAGCACTGCAGAGAACCAACAGAGCTGGAACCATGTAGAGGCAATCAGCAACTTCATAACGGTTTAAGGTCGCTGGAATGTCATGTGAACGGCACTGATACTTCGAGCTAAAAACCCACCTTCACAATAACTAAGGTAGTAGCGCCACATGCGGACAAAGCGGTCGTCATAACCGAGAGAGCGTACGTGATCTTCAGCTTGATTAAATCTAGAGTGCCACTCGCTCAAGGTTTTCGCATAGCCCAGACCAATATCAAATAAGTCTCTCACCACCAAGTCACTGTATTTGGTCGCAGCTTGAGTTAAAGATGTAACCGAAGGTAAGAACCCACCTGGAAAGATGTATTTCTGGATAAAGTCAACGTTGTTACTGTAGTAATCATAACGCTGGTCAGCGATAGTGATGGCTTGAATTGCCATTAAACCACCCGGCTTGAGTAATGATTGGCATTGCTTGATGTAGGAAGGCAAAAATTGTTTTCCAACCGCTTCGATCATTTCTATCGAGACTAACTTATCGTAGTGACCCGAAAGGTCTCGATAGTCTTGTTTTAATAGAGTGATCTTGTCGCCCAAATTTCGCTCTCTAATTTTTTGTTCAGCGTAAGCATGCTGCTCTTCAGAAATCGTCGTTGTCGTTACATGACAACCATATTGCTCTGCCATGTAAATGGCCATAGCCCCCCACCCTGTACCGATCTCAATCACTCGATCGGATGGTTGAAGCTCAAGTTGCTGGCACAAACGATCCATTTTGTTGATTTGCGCTTGTTCCAAAGTATCGTTGTCTTGCACATATAAGGCCGATGAGTACAGCATGTTGTCGTCTAAAAATGACTCGTACAAATTGTTGCCCAAGTCGTAATGCGCATGAATGTTTTTACGAGAGTTCTCTTGAGAATTGCGGTTGGTCCAATGACTGAACTTGTACAGTATTTTAGTCAGCCAACTTCCTTTCTCTTCAAGTTTATCTAGCGCTCGCATATTGAGAGCCATAAGTTTCATTAACGAGGTTAGATCCGGGCTGTCCCACCAACCATCCATATAAGCCTCACCCGCCGCAATGCTGCCACCTTGCAAGATTCGCGAGTAAAAGCCAGGATGCTTTACCTCAATCGTCGCCACAACAGGCTGACCGCTGTATTCACCGTTGGGCGCATTAAAGCGCTCGCTTCTTTCTGTCGTTTCCGTCTTAAAGCTTTCAATAACAGTTAAGCAGCCGATTTCCATTTTTTGCAGACATTGAAAAATAACTCCGCGAGCCGCCTTTTGTGTTGTCGTCAATTTGCGCGGCAATGTCATAGAACTGGTATTTAACATGCAGAATTCTCCTTGTGCTTTTTATTTTTTTTGTCTGTTTTTTTTGTGTCGGCTTCTATTTCGTCGTGTGTTGAATATTTAGGATGAGAATAAAAAGGCGCGCCTTTCACCCAAAGTTTTAATGCGTGCCAATAAATACCAACCATTACTTTTACCGTCTGTATTGGCGTAACGATCAAACACTTCAATAGGCTTTTGCTCGAAAACACTTGAGCTTTCATTGTCATCGTCGCATCAAAGTGCTTTTCGCTTTTGTGGCATTCAAGATGAATCCTTAACTTGTCCGTCAGTGGTTTAATCTTCCAATGATACTGTTGGTCAATTGGATTAAACGGAGAAACATGAAAGGCTTTCTCTTGTTCCCATCCAAAGTTTTCATCGTTTTGCTCAGCAGCGACTGCGTAGTAATGACGCTCGTTCCAAGGTGTATTGCTGACTTCAGCTAAGAGGTATTTCCATTCCCCTTCTTTGTTATAAACGTAGTAGAAATTCACCGGACTAAAATAAAGTCCTAAATAGCGTAAATGACAAACAGCGATGACTTTGCCGGTACAACGAACGCCTGTTAACTCTTCAATTTTGTCGTGTACGGCCACCTTTAAACAGCCCTCACCAACATAGTCACTGCGTTTAAAGCGTGCCCAATTCCACCAACGAGAGCCAAACCCCCAAACTTTTTCCTCTAGTTTTTTTAGCTCATCGACGTCAATAGCTGGCATAAACAATGAGTAGTTCAATTCATGTTTTATCGGCGTGAACCTGCGATGTCGAACGTTGCCAACAAACAACTGGCTGTTCATTTGGCTATCCATATCACGCTGCACCTTTTTCTAAGTTGACAGCAGTTTGAACGCGATATTTCTCTTCAAGCCCTTTCACTACGTCCAATGCGCTGCGAACGCCATCCTCATGGAAACCGTTGTACCAATAAGCGCCGCAGAACCAGGTATTGTTCAGCCCTTGCACCTCTTCTTTACGTTGCTGTGCAGCGATAGAGTCGGTGGAGAACACTGGATGGTGATAGGTAAACGTCCGTAATACTTTGCTCGGTTCGATCTGCTCAGTGCTATTTAGCGTGACACAGAATGTGTGCTCAGATTGAACATGTTGGAGAATATTCATGTTGTAAGTAAGCGAAGGGAGACGTTGCTGTTCATCTTCACTGCCCTCCAGTAGGTAGTTCCACGAAGCCCACGCCGCTTTACGCTTTGGAAGTAAACTCGTATCAGTGTGAAGCACCACTTCATTCGCTTGATAAGCCATATTACCCAGCACCTCTTGCTCGACTGGGCTAATGTCACCTAACATGTTCATCGCTTGATCACTGTGACAAGCAAAGATGACATCATCAAACCAGTGCATTTCACCGTTAACTTTTAAACCCACACCATTCTCACTACGGAGCACTTTTTCTACCGGACTATTGAGTCGAATTTTATCGATAAAACCTTGAGTCAAAGGTGGAATGTACTCACGAGAGCCACCTTTAATTACATACCATTGCGGTCTGTTAGTGACATCAAGCAATCCGTGATTTAAGAAAAAGCGAAGGAAAAACATCAGCGGAAATGCGCGCATGTCCGCTAGAGTCGAAGACCAAATTGCAGCGCCCATCGGCAAAATGTAGTTATCTGAAAAGAAAGTACTGAAGTTGTGCTCATCAAGAAACTCACCTAGCGTCTGAGAATGACTCGATTGTTTGCTAGCGACGCTTTTGGCAAGTTTGTTGAAACGAAGGATCTCGAAGATAAAACGATAGAACTTAGGATTAACCCAATTGCGCTTTTGAGCAAATAATGTCGACACGGTATGACCGTTATATTCCAAGCCATTGCCGTCGTTTCTTACGCTGAAGCTCATCTGGGTTGGCAATCCTTCGACACCAATCTCGTTCATCATTTTGATGAAATTAGGATAAGTGCGATCGTTGTAAACGATAAAGCCCGTATCAATCGCATATTCTTTACCATCGAGTTTTACATCCACCGTCGCGGTGTGCCCACCAATGTAATCGTTAGCTTCAAATACGGTGACATCGTGCTCTTTATGTAGATAGTAACCACACGTAAGGCCAGAAATTCCGGTTCCCACAATCGCTATCTTCTTTCTTCCTGCTGTTTTCATTTTTATTCCTTCTTATGACACGAGTTTAGCAGTTAGGCGAGCTTGCCAACTGTATGGAAGTAACGAGATAAAACGTAAAATACTGGTAAACCTCGCGGGGAAATAGATGTGAGTCTTGTTGGCAGCCAACTGTTTTCTGATAGAGTTCGAGGCTTGCCGCGTAGAAATAATCATCGGCATTTCGAAGTCATTTTTGTCAGTTAACGGGGTTTCCACAAAGCCTGGGAACACGGTCACCACTTGAATGCCCTTCTTCTTCAAATCAACAGCTAATGTGCGAGCAAAGTAGCTCACAGCAGCCTTAGAAGCGCCGTAGGCTTCAGCCCTTGGCAACGCAACTTCTGAAGCAATAGAACCCACGATAACGATGCGATGCCCTTTATCTAAGTGTGGTTGGCAACCTTCTACGCAGTTAGCAACACCAACGACGTTTACATTCATCACACGCGCCATGAGTTTCGCGTCAACCACACCGTTATCCATATACTCACAATCCCCTGCATTAAAAACCCAGGTACTCGGCGTGAAAGGCAAACTGGACAGCGCATGCTGAGTTTGTTCATGGTTTGTCACGTCAAACTGCAATGTATGGATATTAGAAGAAGCAGCCCCCAATTCAGCAAGAACGTCTTTGTTTCGCCCACAAGCAATAACGCTCCAATCAGAGTTCGCGTAATCTAAAGCCAGTTGCTTCCCTATTCCGGAGGTAGCGCCAGTGATTAAGATAGTATTGTTCATTGTCCTAACCTCTGCTTGATGGTTTTTACGACGGAGCCAAGTAAAGGTAAGTTTTCGTAAAGCATTTCTCCGAGATCAAAGTAATCTCGGTGATAAATAACTTGGCCTTCGCTGAATTTAAGATGCGACACACCATTAACGAGAATAGGTGCACCTTTTTGAAGTTTGGGATGCTGAAGATCCATGGTCCACGTTAGGAAGCCAGTATCTCCGACTTGTTGATGTTCGTGGATAACAAAGTCACAGCTTATGACGTTGGCATATAATGATGTGAAGTAATCTGAAAGTGCAGGCCACCCCTCTAAACGATGAGCAGCATCTTCAAAAACGACATCTTGGTGATATACGTCTTTAAGCAGATGTAAGTTCGCTTTATTCAGCTTTTGATAGATATTGCCAACAGACTGTATGTCCATGTGTTTACTCCTACATGCCCATCAAGTTGTACAAAATTATTATATGTACAAGATAGTTCATTCCTTAAAAGTTGTACAAAAATTATTTTGTATAACTTTGTTTCTGTAGGTAGATACGTGATGGATCTCGCAAGCGATCAATCGATCAAAAAAAAGGCTTGGTCAAAACCAAGCCTTTTCAGGAAATTAACGATTACTTTCGTGTGCGCTGTCAGTTTTTACAACTAGTATTGCTGACTACGTAACGCTGCAATACGTTTATCTAGCGGAGGGTGGCTCATCAGTAGCTCAGTCAATGACTGCTTGCCATTGATACCGAATGCCATCATTGTGCCATCAAGTTGAGATTCGTGACTCATCTTCAAACGTTCCAATGCCGCGATCATTTTCTCTTTACCAACTAAGTGAGCAGCACCTGCGTCGGCATGGAATTCGCGATGACGGCTGTACCACATGGTAATAAAGCTTGCTAAGAAACCAAACACTAGCTCAAGCACCATAGATACACCGAAGTAAACCATCATGTTTGTACCTTGACCTTCTTCATCATCGTTCGATGCCACAATATTGGCGATAAAACGGGATAGGAAGATAACAAACGTGTTCACAACGCCTTGCATCAATGTCATCGTGACCATGTCACCATTTGCAATATGGCTCACTTCGTGGGCCAGTACCGCTTCTGCTTCATCACGAGTCATATTATGTAAAAGGCCAGTGGAAACCGCGACAAGAGAGTCATCTCGCTTTGCACCCGTCGCGAATGCATTGATATCTGGTGAGTCATAAATAGCCACCGTTGGCATACCAATACCCGCTTGCTGAGCTTGACGACCCACAGTTTCGACTAACCAATGCTCAGTTTCGTTACGCGGACTTTCAATGACCATACCGCCAACCGAGCGCAGTGCCATGCCCTTTGACATCATCAACGAAATAAGTGCACCACCAAAACCAAATATGGCGGCCATAACTAGCAAACCAGAAAGACTGCCAGGTTGCATTCCAGTGGTAGCGTAAACAATATTCAGAACAACACTCAGCACTAGCACGACAGCTAGGTTAGTTGCTAGGAATAACATAATTCGCTTCATTACTTTTCTCCGAGGAAGCTTATCGTTTTTTTAAAACGGATTGTTATAAGGAACAGGTGGTAATCGCTGTAAAAGCCAATTCCGCTAAGTTTCATGCTCCGTGCGTTATAGATATAGTCTATCCGCGATAAAAACAAGGTTAAGCAATAAATTGCAACATTTGTTTTCGAGACTGAAAGATTATGTTCAAGCGATTTCTAGGCACGTGCTGATAAAAGCCATTACTTCCATTCATATTCATTCCTTTCCGTAATGAAAAGTACTTTGAATCGCACCTCATCTATCAATGGATGACCTTGATGTTAAATCTATCACCTCTAGGCAAGTTAGCTAGAAATATTTTACTAGACCAAAAACAGTATGTTAGCCCCGCTATAGACTTTGGTCTTATTGTGCGGCGACATGGACATGCTAGATTCAAGTGAGATGAACAAAACAGAGCCACTCTAAGTACATTAAAAAGGTACATTAGGTGAGCTCAAAACTTCCATGTATTGAGGGAAAAACCATGGTAGAAACTAACGACTATCAAATGGCTATTGATTTACTACGTTGTCATCTAGGCATCTCAGAGGATGAGGCGAAGCAACAACTTGGTATTTCAACCGATCATCATATGTCTCAGCGTGTTGCAGAAACTCAGCAAGCATTGATGGGGCTTAGCCAAGATAAGTAATCTGATGTTATAGATTACACCAATAAAAAAGGGCTGCATTACGCAGCCCTTTGGTTTTTAGTATTTTAAACACAATCAGTCAGTATTTAGCAAAGGCTCGACATTAATGTACTTGCCCAGCTCTTTGCGCTTAGCACTTGGAATGTATGGGATTTCGCCAAGCTTAGGCGCACCGATACGCGCTTCAAGCATCTCGATAATATCAGCATAGTGCTCGGTGCCAGGGTTAACTCGGTTTGCCACCCAACCAACAAGATTCAAGCCATCCGCTTTAATACTCTCAGCCGTGAGTAAAGCATGGCTCAAACAACCTAATTTAATACCAACCACCAAGACCACGGGTAACTGCTCTGCTTGTACCCAAGTAGATAAACAGTCGGTATCTGACACAGGCACACGCCAACCACCAGCGCCCTCAACGAGAACGACATCAGCTTGCTGCTTGTGTTGAGCCAGCTTTTCACTGAGGAGTTCGTATTTTATTTCGACATGTTCATGTTTTGCCGCGATGTGAGGAGAAGCTGGCAATTCTAAAGCGTATGGATTCACATCATCATAAGCGACATCAAGTGTCGCGGCCGCTTGTAAATGTAAGGCGTCAGAGTTACGCCATCCAGCTTCAGTCTTATCACTCCCTGCTGCCACTGGTTTATAACCAATAGTGTTTAGTCCTTTTGCTGCCAACGCTTGCAAAATGGCTTTAGACGCTACCGTTTTTCCTACATCAGTATCCGTACCAGCAATAAAAAAAGCATCAATCATAGATGTATTACTCCAAAACAAACCTGATAACTTGCAGGTAGAAGACCTTGATCATTTTTAAACGCTTGGTACTCATGCTCAACTTGCAACAAAGTCTCTCGACTGGTTAAACCATGTGAGCGCCCGCTTACATGATTTGCACCTATACCTTTGAGGTCACGCATAACTGAAAATGCTGAGTCGTACCAAACTGTGATGGTGGTCAAGTCTAGTTGATGGTTGTCACATCGAGATTGCGCTAACGCAATTTTTACCTGATTGAGCGATAGAAAGTTATTGACGTGTTGATATGCATCAATTTTTTTCCATGATGCACGCAACTCGCACAGTGACCCTTCAGCTAGGGTAGAAAAAGCCGCCTTCCCATTAGCTTTTAGTACACGACGAACTTCTCTCAGGGGGTAACTTAAATCGGCACACCATTGCAAAGCCAAGCTAGAGAATACGTAGTCGAAGATTGTATCGTCGAAAGGCAAGTTTTCTGCGTCGGCTAGCACATAATTCATTCGCTCATGGCCACAGCGCACCATAGCTTTGCTTAACATCTCTTGAGAGATGTCCACACAAAACACTTCAGCGCCGCGCTCTTGAAGAAGTTGAGAAAAATAGCCCGTACCACATCCTAAATCCAAAACACGTCTATGAGTTAAGTCATTCGGAAGTTTGTCTAGTAAGCGATGGCCGACATCACGCTGGAAAGCGGCATGTTTGTCGTACGTGTTAGCTGCTTTACTAAAGGAAGCGGCGATCGCTTGTTTATTAGGCAGTAAGCAATCCAACTTCATTTGCTCTGCATTATCCATTACTGCGTTCCTAATGCTTGCTTCAATGCCATTGAAAGCGTTTTAACTTGTTCGTTAGTGTGATTAGCAGTGAGTGTGATTCGCAGACGAGACGTCCCTTTCGGAACTGTTGGAGGACGAATAGCAGTAACCCAAATACCGTTTTGGCGACAAGCACCTGCTACTCGCAAAGCCAAATCAGATTCACCAATCACAAACGGCTTAATCGAAGTTTGAGTCTCAACAAAGCCCTCAACGTCGCTGAGGCTATCTCGATACACTTCACTTAACTCTGTGAGCTTTTCACGTCGCCAAGACTGTTCTTGAACCATCGAGACAGCATGCGTGAGCGCATAGGCTTGTGCCGGAGGCATCGCCGTGGAATACACATGGTGACGAGCAAACTGAGTTAAAAAGTCCCCCGTTGCGTGGTCACATAAAATAGCCGCGCCAGACATACCAAACGCTTTGCCGAAAGTAACGATCAGTATCTCAGGCTTAACCGCCGCTAATTCACATGAGCCACCGCCAGATTCCCCTAGAACACCGATACCATGAGCGTCGTCTACAGCAAGCCATGCATCATGATTACCGGTGACGTCAGCGATATCAGCAAGTGGGGCACAATCCCCGTCCATGCTGAATACCCCTTCAGTCACAACTAGATGGTTGTCTTCGCTATTAATCAGCGACTTCAGGTGTTCGATGTCATTGTGCTTGAAGCGCTTCATCTTAGCTGGTGACAACGCCCCCGCTTCCATTAGTGAGGCATGGTTCAAACGGTCTTGGATCAATACGTCTGATTTTTCTAACAAGGTGAACAACAAGGCTTGATTAGCACTGAATCCAGAGCCAAACAGAATTGCTCTGTCGTAGCCCAGCCATTCGGTCAGTGCGGCTTCTAAATTGCTGTGCGCGGCACTAAAACCTGTGACCATTGGAGACGCGCCGCTACCGCTGCCGTATACACTCAAGCCTTGCTGCCAAGCACGAACGAGCGCTTGGTCATTGGCCAAGCCTAAATAATCATTACTTGAGAAGTTGATGTAGCGTCTGCCTTCGTGTTCCAAAACGGACTGGTTACCGGCAAACACCACATTCATAGAACGATTCAACCCTTGCGTCTTACGCTCAGCAAGGGCGGACTCGATACGAGATTTAAACGCTGGCATCGTAGAAAAGGTCGTCTTTTGTCGGACGAGCAGCAACGCGCTCTACGACGCGATCGAGTAACTCGTTTTCTTCGATTTCATCAGGTTTTTGAGACACCTCTTGGCTGTTAATACCGAGCTTGTTGAACAGCATCATGTCTTTGTCTTCTGAAGGGTTTGGCGTGGTCAGAAGCTTGCAGCCGTAGAAGACGGAGTTTGCACCCGCCATAAAACACAGCGCTTGCATTTGTTCGTTCATATTTTCACGGCCAGCGGATAAACGAACGGCTGATTGAGGCATCATGATTCGTGCAATCGCAATCAGGCGAATGAAATCGAATGGCTCAACATCATCCACTTCTTCCAGTGGTGTGCCCTTTACCTTCACGAGCATGTTGATTGGAACGCTTTCAGGGTGTACCGGTAAGTTCGCCAATTCAACCAACAGACCAGCTCGGTCGTTAGCACTTTCACCCATGCCGATAATGCCACCGGAACAGATCTTCATGCCAGCATCACGTACGTGAGACAAAGTATCTAAACGGTCTTGGTAAGTACGTGTGGTAATGATGTTGCCGTAAAACTCAGGTGAGGTATCTAGGTTGTGGTTGTAGTAATCCAGACCAGCAGTTGCCAATTGCTTTGCTTGATCTGGCGTCAGCATGCCTAATGTCATACACGTTTCTAAACCCATGCCCTTCACGCCTTTGATCATGTCGGTCAAATGCGGCATGTCACGCTCTTTCGGGTTTTTCCATGCTGCACCCATACAGAATCGAGTAGAACCAGCATTTTTGGCTTTTTGCGCAGCATCGAGTACGCGTTCTACTTCCATCAAACGCTCTTTCTCGATGTCTGTGGTGTAACGAGCACTCTGAGGACAGTACTTACAATCTTCTGGACAAGCACCGGTCTTAATCGACAGAAGCGTGCTTACTTGAACATGGTTGGTTTGTTGATATTGACGATGTACAAGCTGCGCTTCGAATAGGAGATCCATGAATGGTTTTTCCATGAGATCGCGCACTTCAGCATGCGTCCAGTTATGACGAACTTCCACGTGTATTCCTTTAGTCACTTTTGTTGTTGTGTTGACAGTCTACTGACTCTCGATAAACTGTCAACACAACACAAAACAACAAAGTTTACACTTGTTTATTTTTTAATCTTAATTATTATTGGAATCGCACATGGATCTCGCCTTCGACCGCCAGCATATCTGGCATCCTTACACTTCGACATTAACACCTCTGACCTGCTACCCAGTAGAATCAGCAAGTGGTGTTCACATTAAATTGGAAGACGGTACTGAGCTTGTCGATGGCATGTCTTCTTGGTGGTCGACAATCCACGGCTATAATCATCCGCACTTAAATCAAGCGGCTCACCAGCAAATCGATCAGGTCTCTCATGTGATGTTTGGCGGGATTACCCATCAGCCAGCAATCAATTTGTGTAAGAAGTTGCTGTCCTTAGCACCAAGTAATCTTGAACATGTATTCCTTGCCGATTCAGGCTCCGTTGCCGTAGAAGTCAGCTTAAAAATGGCACTGCAATATTGGCATGCAAAAGGCGAACGCCGACCGAAGTTTCTTACTTTGCGACACGGTTATCACGGCGATACGTTTGCGGCGATGTCGGTTACCGATCCTGACAACTCAATGCACTCTCTCTACAAAGGCTTTTTGCCTGAGCATATCTTTGCGGAGTCACCAACTTGTGGTTATTGGGATAAATGGAAGCCAGAAGACCTTACCGACTTCGAGCACAAGATTGAAACGCACCATCAAGAACTTGCTGCGGTGATCCTTGAGCCTATCGTTCAAGGCGCAGGTGGCATGCGTATCTACCATCCCGAATTTCTCAAAGGCGTGCGTAGACTTTGCGACAAATACGGTTTGTTATTGATTGCAGATGAGATCGCTACCGGTTTTGGACGCACAGGCAAATTGTTTGCCTGCGAACATGCAGATATTCAACCAGACATTCTGTGTGTCGGGAAAGCACTCACTGGCGGCTACATGACCCTCTCTGCGACCCTCGCGAGCAAACACGTAGCAGACACTGTTTGTGGTGGTGATGCTGGTTGTTTTATGCACGGTCCAACTTTTATGGGGAATCCACTCGCTTGTGCTGTAGCTACTGCAAGTTTGGAATTGATCGAGCAAGGTGATTGGAAGCAACAAACCCAACAAATTGAAACGCTGTTTTCTGAGTTACTACCAAAACTTGAAGAATACGACTTGGTGAAAAACACCCGTTGGTTGGGTGCTATTGGCGTAGTGGAGACGCATCGACCTGTGAATATGGAAACCATCCAGGCTCTCTTTGTTGAGCACGGTGTTTGGATTCGTCCATTTGGCAAACTGATTTATATGATGCCGCCGTTCATCAGCAAGCCGGAAGATATTGAAAAGTTAGTGAATGCGATTGATGCTGCGTTACAACGCAAAGACTGCTTCGCTTCATAGTTCAATTCAACATGAAAACGGTTTGAGTATGAGACTCAAACCGTCTCGTTATTTATTAGAGCAGTAAAGCTATCGAAGTTGACTGTCTTTACTCGCTCGTCGATTAAATAATACTTGGCGTTGAGAGACCAATTCGATAGTTGACTGACATGCGATACACAAACGAGCGCCTTTCATTGCAAGACGACGCGCTTCCGGAATCTCATCACCACATTCATCGCAGTAATGGGCGCTCTAACCCTTTGTGATACTGCCACGAACACGGGAAATTTCGTCGTCTATTGTGTTTTGAATTTCTTGGCTGACGCTATCGTCGTTTGCCCACCCTACGGCCACAAGCCCTCCTCGTTACTTGAATGAGAAAAATCTACTTACCGTGTTAAGGTGGATGACTATATCGCCTACAAATAACAAGATAATTAGGGTAAATTCGAAAACACTATTACGATTTGGTAATAATCACTCTGTAATCGATTATTCGGCACTCTCATGGAAAAGCAATGCAAGGTTACTCATACTCCCTTCCTCACATTCAAAATACTGCGTTTGCTCAGGCTCTCTCAAAGTAACACTGAGTATCTTCTCTGCCTCATTAAACTCCTCACTAAAGTACTCACTGACTAATATGACGCGCTCACCAATACTAAATTCCAAAGACTTCTCATCTACCAACGCTCGATGATAATGTTCAACACGATAATCTTGAGGTTTTATCCGCTGTAAAACAGAGCTTTGATTCTCAATGGACTCATTAAAGATAATCCCACCTTTGCCTTGCTCTATAAAAATACTAAAGTTCATAGTTTGGTTCACTGAGCATTCAAAGACTTTTCTGGGCGAGGTGTTAGCAACAGCAAACGTGCTCATCATCGCAACACTTAAACCCAAAGTGACCGCCAATCGTTTCATTACCATTCAGCCAACACTGTAAATAGCGCTTGTTCAGACATACGGGTTAATACATATCCGTGTGAAGATGAATACGAGCCACTGAGTACACTATTCTCTTTCTCAATAACGATATCCTCGATGCCGTCAGCGTTGTAATCACCTTTTGCGGTAACGGTAATAACCTGAAAGCCATCAGTCGAATCGTAATACTCTGCTCTGACTTCACTGATGACCTGAGTTCTTTGGATATGGTCTGCTTCATCCCACGTTGATAGTGTCTTTGCTTTCTCTGCACTTTCGTCAGAAATAACAAAAGCAAGTGCACTTGGAGCGAAATTAGGAAAGGTATCGTCTAACTTAAAGTCTGATATAAATGAACGCTTAGAGGCAGCTAACTTTGCCATCTCACTCCATGTTTGGCACTGAGTTAAATATGCTTTAAACGCGCCGTATTCATAGGCTTTTGCCGCAGTAAAGCCCGTAGAGTTTGCCGTAGCTAAGTCTTGGCAATTAGATACTAGTTTTTCTTCATCAGATGCACGTTTCAATTCAAGTTCATAGCCCCAATCGAGTGAGTTACGAAGTTGCATATTTTCTTTGGAAGGTTGCGCTATTTCGCGCGCGAAAAAGCGATCGGTTCGCTCACTATCTAAGTATTGAGGCTGAATAAGTTCACTTGCGATAACACTCTTACTAACGAGCAAAGTAAGCGCAAAAATAATAAGCAATGAAAGATGATTTACTGGCATAACGTTTAACAACAAGGGCAAATGATGCCATTAGCTTGTCACGTGAAAAACCGTTTAGAAAAATATCATTTGTCTCGTACTGCCAGATTCTGGGCGAGCTCTTCACTATTGCGTGTGCTAATTACATAACAACGTATTTTCACTCGACGCAAATAACAAAAAACCCAGCACTGAAGCTGGGTTTTGGTGTTCTAGTGGTTAATGAATTAACCGATGTGCGTTGCGCCCCCCATGTACTTCTGAAGTACTGCAGGGATTGCAATACGGCCATCTGCTTCTTGGTTGTTTTCTAGGATAGCAACCATGGTGCGACCAACTGCTAGACCAGAACCGTTTAGCGTGTGTACAAGCTCAGGTTTCTTCTCGCCTTTACGACGGAAACGCGCTTGCATACGACGAGCTTGGAAGTCCCACATGTTAGAACATGAAGAGATTTCACGGTAAGTTTCTTGAGCAGGAACCCAAACTTCTAGGTCGTAAGTTTTACGAGCGCCGAAGCCCATGTCACCTGTACAAAGAACCACTTTACGGTAAGGAAGCTCTAGAAGTTGTAGAACTTTCTCAGCGTGACCTGTTAGCTCTTCTAGCGCATTCATTGAATCTTCTGGCTTAGTGATTTGTACTAGCTCAACTTTGTCGAACTGGTGCATACGAATCAGACCACGAGTATCACGACCATAAGAACCTGCTTCAGAACGGAAACATGGCGTGTGAGCTGTCATCTTAATTGGTAGATCCGCTTCGTCAGAAATCGTGTCACGAACTAGGTTCGTTACAGGTACTTCTGCCGTAGGAATTAGCGACAGTTTACGTGGTTCTTCGTCGTTTACTTTTTCCGCTAGAGGCTCTGTGTGGAAAAGGTCTTTACCGAACTTAGGAAGCTGACCAGTACCGAATAGGCTGTCAGAGTTTACTAGGTAAGGTACGTACATTTCTGTGTAGCCGTGTTCTTCTGTGTGAAGATCTAGCATGAACTGAGCGATTGCACGGTGTAGACGAGCAAATTGGCCTTTCATCACGATGAAACGTGCGCCAGTGATCTTAACTGCACTTGCGAAGTCTAGACCGCCACCCATTTCACCTAGGTCAACGTGATCTTTCAGTTCGAAGTCGTAAGTCTTTGGTTCACCCCAACGAGAGATTTCAACGTTGTCGTTCTCGTCTTTGCCATCTGGCACTTCATCTGCCGGGATGTTTGGTACAGAAAGCGTGAATTCGTCTAGTTGAGCCATTACTTGCTCAAGTTCAACTTTCTTCGCATCAAGATCGCTACCTAGAGTACCGATTTGTTTCTTGATCTCTTCTGCGCCTTCTTTGTCGCCAGCCGCCATTTTTTGGCCGATTTGTTTGGAGATGGAGTTACGCGTGGATTGTAAATTTTCTACTTCTACTTGAATGGACTTACGTTGTTCTTCAAGTTTACGAATAGTCTCTACGTCTAGCTTAAAGCCACGACGCGCCAGTTTAGCAGCTGTTTCATCCAGCTCTGTACGAAGTAATTTAGAATCCAGCATTGTTAATCCTATGCTTTTTGTTGTGAAATCACGCGCACTTTCCAAGCGTACGCGTTAAAAAAATTTACTGAACAAATGTATCCAAAAACGCCTACTTTTCATAGCGCTTTTGTTGGCTATTTGCGTCTAATTTAGCCAAGTAATCTAACTTTTCGCCGATTTTGGTTTCTAGACCGCGATTTGTTGGCTGATAATACTTACGATCTGCCATTTCTGGTGGCAAATATTGCTCACCGGCTGCATAGGCACCCGGCTCATCGTGAGCATAACGATACTCTGCCCCATACCCCATGTCTTTCATCAAACTGGTAGGTGCATTTCGAAGGTGATGCGGCACTTCATATTCAGGTAAGTTATGAGCATCTGTGAGCGCTTGTTTCCAAGCAACGTAAACCGCATTACTCTTTGGAGCGCACGCGAGATAAACAATAGCTTGAGCAATCGCACGCTCACCTTCTGCTGGACCAACGCGTGTAAAACAGTCCCACGCGGAGAGTGCAACTTGCATGGCTCTAGGGTCCGCGTTGCCAACATCTTCCGATGCTATCGCAAGTAATCGGCGAACGATGTAGAGCGGATCACAACCTGCAGCGATCATACGTGCAGCCCAATACAAAGCGGCGTCTGGATTTGAACCACGAATGGATTTGTGAACTGCAGAGATTAAGTCGTACCAGATATCACCTTTGTTATCGAAGCGAGAGACCTTTTCTCCCGCCACTTCCGCAAGCAACTTAAGCGTGATTTCTTTTTCACCCTGCGCGTTGTCTTCTGCCATATCGTATAGCAGCTCAAGGTAGTTAAGAGACATGCGAGCATCACCGTTAACTAGCTCTGCTAAGCGATCTAGTACGTTATCGGCGAAATGTGCTGGTATATTCCCCAAGCCGCGCTCTTTGTCGTTAATCGCTTGATCAAGCGCCAGCGATATTTCGCTCTGACCAAGAGAAGTCAACTTGTAAACGCGAGCACGCGAGAGTAATGCGTTGTTTAACTCAAACGAAGGGTTCTCTGTGGTCGCACCGATAAACGTAACCGTACCGTCTTCAATATGCGGTAAAAACGCATCTTGCTGTGATTTGTTAAAGCGATGCACCTCATCCACGAATAAGATAGTGCGACGACCTGCCATTTTGTTCTCACGCGCTTTGTCGATCGCAGCTCGGATCTCTTTAACGCCAGACGTCACCGCAGATACACGCTCAACTTCGGCGTTGGCATAGTTTGCTGCCACTTCCGCTAATGTCGTTTTGCCTGTGCCTGGTGGTCCCCACAAAATCATCGAGTGAATGTGTCCAGCCTCTAGCGCTCGGCGTAGGGGTTTACCCGGACCTAAAATATGCTGCTGTCCAATATACTGTTCGATAGTTTGTGGTCTCATACGAGCAGCAAGGGGACGAAAATCTTCGTCCCCTGAGAAATCTAACGTGTAATTACTCACTACCAATTAATTCCTTTGGTCATCCACTTCCACGCCATCTGGAATTGTGAATGTAAATCTGTCTACCTTTGGTTTACCAAGCTTAACATTACTAAAAGTAAACAGCCCTTTCTGACCATCTTGCTCAATGACGTTAAAGCCTTTCACTACGCCTTTTGCATCAATATTAATCTGGAATTGGCCTTGAGTAGAGTCAATTGCCGTTGGAATGAGCGTAAACTCATTACCTTTCTGAGAAATCTTATAGTTATCCCAATCGCTTGCTCTATTGCGAGTTAACAGCACAAATGGTGTTTGCTCGGTCGCTTGCTCTTGCCAGTAAATGCTTACTTGTTCAATGAATGGGCTGTAATACCACAACGTCTTACCGTCAGATACTAAAAGGTTTTCATCTGGGAAAGTCGTACTCCAACGGAACAAACTTGGACGAGCGATTTCAACCGTGCCCTCACCTTCCATTACCGTTTCACCTTCAGGGCTGATCACTTGCTGGGAGAAATCGGCACTGAAACCCTCGTTCATTGCGAGACGTTTATTGAGTTCATCTTTTGGAGATGCTGCATTCGCAGCTGAGAAGAAAGAAACGCTTAAAACTAGCGCTGAGAAAAGTTTCGCTGAAAATCGTTTTTTCATTCAGATACCTATCAGAGGGTCAAAGACCTAAAGTTACTCACCTCAGTTGGACTGAAGTGAGTAAAACAAGTTCATTAATCTTTTGGCGGCGCAGGAGCTAAAACTTCGCGGTTACCGTTGTGACCCGGTGCACTCACGATACCTTGCGCTTCGAGTTGCTCAACAATACGGGCGGCACGGTTGTAACCGATCTTAAATCGACGCTGTACGCCAGAAACAGAGCCTCGACGTGACTGAACTACGTGCTCAACGACTTGATCGAAGAGTGGATCCACATCTTCATCCGCTTCCATTTGCTCACCTGGCAATAAGCTTTCTGGACTTTGATCTCCGCTGATGATCTCTTCAATGTAGTTCGGTTTACCACGCGCTTTCCAGTTGTTTACAACCGCATGAACATCGTCATCTGATGCAAACGCACCATGAACACGGGTCGTATGGCTAGAGCCTGGTGGTAAGTACAACATGTCACCCATACCAAGCAGTGATTCTGCACCGCCTTGATCTAGGATTGTACGAGAGTCCGTTTTAGTCGATACCGTAAACGCAACACGAGTTGGAATATTCGCTTTAATCAGACCCGTGATAACATCCACCGATGGACGTTGAGTCGCAAGAATTAGATGAATACCTGCCGCACGCGCCTTTTGTGCCAAGCGTGCAATCAGTTCTTCTACCTTCTTACCCACCACCATCATCAGGTCAGCAAATTCATCGACAACAACAACGATATACGGCAGTTTTTCTAGCAATGGCGGTTCCGTATCCATACTGTCGCCTTCTTGCCAGAATGGGTCATGAATTGGGTGGCCTGCTTCTGCTGCCATCTTCAACTTCTCGTTAAAGCCTTTCACATTACGAACGCCCAATGCCGACATCAACTTATAACGACGTTCCATCTCACCCACACACCAACGTAGAGCGTTTGATGCGTCTTTCATATCAGTCACAACTTCAGAAAGAAGATGAGGGATACCTTCGTAAATAGAAAGCTCTAGCATTTTCGGGTCAATCATGATGAAGCGCACATCTTCTGGACCTGCTTTATATAGCATGCTCAAAATCATCACGTTCACACCCACCGACTTACCAGAGCCAGTTGTACCTGCTACTAGCACGTGAGGCATCTTCGCGAGATCGGCCACAACAGCTTCGCCCGCAATGTCTTGACCTAACACAACCGTTGTTGGTGACGTTGCTTGCTCAAACTGAGGACTACTGATTACATCAGATAAATAGACCGTCTGACGACTCATGTTTGGCAGTTCCAAACCGATGTAAGGCTTGCCAGGGATTACTTCTACAACACGTACAGCCATTGCAGACAATGCACGCGCTAAGTCAGTTGAAAGACCAGAAATACGGCTTACTTTTACCCCCGGAGCCAAATCAAGCTCGAAGCGAGTGATCACTGGACCAGGATAAATCCCCACCACGTCGGCTTTGATTTTGTAGTCCGCTAGCTTGCTCTCAACCAATCGAGCGACCTGCTCTAGAGCATCTCGGTCGATAAAGTTTTCGCGTTTTTCTGGATGGTAAAGCAACTCGAGCGTTGGAAGTGGCTCTTCTGGAACAGGCAAGTTTTCTTCTTTCTGTACCAAGAATGGGTTCTGTGTCGCTGCTACTTTGGCTTGCGCACTAGAAACCATGTCTTGGAATGCCGCTACATCTTCGTCACCGTCTTGAACCTCCGCTTTTTGAAGTGCAGGTTCAAATGTTGTTGAAGGTGTTGCCACTTGCTGATGAGGTGTTGCTGGAGCTGGCTGTACTTGTTGTACAGACTGTGACTCCACTTCGTCTTCATCGTCTAACACGTCAAAATCAGAGATCGTAGGTTCAATGTGTTGACTCGATTCTGTTTGCTCCGTGATGCTATCTAGCGCAGCGGAATCAATTACAGGCTCTTCATGCACAGGATGCTCAATACTTGGCTGCTGTACTTGCTCTGCTTCAAATTGTTCGTACTCTGCATAATCTGGTTCAACACTGATCGGTTCTTCTGTAGCTGTATGTTGCTCTACATAGGAAGAGTAAGTATCTGCAAATGATGGGGCTACCTGTTCTTCAGTTCCCCAGTCATCTGCTTGTTGCGCTGCAGCTTCAAGCTCTTCTATCGTGACATTCAGCTGCTTGGTACGCTCCAGAAGCGGGTCAACGTTATCAGTATTCACCGCATGGACAGGTTGCGTTTGGTGCTCAGGTTGAGCATAAACTGGCGCAGCATTAACCGTAGCCTTGCGTTGTGGTGGCGTTGGTTCCACCATCATTTGTTCCGCTGGCTTCTCAGGTTTAGCTTGCGGCATATAAATAGGATACTCATGTGCAGGCGCCGATTCTTTCGGCTCATCGACATCGAACGCCGTTAAATGAGGAAGCGGCTCATCATCAATGTCATGGTCTACGTTATGTCTAGGCGTAGAGACTTTATCTTCCACGAACTCATCTAGCTGAGGTTCTAAAACTTCTTGCTCAGAGCCTCTTATCTTATTTGCAAGCGCCGCAATTAGCGCTAATGCACGATCTCCAAGCCACTCAACGATGTTAAGCCATGAGATGCCAGTAAAGAGAGTAAAACCCGCTCCCCATAAGAACAGCAGTACCAATGTCGTGCCAAGTACATTCAATGTAGGTAAAGCTAGGCTAGACAACACGTCCCCGACGACACCACCGGACGAGAAATACCAAATATCATCAAAATTAATATCGGCTAGACCACAGCTAGTCATTATAAGGACGACAAGGCCGAGTAACCTCGTACCCCATAACATGAAATCAATTGGCTCATCTTCTCCTCGTTTACGGCAAATCACCCATGCAGCCGCAGCTAGCAAGAAAGGGATGGGATAAGCGAGAGAGCCAAATGTGAAGAATAGTGTGTCCGCAAGCCAAGCGCCGAAAAGGCCACCAGCATTATCGATCTCCCCTCCCCATGCGGTTTGGGACCAGGAAGGATCGGCCGGACTGAAGGTAAATAGTGCAACCGCAAGCAATACCGAGCTAAGAACGCCAACGATAAAGCAGCACTCTTTTAAGCGTTGGAAGCCATTTAAGCGTGAAGACTGGGGCTCTTCACTGGTTTTGATAATGGTTTCGACTTTCTTTGCGTTCTCTTTGAACATAAATCAACTTGAATATGGAAATGAAATAGGAATTTGCAAAACATTCCGAGCGGCATCAAGCCGCTCGGTAAATTGATTTAACCATATCAAAGAGAAAAACCCAATTACTCTCTGGCGAAAGCGGAAGCATATACCGCTTTCTTTGCAAGAAATTAACGAGTTTTGATCACAAGCTGGTTAGATTGTTTCACTTCTTCCATTACAACGTATGTGCGAGTGTCATTTACGCCAGGTAGACGTAGTAACGTATCGCCCAATAGTCGGCGGTAAGCACCCATATCTGATACACGGGTTTTAAGAAGATAGTCAAAGTCACCTGATACAAGATGACACTCTTGTATGTCGTCTAGCTTTTGAACAGCTGAGTTAAACTGCTCAAATACATCCGGCGCACCACGGTTTAGTGTAATCTCAACGAATACTAATAGTGACGCATCCAGGAACTGCGGATTCAATAATGCAGTGTATCCTGTGATGTAACCCTGACGCTCTAAGCGACGTACACGCTCCAAACATGGCGTTGGAGAAAGTCCCACACGTTTTGAAAGCTCAACGTTTGAAATACGACCGTCTTTCTGCAGTTCATTAAGAATGTTGCGGTCGATACGGTCTAGTTCCTTGGACGGCTTTTTATAGTTGTCTGCCATTTTTTATTCCACCTTATTACTTCCTTGCAAAAAAATATACTACAACTTTTTAATATTTGGTGCCAAATTTTACAAATCTATAACTATACTAGTTATTAATTCGACAATAACACCCTACAAACAGTTAATACAACCATTATAGAAAGAGGATACAGGATGATCATTGGCGTACCTAAGGAAATCAAGAACCACGAATATCGTGTTGGTATGATCCCAGCAAGCGTGAGAGAACTCATCTCACATGGTCACCAAGTTTTAGTTGAGACCAATGCAGGTGCCGGCATTGGTTTTTCAGACGATGATTACATCGCTGTCGGCGCATCCATTCTCCCTCATGCTGCAGACGTATTCGCGCAAGCAGACATGATTGTAAAAGTAAAAGAACCCCAAGCAGTAGAGAGAGCAATGCTCCGCGAAGGGCAAATTTTATTTACTTATTTACACCTAGCACCAGATTTTCCACAAACTGATGAGCTAATCAAGAGCAAAGCTGTCTGTATAGCCTATGAGACTGTAACAGATAATATGGGTCGTTTGCCACTGTTAGCACCAATGTCAGAAGTGGCAGGTCGGATGTCTATCCAAGCTGGCGCGCAAACATTGGAAAAATCACACGGCGGTCGTGGTCTGCTCCTAGGCGGCGTACCTGGTGTTGAGCCAGCGAAAGTCGTCATCGTTGGTGGTGGTGTTGTTGGTGCAAACGCAGCTCGTATGGCTGTTGGTCTTCGCGCTGACGTAACCATTCTAGACCGCAACGTAGATACACTTCGTAAGCTTGACGAAGAATTCCAAGGTCGCGCTAAAGTGGTTTATTCTACTGAAGACGCTATCGAGAAGCATGTTCTAGAAGCTGACCTTGTTATCGGTGCAGTTCTAATTCCTGGAGCAGCAGCGCCTAAGCTGGTAACAAAAGAGCACATTGCTAAGATGAAACCTGGTGCGGCAGTGGTTGACGTGGCTATTGACCAAGGTGGCTGTTTCGAGACATCTCACGCAACAACCCACGCAGATCCAACTTACATCGTGGATGAAGTGGTTCACTACTGCGTAGCAAATATGCCTGGTGCGGTTGCACGTACTTCAACTTTCGCATTGAACAATGCAACACTCCCTTACATTGTGAAACTCGCAAACAAAGGCTACCGTGAGGCACTTCTAGAAGACAAAGGCTTCCTTGAAGGTCTAAACGTTATTCACGGAAAAGTAACATGTAAAGAAGTAGCAGAAAGCTTTGACTTGGAATACGTTGAACCAACTCAAGCTATCGCTATGTTCAATTAATGACAAAATAAAACCAATTTGTCACGTTTTGTTTACAAAAGCCCACGCATAAGTGGGCTTTTCATATAGAGCGTTTAGCTATAAAAAATAACTAATTCTTATATGCGCAAATTAAAATATTTCTAGGTGTAACTGATTTAGGGCAAAACTCTGACAATCTAACACGATAACCACGTTCTTCAAGATAAAGTGCTTTGTCCAATGCGAGCCAGATCTCCAATGGACGTTGAAAAACCAGTTGCACTAAGCTCATTCTCTCCATTTGCCAGAAGCGTTGTTCGCTTAACTTTTCAAAATGATCGAAATCGATTTCTTGAGAAAGAACGATACCTTTCTGCTCCGCCGCCCAGCGACACAAAGATTCAAAGCCTTCACTTAATTGCGACTTCCGAATACTGGGGACAGGTTGGTACTCTGCCATGCCTAACGCTCGTCGAGTAATCAAATCGAAGCCAAGACGAAACACCATTTCCTGCTGACGATGGCGACGTACACGCTCTCCCCCTGTCACCGTTTGCTGTAACGGGATACGCAGTTCTTGCTTAGACAATGAGAGAGAAGAAGCCCTCCCCGGTTTCGACATCGGCTGGTATTGTTCCGACTGAATCAAGTGATAACAACAAGGTGAGATGGTCATCGCAGCAATCCCATTCTCACTGCCGTACTGCATTAGACGAACATGGAGGTCACCACACGCATGCAGTGCCACCGCGTGTTGCGTCGGTTTAAACACCGCTCTCGCTTTGCTATCGAACGCATCGCCTTGAATAAACGTCATCTTCCAATGGTGTTCATTCGCCGCTTGTTGCCCTGAATCACACAGTGCTTGTTGATATTCGAAACTGGTCACAGGCTGATCGGTTTGTGTTGCCAGGATTCGTCCTAAATAACCTTTCCCTGAACACCACTCTAACCATTCTTCGCCACAGTGTTGTTGAATTGCAGCTTCACCCATCGAACTGATTTGCTCCAGCTTACGTCCGGGAATGCCGTTGTCTAAGCCACGAGCGAGTGCCAAACCATTTAAGGTTAAAGACTCTAAACGCGTGTGATAAGCGAGTTGTTCGAGTTGAGGCACGAACGCGCTTATCGCTTTTAAGGCGAGTTCAGGTTCCGCTTTATACTCTTCGATTTGAGAGGGAGAAAGAGACACTAACCACTGGCACAACTGAGGGTGTTGCTCTTGCCAAGGTAATGAGATGTGGATGCTACTTTTAAATGGTTCAAACCGCCATAGCGATTCGTTTTCCAATAAGCAGTCATTAATAAATTGAAATTGCGTTTTCATAACTCCCCCTACAACGAGCGCATTGTAGAGGGAATCGAAACATCAATGAAGTGTTATCTCACCGGGAGCTCGATGTCTTTAAACATCTCTTCGATTTCTGCATTAGATTTCAACGAAATCGCCTGCTCTACCACTGGGCGAGTTAAATGAGGAGCAAAGCGTTCCATAAAATCGAACATGTATGAGCGCAGGAATGTGCCGCGACGGAAGCCAATACTTGTCGTACTAGCCCCGAATAAATGGCTCGCATCTATTGCGACTAAATCGCTGTCCTGCTCTTCATCCACAGCCATGCTCGCAATCACACCAACACCAATACCCATGCGAACATACGTTTTAATAACGTCCGCATCAGTTGCAGTGAACACCACTCTCGGGGTTAAACCTTCACGATTAAATGCGGTATCTAACTCTGAACGGCCCGTAAAACCAAACACATAAGTGACCAATGGATAAGCGGCAAGATCGCTGATCGTTACCTTATCTTTCTTCGCTAATGGATGATCTTTAGGCACGACAATTGAACGGTTCCAGTGATAACAAGGCAGCATGATGGCATCTTGATATAAGTGAAGCGCTTCTGTCGCAATCGCAAAGTTCGCCGTACCTTTAGCAATTGCCTCAGACATTTGTGACGGCGTACCTTGATGCATGTGTAATGACACTTTTGGGTAGCGAGAAGTGAAACCTTTGATGACATCCGGCAAAGCATAACGCGCTTGCGTATGTGTCGTGGTGATATTCAGCGTCCCCATTTCTGGGTGGGTGTGCTCCCCTGCTACAGCTTTGATACTTTCTACACGAGCGAGAATTTCTTGAGAGATACGTACAATTTCTTCACCAGCAGGTGTCACCTGTGTTAAGTGCTTACCGCTACGTTCAAAAATCTGAATGCCTAACTCATCTTCCAGCAACCGAACCTGCTTACTGATACCTGGCTGAGAGGTATACAAGCTTTCTGCCGTCGCGGATACATTCAGATTATGGTTTACAACCTCAACAATATACTTCAGCTGCTGCAGTTTCATCGTAATCCCTTACTTGTTCATGAGATAATTTATTGGCCACTCGGACGAGCGATATAATAATTAGTTATAACGCGTTCAAATCGAAATGAACAGTAATTTCTAACTTATACCTCAATCACATACTGATAATCCTCAACATAGAAACAATATGCACAAAGTTGAGCCAATAAATGACTGAAGTTCTATGATGTGACTTCTATCAGTAGCTAAAACGTGGGAGAGACAAAATAATCAAACAAATAGGGTGCCGAGTAAGATAAGATTCATGTATTCTTTAACGCTAGCCGTAGAAAAGTAAAGCAGACGCAAAGATATGAATATTGGTTTAATAATCGCTTTGGTAGCCATCCTACTGGTGTTGATCCTAGGCTATAACATTATGTTGCAGTATAAGGTCAAGGTAGAGACTGCGAAAAGACAGGAGTCCGCACGCTATGTTGCCTTGATTGATGGCACTGAAGAGTTGATTGGTCATGCGCACCATATCCCTTTTAGCAAGGAGCTGTTGCTATGTCTAAACAATCGTATTCTTGACGCGCTAGAAAGCATGCATGAGCTTGACCCGAAGAATAAGCAGCTTGCTCAACGTATCGAAAACATGAAGCAACAGATTGATCAACTGAAAGAGAATGGTCCCACTGGCGAGAGTACCACGTTCAAAATGCCAAGCAGTGATAAACAAGCCATCGTCATGCTTAAGTTGGTGAAGCGCCTTCGCGATACTATCCGTAACGAACACAATAAAGGCCGTATCGACACCCAGACTTATGTCGCTGAAAATGCGCGTTTAGAAACGATGCAGATTCGTATCAACATCGAAAACGTCATTAAAAGAGCAAATGACTCAATCGCTCGAGGTCAACCTGGCACAGCACTTCAACTGCTACGCAAAGGTATCGATGCATTGAGTACAAAGAGCGATCCCTACTCGATTCAAGCGAAACAGAAGCTTGAAGACATGTTGGGCGACCTAGATAAAAAACGCCAAGATAAAAGTGATGCCGAAATGCAGCAGATCGCCGATAAAGAGCGCGACAATGACATGGAAGCACTCTTCGGCGAGAAGAAAAAGTGGTAACATTCACTTAAGGTCAATAAAGGCTGCAATCGCAGCCTTTTTTCTATCCGTAAGATAGCGGATATGCCCAATTAGAATGTGAAGTACTAAAACTAAAATGATGAATCTAGACGCCTATCAAGATCTTCTTGCTCCCATTAACCAATTTCTGCAATGCAGCACACCTGATGAATGGGTAGAGGAAGCAAAGAAACCAGAAAACCTTCAAACCATTTTATTAGACCACCTAATGTGTGAGCTAAAAGCTGGCCAATCTGCGATGTTTTTAATTCGTAAGTATGCCGTTGACCAATCCAGTTCACATGCTCTGCTTGACTGGTTTAAACCCTATGAAGATTTTGCTTATCGCAATGTAGGCTCACTAGAAACTTTAAAAGGTAAGAGCAATATTTCCAAAGCGATCATGGCTAAGTCAAACTCACCGTACAGCCAAGATTTGATCGATAAAATGGTGCTTTTGATTAAAGAGGAGTTACACCACTTTTATCAAGTTTTAGAGATCATGGAAAGTCGTGGAATTGAGTATAAAAATATTCCAGCAAGTCGCTATGCTAAAGGGCTCATTTCGCATATGAAGACTCATGAACCGGAAACGCTGATCGATAAGCTCATCATTGGTGCGTACATCGAAGCCCGATCTTGTGAGCGTTTTGCCAAACTAGCACCACATATGGATGACGATATCGCAAAATTCTACGTTTCTTTACTGCGCTCAGAAGCACGCCACTATCAAGATTATCTTGTATTGGCAGAGCAAATCGCGGGCAAAGACATCAGCGAACGCATAGCCTATTTTGGTCGAGTTGAGGCGGATTTAATTTCTACGCCAGATACAGATTTTAAGTTCCATAGTGGTATTCCAGCCTAGCGAGCATATTCTCCCAAGATTGAGCATGCTCTGAACTTATTTATATAGACAGAGAATAAATAAGCCGGACATTTCGTCCGGCTTATTTTTTGTAGCAATGAGGTTAGGAATAAAGCTGAAACACAACAACTAGAGCTGGAATGAACCCATTCGAGTTTTCAAGTTGTGCGCTAGGCTACTGATCTGCTGGCAAGCTACAGCCGTTTGCGAAGCTCCCTCAGCCATCTCTGTTGAAGCACTATTAATATGCTCCACACTTCGATTCAGTTCTTCGGATACAGAATTCTGCTCGCTGCACGCCGTTGCGATTTGTGTGCTCATTTGCGCTATGTTATCGACAGAATGTTCAATTTCTTTTATCTGGCTATCAGCGTCATTGACTTGCTCAACACACTGAGAAATCCCCTCCTGACAATCACGGCTTGAATGCCCTATTTTGCTGCTGCTCTCTTGTAGTTGATTAACAATTTCCACAATTTGTGAAGTGGAGTCTTGAGTGCGTTGCGCCAGAGAACGAACCTCATCTGCCACAACAGCAAACCCACGTCCTTGTTCACCAGCCCGAGCAGCTTCAATTGCGGCGTTCAGTGCTAACAAGTTTGTTTGCTCCGCAATCCCGCGGATCACATCTACGACCACATTGATATTGTTTGAGCTAGATTCAAGCTCACGTGCCAGTTCATCTGACTCTTGGATCGTATGTGATACACGCTCAATTACTGCGATAGTTTGTTGTAACGTCGCCGTTCCTTGTTTAGCCACTTCCGTTGCCGAGTAAGCAGAGGTCGCGCCAACTTCGGTATTTTGTGCCACTTCACTTACAGCAGCTTGCATTTCTGTCATCGCAGAAGCCACCGAGCTAAGTTCAATTTGTTGATTTTGCATACCAGAAGCGGTCTGAGAAGAAATAGCACTCACTTCCTCTACTGCTGCCGTTAGCTGAATCGTTGAGTCATTAATCTCAGAAACCAGCGAATGTAAGTTTGTTTGCATACCGACAAGCTCTTTGAGCAACGTTCCTAACTCGTCTTTGCTCAATTCACTTTCGTCGATTTGATTATTCAATTGACCCTTGGCGATTTTAGAAGCGAATTCCAATGCTCGATCAACAGGCCCGCAAATGACTCGAGAAAGCAACATGGCAGACATTACCATGACCAATGCGACGACAAGCGCACCAACAGCAGCGCTGTATTGTGTAAACGCCGCTTCATTTTGTACTTCTTCGCCAATCAAATTCACCAACTCATCGTTCAACGCGAGGGTATCATCCAAGCTGCTCAACGCTTTTGAGTAAGTATCGAAACTCGATAAAATCACATCATTTGCACTTTCAGCATCACCTTGGCTTAGCAGTGCGTTGTAAGTCTTCGTTTCTTTGATGTATTGATTCCAGGTTTCTTTAAAAACGTTAAAAGACTGCGTTTCACGCTGATTAAGGTCGAGCTTTTCGTATTCTGCAATACCAGCCTGCACATCAGAACGCCATTGGTCGAGGCCTTTTAACCACTCACCAATTTTGGGATGATTTGCGTTTGGCAATAAAGAGAACTCATCTTTGCGCACTTTAGTAATATCAACTTGGATACCTTTCAAAATCGCAACAGAAGGTAAGCTTTTATCCGTTAGCACTGAGATGTCTTTATTCAGTGTTAACAAACCTTGTACCAACATTACTGACACTAAACCAAACACGGCAAAAACGGTTAAATAACTAACCGATATTTTCTTTACGACACTTAAGTCTTTAATACGCATGCACTTTCTCCCTGCAGCCTTTCCAAACCTCTCACTTAAGTGAAAGCTTAACCTCTAAAACACACTGTTTTTTGCGCTCGATATCATTGATCGCTCTTATATACATCGGCCTGAGAGATCAAATCTTGACCAGTAATTGATATTTTTATCACGTGCTATTTTAGAGATAGGCTCGCATGCTCCGTATTGTGTCTACATTTTTTTATGAGCGCTTCCCGGCGCAACTCTAAGATCTCATCGATGAGTTTTTCTTTAGCGTTGATGCCAAAGTGCTGGGCATAATTTTTGACTTTTTCAATCTCATTAGGCTGCAAGCGGTATACCTCTTTCTTTAAACGAGCTTCTGCTTCGCTTCTAATCAAACCTTGGTCTTGTAGTAATTTAATGATGGTTTCATCGATTGGATTTACTGCTCTAGCCATGGTGCTCCATCTATCAATTTAAGTTCTAGCCATGTGGCTGGATGAATGACGCCGCACAACTTATAGAGCGAAGATGACAACTTGATTGCAGTGAGTACGATTCGTTAACCATCGCTATTATTTACAGCCGCTTAAGCAGCCAGTAACTCTCTACCCCGACTCCGCACCATTGAATAAAGATCACATTCTGATAACAATTTTCAGTACTGGCTTCGATGTCATCCATATTTAACGTGCAAGTAATATTTATAAACAAGAATGATTGCTCTAGTTCAAATGATGGAAAAATAAGATGAAATTATCGCAGTGGGGTCTTTTATTAAGTGGCTTGGTGGCATTGCCAAGCATTGCAGATACAGATGTTTATCTAACCAATAACTCTGATCAGCCTTTAACTATTCAAGTAAAGCACGAAGGCAGTGATTTACTTCAATACGGAGAAGAGTGGCAGCAACATGTACAAGTACTTGGTCCGTGGGAAACCAAACCTGTATTGAGCTTCAATCGTTGGGAAGGCGTGAAATCCAACCAAACTTACCGTTTTGAAACTGTGGTTTCTAGCCCTAAAGGTGAAAGCATAACACTCAATCAGGTCATGGAAGGTCATTGGTATAATTCAACCATTGAATATGGCTTATCGGCGGCCGATGTAGATTTATCTCTTAAAGATGATCGTAATATTCATCGTGCCAACACTAACGCTTTTGGCATCCGAGAAACCGAACTGGCATTTAAGTCAGACAGTACCGCTCGATACGACGATCTTTATTACACCATCACACCAAGCAAAGTAAATGAATCTGTCGATAACGAAGAACAAAACCTTAAGTTGATGACATACAACATCTGGGCTCTTACGGCTATTGCATCGCACATCGGTGATCGTTACGAACTGATTCCTCAATACGTCAAAGGTTATGATGTATTAGCGCTGCAAGAAGTGTTTGCAAGCGGTCGTGAAGCATTCCTACGTGAGTTAGCTAAGGAATATCCGTACCAAACTAAAATGTTAGATAAAGAAGGCGTTAATATTCATGATGGTGGGGTGATCATTGTCAGTCGCTATCCTATCGTGAATGAAGCGCAATATGTCTTCCCCGACTGCTCTGGCACAGACTGCTTTGCCGACAAAGGCGTGAATTATGCGGAAATTATTAAAGGTGGTCAGGCTTACCATGTATTTGCTACCCATACCGCATCTTTCGATACAGACACCGCTCGCGAGTATCGTCAGCGCCAGTTCAAACAAATCCGCGCACTCGCTAAATCTCTCAACATTCCTTCAAGCGAAACTGTGGTATACAGCGGCGACTTTAACGTAAACAAAAGAAAGTTCCCTGGTGACTACCAACAAATGATCGCTAACTTAAGCGCCATAGAGCCTCAGTATTCTGGTTACACGGAGTCAACCTTTGATCCCCGTATCAATAACTTCGCAGGTGAGGCGTTATCAGGCGGCGAAAACGTGGAATACCTTGACTATGTCATGGTGAGTAGCGAATACGGTGTGAAATCATTCAATGACAACCGTGTGGACGTGCCGCGTACAACTTCAGAAAGTTTATGGAAACACTACAACCTTTCTGACCATTTCCCAGTTAGCGCAACAATCAAGCCATGAAGAAAATCGCGTTGATAATCATGTCCGCCATTATGGCGGGCATGATGTTTTTAACTTTCAGTCAAGATGGGCAGCAAGAAGCAGCCGTGTCCGCTTCTGCTCCAAAGACAAAAAATAAGAACGTCCCCAGTACATCACTAAAAACAAGCAATATCGCTCCCAGTGCAGAGGCTTCACCACAGACCGCAGAGCTCCCTTCTGCGACTCAAATAACGACTGAGAGACTAACTCTGCTCAAAGGGAGAGAACTAGTCGCAGAGCTTGAGTCATTTTGGCATGAGTGCATGTCGAACCGCGACTGTGAGGAACAGTTAGCCTTGCTCGAGCCTTATTTATCTTCAGCACGATTTCAACTTTTGGCGAGCTACCATCAACTCAACAGTCAATGGCAAGAAAGTGTGGGTAATTTGTTGTTTGATGAGCAACAACCACTAGCCTCACGTATTGCACAACTTAAAGCCGAGGCGAGAGGCATTTGGGGCGAGTTGGCTGATGTTATTTTCGCGGATGAGTTCGCCCTATACGATTTCAATTTAGAGGCCCAACAGCTCAACACGCAAAGTCCAGAAAGCTTTTTGCAAGCTTTCGAGCAACTCATCATAGACTGGCAAGAAAATGCAGAGGCTATCGGGCTTACAAACGACCAAGCAAAATATGAGCGTGCAGTCGCCCTAATACCCAATAGCATGAGCTTTCCAGATCGCCAAACCATCATCGCAGAGCTGCAAAAAACTTACTTAACGAAGGACGAAAGCGAAGAGATTCACGATCGTCAGCAACAAATTGCCCAGCAAAAAGAGCAAGTCAGAGATTACCAACAAGCATTGCAACAACTTGAGTCCAGACTCAGAAAAGAGAGAGCCACCAGCCATGCTAGTTTATCAGAACCGGAATGGCACAGTTATTACCAACAAGAAATAGCGGATTTTCGCCGCGAGTTCTTTTCTTCTTAAATGTCAGCTTTCATTGATGGGAATTGAAAGTCCAAAAGGCACGTTACGAATAAACAGCCGTGCCTTTTATTCAGAACCTTGTTTTTTAATTCAGAACAAATTCAAACCAAATACATCTTTCACATCAAATAGCACTTTTTCGGTTTTCTCGCGAGAACGCTCACTACCATGTTTTAAAATATCAATCAGTTGTGCTTTATCATTCAAATACATAGCGCGCTTTTCTCGAATAGGGCGAAGCATCTCTTGTAGGCATTCTTCTAACACTTTCTTGGTCAAACCATCACCTAACCCACCTCGTCGATAATGGTCTTTTAGCTGTTCGACATAGTTTTTATCAGGATGAAAAGCATCGAGGTAGGTAAATACAATATTCCCTTCGACTTGGCCAGGGTCCTCAATTTTCAGGTGATTGGGGTCGGTATACATAGATTTCACCGCCGCAGAAATCTCCTTTTCAGACGCCCCTAGGTTGATTGCATTCCCCATGCTTTTAGACATCTTATTTTTGCCATCAGTACTCGGCAAACGAGGGGCATCACTAAGTAATGGACGGCACTCTTTAAGAATATCTTTTCCACCCAGGTGGTTTATTTTTCTTACGATTTCATTAGTTTGCTCCAACATCGGCAGTTGGTCATCACCTACCGGAAGCAACGTCGCGTGGAACCCCGTAATATCGGCAGCTTGAGAAATTGGATACGTTAAAAAACCAGCGGGAATAGAGCGTTCAAAGCCTTTACTTTGAATCTCATTTTTAACCGTGGGATTACGCTCTAAACGCGCAATAGAGACAAGATTGCTGTAATACATCGTTAACTCAGCTAACGCTGGTATTTGAGATTGCAACGTGATCGTGGTTTGTGTGGGGTCGATACCAACGGCCAGATAATCCGCAACGACATTGAGAATATTGGAGGATACCTTTGATGGGTTGTGGGCGTTATCCGTCAAACCTTGCATGTCTGCGACTAAGATCGTTTGCTCGTGCTCCGTTTGCAATTTGACTCGTTGTTGCAATGAACCAATATAGTGCCCTAGATGTAATGGACCTGTCGCTCGATCGCCGGTAAGGATAATTTCGCGCTGCGATGTACTTTGAATGGTGTTCATATTTATCTCCAAGTATTTAATAGATCGCTACTGGAGATAAAAAGATCAAACACTCTTAGCTACCATCCAGCAGCTTAAGAATGTGACTATTCCGTGCCGCTCTATTTAGAGCGCCACCAAAAGAAGGTTGTTGATGAAGGGCTAACGTGTATTTTCATGTTTTCAAACTAACAGTACATCAAGCTGAACTCAATCTGTTTTTGTATTGAATTAGCGTGAGTATTCAAAGAGCCTACAGAAACGATTACATTGGTAAAGACATCGCAATGACTAAAGCTGCACCAAACACCGAACCTGAGACAAATGCACAAAGTACGGTTTTGTTGTGTTTCCTTTTCATCGATGAACTCCTATCCATAACCACAATGACCAACCCTTTTATTTAATACGCATGTGGATGCATCACGATAAGTAGTAAACCAACATATCGCGCATAGAACCAGTGCAGCTTTGTTAAACTGGGACCTCGTCCATAACTTGGAATGCAAATGGTTCTGGAAACAACAAAAGAGGAAAATTTCATCACTTTTCTATCCTGTCTCCCAGAGTTTATGGCTTAATAGACAGCAGGAATATTTTCTTTTGCTGCGGGTACTTACATGGAAGCTGTTCTACATCAGTTGCAATTCTCTTTGTCGATAACCGGCCCTATCTGCTTAATGTTAATACTTGGCGTGATGTTCAAACGCATAGGGCTGATCAACGATAATTTTATCGAAGTGGGCTCCAAACTGGTGTTTCAAGTTACGCTACCTGCGATGTTATTTGTCAGTATTGTGGCTTCAGAACACGATTTTTCAGCGGCAAGTGGCTTTGTCAATTTCGGCGTTATCGCTAGTGTTTCTTTTTTTATTTTCACCTACCTTTCGGTCAAGCTTCTGTTCAAAGCATCGCCTGACCAAGGTGTTCTTATCCAAGGCGGGTTCCGAGCAAACACAGGTATTATTGGCATCGCTTACGTTGCCAATGCGTATGGTTCTCAAGGTGTGGCGTTAGCAGCGCTTTATGTCGCGGTTACCACGTTTATTTACAACGTCCAAGCGGTAATTTGCTTATCTCCCAAAGGCGCAACTTCTGTCCCACAAGCCGCAAAAATGATGGGCCGAACACTGACGAGGAATCCACTGATAATCTCAATCGTCCTAGGGATGGCTTTCTATTTGCTCTCTATTCCAGTACCGAATGTTGTTATTGATGCAGGGGACTACTTGTCCAAAATGACATTACCTTTAGCGCTGTTGTGTACGGGCGGCTCACTCGATTTTAGCTTGATGAGAAAAGAGAAAGGTCCATCTTGGTTTGCAAGCAGTTACAAGCTCATCGTGGCACCCGTAATGATCACTATTGGTGCTTACTTAGTAGGTTTTCGAGGAATTGAGTTAGGTATTCTTTTCTTTATGAACGCTTCCCCAGTGGCAGCAGCCAGTTATGTCATGGCACGTTCGATGGGAGGCAATGCCACATTAGCCGCAAATATCATCGCACTCACTACGGTGCTTTCTACCGTCACGTGTACGTTGGGCATTCTATTTCTTAAGTTTTACGACTTAATATAATTGGCCAGCGATAAAGTAAAGGCGCGCTAGATAGCATTAAGATAAGCTACTGGTCGTGATTCGCAAAAGTGAGTTTTCTTACCAGACGAAAAAACTCACTCGCTTCTGATTCAGACAAACAAGCAAAAAATTCTTTCTGTAAATTCGTCATGATTTGATGCACTTGCTTTAAAGCGTTTGCCCCCTCTTTTGTCATGCTGAGCATTTTAAGACGCTGATTCGATTTGCTTTTAGAAACTTGAACAAACCCTCGCTTTTCCAAATTATCCACCATTCGCTTTGCTACACTTCGCTCAGTTCGAACCGCGTCAGCCAACGCTTGCTGACTCATGGGTTGAAACTCTTCCAAAGCGGCCAGTGCACTTGCCATCTCGAGTGTCATTAAATTTTGCCGAGAGAGCTCGGCTTGAGCACGATTGCGGTACATTCGCTGCATCACACCGCAGACAAACATAGGGCTTTGATCCAAAACGGAAATTGGGGAGATTTTCTGATCTTTCATCGTCGTTTGTTCTTCTTTAGGCTTTCATTCGGTCGGAAGGAATAAACAGATTCTGCATAAGGCAAAACGCTCCCCCTTCAAGTTTGCGTCAAAGACGGTGACCACCAAGTGAAAACATAAAATAAAGAGCGCCGAAGCGCCCTTTTATCGTGTTTATTCTCACCAGTATAACTTAGTTACAGCAACCAAGTCTTACTCGCTTTGCTGAGCTGGTTTAGGATTAATCTCAGACAACTCTGCCTCCGATTCTTTTCTCGCACGTCGATCAAACAATCGCTCAACCACCACAAAGAAGATTGGCACAAAGAATATACCTAAGATCGTTGCACTGATCATGCCACCAAGTACACCAGTACCTACCGCATTTTGACCTGCTGAGCCCACGCCAGAGCTGATAGCAAGCGGTACTACACCTAGACCAAAGGCAAGCGATGTCATAATAATTGGGCGCAGACGAACACGAACGGCATGCAGGGTTGCTTCGATAAGGCCAGCGCCTTTCTCGTAGTAATCTTTCGCAAACTCAACAATCAGAATGGCGTTTTTAGTTGCCAAGCCAACCGTCGTTAATAAACTCACCTGGAAGAATACATCGTTGTCCATACTTCGCGTCATTACCGCGAGCACAGCACCAAGCACACCAAGAGGCACAACTAACACCACGGCGAAAGGTACTGACCAACTTTCATACAAAGCGGCGAGAACTAAGAATACGACGAGGATAGACAGCGCATATAACATTGGCGCTTGGTTTCCGGAAAGGCGCTCTTCATACGAAATACCATTCCAGTTCACCGTGAAGCCTTCTGGTAGCTTTTCTACCATTGCTTCAATTTCTGCCATAGCTTCACCAGTACTGACGCCAGGAGCTGCGCCGCCTTGGATATTCATCGCTGGCAAACCATCAAAACGCTGCAAAAGAGGTGAACCATACGTCCACTCTCCGCTCGCAAAGGCAGAGAAAGGCACCATCTCACCTTTTGAGTTGCGCACGTACCATGAATCGAAGTCTTTTGGCTGCATACGGTATTCCGCATCACTTTGCATCATGACTTTTTTCACTCGACCGCGATCAATATAGTCGTTAATGTACGCTCCGCCCCATGCCGCTGACAGGATTTGGTTGACATCATTAATGCTAACATCCAGAGCACGCAGTTTAACGTGGTCAATGTTCACTTTGTACATTGGCGCATCTGCTTGACCGTTCGGACGAACACCGACAAGTTTCGGGTTTTGTGCAGCCATGCCAAGCAGTTGACCTTGCGCAGCGACTAATGCGTCGTGACCTTTGTTCAACGAATCTTGAAGATAGAAATCAAAGCCTGTCGAGTTACCCAATTCTTGAATCGCAGGAGGTGCAAATGCAAACACCAGTGCTTCTTTGATGGTTGAGAAGTACCCCATCGCTCGACCCGTAATGGAAGCTGCATCAGCACCCGGCGCTTCACGCTCTGACCAATCTTTCAGACCGATAAAGGCCATCCCCATGTTTTGGCCTTGGCCTGCAAAACTAAAGCCCGCAACGGAGAAGACGGATTTCACGTTGTCTTTCTCATCCACAAGGTAAAAGTCGCGCATTTTCTCAAGTGTTTTTTCCGTCTGCTCTTGCGTTGAGTTAGGCGGCAAAATGGCCATTGAGAATACCGTGCCTTGGTCTTCATCCGGCAAGAATGACGTCGGAAGGTTCATAAACAGCCAGCCCGCACCTGCACTCATTGCCAAAAATACAACCAACATTCGACCTGTGCGCTTGAGGAGTTTAGCAACGCCGGTTTCATAGCCAGCTGTCATCGCATCAAACTTGCGGTTAAACCAGCCAAAGAAGCCTTTCTTTTCTAGAAGCTCAGCATCGCCTTTTTTCAGTAATGTTGCACATAATGCTGGAGTCAGAATTATCGCCACCAAAACTGAAAGTGTCATCGCCGCCACAATCGTTATCGAGAACTGACGGTAAATAACCCCGGTAGAACCAGACATAAACGCCATAGGGACGAATACCGCAGAAAGCGTCAGACCTACACCAATCAGAGCACCAGTGATCTGCCCCATCGATTTTTTGGTCGCTTCTTTGGGCTCTAACCCATCCTCATGCATCACACGCTCGACGTTTTCCACCACAACGATGGCATCGTCCACCAGCAAACCGATAGCCAGAACCATCGCGAACATGGTTAACGTGTTTACGCTAAATCCAGTCGCGTACAAAATAGCGAAGGTGCCGAGCAGTACGACAGGCACTGCGATCGTTGGAATGATCGTCGCACGGAAGTTCTGCAAGAACAGATACATGATTAAGAACACAAGAAGAATGGCTTCTAATAGCGTTTTAACCACTTCTTGAATCGAGGCTTTGACGAATGGCGTCGTTTCAAATGGGTAAGCAATCTGTAACCCTTCTGGGAACGTAGCACTCAGTTGTTCTAAACGCTCTTTCACCGCATTGGCTGTCTCAAGCGCGTTTGCACCAGTACCTAATGAAATACCTAAACCCGATGCTGGGAAGCCATTATATTGGCCTCGAATGTCATAACTTTCTGCACCACGTTCAACACGAGCCACATCTTTCAAATAAACATTCGAACCGCTGGCGTCAGACTTAAGAATGATGTCTTGGAACTCTTCTACACTGCTCAAACGACTTGCAGACGAAATCGTTGCATTCAACAGCTGGCCTTCCTGCGCAGGTGCTGCACCAAGTTGACCAGAAGAAACTTGCGCGTTCTGTTCACTGATCGCATTTGCTACGTCGATTGCGGTCAAGTTGAACTGCGTAAGCTTAAATGGGTCCAGCCAGACTCGCATCGCATACTGCGCACCAAACGCCTGCACTTGTCCTACGCCAGTTACACGACTTATCGGGTCTTGAATATTCGTTACAACAAAGTCGCCGATATCGTTTTCTGTAAAGTCAGGATCTTCAGAATAAACTGCCACCACCATGAGAAACGCCGTGTTGGATTTATTCACGACGATACCTTGGTTTTGTACTTCCATCGGCAATGATGTCAATGCCAATTGCAGCTTGTTCTGCACCTGTACTTGCGCGATATCAGGATCAGCTTCGCTATCAAACGTCAGGGTAATTGTCGCATTACCGAATGCATCACTGCTCGATGATAGGTAGCGAAGATAATCTAATCCCGTCATATTTTGCTCGATAACCTGCGTTACCGAGTCTTCAACGGTTTTCGCTGATGCACCTGGATAACGTGCACTGATGGTGATCGTTGTCGGTGAAATCGTTGGGTATTGCGAGACGGGTAAATTGAATAATGACATTACCCCCGCCAACATCGTTAGAATCGCGAGAACCCAAGCAAATACCGGACGATCGATAAAAAATCGTGCCATGATTACTCCTGCTCACCGTTTTGGATAGTTACAGGGCTGCCTGGACCTACCTTTTGTAACCCAGCAGTAATGACTTTATCGCCTGCGTTTAAACCATCAATAATACGCCATTGATTATTGATCGCTTCAGCTGTCTTCACTGGTCTCGCTTCCACTTTGTTCTCACCATTCACCATCATCACTGTTGCTTTGCCTGTCGCATCACGAGAAACGGTATTTTGTGGTATCAGAATCGCGTCAGGGTCAACACCAGTAATAACCGTCGCACGAACAAACATTCCTGGTAGTAACAAACCGTCAGGGTTTGGGAATTCAGCACGAAGCGTCACGCTACCCGTACTTTCGTTCACATTAACCTCGGTAAATTTCATCGTGCCTTTATGTTCGTACGTGCTGCCATCTTCAAGCATCAATGTAACTTGCGCAGAGTCATCTTCTTGCATATGACCTTGGGAAAGAGCCGCTTTTAAACGCAGCAGTTGCGCGGATGATTGCACAATATCAACGTTGATAGGATCAAGCTGCTGAATGGTCGCTAATTTGGCTGCTTGGTTAGCCGTAACCAACGCACCCGCCGTCACACTCGATTTACCGATCACACCGCTAATCGGAGCTTTCACTTGCGTGTAATCTAAATTGATTTTTGCCGTATTGATCTTAGCTTTTGCGACTAGGACCTGTGCTTGCGCTTCCTTGTATGCTGCTTCTGCTTCATCCAAATCTTGTTGGCTGATGGACTTTTTGGTGATCAAGGTTCTGTAACGCTTCACTGTGGCATGGGTCGATTCTGCCGCTGCTTGAGCTCGGATTAATTCCGCTTCAGCGCTCAGCAAATCCGCTTGAAATGATGAATCATCAATTTGATATAGGGACTGTCCTTGTTCAACAAGGCCGCCTTCAACAAAATTTCGCTCTGAAATAATGCCTGTAACTTGCGGACGAACTTCCGCTTCTTTGAATGCACGGCTACGACCTGGCAACTCGACAGTTAACGCTTGGCGAGTTGGCTCCACCGTTAACACTTCAACTTCGGTTGCGGGCGCAGGACCACTACCTTGGCTCGATCCTTCTTCGCTAGGTTGACATCCAACCACAAAAAGGCTCGACGCAATCAGCAGAGATAGCGTGGTTTTACGTCTCATGAATTTTTCTCTCTTTTACCTACAAGCCTTCAAGATTCCTTGCTAAAAACTTCTAGAATGACTTAATGATGACTAACGGATGTATATCCAGAACAAATTAATTAGGATGATAATTACCCAGTGTTGTACATACAACAAAATTTACAGTTCTATACGCTTACGAAAAACGTTTATGGTAAAGGTGTAATGAAGTTCTCAAATTTGAAGATTTTGGGTTGGAAATCACACTTTCCTGTGAGCAATTGCAATGGTTAAAAAGCAGCAAAAGTGATGATAAAAGCATCATCACGCTGTACAGAGTTTGTCACCGCTGTCTAGGATTATTTACCCCTCTGGTATACAAAGTTAAGTAAAAGAGGAATGTAAATATAGTCGAGCCTTCACAAATCAGGTTCGACCCTTATCTAAAAAATAACCCGCTAAGAAGCGGGTTATTTCGTCAGTGAGACTGCAGTTCTCAGCTTATACTTTGAACTGACTAACCTGATGATCTAAGCGCTGGGTTTGCTCTGATAACATGGCTAAAGATGCTTGCGCTTGGTTGACGATTTCCACAATAGATGTACTGCTATCTGCAATGCCTTGTACGTTGCTATTTACTTCGTCACTTACCGTACTTTGCTGGCTTGCAGCCGTTGCAATGTGTGTGTTCATCTCGTTCATACGTGAAATCGCGTTCAAGATTTCAGAAAGGGATTGACTCGCTCTCCCTGCCGATTGAATTGTTTCATCACTGCTATTTTGGCTACCACGCATCACTTCTACGGCTTGTCCTGCACCAGATTGTAGCTTTTCAATCATGGTTTGGATTTCACCCGTGCTCTGTTGTGTGCGACTGGCTAACGAGCGGACCTCATCTGCGACAACAGCAAAGCCTCGCCCTTGTTCTCCTGCACGAGCCGCTTCAATCGCTGCGTTAAGCGCCAATAAGTTCGTTTGCTCTGCGATACCACGAATGACATCCAATACAGAAGCAATGTTACTCACATCATGATCCAATGTGTTAATGACGTGGCTTGCACTTTCGATTTCACTTGCGAGGCTACGAATTGAGCTAACGGTTTGATCCAAAATAATATTGGTATTGGTAAGTTCATCATTTGCTGTTTGGCTCGCAACCGCAGCTTCGTTAGCGCTATCGCTGACATTTCTGCTGGTGACTTGCATTTCATGCACTGCCGCCGCTACCGCCTCGCTGTCTTTTTGCTGTGAAACGGTCGAGTTCGCGATGGTCGTGGTCAACGAGCTAAGATTTTCCATCTCATTACGCAAGGTATTCGAACTTTCAATTACTTGAGAAACTGTCGCTTGGATTTTAGACACAAACTGATTAAACGCGTTCGCTAAATTGCCAATTTCGTCTTGTGTTTTCACATCGATTCGCTGGCTTAAATCACCTTCACCAGAAGCAATTTCTGTCATCGCATTTTTGATATCGTTGATAGGCTTCACGACGGTTTGCAACAACAAAAATGCCATCGCAATAGCGGCCAGAATAACAATCACAATGCCCGCTTCAAGAATTAACTCTGCTCTTGATGCAGCTGCTGAGATTTCATCTTTCAATAAGCTTTGTTTTTCTTCTATCACATCTTTCACAACATTAAGTTGCGCTCTTACCTCGATAAACTGATTTTCAAAGGTGTGTTTGTGTTCGTTGTAGTAACCAAGCCATTGTGATTGAGGTAAACGCAACATCGCTTCATAACTCGCCAACCATTTTTCACCTAGGGAGACAAGCTTTCTCACTTCATTACCGTGTGAAGAAGGCATCACGCCAGCTTGCGATAGCTCAATCATTTTCTCCATACGTGGCAGCGCTTTGTATGCGTTGTCTTTGTATTCACCGATGTGGTGGTCAATATCGGTTTGAGTATCAGAAAGAGCAACACCTTGAATTGCAGATGTAGCTTGGTAAAGATCGCGGTAAGCATCCTCAATCGTTAATAAGTTCGGCACTATCTGTTCGTTAAGTGTTTCACTCAACTCAGATTGTTTCCAACTTGTCATAACGTTTAATACAGAGCTCACAATAAACAATCCAATAATCAGTGACAGCGGAATCACTATCTTCTGCTTGATCGTTAAGTTCTGGAACATGAATAGACTCTCTTTAATTATGGTATACAAACTGCCAGAAATTATATCAAACAAATAGAGTATCCCATTAGGTAAAAGACTCTATTAAACATGATATCTGATGACTTTTTGACAAGCGTTCTAATTTCAACAATTAATTGATTTTGTGGAAAATTTAATAAGGAACGCTCATCACAACATGCGAATAAAAACGCACGACCTGCACGGAAAATGTGTAACAAAAGATGAATAAAAAGGAGGCTTTTTGAAGGGCTTGCCGACTCAATGAGTAATTGAGAATCAATACGATATACAGCTCTGGGATTGAACTTGTCGCGTAATACGAAAAAGCCCCAGCATTTCTGCTAGGGCTCAAATGTGGCGGTGAGTGAGAGATTCGAACTCTCGATACGTTGCCGTATACACACTTTCCAGGCGTGCTCCTTCAGCCACTCGGACAACTCACCGAATCAATTTTTGTTAGCATCATTGGCTAACGAGGCGCTAATTTAATGATTATGTGCCTGATGGTCAAGGCTAAACATAAAAAAAAGCGCCCTTTTCCACTCGATTGCTCACTAAGTAACTAAATTGAGCAAAACTGGGTCATTTAGATGCCTTGAGAATAGCCGGGAACACGGAACCAACGGCGGCACATGTCCAAGAAGTACCCATACAACACACCCATACCGCAAGAAATAATGGCGTTACTTGTCACCGCGGTCACTATTTGGTCTGTAGACGCACCAACTGCGAATAAAATTCCTGCATAAACTGGAGACTGAAATAGCACATAAGCGACCAGATCAGATACGTTTTTCATAAATGAAGACGGCGATACCTTGTTGCCCTGACGTAGCACCCAATCACGAAAAACGCCATACGGCCAAGCAATAGCAATATTCACTGGAATAGATAGTGTACGTGATGCTAAAGATTGCTCAAACGTCATCCCTGAAATCAAAATCTCGACAATCATCCCTGTGATAAAGCAAAAAACAACCATAGCAAAGGTATCCGCTGCGGCGTGACGAATACAAAATGGTCCACGAGACTTCATTAACTAACCCCTAAAATTAAATACTACCAACAATAAACAAAATAAAACTATCAACCATCAAACAAATACATGACCAGTTAATAAGACAATTAAATCACATAAAAAGCAGCGCATGGCACTGTATTTGAAATCAAGTTGTAAATTTATAACCATTTTTTAAAATGAAAGTAGTTTTTTTCACCACTAACAACTAAACACGCTTAAAATGACGTAAAAATGGTAGAAAAATACGGATTTAACTTACACAAAAAGTGGGATAAGTGATTGTTTGGATGTAGGGTTAGGATAAAGTTCGGGGAATAAACGATCATTCTAATAACTTATGCTACTGAGTTGTAAAAATTCAGAGTATTCCCGATGTGAGCGCAACTGAGAGCCGCACAGTTTCTCTTATGACAGGATCCAACAGCAGAGCTAAGCTCATTGAAAGTAAGGAAAAAATAGACGATTCAGCTAAGGTTAGGTATGAAGCGTAAAGACAATTCATGATTGCGTTGAATCGCGCTATATGGATTAAGCTATGATGATGCGAGCAAGAGCGTTAAGGTGTCGATATCATCTTGGTTTGGAGACTGCTGACGCTTTAAGTTACGCCTTATTCGCTCGGCAACTAAAGAAACGTCTTTATTAGCATCAGGGGTGACTTGAGCAATAATCGCTGAAATAGCCTCTAACGCTTCGTTGAGATGACCATTATCTAGAGCAACATAGAAGTTTAGTAGCCACTTTTCCGCATCAAGGATATCCGTTGTATTATCACCAAAGTCCGACTGGTATTGGTATAACCGTGCTGCATGGAGATACAACGCATCATTTAATTCAGACTCCACAATTGGTTTCGCAATTATGTGGTCGGCTCCTACATTTATCATGCGCTCTTGTGTTTCTTTGAATACATCCGCTGTGCAGCCAAAGATCAGTACCGACTTTACAGGCGAACTCATCGCTCGAATGGCTGATATCGCCCCAACACCATCAAGAACAGGCATATGATTGTCCATTAATATCAAATCAAATGACTGAACGGCCACCTCATCGACGGCAAGCTGACCATTTTCAACACTTGTGCACTCAAAGCCTTTGGCTCTTAGGAAAGTTTCCATAATGATCGCATTTGTTCGGTTGTCTTCGACAATGAGCGCTTTCAAACCTTTGCAATTCAGCTTATGTGCATTGACTGCTTCCACTTTCCCAGGCTCACAAGGCGTAAGCGCGATCTCGACGGTAAAGGTTGTCCCGACATTCTCTTGACTCTGCACAATCACATGCCCTCCCATATGCTCGGCAATTTCTTTTACTATCGCTAAACCAAGCCCTGTCCCACCAAACCGCCTCGTCGTCGAGGACTCCGCTTGTTCAAAAGGACGGAAAATGCGTTTTTGCGCTTCTTGAGAAATACCGATACCCGTATCTTTCACCGCGAGAATAAGCTTGGTACCTGCCTTGTTCGATTTCTCGGTCAGCTCTACCTCTACGATGCCTCGGTCGGTGAACTTGACAGCGTTGTTTAGTAGGTTAAACAATACTTGGCGCAGACGGGCTTTGTCATTGTTGTACCAGCGCCCTGTTGGTAAATGAGACACGACTCTAAAACGAAGGCCTTTTTCTGAACATAGTGTTTGATAAACACTTTTTATGCTGCCGATGATCGACTCAATTGGGAAAGGCGTATTTTCGAATTCAACATGCCCTTGCTCAATTTTTGAGTAATCTAAAATCTCATTAAGTAACGTCATCATATGATCACCTGAGTCATAAAGTGTTCTCAGGTGCTTACGTTGATCATCGGTGAGTGGTGTTTTTAACAATATCTGAGCGGTTCCTAATACACCGTTCATTGGCGTACGAATCTCATGGGATAATGTGGCTAAAAATGCCGTTTTAGCGTTCGTCGAAGCCTGGGCTTTTATTCTCTCTTGCTCTAGATAGATGGTTTTTTCATTGAACTTCTCGATGAGCTGTCCAATTTCATCTTCGCTATCGTAATCAATGTCTATGATCCCGCCAGTTTTCGAGTCATCAATCTTAGCGGCAATACGGACAATCGGTTCGACAATGTAACGATTCAGCAAGTAATACCCGACCAGTACACACAAGAGTAAGAATGGAATGATCCTCCCCTCAACACTCATGACTTGTTCAAACACTTGATCGGCTACTTTAGCTTTCGCGTTGACAACTTCCATGCGCCAATCGAACTCTCCAAAATCAAGCTCACTGACATAAATTTCGTCTGTTAGTTGGAAGTTGTGCTCAATAATCACGTTCGAGTCAGCATCGCGAACCACCACACCTAAAGAATGCAGGTTCGTGTGCTCTCGAATAAACTGAAAAAGTGCATCAAGTGATAAGTCTACCGTTACAACGCCAGCGAATTGACCGTTTTGATAATATGGGGAAGACGCAGTAATCATCTGAACCTGAGTAAAAGTGTCGATATAAACCGTAGACCAACTCACAGAACCAACTGGCGCGTCAGCTGCTGCCTTATACCATGGTTCATTGTCATAACCGCCAGATTCAGGATTATTGTAGGAGTGAATTTGGTCAATACCGCCATCACTGTTTTTATTGAAGAATAGGCTTTTATATCGCCATTGTTCAGCTTTGAGTTCTGGTTTAGGCCATACGCCACCACTGACGAGCATCTCATCACTCAATTGGAGAATATGCGGAATTGTCGTGTTGAGAGATTGAATTTTTTCAGTCCCCTGTGCGAGTCCTGCTAGGCTGCTCAATACACCAGTAGAGCTAAGGAGAGGCTCTTTAATCTCAAGTGCAAGCAGTTGGGTGCGTAACTCTAGGTTTTGCTCTAGCTTTTGCCTAACCGGAGGCTCGACAACCAAATAGGCAACAGAACCAATCGTTGCAATAAAGAAACACAGGTACAGTGTCAGGGCGAGAATGCTTTTTTTTCTAAGTGATGAGCGAATTTCCATAGATGTCTGTGAATCATTCCCTAATATCGATTTATCACAAATTGATTGGTAAGATGAGCGCAATCAACCAGCCCATTAACAAATGGTATTCTATTTTGAAACTACAAGACATCCTTTCTCTCCCAGAACTTGACGGTAAACTACTAAACCTAGCAAAAACTCAAGGCTTTGTAACAGCGATGGCTGCTGCGCCAAACGTATTAATGCCTCAAGAGTGGTTGCCATTCTTATGGGGTGGTGAAGAAACAGCGCCATTTACTGACGGTGAGCAATTAGAGCAATACATTGATGAGATTGTACAAATGTGGAACCAAACTCGTCCTGCTCTTCTAGAAGGATCTTGGCAGTGGCCTGAAGGATGCGCGTTAGATGAACAAGATATTGTAACAAGCCAGACCCGTGATTTCTGTGAAGGTGTATTACAAGGTTGGCAACTTGCTCGTGATGACTGGGAAACGCTAATGCCAGAGGACAGCGAAGATAATGCTCTGCTCGGCGGTGTTTTGCTTTCTCTTACGATGCTTTACGATCCAGAAACGACCATTGAAACGTTGGCAGAACAAGGCATGGAAGGCTTAGAACAGTTTGAAGAGATCTTCAATGCCATGCCAGTGATGCTATGTGGTCTTACTCAGCGCGGTGTTTCATTAGCTGAAGAACAATAAGACACAACGCTGTCGACCATCAAGATTGAACCGCTGAATAGACAAAAGCTCTCTGGATGGAGAGCTTTTTTGATCATGTTAAAATCACATGTGGAATATATCGCGCCATATCTTGCGTGACTAAGCTAGTGTCTTCCCGAATCGAAATCCCAGCGGCTCTATCGTTGACTAGCCAACTGCCAATTAACGTATGGCTTTGCCCAAACTTGGGTAACGGACGATACTGCTGGACGATATTGAATTTAGATTCATAAGGCCCTGCCGTTTTGAGTATGCGTTTCCCACCTTTGACGATCTCAATATTTGCGCCTTCTCGAGAGAATAGTGGTTTGATTACATAGTCTTTCAAACCGTTCGCTTTTGAATTGTTAGCAAAATAGGCAGGTAAAAGATTAGGATGATTCGGAAAGCGCTCCCACAATAACGGTAAAAGTGCTTTGTTGGATAGAATCGACTTCCACATGGGTTCTAACCAATTCACTTTCGCGGTCGCTAAGTATTTCGCATATTCCTCTTCAAACATAAACTCCCACGGATAAAGCTTGAACATCCAACGAATCGCTCTGTCATCTGCATCCACGAACTGACCATCTTCCGTCGCACCAATATCTTCGACATAAACAAACGCCGTCGCTAACCCAGCTTCGCGCGCGCAATCTTCTAAATACTGGACAGTCCCTTTATCTTCTTCAGTGTATTTGCAGCAGCTAAAGTGAAGGGTTTGCCCGGGTTGATATTTGGCTATCTCGGAAAAACGCTCAATCAAAAAGTCTTGAAGAATGTTGAATTGATCCGCGCTCTGGTGAATTAGACCTTTATTTACAACATCCTCTAACCACACCCACTGCCAAAAACCCGTTTCAAACAGGCTGGTCGGCGTATCCGCATTGTTCTCCAATAACTTAGCTGGCGAAGTTCCGTTGTATGCAAAATCCAGACGCGAATAGAGTGAGGGTTCATTTCGGTGCCACGAAGAAGCAACCTGCTCCCACATAAATTCAGGGATCGCACATTGCGTCAGCAACCTCTCACTCCGAACTACTTCATCCACAATAGCCAGACACATCTGATGCAGCTCTTCAGTGGGCGCTTCAATATCGTTCTCTATTTGCTCAAGCGTGAATTGATAGTAAGCACTCTCATCCCAATACGGTTGGTCATACATGGAATGGAAGCCAAAACCAAACTGGCGTGCTAAATCACGCCAGTTTTCTCGTTCTTGTATTTCTCGTCGAAACATAGTGCTTATTAACCGCCTCGGCTGACCGATACCGCTTTACCAAACCCGCCTCGAGACATTGCTCTACCAATAGTTCCGCCACCACGTTTATTTAGGTTACTGGTCGCAACCTTCGTCGGCTGATTACGATAGGAACCAAAAAATTGTCCGGCACCATTATAGAATTTGGATTTATAGCGATACATTGGTTCAGAGTAATAGCTCTTGTTGTAACCTTTCAAACCGCTCAGTGCTCGACTGTAAAAGAAGCCTCCAAAGTGAGGCACATAAGCTCGGGAACTGGAACTGTAGTAACAATCGTCTTCGTAAAAATCATTTTCACATTCGAACTCATTGTTGTAGCGAGGGGCATTTCGTTCGGCGCGAGCCAAAGCTTCTTGATAAGCAATGTCACACTGCTCACTGAACTCTGGCGAGTTTGATTTGCATTCATCAGCGTCAGAAAAAATGTAGCCTTCGGTTTTCGATTCTTGTGTCGCAAAGAAGAAAATACCGCCAAAAGCAGCAAAGGGAATAATTTTCCCAAGCTTTAAACTTTTGTCCATGGAAGAACGTTTAACGTTAGCACTCCGCTTCATCGTCCCTCCTAGTACGTCATACAAGCGGCATTTAATACACCGACCGATATAGAAACAGCCGCTAATACAATACCGGCAGGCAGCTCATCTTTTTCGATACGCTCAGTCACTTTTGGAAGTAAAACAAAACGTACAATCGCAAATGCAATGATCTGCGCCAGCATTGCAACAACGCCCCACACCATAAAATCGACAATGTTGACTGAGTTTTTTGCAGCCCCCGAAATCGCAATACAATAACCAAGAAATGCGCCACTTAGTGCAATCGCTGCCGCTGTATTTTGCTTTTCTTTGATCAGGTGCCATTCATCGTAAGGCGTAAGCTTGACGTAGATGAACTTAAACGCCAAAACGAAAATAATAGAAACAGAAAAATAGAGTAAAAAATTGGGAAAACCTGCTAACAGGTCAGCAATCATGTGCATTATTGTTCCTTGTTCATTTCTTTCCATGCAAAATCTTCAATACGTTCATCTGCAATGTAAAACAGCTTGGTACTCGGTGGTACTTCTGCATCTAAATCTGGGTTGAGTTGGATACCATGGCCAATGTCAAAAGCAATTAGCGTGGCATGATGACGTCTTTTGAGAAAAACGAAGAGACTCTCAACAGTAGTTACTGGCAGCCTTTCAGGATAAATGACCGAGTATTGAGTCATACCCCGTGTTGAAGCTAATAGCTCTTGGTGAAGTGCACTTGAGCCTGGATCTACCGCCGCTTTTGCCAGCATTTCTGCGCCAACTGCAGGTATGCATTCCGCTTTAGGACAGTGTTGACTTAAAAGACGGCCTAACGCCTCATCTTTAAAGTAAGCGACCAAATGTGCGGAAGGATTCACAGAAGCACAGTACAGCGCGGCTGACAGCGTGATATCGTCCGAGAGGTTATCAACAATAACGCAAGCTGCTTCAGCAATATTGGCGTTTTTCATCTCTTGTGAATCCGTGTAGCTGGTCACTTTGATAAAACTGATCTCGCCTGGCAACGGGTTTTCTATTTCTGAACGGCTGCATAAAACAATCGGACGCTTCCCCTCTTCTTCATGTTGTAACATGCGAATAAGGTGCATCGTTCTCGATCCATTCCAACCCAACAATACAATATGGTTTTCCACTCTTACTCTCCGTTTTCCTAAAATACCCGCTCGCCAGTAATCCATCGCTGCTCCAGCGACACGTCCCAATAATGCAGCGAATAGGCTCAAGCCGCCTGGGATCACAAACAGTACAACAACCCATTTACCCAAATCTGTCACTGGAGAATGATCACCATAGCCAACCGTACTCGCCGTAACCATAAGGTAATAGATAAAGTTAGAGAAGCTGTCTGTTAATGCGGTTTCACCAGCGAGAACGAGCAGTCCCCATGAAAGGCTCACATATAAGCCACTAAAGATGAGAAGACTTCGGTTGCTCAATTTAAAAAGGTGTGAACTAAGCCACTTTTTAACTACTAACCACACCGCCATAAATTTATAACCTCGACATTCATTGATTGCATCAATAGTAACTCATTGATAGTAAGACACAAAAAAACCAGCCATATTCGGCTGGTTTTTGAGATTTACTTTCAGTTACGCCTACTTTTTAAGCATTACCTTTCACTTGCATATTTAGCTGCTCAGCAAAGTCCAACATACGATTTAACGGAATGAGCGATTTAACACGCAATTCTTCATCAACAAAGATCTCGTGTTCTTCACCGCCTTCACTAAGCGCTTTCTCTATCGCTTTCAAACCGTTCATTGCCATCCAAGGGCAGTGTGCGCAGCTACGGCATGTTGCGCCAGCACCTGCGGTTGGCGCTTCGATAAGTTCTTTCTCTGGCACAAGTTGCTGCATTTTAAAGAAAATGCCTTTGTCTGTCGCAACGATCATTTGTTTATGAGGAAGCGCTTTCGCTGCTTTGATCAACTGACTCGTCGAGCCAACGGCATCGGCAAGTTCTACGACACTTGCTGGTGATTCAGGGTGAACCAAAATAGCCGCATCTGGATACACGCTCTTCATTTTGCGTAGTGCATCAGCAGAAAACTCATCATGAACCACACACTCACCTTGCCATAGCAGCATGTCTGCGCCAGTTTTATTAGCGATGTACGACCCTAGGTGACGGTCTGGTCCCCAGATGATTGGCTTGTCTTCAGCGTCTAAGTGTTCCACGATTTCAAGCGCAATGCTTGATGTAACGACCCAATCGGCACGAGCTTTAACTGCGGCAGACGTATTTGCATAAACCACAACCGTGTGATCAGGGTGAGCATCACAGAACTCACTGAACTTATCCGCTGGACAGCCAAGATCGAGCGAACATTCCGCTTCCAACGTTGGCATTAGAATTCGCTTTTCTGGTGTTAAGATTTTGGCCGACTCGCCCATAAAGCGAACACCGCCAATGATCAGTGTGCTTGCAGGATGACGATTACCAAACTTCGCCATTTCCAACGAGTCACCAACAAAACCACCCGTTTCTTCCGCTAGGGCTTGAATCTCAGGATCGGTATAATAGTGTGCGATAAGTACCGCATCCTTTTCTTTTAGCAGCTTTTTAATGCGCTCAATGTAAGACGCTTTTTCTTCTTCGCTTAATGGAACTGGCTTCGGTGGGAATGGGTAAACAGTGTCGATTTTATCTAATATATGGCTCATTGCTCTTGCTCTACGCAACTTCCTTTAATCCGAGTATTGTAACCTCGTTAATTTTCAAAAACCAACTTGTCGCGGGGATTTCTAGCTATCTAGCCGTATATCTTTGTTACAGGTAGCATTTCTGATTGAAAGAATCCGTTGCAAGATGGGGGTAAAAGGCTCGATGCCATTCCTCTCGATTTATTCGATCAACACCGATAAAGAAACGGAAAAGAAAAAGGAAGCCGAAGCTTCCTTTTTAAAACATAACGTCTTACAGCTTAGAGCTGGCAAGTTTTGCAGATGCACTACCTGGGTATTCATCAACCACTTGTTGGTAGTACTTTTTCGCTTGAGCTGCATTGTTATTACGCTCAGCGATTTCACCTAACTTGAGCAAAGCATCGGCTCGCTTATTGGAGTCTTTATAAGACACCACCGCAGCAAAGCTCTTTACAGCATCTTTGTCCTGCTTCTTAGCGAAGTACAATTGGCCTAGCCAATAGTGAGAATTCGCTGAGTATGTGGAGTCAGGATAATCTTTCTGGAACTGCTGGAACGCTGCAATTGCGCCAGTGTAGTCACGTTTCTTGAGGATGAGGTCGACTGCATTTTGGTATGCCGTTTGCTCATCAACATTTGGTGTGTACTGACCACCTGTTTTAGCCGGTTTCGCTTCTTGCGCAGGCGCGGATTTGATTTCTCCACGCACACGATCTAGCTCGACAAACAACTCACGTTGACGTTGCAACATTTGTTTCATTTCGTAGCTATTTCGCTCTAATTGACCACGCAATTCACTGATCTCTTGTGACATTTGGTCAATTTGCTGTTGCATTTGGAGCTGAACGCGATTGCGGTTTTGGAGCAAACGTTCTAGACGCTCTACTTCCGTTTCAGATGAACGGCTCTTAGAGACGGATGATGTGCTGTTGAGATCGGATACTGGAGCTGGTGCAGCGAACGCAAAGTTCGCTGCACTTGCCAGTAACGTAAGCGCAACAGCGCGCTTAGTGTTACTGAACATGAGGATTACCTCGAATTAGTATACTAGAACCGCGCGACGGTTCTTAGCGTAAACTTCATCTGATTGACCTAGAAGAAGTGGCTTCTCTTCACCGTAGCTAACGATTGAGATTTGGTCAGCTTGAACACCTAGTGCTTGCAGGTAGTTCGCTACTGCTTGTGCACGACGCTCACCAAGAGCGATGTTGTACTCAGGAGTACCACGCTCATCAGCGTGACCTTCGATAGTTACGTTAAGAGCTGGGTTCTTGCTTAAGTAAGAAGCATGAGCTGCAAGCATCTCTTCGTAATCTGCTGCAATTGTTGAGTTATCAAAAGCAAAGTAGATTGTTTGAGTTTCACGTAGCGCTTGCTCTTTTAGCTCTTGCTCTGTTAGCTGACCGCTTTGATCAATTGGCGTAGCTACTGTTGTTTCAACTGCGCCATTGTTGTTTGTTGCTGCACCAGTGTTAGAAGCAGCGTCGTCGCTTGAACTACACGCTGTAACAGCCATTACAGGAAGCGCGATTAGTAGCCCTTTTAGAACCTTGTTCAGTTGCATCTTATTTTCCTTTATTAATCAAACTTATTACTACAAAAACGGTGACCATGCAGGCGCTCTAACACGCCCATTTGTTGCCGGTAATCTAGCTTTGAATCGACCATCAATTGACACCATCGATAGTACGTTTTTCTTGTTGTAAATCGAGCTATACACAACCATGCCACCGTTTGGGGCAATACTAGGAGACTCATCAAGCAAGGTCTTAGTTAAGACTTGAAGAGCACCAGTTTCCAAATCTTGTTTCGCCAAGTTAAATCCTGCGTTGCTGCGGTTCACCATTACTAGGAATCGCCCATCAGGAGTAATCTGGCCACCCAAATTTTGGCTGCCTTGCCAAGTCAAACGGTCAATAGAACCGCTGCCCAAATTTACTTGATAAATCTGTGGTTTACCACCCCTATCCGATGTGAAAATCAACGATTTTCCATCTGGATGCCAGAACGGTTCAGTATTATTTGATCTGCCACGCGTAATTTGCGTCAGCTTGCGAGTGTTAAGATCGAACGTGTAAACATGAAGCGAGCCTGTTTTAGAGAGAACAATCGCTAACTTATTGCCGTCAGGCGAAAATCTTGGCGCACCATTATGACGTGGGTATGAAGTGATCTTCTCACGCTCACCGGTGTAGATGTTCATGATAAAGATTTCTGCTTGACCATTTTGGAAGCTAACATACGCAAGCTTTTTACCATCTGGCGACCATGCTGGTGACATTAATGGTTGCTTAGAACGTAAAACCAAGCGCTCGTTGTAACCATCGTAATCAGCCACACGAAGTTGGTAAGGGAAACGGTCTTTATCATTCACCACCACGTATGCAATACGGGTCATGAAGGCGCCACGATCACCCGTTAACTGCTCATACACCAAATCAGAGATGCGGTGAGCGTACTCACGCATGCGAGGGCCTTGAACGGTCGCGACCTTATTGAACAGCACATGATCTTTTGACAGTACTAATTCGCCATCGCTACCAAGCGCTTTACTTTTTCCACCCGTTAGCTGGCCACGCACAATATCAACAAGTTGATAGTTGATAACGTAATCACCTTGAGCGTTTTGTTTGATTGAGCCAGTCAGCAGAGCATCTACACCTAAATTCGTCCAGGCGTCAAAATTGACTTCTGATTCGCTGAACGGAGTTTGTGGCATCTTGCTCGTTGGAACGGGGCTGAACTTACCACTGCGTTGCAAATCCGAGGCAATAACAGCAGAAATATCCGTTGGAAGCGCTTGAGTGCCCTCCCACTTAAACGGAACAACAGCAATTGGTCGTGCTGAATCAATACCATCGGTAATGACCAACTCTAATGCGGCATTCGCCACATTTGTCATACTGCTAAACAGTACAAACATTCCTAGTAAAAGGCGTCTAATCACGTCTTATTCCTTTTAGTCCAAAGCAACAGTTATGTTGATGTCTTTTAGTCTTTCGTTTACCGCAGCTTCTGAAGATTTAGGGAACGTCCCTACCTGAGCTATCGCTCGCTTCGCCGCTGCACATACTCGAGTATCGCCACTCAAAACGGTAACACCAGAGACCATCATATCAGTTCCTGTCGGAATCAATTTGATGTTTACCCTACACTCCTTTCCCAGCAAGTAGTCATCCTTAATCAACTTTTGCTGAATATTTTGAGTATAGATGGATGACATTCGAGAAAGTTCGTCGTCAATAAATTGATTTCGAGCAGCACTATTTTTACTAACCTCATCCTCAAGGCCTGCAAAAATATCATCTAGCGCGGCTTCTTGCGCTTTACGCTCGCGCTCTGCACGTTCCGCAGCTTCTCTCGCTTTGCGCTCTCGCTCTGCCGCCTCTTTTGCCGCTTTCTCTTTTGCGATGCGCTCTTGTTCAGCTTTTTCAGCGGCTTCACGCTCACGACGTGCTTTTTCTTCCGCTTCTTTTGCCGCCTTTTCACGAGCTAGACGTTCTTGCTCAGCTTTTGCTATAGCCGCTTCTTTCGCTAAACGCTCCTGCTCAGCTTTACGCACAGCTTCTTCTTTTGCCTTACGCTCTTTCTCTAGCTTAGCAGCTCGCTCTTTTTCTTTGCGAACACGTTCTTCTTCCTGCTTGCGCTCTTGTTCTTTTTTCTTACGTGCAGCTTCTGCTTCTCGTGCCGCTTGAGCATCTTTCGCTTGCTGTTCTTTCAACTTGCGAATTTGCTCTTCTTCAGCTTTACGGTTTTTTTCTAGCTGCTCTGCTTCGCGTCTCAATTTATCAAGACGCTCTTGTTCTTTTTTTGCTGCCTTTTCACGTTGCTGGCGAATTTCTTTCGCTTGTTGCTGCACAAGTTTTGGATCGATGACAACAGCTTGAACCATTTGCCCTGTAGGCTCTGGTTTAGACATGTTGAAGTCCGTCCCCCAAAGCAGGGCTGCAACGAGAATTGCATGCAAACCAACCGATATTGCTATCGGTTTGGCGTATTGGTTGGGTTTCTTCTTGTGATCTTTCATAGATAATTGATGTCTATTCCCTGATATCGGTCATTAGACCTACCTTAGGGATACCAGCTCGACTTAGTTCATCCAGTAATAGGACAACATCGGCATATGGTGTTGCCGCGTCGCCACCTACCGCAACTGGTGAATCTGGCTTAACCTCTCGCTCCGCTTTCACTCGCACAATAACATCTTGCAACGACAAACCTCGTTGAACTTCTTCATCGTTTACGCTTAGGCCTAAATTACCCTCGCTATCAATTTCGATGATGATAAAACTACTGTCAGTTTCGCCAGCAAGGTCTTGCATAGATTCAGCGGTCGATGTTTTCGGAAGATCAACATCGACGCCTTGAGTCACAAATGGAGCGGTCGCCATAAAAATGATCAACAGTACGAGCATTACGTCGATATACGGAACAACGTTGATCTCCGCTGTCATTTTTCGCTTTTTAGGTTGATAACCCGCCATGCTTTATTCCTTATCCGCGCTGTCTCGGCCAGCCATCGCTTGACGATGAAGGATGCTGTGGAATTCTTCAGAAAATGTTGCGTAAGTGTGCTCTAGTTTGCTCACTTTATTGCTTAGGCGGTTGTAGGCCATTACAGCCGGGATAGCCGCAAATAGACCCATCGCTGTCGCGATCAATGCCTCGGCGATACCCGGTGCAACCATAGACAGCGTAGCTTGTTTTACTTCACCCAACGCAATAAAAGCGTGCATGATGCCCCAAACGGTACCAAATAGGCCGATGTAAGGACTGATAGAACCGACTGTCGCTAAGAACGGTAAGCTTGTTTCTAGTTCATCAACTTCACGAGAGACAGCAACGCGCATTGCGCGGCCAGTGCCTTCCATGATGTACGCTGGTGAGTTTGCGTTGCTCTTACGTAGACGAGCAAACTCCGTGAAACCTGCGTAAAAAATTTCTTCTGTGCCTTCAATTTCGTCTTTACGCGCTTTTACTTTTTGGTAAAGCTGAGAAAGATCAGTACCCGACCAGAATTTGTCTTCAAACTGCTCTGCATTCTTTGACGCTTGAGAAAGCACTTTGCTGCGCTTGATGATCATTGCCCATGACACAATTGACATGCCAAGCAACGTCAGCATCACAAGCTTTACCAACAGACTGGCCTGAAGAAAGAGATCTAAAATGGAAATATCAGCAGTCACTATTTGTTAGCTCCGAATTTATAAAGGTTGGAATAGCTATTGGTTTCATTTTCTTATTATCGATACATGCTACCTTAACAGAGGCCTTGCACAATATCTTGCCTTGATCATTGACCAACTCTTGACAGAATTGCAGGGAAGCACGTTTTATTTCTGACACTCGGGTTAATACTGTCAAATGCTCGTCCAGCCTTGCCCCTTGGTTGAAATCAATATCCATGTGTCGGACAACAAAGCCGATATTTTGTTCCAGTAACACATGTTGAGAAATGCCTTTGGCACGTAACATTTCTGTCCGCGCGCGCTCAAAGAATTTTAGATAATTAGAATGATATACAACGCCGCCCGCATCGGTGTCTTCATAGTACACGGTGATCGGCCAGCGAAAGAGATTTGATGTGCCTTGCAAGGGAGTCCCAATATATTCAATTCTTTAAAGTAATTACTATAACTGAAGCGACAGCAATTGGTACCGAGCTAAGGGAATATTTTTGAAATTTGTAGAAAAAATAAAAGCTAGGCGAAATACCTAGCTTTTATTCGATGATTTAGTAACCGACTTTATTACAGCGTATTTCAGCCTATAAGAAATAAAGTGCCGTTAAATAAATTAAGATAGCTAACGAAAAGTAGGGACTAAACAAAACTTGCCAGTACCAGTTTCTCGGTTTGAAGCCCACACCGTAAACCATGCTTGAGCATACAGACCAAATCAGTGCTGGTGCGATGATTGAGTTAAAACCACCAATTGCTTGATGGTAAGCTTCAGGATCCCACATCACCAATCCTACATGCATAAAGCCAAGGATGAGAGATAAGACTCTTAACAGAGTCTTATCCATCGGAGCGTGAAGTTGCGCTACCTTATCAGCGAGATTACTCACTGTCTTTGTCCATCATTTCTGAGTGCTCTAACCAAAGAGCGTTGATGATACCGAATGCACAAGCAAGTAGTACACCTAGAATCCATGCGAAATACCACATAGTAAATGCTCCTTAGTAAAGTGAGTTTTTGTTGTCTTCAATGTACTGATCATCAAGGCGACCAAACATCTTGTAGTAAGTCCAAGACGTGTAACCAAGGATGATTGGTACCATAACAAACGCAACGCCTGTCATTAGGTTCAGAGTCAGTTCAGATGACGTTGCATCCCACATTGTTAAGCTGTGGCTTGGCATTAAGTCTGAAGGCATGATGAATGGGAACATCGCAAAACCTGCAGTAAAGATAACGCCAGCAACACCCAAGCTTGAAGTAATGAACGAAATCGCACATTTTTCAAGACGAGATGCCAATACGGCAAGAAGCGGCATTGCGACACCTAGTACAGGAGCAGCCCATAGTAGTGGGTAGTTTTCAAAATTCTTCATCCACGCACCAGCTTCACGGATTACCTCTTTGTTTAGAGGGTTAGAAGCTGCATTAGTGTCGATACCGCCAACAATGACGTAACCATCGATATTTTGGATCCAGAAACCAGCTGCTACAAACGCTGCAACCGTCAGTAAACCTGCCAACTGAGCAACGTTGCGAGCACGCACATGCACTTCGCCCGTTGTTTTCATTTGTAGCCAAGTCGAACCTTGCATCAAAATCATGAACAAGCTAACTAGGCCACACAGCAGTGCAAATGGGTTTAGAAGACCAAAGAATGAGCCATGGTATGTTGGCATCAAGAACTCACTCAATTGGAATGGTACACCCTGTAGTAGGTTGCCAAACGCTACACCAAAGATGATTGGTGGAACAAAACCACTGATTGAGATACAGATATCCCAGGTATTCCGCCACTTTGGATCTTCGATTTTAGAGCGGTAGTCTAGGCCCAGAGGACGAAGCCATAGCGCTGCTAGTGTCAAAATCATCGCTAAGTAGAAGCCTGAAAATGACGTTGCGTAAACCAAAGGCCAAGCTGCAAACAATGCACCACCAGCAGTGATAAGCCAAACTTGGTTACCATCCCAGTGAGGGGCAATTGAGTTAATCATGACGCGACGTTGCGTGTCGTTTTTACCGATAATAGGTACAAGCGCGCCTACACCCATATCGAAACCGTCTGTTACTGCAAAACCAACTAGTAGAACACCGATTAGTACCCACCAGATGAGTCGCAAGATTTCGTAATCAAACATCTTGTTATCTCCTTACCTTACGCTTCTACTTGGCGACTAACTTTGTCTTCAACAGAGTCAGCATTTTGCTCGAAGTGGTAGCGACCCGTTTTCAGGCTACTTGGGCCTTTACGAGCGAATTTCAACATTAGGTAAACTTCTGCAACCAGGAATACCGTGTATAGCGCCAGAATTGCGAATAGTGAAGTCCAGATTTCGCCAGCAGTTAGTGCAGAAGCTGCAACATGCACTGGTAAAATTTCACCTACAGCCCAAGGCTGACGGCCGTACTCAGCGACGAACCACCCCGCTTCAATCGCAATCCACGGTAGTGGGATGCTGAATAGTGCAGCTTTAAGAATCCATTGTTTTTGTTCGATCTTCTGACGACACGTTTGAACAAATGCCGCACCGAAAACGAATAGCATGATGAAACCACAAGCAACCATGATACGGAATGACCAGAATAGCGGCCATACTGTTGGGATTGAATCGTCCGCAGCTGCTTGGATTTGCTCTTCTGTCGCATCAACAACATTGTCTGTGTAGCGTTTTAGAAGTAGACCGTAACCTAGGTCACCCTTCACTTCATCAAACGCAGTCATGTTTTCTTCTGACTTGTCACCTGCGCGAAGCTTCTCTAGAAGTTCATACGCGTACATACCGTCACGAATACGATCGACGTGCTCATCACGTAGGTCACGAAGACCTGTTACTTGCTCATCAAAAGAACGTGTCGCGATGATACCCATTACGTAAGGGATCTTGATTGCGTAATCTGTGTGCATGGTTTCTTGGTTAGGAACACCAAACAACGTAAACGCTGCTGGAGCTGGCTCTGTGTGCCATTCTGCTTCAATTGCAGCAAGCTTCACTTTTTGAACTTCACCAAGCTCGTAGCCAGATTCGTCACCAAGAACGATGGTAGATAAGATAGCTGCAATACCGAAAGATGCAGCGATAGCAAATGAACGACGAGCAAACGCAATGTCACGACCTTTTAATAGGTAGTATGAACTGATGCCTAGAATAAACATTGCGCCACAAGTGTAACCAGAAGCAACCGTATGCACGAACTTAACCTGAGCTACTGGGTTTAGTACAACCTCAGAGAAGCTCACCATTTCCATTCGCATAGTTTCGAAGTTGAAGTCCGCGCCTACTGGGTTTTGCATCCAGCCGTTTGCGATAAGAATCCAAAGTGCAGAGAAGTTAGAGCCCAGCGCCACAAGCCAAGTAACCGCTAAGTGCTGACGTTTAGATAGACGATCCCACCCAAAGAAGAATAGACCAACAAAAGTTGACTCCAGGAAGAATGCGACAAGGGCTTCGATCGCTAGCGGCGCACCGAAGATGTCACCTACATAGTGGGAGTAGTAAGACCAGTTCGTACCAAACTGGAATTCCATGGTAAGGCCTGTCGCCACACCAAGTGCAAAGTTAATACCGAATAGCTTACCCCAGAACTTGGTCATGTCCTTGTAGATTTGCTTGTTCGTCATTACGTACATCGATTCCATAATGGCCAGAAGGAAGGCCATACCAAGGGTCAATGGTACGAATAGGAAGTGATACATCGCTGTCAGTGCAAACTGCAACCGCGATAGATCAACTACGTCAATCATGGTAACTCCTATGTGTCGGCTGAATGACACTCTCTACATATTGCAATCCATATTCAAGTGTTATTTACACTTGAAAAATGTTGAATTATCACAACTCATTGTTGCAAAAATGTGCTTCATTGGTTAGTTAATTGTTAAGCATCAGCTAATATAGCCAGGGCTAATATTACTTGTAAAAACAGATTGTTTCAAAAGGTTTATAGCCGGAATGCGCTTTGATATACATCAATGTTTATGCGCGGAATTTGCACAAAAATCCATCACATTGATCCAGATCAACCAGTATTAGATACGGATGTTAAGAGAGAGTAATCAGGAGAGAAATTAACCAGTTGCGAGCAAACATAGAGTTAACAATCAATGCTTTTTACTTACTAAACTGGTATGAGAAGAAATTCAAAAAATGTGAGTTTGGTCAACTTTAATGAAGCGCTGGGCAGCAAAGGCCCAGCGAGGGAATCTTATTTTTCAATTCCGAAATGCAAATACGCACGATCTGTCGCGATTCTTCCACGCGGAGTGCGTTGCAAATAACCTTGCTGAATAAGATAAGGCTCAAGAACGTCTTCGATAGTATCCTTTTCTTCACCAATCGCTGCCGCCATGTTATCGAGTCCGACCGGACCACCACCAAATTTCTCCATAATTGCGAGTAGCAGTTTGCGGTCCATATAATCGAAACCTTCGGCATCCACATCAAGCATATTCAGCGCTTTGTCGGCAACCTCTGCACAAATGTGACCATTTCCTTTCACTTCCGCATAATCGCGAACACGACGTAGTAGACGGTTAGCAATACGTGGTGTGCCACGTGCACGTCTTGCCACTTCCAAGGCGCCTTCAGGTTCCATTGACAAACCTAAACAATCCGCGCTGCGCTGCACAATATCTTGTAGGTCTTTTATCTTATAAAACTCAAGACGCTGAGTAATACCAAAACGATCGCGTAATGGTGACGTTAAAGAGCCAGCTCGGGTCGTTGCACCAATCAAAGTAAACGGTGGCAAATCGATCTTAATAGAACGAGCGGCCGGACCTTCACCGATCATAATATCCAGTTGATAATCTTCCATCGCCGGATACAGAACCTCTTCAACCATCGGGCTTAAGCGGTGAATTTCGTCAATAAATAGAACGTCATTTTCTTCTAGGTTGGTTAGTAACGCGGCTAAATCGCCTGCTTTTTCAAGAACTGGCCCTGAAGTAGTACGGATGTTTACTTCCATCTCGTTGGCGACAATATTTGCTAGCGTGGTTTTACCCAAACCCGGAGGACCAAAAATCAAAAGGTGATCAAGAGCTTCACTACGTAACTGAGCGGCTTTGATGAAAATCTCCATTTGGTCACGAACGTGGTCCTGACCTTGGTAATCCGCCAACTTCTTTGGTCGAATAGCACGGTCAATGACATCTTCATCACGAAAGGCAGGGTTTTCTGGAGCGATTAAACGATCGGCTTCAATCATCTTTTTACCTTGAAAAATGGTTACCTGAGAGAATAATGCCGCTCGTTTAACAACAAGTGGCATATTTCTATATCTCGTCATCCTGTACAGCGACGAAGGAGCGTGATATAGGATCTTCTATCCGAGCGGTTTATGGTCAAATTGTTTCATTAACCGCTCAGCGTGCTGCTATTAGATTCCCAGTCTCGCTAGGCTCGCTGGAATGACACAAAAAACATCGTTAAGCGATTGGCATTAACCTTAGAGAATGAGTTATCTTGAACAAATGCTCACTGTGAAACCAGCGTTACACCATTGATTTTAGAGCTTCACGGATCATTTGCTCACTGCTCATGTCCGGTTTAGCAATTTGAGACACCACTTTCGATGCCTGAGTAGGCTTGTACCCCAAAGCAAGCAACGCACTGATTGCCTCTTCTTCAGCGCTGTTTGAGTCAGACGCACGAGAGTCTGCAGGAGCCGCGTCCGTAAATGGTGTAAACAAGTCACCAGCCCCCCACCCTTTCAAGCGGTCTTTCATTTCAACAACCAAACGCTCTGCGGTTTTCTTACCAACGCCTGGAAGCTTAACTAGGGTAGAAACGTCTTCATGTTCCACACAAGTAACAAATTGGCTTGCTGTCATACCAGAGAGAATACCAAGACCGAGTTTAGGACCAACGCCATTGGCTTTGATCACTTCACGGAAAAGTGCCCGTTCTTTTACTGTGTTGAAACCGTATAGCAATTGCGCATCTTCACGGACGACAAAGTGAGTATAAATAATGGCTTCTTCGCCAACATTTGGCAGCTCGTAAAAACAGCTCATTGGCATCTGGACTTCATAACCAATGCCATTAACTTCAATTAATACTTCAGGTGGTTGTTTTTCAATCAGTGTGCCACGAAGACGTCCAATCACTATAAATACTCTTTGGAAATGAATTTGCGACAGGATAATAAAGAACTGGATAGACATCCAGTTAATTTTATCGGTAGCGCCCTTTTCTGGCACTGGTTGCTTTGCCCGCTAAGGCAACGAGGGTTTTGTTCGTATTGGCATGACAAATCGCCACACCTAAAGCATCGGCTGCATCCGCTTGAGGCTTGGCGGGCAGTTTAAGCATCTGCTGAACCATATGCTGAACTTGCGCTTTGTCCGCGCCACCAGTACCGACTACTGCTTGCTTAATAAGACGCGCGGCGTATTCGTATACCGGCAACTCTGCATTTACAGCAGCAACAATTGCGCTGCCACGAGCCTGGCCAAGCTTTAATGCTGAATCCGCATTTTTAGCCATAAACACTTGTTCAATCGCAAATACGTCCGGTTGAAACTGAGTTATGATTTCCGTGACGCCAGCGTAAATCTGCTTAAGACGGCCCGGAAGTTCTTTTTCTGAAGTACGAATACAGCCACTACCAAGGTATTGCAAATGGCGTCCATTTTGACGAATGACCCCATAACCGGTAATGCGTGAACCTGGGTCAATGCCCAAAATAATTGACATGAATGTTCCTAAAAATGAGGCCGAATGCGGCCTCAATTTCTTATTATTACTTTCTAATTTCGGAGCGAATACCGCTCACTGCACATTGAGTTTACTCTAGAGAGGCTGCAACGTCGTCAGAGATGTCACCGTTGTGATAAACCTCCTGAACATCGTCCAGATCTTCTAAAGCGTCAATCAAACGAAGCAGTTTTGGCGCAGTGCCCACATCCAGTTCTGCTTTCGTTGAAGGGATAAGCGACACTTCGGCGTTCTCCGCCTCAAAACCTGCAGCATCAAGGGCATCTTTTACGAGTCCAAAATCGCTTGGCGCGGTGTAAACATCAATCGAGCCATCTTCTGATGTTTCGATGTCATCAGCGCCACTTTCTAACGCCACTTCCATCACCGCATCTTCATCTAAACCTGGGGCGTATGAGATCACGCCTTTCTTGTCGAAAAGATAGTTTACACTACCATCCGTACCCAGATTGCCTCCTGACTTCGAGAACGCATGGCGTACGCCAGATACTGTGCGATTTCGGTTATCCGTCATACATTCGACCATGACCGCAGTGCCACCCGGACCATAACCTTCATAGATTACGGTTTCCATATTGTCATCGCCTTCACCACCAGCACCTCGGCTGACAGCGCGGTTGACAGTGTCACGCGTCATGTTGTTAGACAACGCTTTATCAATTGCAGCTCGCAAACGTGGGTTATTTTCTGGCTCACCGCCTCCCTCTTTTGCCGCAACAACGATTTCACGGATTAATTTGGTAAAGATTTTGCCGCGCTTCGCATCTTGCGCTGCTTTACGGTGACGAATATTCGCCCATTTACTATGACCTGCCATAATTCACCTTTTAATGTATTTTGACGCTTAATAGCAAACATGATCTAAAAAGCGTTGCTTGGGAAATTGCTTTGGAAGTTTCTTGGGTTTATTTAAACAAAAACTCCCGCAGTTGCGGGAGTTTTCTTCACATGTTGTGCGCTTATTCTGCGTCTTTTTCTTTCGCTGCAGTCACTGCGATTGCTAGCTCTTCTAGCGCTGCTGGATTCGCAATGCTTGGAGCGTCTGTTAGTAGACACGCCGCTGCTGTTGTTTTCGGGAATGCAATAACATCACGGATGTTCTCGGTACCACATAGTAGCATCACTAGACGGTCAAGACCGAATGCAAGACCAGCGTGTGGAGGCGTACCGAATTTCAGTGCATCAAGCAGGAAGCCAAACTTAAGCTGTTGCTCTTCAGGTGTGATGCCTAGAATATCAAATACGGCTTCTTGCATATCTGCGTTGTGGATACGAACAGAACCGCCGCCAACTTCGTAACCATTTAGAACCATATCGTAAGCGTTAGAGTTTGCCGCAGCTGGGTTCGCTTTTAACTCTTCCGCAGTCACACCTAGAGGTGACGTGAATGGGTGGTGCATCGCGTGTAGGTTGCCTTCGTCATCTTCTTCGAACATTGGGAAGTCAACAACCCATAGTGGAGCCCATGCTGATTCGTCAGTTAGCTCTAGATCTTTACCTAGCTTCAGACGCAGTGCGCCCATAGCTTCTGCAACGATGCCCGCTTTATCAGCGCCAAATAGGATGATATCGCCAGATTCCGCTTGAGTGCGATCTAGGATGCCGTTGATCACGTCTTCGTTTAGGAATTTAGCTACTGGAGATTGGATACCTTCCATGCCTGCAGCACGGTCGTTAACCTTCATCCAAGCTAGACCTTTCGCACCGTAGATACCAACGAATTCACCGTAGCCATCAATTTGCTTACGAGTCAAAGATGCACCACCTGGAACGCGAATAACGGCAACGCGGCCTTTCTCGTCGTTTGCTGGGCCAGAGAATACTTTGAACTCAACGTCTTTCACTAGGTCAGCAACGTCTACTAGCTCTAGTGGGTTACGTAGGTCTGGCTTGTCAGAACCGAAACGGCGAATCGCTTCGCTGAATGGCATTACTGGGAACTGACCTAGGTCTACGTTTAGTAGCTCTTGCCACATATCGCGAACCATGTTTTCCGTCACTTCACGTACTTGCTCAGCCGTCATGAATGACGTTTCGATATCGATTTGAGTGAATTCTGGTTGACGGTCAGCGCGTAAGTCTTCATCACGGAAACACTTAACGATTTGGTAGTAACGGTCAAAACCAGACATCATTAGAAGCTGTTTGAATAGCTGTGGAGACTGAGGAAGCGCGTAGAAGCTGCCTTTGTGAACACGGCTAGGTACTAGGTAGTCACGCGCGCCTTCTGGTGTCGCTTTCGTTAGTACTGGTGTTTCGATATCTAGGAAGCCGTTGTCATCTAGGAAACGACGAACAAAGCTAGATGCTTTAGCACGTAGCTTGATGCGGTCACTCATTTCAGGACGACGAAGGTCTAAGTAACGGTACTTCAGACGTTGCTCTTCAGAGTTCTTTTGGTTGAAATCTAGAGGCAAAACGTCACTGCGGTTGATGATTTCAAGACCTGTCGCAAGGATCTCAACTTCACCTGTTGCCATGTCTTTGTTTGCTTGGCTTTCTGGACGAACGCGTACTTCACCCGTTAGTTTGATACAGAATTCATTACGAAGTGTGTTAGCCACTTCATACGCATCCGCCATATCTGGATCAACAACTACCTGAACGATACCTTCGCGATCTCGCATATCAATAAAAATAAGACCGCCTAAATCACGACGACGGTTAACCCAGCCGCAAAGTTCTACAGTTTGTCCTGCAAGGGACTTGTTCAGGTGACCACAGTAATGGGTACGCATAATGAAATTCCCAATCTCTCAAATGTTGTTAACTACGCTCTGTCAGCCTCATTGCCAAGCAGAGTAAAGATTCAGTTATACGCTGAATGTCCACGAAAATCGACTACTCAACATACAATTAATTGTGTTTTATCATTCACTGGTGCTTTTTAGTACAACAAATGTTCAAAAGCGCACCAAAGCGAAAAAATTGGTGGGGATTATAGCGTGAAATTACCTATTTCAGCAAAACTCTCGTAAAGTATTCACACGAGTAGCAAGCAGTAAAGAATAATGGATAACTTACCTCTTCGACTTGGATTGACTATGTGGTCGCACAATCAATGGCAACAAAGCTTTTACGGCAGCGGGACAAAGCCCGCTGAACGTTTAGAAAAGTATGCACAGGTGTTCCATACCGTGGAAGGCAACACGACATTTTATGCCACGCCGACGCTCAACACGGTGCAAAACTGGAGAGCAGCAACCCACGATGATTTTCGCTTTACTTTCAAACTTCCTAAAGCCATCACTCATGAGCAAATGCTAAGAGGTTGCAGCGAACAACTGAGAGACTTCATGAAAGTTATGGAGCCGTTGCATGACCGTGTGGGGCAATGGACAATTCAATTGCCAGCCGCTTTTGGTCCTGAGCACCTTGATCGATTGAAAAAGTTCTGTGCGAGCTTTCCACCTAACTTCCCTCTTGGTGTTGAGGTTCGTCATATGGCATTTTTCTCCAAAGGTGAAGAAGAGCGAGCGCTTAACCAATGGTTAGTAGAAAATAACATTGACCGCATTATTATGGATAGCCGCCCTGTCTTTGCCGCTAAGCCAAACAATGAAGCGATCATTGATGCGCAAATGAAAAAACCAAGAGTACCAGTCCACGCCATTGCTACCGCTTCACACCCTTTGATTCGCTTTATTGGTCATCCAGAAGAACAGCAAAATTACGAGTTTTTTACACCATGGCTCAGCAAGTTGCCGCAATGGATTGCAGAAGGTAAACAGCCGTATGTCATGATCCATACTGCGGACAATATAATTGCGCCGGAGTTGGCAGCCAATCTGTATAAAGACATACAAAAGCGTATAACACTTCCTGACTTAGCCTCTTTCCCGGCTAACGATGGCAACTCGCAGTTGCAGATGTTCTAACGCAACACATGACAGAGGCGTGAAATTCCCATAAAATACGCGCCTTTTTTGGTGCCTGACGTTTTCAGGCGGCTTGTATGCAGAGACTTGGTTATGAACCCTAAGAGCAATCCAGATACTATTTTTTCGGCTCCAATCGATAAAATTGGGGATTTCACGTTCGATGAACGCGTAGCGGAAGTATTTCCTGACATGATTCAACGATCGGTGCCGGGTTACAGCAACATTATTTCTGCAATTGGTATGCTGGCAGAACGTTTTGTAAAACCTCACTCAAACATCTACGACCTAGGTTGCTCTTTGGGCGCTGCTACGCTGTCTATGCGTCGTCATATCAAACAAGAAGGCTGTAAAATCATTGCGGTCGACAATTCACCTGCAATGGTTGAGCGTTGCAAATTACATGTAAACGCGTACCGAAGCGATACTCCTGTAGATGTGGTTGAAGCGGATATCCGTAATATCGATATTGAAAACGCATCGGTTGTCGTACTGAACTTTACTCTGCAATTTCTTTCTCCAGACGATCGTTACGCCCTGCTTGAACGAATCTACGCGGGTCTACGTCCAGGCGGAATTTTGATTTTGTCGGAGAAATTCGTCTTCGAAGATGAAGTGTCAAACGAGCTATTAATTGACCTTCACCACGACTTTAAACGTGCAAATGGTTATAGCGAACTAGAAATCAGCCAAAAGCGCAGCGCGATAGAAAACGTAATGCGCCCAGATTCAAAGAAAGAGCATAAAGAGCGTTTCGCTAAAATTGGCTTTTCTAGCTACGATGTTTGGTTCCAATGCTTTAACTTTGGCTCTATGTTCGCAATTAAATAAACCTTGCATATAAATGCCCTGAATCACGCCGATTTAGGCTGTTATTTAATAATTTTAATACCATCAACTCAGCGATTAACTAACTATGTTTAACTTTGCAAACTTCTACCAATTGATTGCCCAAGACACACGTCTTCAACCTTGGCTCAATGTGCTACCACAACAGCTAACGGATTGGCAAAATGCAGAGCACGGTGACTTTGGTCGCTGGTTGAAAGCACTGAACAAGATTCCAGAAGGCTCACCGGATCAAATTGACATCAAGAATTCCGTGACCATCAGCAACGACACTCCTTTCCATGAAGGTGAGCTGAAGAAATTAGAGAACTTACTTCGTACATTCCACCCATGGCGCAAAGGGCCATACCACGTACACGGCATTCATATTGATACTGAGTGGCGCAGTGATTGGAAATGGGACCGCGTGCTTCCGCATATTTCTCCATTAAAGAACCGCAGCGTACTCGATGTTGGTTGTGGTAACGGCTACCACATGTGGCGTATGCTGGGTGAAGGTGCACGCTTAACCGTCGGTATCGATCCATCTCACCTGTTCCTAATTCAGTTCGAAGCAATTCGTAAACTCATGGGAGATGACCAACGTGCGCACCTACTGCCGTTGGGTATTGAACAACTACCTAAGTTAGAAGCGTTCGACACGGTATTCAGCATGGGCGTGCTTTACCACCGTCGCTCTCCACTGGATCACTTGGTGCAGCTAAAAGATCAATTAGTGTCCGGTGGTGAACTCGTACTAGAAACACTAGTGATTGAAGGTGATGAGAATTCAGTGTTGGTTCCAACTTCTCGTTACGCACAAATGCGCAATGTCTATTTCTTCCCTTCAGCAAAAGCGCTGAAAGTGTGGTTAGAGTTGGTAGGATTTGAAGATGTACGCATCGTTGATGAAAACGTCACTTCGGTTGATGAACAACGTACCACAGATTGGATGACGCATAACTCTCTGCCAGACTATCTAGATCCGAACGACCCAAGCAAGACTGTAGAAGGTTACCCTGCCCCTCGCCGCGCGGTTCTTGTCGCTCGCAAACCATAATTCGCTGAGATTCCTGACATTGTCTTAACTCATTTTACGAGTTAAGACATTACCCTCTTTCCTCGTACTGAGCGTGTTTGTTTTTCGAGTCCATTTGTTACATCAAAACATAAGCACGCTCTAAATAAGGATGCGCTTTTATGTCCTTGATTTTTAGCTTTTCATCACTATTCCTCAAACAATAAGTAATAGAGAAACATTCTTACTTGTGAGGCTTTATCGATATGAGCTAAACTCCTAAAAAATAAACAACTTAATCCAATCCCAAGGTTTTCAATGTTATTACGATTGACCCCGATTGTTGCCATCGCCTTACTATCTGGATGCTCACTAACCAAAGGCGAACAGTACCACCAAGAAACGTTAGCGGCTATTCAAACTTCAGAAGCGAATGTCAATAATCGCATTACTAACTTAGAGCTTCAGCTCAGCAACCAATCGGACTATATCGACAGCCTTGAAGAACAAGTCGATAAACTACAGGTTGAACTTCTGACATTTCGTGATGAAGCAATGGCAGAAGTGAAAAAGCCAAAAGAGCCGATTATTGTCCAATCTCCTGCTCCTGTGGAACCAACACCAACTCATGATATTGTCCTTGGCTCAATTGAAAAGGTCACTATTGACTCCATTAAGCAGACTTTTGATGCACGTGTCGACACCGGTGCCGCAACCTCATCTTTAAATGCAGTTGATATTGAAGAGTTCGAAAGAAACGGCAAAAACTGGGTTCGATTCCACCTGGCAGATACCAGTAAATCCGAAGAAGAAAAAAATACTTGGATTGAAGCGCCTGTCATTCGTTACGTAAAAATTCGCCAAGTTACCAGTGAAGAACTGGAACGTCGCGCTGTAGTAGAACTTTGGGTGCGCGTTGGAAAAATTCATGAAAAAGCGCAATTTACGTTGGCAGATCGCTCGCATATGAACCATCCTATTTTACTGGGTAGAGAATTTATGCGCGACATCGCACTTGTCGATGTAAGTCGTACCTATATCCAAACGGACGAAGATAAAAAATAATAAGGTAGATTATGACGTCAAAAATACCGTTTTACCTTTCAATCATCTTATTGGTGATTGCGGGCATTGCTTTGAGTGTTTTCAGACATGAAAACTACGGCGTGCCTTGGACACCAGGCGAAACTCGTCAGGTATGGGATGTAGAGGCACGTATTGAGTTCAATGCTAACGGCAATGAAGTCAAAGCTTCACTCGCAGCACCTCATACACAAAGTGGTTATACGCTTATCGGTGAATCCGCTTCCTCTTCTGGTTATGGCGTTTCCTACATTAATTCTGATTCTGGACGTCGTGCCGAGTGGTCAATTCGTCAGGCCAAAGGTCCTCAAACCATTTACTACAAAGCGCAGTTCTTAGTGGACCCTCAGGCTAAAGTTACGCCTCTACCACCAACTGAAGACATTACGCCACCAACTCTATCAGCGCCACAAGCTGCGGCGGCAAATGCCCTTGTTGAGCGTGCGATGAGTCGTTCTGCCGACAATGTGACCTTTACTCGTGAACTCATCAAAGCGCTTAATGACCCAGACAGTCAAAACTCATCGCTACTACTGAATGACTTCAGCCGTACTGATGCACTACATAATATTTTGCTTACCGCAGGTATACAGAGCAAAACCGTCGGTGTTATCGAACTAGAAGATGGCCGTCGACGCCAAACCATTCAACCAATGGTTCAAGTTTGGTCAGGTAAAGATTGGGTGCTGTTCTCACCAAATTCCGAACAGAAAGCCGTGAAACCAAACTTATTAGTTTGGGATGAGTCGAATGTATCCCTGCTTGATCTTGTTGGTGGTAAAAATAGCCAAGTTCATTTCTCAATGATCAAGCAAGAAATGACTCCACAGCAAGCAACAAACAACAAGATAGAAGCTGATGGGCTGCTGAATATTTCAATTCATAGCTTGCCTCTTGAAGAACAAGCAATGTTTAAGACCATCATGCTGATCCCTATCGGTGCCCTTATTGTGGTGTTCTTGCGCGTGATTATCGGTCTAAAAACATCCGGTACTTTCATGCCAGTACTGATTGCTGTTGCGTTTGTTCAAACCCAGCTATTAACGGGTATTGTCGGTTTCTTACTAATCGTTGGCACAGGCTTGATTATTCGAAGTTACTTATCGAGGTTGAACTTACTACTTGTAGCACGGATATCAGCGGTCATTATTACCGTTATTATGATCATTTCGGTGTTCACAGTAGTCGCATTTAAGATGGGCTTAACGGAAGGCTTAACAATTACGTTCTTCCCTATGATCATCTTGTCTTGGACAATTGAACGTATGTCTATCCTATGGGAAGAAGAAGGCGCGAAAGAAGTCGCTTTGCAAGGTGGGGGCTCACTGCTCACCGCAGTATTGGTTTACTTAGCAATGACGAACTCATACATTCAGCACCTAACCTTTAATTTCATAGGTCTACAGTTGATTGTTCTGGCCGGTATTCTATTGCTAGGTACTTACACAGGTTACCGTCTAACTGAGTTACGTCGTTTCAAACCACTAGCGGAGGACTAAACGATGTTCGAAAGTTTTACTTCGCCAGCTAAGCTTCGCCATAAAGGCATTATGGGGATGAACAAACGTAACCACAGTTATATCGGCCGTTACAATGATCGTTCTAAGTACCCATTAGTTGATGACAAGCTCAAGACTAAAATCATTGCGCAGGCTGCAGGGGCGACAGTCCCTGCCCTGATCGGCGTTATTCATAACCAAGCAGAAGTAAAGACAATCCATAGAATGGTGCAAGATTGGCCTGGTTTTGTTATCAAGCCCGCTCAAGGTAGTGGTGGTAAGGGTATTTTGGTTATTACCTCGCATAAAGATGGGGTCTATACCAAACCTTCCGGCTCTACAATTGGTAAGGACGAAGTTGAACGTCATATCAGTAATGCGCTTGCAGGCCTTTTCTCTCTTGGTGGTAAAAACGACGTCGCAGTCGTTGAGAACCTGATTAAGTTTGATGATTGTTTCGATGGCTTCAGTTATGAAGGTGTGCCTGATGTTCGAATCATCGTATTTAAAGGCTACCCTGTTATGGCAATGATGCGCTGTTCTACGGCGGCGTCGGACGGTAAAGCAAACCTTCACCAAGGCGCTGTGGGCGTGGGCATTGATATCGCCACAGGTAAAGCAATCCGAGCGGTGCAATTCGACCATCCAGTCACCCACCATCCGGATACAGGCAAAGACCTTTCTACCCTCCAAGTCCCGCACTGGGAGCGCTTGCTTGAGCTTGCGTCTAGTGCGTGGGAGATGACAGGGTTGGGATACATGGGTACGGATATGGTGCTGGATAAAGAGGAAGGACCTATGGTTTTAGAGCTCAACGCTCGTCCTGGCTTGGCAATCCAAATCGCCAATGGTGCAGGCTTGCTTCCTCGTTTGAAACACATAGAGAGCCTCGGCACACCTGCCGAGTATCCAAAGCCGATTGAACGTGTCGCCTACGCAGCAGAGCAGTTTGGGGTAAAACCACAGTTCTAATCGCCAATCACAATATCATTCGCCAGTAATTGTTCGGATTGCTGGCGTTTTTGTTTCCGTTTCCAAAACCGTCTACCTACTCATCTTATTAAACAAACCCATCTCACCTATAACTTGAATCAATGATCGAGCTAACAGAATCAACATAGATCGTTTCTTTTCTCCTTTAACTTTTGAGTATGATGAGGTCTCCCCTTACTCAACTTGAGAGGTTGAGAAATGCTAACAAAAGAAACAGATAACGATGAACCAGAGCTTGAAGAACAAGAGAGCTTAGACCAGCATTTACAACGCTTGTCTGAGCTTTCTGTCCAAGCACTTGAAGAGCTTGCTGAAATGATCGATATCAGAGACGATATTTCAGAGGAATAAAACTTAGCCTCCCCGCTAAGTTCTATTAATAAGCCGAGACTGTCGTCCTACAGTCTCGGCTTATTTTATACGCTTTGAAGCCTCCAGCTAACGAATACAAAAACGCCCGCAATAAATGCGGGCGTTTTACTAGATTCGGAGTTTACGATTCAAACTCTTCGATCATCTCTTGCGCTTCGGTCTTAGGCTTATCCGTTTGACCAAAACCTCGTAGACCAACTACGTGTACGTGCTCATGGTCTTTAAACACCTTACGCACCAACTTGTAGGTAGTACCCTTCTCTGGGCTGATGTTTTCTGGTGCCGCGATAAGAAGCTGCATATCTAGACGGTCACACAATTCGAACAATGTCGCGATCGATTTCGCATCCAGACGCGCTGCTTCATCCAAGAAGAGCAAACGACAAGGCACAATGTCTTTGCTGCGTAGACGACGAGACTCTTCTTCCCAGCTTTGCACGACCATCAATAGAATTGACTGACCGGTACCGATCGCTTCACCTGTTGATAGCGCGCCAGACTCAGCCTGTAGCCAACCGTCTGTACCACGGTTCACTTCTACACTTAGCTCTAGGTAGTTACGGTAATCCAGTAGCTCTTCACCCAGAACTTGCGGTGAACGTTGGCCCATATCGATGTGTGGGTTCACGCGTTGGAACAGTTTCGCCATTGCTTCAGAGAAGGTAAAGCGAGTCGATTCAAACAGGTCTTTGTGCTGCTCTTGCTGTGTCGCTAGACCGTTCAGTAACACTTCGTGACTTTCACGAATTTTCACGTTTAGACGTACGCCCTTCACCTGACCAAACGAGATGTTCGACAAGCCTTGGTTCAACATACGAATACGGTTTTGCTCACGCTGAATCGTCTTCTTGATGATGCTCGCTACCGACTCAGAGCTGATCGCTAGACGGTTTTCACGCTGCGTTAGCTCTTCCGTTAGACGCGCCAGCTCGACTTCCATCTCTTCGATTGCTTCAACTGGGTCATCAGTACGGATGATATCCTGACGAATACGCTCACGAAGATGTTGGTATACAGCAATGTAGAACAGAACTTTACGCTCTGGACGTGCGTTGTCTTCAGACAAACGGAGTGCATCACGCAAGTCATCATTGTTTGCAACAGCAAGACGCAGCGCACCCAATGATTTATCCGACATCGAACGCAATTCATCCGCCGACATGTAAGCCAGTTCGCGCTTGTGTAGACGACGCTCAACATCGTTTTCACGCGCTAAGCGAAGTACTGAACACCAACCCGCTTTCGCTGCAACGACAAATTTGCGCAGCTCTGCGTATTCTTTCTGCACTTTCTTCAGACGTTTCGCTAAGCCTTTCATCTCAAGCTCGGTCGACGTTATCGTGCGCTCGTATTCACTCTTACGACTACGTGAAGTATGTAAGCGTTCGTGCAGCTCGTCACGACGGCGCATTGCACGCTCTTCCGCACCTTCGTCGGCATTTACGCCATACTCTTGCAGCTCTTGTTTGAACTCTTGTACGGTTTCTTGCTTAGCTTGATGCGAACTCTTCAAAGACGCCAATACTTGGTTGTATTGGTTCATTTGTCCTTGTGCTTGCTTCAACTCTTCACGAGAACGAGTACGAGTCTGTTCAGCTTGAACCAACTTCGCTTTTAGCTGCTCACTCAGTTCGCTACTTTTGTTCAGAAGATCAACCGAGTCTGAGTAAGCGAAGTAGTGACGACGTTCAACCAGATCCGAGAGTGCAAAGATTTGCTTCTTAAGATCTTGTAACTGTTCATCTGCCGCTTTGTATTCTGCTTCTAGTGCATCAAATTGCTCTGGGTCAGCATCAAGCGCAGACGCAATATTCTCTAGTTGCGCGACGGCTTTTGCATGATTGTTTAAGAAGTTTTTCGCCTCTGCAAGCTGAGCGATTTTCTCTTCTAGCTCATCAAAACGCGCTTGCAATGATTCATCTTCAACAAGCACCATGTGTGATGCTAGCTTGTCCAGAGAAGACAGTGCTTGCTTACTAGTTTGAAGCTGAGAGCGTTGCTGCTGCTCTTTTGCATCCAGATCCGCCAGCACGCGAGCGATTTGGTTACGCTTATCACGAATGGTTGCGAGCGCTTGTTCTGGATCGGCATCAAAAGCCACTTGAATATGGTTAGACACAAATTGGTTAAATGCTTGGTACAAACGCTGCATTTTCTGAGAATCAAACGCCGCTTTTGCGTGCTTCTCTACCACTTCTTCTCGTTCGTTACGCAGCAACTCTAAACGCTGCTCACGTGCCGCACGACCAAACAATGGGATCTCAGGCAAGCGAGAGTAACGCATTTGGCGATCGTTCATGCGAACACAAACCGCGCCCTCTAACTCTTCTGCATCGAACGAGCTGTCATCAAAGGCATCGATGTCGCCTTCAATGATGTATAAGTCTTCTGGACAGTCGTCTAGCTCTACCAGTTTCTCTTCGATGCCTGACAGGTCAGAAACAACGATAGCGTGACGAGCCGGACCGTACATCGCACTGAAGTAAGGCGCGTCATCAATCGTGATGTCATCGTAGATCTCAGACAGTAATACGCCTCCTAAAGTATCAGCCAAACCTTTCAGGCGAGGGTCGTTTGAACCACCAGGAGAAGCAAGACGTTCAATCTCAGTGTCAAGCTGACTGCGACGCTCAGCAAGTTTATCTTTAGCTAAGGACAGCTCCCTTTCTTGCTCAAGAACAACCTGCATGTGGTTCATTACCGCATGGCGATCCTCAAGGTCTGCCCCGCTCTGCTCTCTCAGTTTCTCTAGCGCATCATTAGCCGCAATCCAAGCTGGCGCTATCGCTTCAAGTTTACTGATTTCTGCCGCCGCGTTTTGCTCTAGACGGCGCTGTTCACCACGCTGATCACGAACTTCTTCTTGAGCTATCTCTAGTGATTCGATTTGCATCGCATGACGTTCACGTTCTTGTTCAAACGTAACTTCATCGGTTAGCTCAACGTGATATTGCTTTTTGTACTCAGCAACCAGCTCACGTGCTTGACGCTGCTGGTTAAGGCTGCGTTCGAGATCACGGTGTTGTGCTCGCCATTGCTGTTCGTTTTGTGCAATTTGCTGTGATTCTCGAGCTTTAGCGATTGCCAATTTTGCGTGCTCAGAGGCTTCTTTGCGCTCAACAGGGCCAACGATGCTCTGTACAAGCTTCAATGCAGTATCAAACTGCTCTGCCGCAGCTGATAACATATCGAGCTTATGTTTCACAGACAACAACGTATTGGTATTTTCCGACTCTTTGTTTTTCAGCTCCGCCACTAACGCTTGTGCGGATTCTGCCGTTAGGCTGTCATCGCCAAGTAGCTGCTTCGCTTTCTCCAGCGCTTGAACGGCTTGTTGGTATTGAAGCGCGCGAGTTTGCTGAACGTCAAGAGCTTGCTGATAATCAGCAAGTTGCGTCTTAAGGCTGTCCACCTCTTCTTCTGCAACGGTCGCTTGCTCTTCAGCCATCATCACGCGTTCTTGCGCTTCTTCCACTACCATCATTTGTTCTTCAAGACGCTCGCTCAGCTCTTCAAGATCTTCTTGGTAGCGTTCTATCTTCTCTTGCTGACGCAGCGCGTTTTGCACCAGTTGCAAGTGATCCGAAGCCGCTTGGTAGTCTTGCTCTAAAGAAGATTCTGATTCGATCAGCAGTTCCAGCTCTTCTTGAACGCGGTTAAGCAGGTTGTTTTGCTCAATCAAGGTCTCGCGAGAACCAAATAACTCTGAACGCAAAGACAGTGTCTGTTCTAGTTTTTTACGACGCTCGTTGGCATGGCGCATATAGTCTGCTGCCACGTAGTTGGTCGACTCTGTAATCAAGTGTTTGAACAAGTCACGGTCTGCTTGCGTAGTTTTGATCGCTTCTAGCGTCATGCGGTTTTCACGCAGCGCCGATTCCATATCTTGGAACGCTTTCTTCACGCCGCCGTTTTGTGGCAGAAGGTAGTCACGTAGCGAGCGCGTAATCGCACTTGAAATACCACCGTAAAGCGATGCTTCGATCAGGCGGTAGAATTTAGAGCGGTCACCAGAGTTGCGCAGTTTCTTCGGAATCACACCGAATTCAAACATTTGTGCGTGGTAATCCACGATAGAAGAGAACGCTTTGAACTGAACGCCTTCAAATTCCGCGATCGATTCTTTTACTTCGTTGATTTGACGTACACGAGCTTGAGTCGCAGATACGCTTTCAACCAAGATATCCGTTGGTTTCACATGGCTAGGAAGACCTTGGATAACAAACGGTTTGATGTCTACTTTCTTATCACGACCCGCAACTTGCTGCATTTTTACTGCAAACAGTAGGCGTTGGTTACGTGAGTTCACCACATCTAGCGCCGCATAACATGCGCCCGGCTGCAGCTTACCGTATAAACCTTTATCGCGAGACGATTGGCTGCTGCCCGCTTCGGTTGTGTTACGGAAGTGCAGTAGCGTTTGGTCAGGAATCAATGCGGTGATGAACGCCGCCATTGTGGTTGATTTACCTGCACCGTTACCACCTGATAGCGTGGTGACCAGACCATCGATGTCAAACGTACGGGCAAAGAAGCCGTTCCAGTTGACCATGGTCAGCGATTGGTATTTACCGCGTTCAATCATGCTCATGCTTCACCCTCTTCTGTTGTTTCTTCTTGGGCTTGGTCGTCTTGATCTTCTTCAGACAATAGGCTGCCTTGGCTTGGCTCTTTGGTGTGCACTACCGCTTCACCATCACGGATCAGACGTAGCTGCGCTTCACGCATATCATCGCCAATACGTACATCGGCACCAAAGCGGAATACCGCTTCACTGATGCTGAATTTACCGGTCTCACCGATGTTGATGATCATGCCTAGGCGGCGTAGACGACGAAGTGACGTACGTACTTTTTCAAACAGCTTCTCTTTATCAAGGTCAGAACCGGTAGCACGGTTCGTCACTAGCTTCATCAGCTTGTTTTCATCAGCCAGAGCAAGTAGCTCGTCGTACAACTCTTGGTTAGTGAAGATGCCTTCGTGCGCAAGACGCTCTGGGCTTAGGTAAAGGAAACACAGTACCTTACCCACCAGCATATCCAGCTCAGAAAGCACACTGCGGCCAATCAGAGACGTTGAACGAGGACGAAGGTAGAAGAAACCTTCTGGCGCTTTCACCAATTCGGTGTTGTAGCGTTGGTAGAAAGAAGAAAGCTCAAGTTCGAAATCTGACAGCAACGCGTGGTTGTCTAGATCTTCACTTGAGATATGACGCCCTGCTCGAAGCATGCTGTCTAGCGCTGGGAACAGAGGGTTAGAAATTGCTTTTGCCAGATTCTCTGACATGTATTCATTAGTATCGGTCGATGACATTCGCTTGTACCTTTGCCCCAAATTCGTTGATTGCTTTCCAGTCCGGTTGAATCGCTTGGTAATCCGATTCTGAATACCCCAGACGTACGGCTTGATCAACGATAATGCGAGCTAAATCAAAATGATGAGTGTAAGGATGCTGTGCAAGGTAATCTCGCAATACCACACTCAAGTCGATTGGCGTGCCTTGATCTTTATGCGCTTTTAGCATGTCACAAATTCGTTCAGACAACTCATCATTGACTTGTTGAAATTCTTCATACTCTACTTCCATCGGAACTTGGCCGGTCACTTCGTCATCACGTAGCACCAACGCCTCATCACGAAGGTCAGAAAGCCTTTCCGCATCTGCATAAGTCAGATACCAAGGCATATCGAAATACTCTTTAATTGATTGGCGTAAACGTGAGCTAAACGCACGGTTCTTATCCATATCAATTGCAGTACGGATGAACTTGTGCACATGTCGGTCGTAACCAATCCAAAGGTCGATCGCTTGCTGGCCCCAGCTTGTGATTCGGTCCAGCTTCATTTGCAGACCAAACAACGCTTCTTCGATGAACTCAAGCTCAGGATCGCCGTAAACAATTTCTTGAATATCTAGGATCTGAGTTTGCAGTTCATCACTGGCGGCTTGCAGCGTATCTTGAAGTTCACGCAACGTGCTCGACGTTTCTGACAGTAGCGCTTCACAGTTGTTGATCGCTTCGCGCCAGTCTTTATTTAGCAGGTCGGCAATTTGTTGTTTTACAGATTGCTGCTGCTCATCCATCACACGCTGGTTAAGATCGATTTGATCGAAGATCTCGCCTACAGAATATTTTAAAACTCCGTATACGTTTTTCTTCCAGTGGCCCGGAGTGCCACCTTTTTGTGCTGCCTCAATCGCTTTCGCCATTTCATCTGCCACCATAGACAGTTGAATAGAAAGGCGCAGTTTCGAGAACTCACGATGACGCACATAGTAATCGGTAATTCCTATCGCTAAAGGCGACAAGCGGTAAATGCTCGCTCCGTCGGTAATCTCACTGACAAAACGGCTAATAAGGCGCTGCTTGACCATCTCGTTGATGGCGTTGTTCGCACGAAAAGCGGAGGCTTCGCCAGTCTCATCAAATAATCGAGTGACGATGGCAAACGCATCATGCAATTCACCTTCACCCAATTCTTCATCGAACCTTTCATTACTCAGTACGGCAATGGCTATCAAGAATGCCAATCGCTCTGTGGTCAGGTTCAACGAGAAATCGTGCTGCTTAACCCAGCCAACCAACTCATCGATTGGTTGCTCTGCAGCATTGAGAGTCATCTCACTCATTGTTATTCCTGTTTATCGTTCTTTTTAGCCCACACATGAATGTAGCGGCCTAATGAGAGGTATGGCTCTTGTCGACAAAGTTGTTTTTCTAGCGCCAACACATCTTCAAACTCGTAATCGCCCATGTATTGCATATTACCTATGTAATCACTAAATGAGCGGATACCAGATTTGCCACAAATACTAAAGCCTGAATCTTCTATCCATTGGTAGACTTCTTCAGGTTTTAAGCCTTTTTGCGGCTGTAGTTTAAATCTTTTTCGGTGAGGCATGCCGTCTAATATATGAGGAATGTTGCCACAAACCACGTTTTTATAGACTAAACCATGGTGGTTATAGAACATCACTGATGCGATGCCTCCCGGTTTTACTTGTTCTAGTACCGTTTCAAGTGCGGCCTTAGGATCGACCAACCACTCCATGACGGCGTGAAACATAACAAGATCCACCTGTTCATCCATATGCTCACCAATGGATTGGACAGGCGAATGAATCAGGCGATACTGCTCAAGCAAACCGTTTTTTTCAATATCCTGCTTAGCCAACTGCAGCATTTCCGAAGATAGATCACATAAAGCGATTCGATGTCCGAGCTTAGCAAGCTTTTGCGACATTTGTGCCAAACCACCACCAGCATCCAACACCTCTAGGGGTTGCTGGTCAGCATCTAATTCACTTAGAATCTGTAGAAAATCTTCCCACACAATGATTTGGCGGATCTCCCCTTTGTCGGAGCCGTAAATATTTTTTGCAAATTTGTGGGCGATATCGTCGAAATTGCGGTCTTCTGTCACTTCTGCTGAGTTATCATAACGGATTGTGCCGCTATTCTGGCACAAGGAAAGCAGGAATAAAGAGGGGTACCCTCATTTTTATTATCAATTGATGTTTTTTCGGACTATTTATGTATGTTTGAGCTGAAAAAAGTAGTGTCAGCCTTGCTTATGCCACTTCCGGCATTGCTGCTGATAGGCTTGTTGGGTCTTGCTCTCATTAGTTTTACCACAAAACGTAAAACTGGCTGCTTCGTTGTTCTATTCTCTTTTGTTGGCATTTTTCTTGTTGCCTTCCAACCTGTTTCAACCAAGCTTCTTATGCCATTAGAGCGAGAGCATAAAGCCTTTTTGCCAGTTTCTGGCACCATCGACTACGTGATGGTTTTAGGGAATGGTCATGTTATCGATGACGAAATTCCACCCACCTCGCAGTTAAGCCGTGCAGCATTAATGCGCTTAACTGAAGGCATTCGTATTTTAAGAATGTATCCAGGTGCTAAATTAATTTTGTCTGGCTATGCTGGCGGTTCTGAAATTAGCCATGCGAGAATGATGGCGAACGTTGCCCTTGCGTTGGGAGTCGCGAAATCCGATATCATTTTATTAGAAGATGCGAAAGATACGTGGGAAGAGGCGCGTCAAGCGGCTGCATTCGTTCAACAAAAGGAGATTGTGTTAGTCACTTCTGCGAGCCACATGAGCCGTGCATTGTATGAGTTCAACGCAGCAGGCATTAAACCAATCCCAGCCCCGACCAACTTCTTAGCTATTAGCGAAATCAGTCAACCTTGGGATAAATACTCACCTAAAGCGCGTTACTTAGAACAAACGGAGCTTTATTGGCATGAGTACTTGGGCAGCATTTGGCAAAGATTGCGTGATACTGTCGGCCAAACACCAATGGTTGAAGCAAAGTAGTACTATCTTGAAACCACAAAAAAGGAGAGCCGAAGCTCTCCTTTTTCTTTTTAAGACTTAGGTTTGTTCAGTTTAATCACCAGCAAACATATAGCCTTCGCCGTGCACCGTCACAAAAATTTGCGGGTTCTTTGGATCAAACTCCATTTTTGCGCGCATACGTCGAATAAGAACATCAATAGTACGATCATTGGGAGCATCAACTCGGTGGCTGATCATATTCAAAATACGCTCGCGACTTAACACCTGGTTAGGGTAAGACGATAACGCCACCAAAAGTTCGTATTCTGCTTTGGTCAATTTTACGGGTTCGCCGTTACGGCTCAGCGCACGACGTTGAATGTCGAATGTCCACTCTCCAAAACGTACAATATGTTCTTCACTGGTTTCGTTCGCTTTCGCGCTACCGCTACGCGCTGCTGAAATACGCCACAGCAAGTTTTTAACGCGAACCAACAATTCCCTCAGTTCAAAAGGTTTTGTCACATAATCGTCAGCGCCCATTTCTAGGCCTACGATTTTATCAATGCTATCCGTGCGTCCTGTTACTAATATGATACCAATATCCGATTGGCTACGTAATTCACGAGTAAGCATCAGGCCGTCTTCACCCGGCAGGTTGATATCCAGCATGATCAGGTCTACATCGCCCGCTTGCAGGACCTCACGCATTTCTGCGCCACTCTCTGCTTCGCTGACTTGGTAACCCTCATTTTGGAAATATCCCGCAAGCTTACTGCGAGTTACAACATCATCTTCTACGACTAATACGTGATAGCTCATTTACACCACTTTTCTGTCTTCTTATTATCCAAGACGTATTCTATTCATAACTAGTAACATTTCTAGTCATAGATACATTAAAAAGCAAGATTTAGCGTTTTTATTGATTCAAAACAAGCTTACCCATCGCTATTAATAAACGTTAATTTTTGACCATAAAACATAATAATTATAGTTACTGCTATTCATTTTAATTGATTACACTTAGGGGATATCCCTAATTGACTTTGTGATGCACAACTTAAAGCATCATTCAGGAGCCCAAAATGCAAGAAGTGAAAGCTTTTAATGAAAAACGCGCTGAAATTTACTGGTGGTTTTCGAGCTTGTTCGCAAAAGAGCTAACAGAGAAAGAGCTGGAAGCCTACCACAGTGTTGAAATTCGCAGTTTTCTAGCAGGTTTAGGTGAAAATGAGTCGCTGAAACCAGCCGTTGATAGCCTCGTTGATGCGCTAAACCGATTGCAAGATCGTGAAGACGCTCAATTGGAGCTTGCTGCTGACTTTTGTGAACTGTTTTTGAAGACAGAAAAATACGGCGCTCTTCCTTACGCATCGATGTACATCGGTGAATCAGGTTTGCTGAATGACAAGCCAGCCGAGGAAATGGAAAAGTTGATGGCAGAATTTGGCGTTCAAGTAGATGAAAATCTAAAAGAGCCTGCGGACCACTTAGCCGTTGAACTCGACTTTCTCGGCAACATGATTATCCGCTCAAACGAACTTGAGCAAGAAAAACACATGGAAGAAGCCTTCGTTAAACAAAACGACTTTATCCAGAAACAGTTAATGTCTTGGTTACCTCAGTTTGCAGACAAATGTAAACAATTCGACGAATTTGGGTTCTACTCGAGCGTCGCGAAACTATTAGTTGCATTTTGTAAACTAGACAGCGCTTACCTTCTTGGTGAATAATTGCCGCCTATTTTTAAGGAGCCCGCCTATCGGGCTTCCTGTATACCTGAAATAACTGAATGTAAGTAAGTTGGGTATATTATTCGTTTGCCTTAACTTAGCTCAAAGACGCTTGGTTATTTAGCAGTCAAAATGTGACTTCAAATACACAAATCTCTTGCTGAAAACATTGCTAGTCAGTCCACATAGGGCTAAAATGTGAGCGCAAACGATTAAATATGATTTATATGTAAACCGCTGAAATATAGCGGTTTTTGTGTTTTTTAACAGGTTGATGGCAATTTCTCATCAGATAGAAAAAAGATAAAATTCATCGACCGATGCTGCTACGTACCCTTTTGTCGTACTTGGACCAACCGCTGCCGAAACACTTAGCGCCAACCTTAGATTGCTGGGTGTAAAACCATTAGAGCATCAGGTACATCCAACACGACATATTTCAGTAGCTCGATACAGGACACCATTTATGGCCACTATAAAAGACGTTGCTCGCTTAGCCGGCGTTTCCACTACGACAGTTTCGCACGTTATCAATAAAACGCGTTTCGTTGCGGAAGCAACGCAAGAAAAAGTAATGAAAGCCGTGGACGAGTTGAATTACGCGCCAAGTGCGGTTGCACGCAGCCTAAAGTGCAACTCAACTCGTACGATTGGCATGTTAGTAACGCAGTCAACCAACCTATTCTTCTCAGAAGTGATTGACGGGGTTGAGAGCTACTGTTACCGCCAAGGCTACACTCTGATTCTGTGTAATACGGGTGGGATTTACGAAAAACAACGCGATTACATCCGTATGCTGGCTGAAAAACGTGTTGATGGCATCCTAGTGATGTGTTCTGACTTAACCGAAGAGCTTAAAGAGATGCTTGACCGTCATGCCGACATCCCTAAAGTGGTCATGGATTGGGGTCCAGAAAGCTCACAAGCGGACAAGATCATGGATAACTCAGAAGAAGGTGGCTACATCGCAACCAAACATCTGATCGACAATGGCCATACTGATATTGCTTGTCTAAGCGGTCATTTTGAAAAACTTGCTTGCCAAGAGCGCATTGCAGGTTTCCGTCGCGCGATGAGCGAAGCGAACCTAACTGTAAATGAGGACTGGATCCTTGAAGGTAACTTTGAATGTGATACGGCCGTATTAGTCGCAGATAAAATTACAGCAATGGACAAACGTCCGACAGCGGTATTCTGTTTTAACGACACAATGGCTCTGGGCCTAATGAGCCGCCTACAACAAAACGGTATCAAAGTTCCTGATGATATTTCAGTGATCGGCTACGACAACATCGAGCTTGCGGAATACTTCTCTCCACCGTTAACAACTATCCACCAACCTAAACGTCGTGTGGGTAAAAATGCGTTCGAGATCTTACTTGAGCGAATCAAAGATAAAGAACACGAAAAGCGAATTTTCGAAATGCAACCTGAGCTTGTAATTCGAAACACCGTGAAGAAAATGAACTAAAATTCGCCAAATATAACGATGTCAAATAAGCGCTCTAAAAGGGCGCTTATTTTTTATCTCTAAATAACTTTTTCCTGACTTAGGTTTGTTAGACAAAAAATCTCGAATCTCTAAGTCTCTGTTTTATATGTAGGTAAATCACACTCCCTCACAACCTCGAGATCATCCCGCCTTATTCTCAAATATGCACAAATATGCGCTTGTCGACACTTTTTATTGAACCAGAATCACACTTTTACGGGTAAAACGTGATGTTAATTCAATATACGAAGTATGCTCATTCTGTCACGCACAGGGCAAACCATTCGAAAGGGTGGGACGCAAAGCCTCCGGCCTGAACCATAGTACTATATGGAAGGTAGCGGGGTTACCGATGGCAAGTGTGCAAGCGATGACTTTACCCTGTAATGACATTGCTTTTGCGCATGTTTGCTACTCTCTCGGACCTGACTTTTGGTGGCGTAATATTAATTACACCGAGATAACAAAACATGGATAAACCGATACTCAAAGACTCTATGAAGCTATTTGAGGCACTTGGTAATATCAAGTCGCGCTCAATGTTTGGTGGCTTCGGACTATTCGCTGATGAAACAATGTTTGCACTAGTTGTAAATAATCAGCTTCATATAAGAGCAGACCAACAAACTTCATCTGACTTCGAGAAACAAGGGCTAAAGCCTTACGTTTATAAGAAACGTGGCTTCCCAGTCGTTACTAAGTACTACGCAATTTCCAACGATTTATGGGAGTCTAGCGAACGCTTAATCGAAGTAGCTAACCAATCGTTGAAAAAGGCAAAGCTTGAAAAAGAACAGCAAGCAACTGCAAAGCCTAATCGCTTAAAAGATTTGCCTAACTTACGACTGGCGACTGAACGCATGCTGAAAAAAGCAGGCATTGAGTCAGTAGAAAAACTGGAAGAGGAAGGTGCACTTAACGCTTATAAAGCGATAAGAGATACGCACTCTGCAACCGTCAACATTGAGCTGTTATGGGCACTAGAAGGGGCTATTAACGGTACTCATTGGAGCGTTGTACCTCAAGCTCGCCGAGATGAGTTGATGAACGGCCTCCAATAAAAGTCGGCCTTAAAAACTATCTTGTAAAACCGCAGTCTAATCTGCGGTTTTTTTGTGAAATTTTTTCGACTTTCCTTCTGTCTTATTATATATATCCCAAATTGGAATCATAAATATGAATAAGAAACTGATATTAGGCCTAATCCTGGTCGCGATCATTATCTTTTTAGGCGTTAACTTTAGTCAGTATTTAACGTTGGAAAATGCAAAAGCCCAACAAGAAGCGCTGACCACATACATCGATCAGAACTTTGTTTTTTCGGCAGCTATTTACTTTTTTGCCTACATTGCAATTACCGCTTTTTCTATTCCTGGGGCTGCTGTGGTTACATTACTTGGTGCGGCTCTATTTGGTTTTTGGACGAGCTTATTACTGGTTTCTTTCGCCAGTACTATGGGTGCAACGCTAGCATTTTTAAGCAGCCGATATTTGCTGCGTGACTGGGTACAAAACAAGTTTGGCAATAAGTTAATCGCAATTAACCAAGGTGTCGAAAAGGACGGTGCATTTTATCTATTTTCCTTGCGTCTCATTCCGGTATTCCCTTTCTTTCTTATCAATTTGTTGATGGGCTTAACGCCAATGTCTGTAGGTCGATTTTACCTTACTAGCCAAGTAGGTATGTTGCCAGGCACTGCAGTTTACTTAAACGCCGGTACTCAGTTAGCAACAATTGAAAGCCTGTCAGGCATTATTTCACCTGCGGTATTGGCCTCTTTTGCGTTACTGGGGCTGTTTCCAATCATCACTAAATGGGTTATGAATAAAGTAAGGCCAACACCGAGTCAGCAAAACTCATAATTAGTAAGTGGACGTGTTTAATGAAAATATTCATTGCTAAAAACCCAGCAGAAGCGCATATCGTGTGCGAATTATTGAAAACCGAGCAAGTCTACTGTGAAGTCCGCGGAGAAGGTATTTTCGGTTTAAAAGGAGAGCTGCCGTTTAGTGATGATACCGATCCTTATGTCTGGCTTTTTGACGCCAAACAACAAGTAAAAGCAGAAGGAATAGTACAAGCCTACCGCAAACAATCCGATGGAAATGAGTATCAAGATTGGCAGTGCCCGAAGTGCCATGAGGTAAACGAGGGGCAGTTTGGTGCTTGTTGGCAATGTGGACATCAAATAGGGGAGCCTTAATAACTCCCCTACTCCTACTCAATCGATTTATTCAGCGCTAAGCAGAAACCGTTTGCTGCTTAATAAATTCGATGGAATGTTGATTGAAATCTTCAGGGCGCTCAACATTACAAACATGACCACAGTTTGGGATCTCTCGTAAAACACTAAGCTTATGCGCCGCAACCATTTCTTTAACAGGCTTAATAAACATGTAATCTCTGTCGCCCATTAAATAGAGTGTGGGAATGGGTAACTCTCGATCTTTAAAATACTTCATTAAAGGATTTACATCAGCAGCAAGAATAAACCAACGTTTAAATTCTTTTTGGCAAAGCTTCTTGGCCTCACGAATAAAAAGATGGCGAGACTCTCGCTGGCTTCTCTGTGGCATAACAATGTACGCAAAAAGTTTGTAGAGCCACATGTACGGCAGAATGTGCTTACAAAAATTACCTAATTTAACCAATATTTGAGAACGAGTATTGAGCCTTGTGACAGCGCCACCGAGTACCATTGAACGCACGCGTTCCGCTGATAATTCAGCAAGGTTTCGAACAATAATGGTACCAAGTGACATACCGACAAAATGAGCGGATTGGATCTTTAAATGGTCCAATACTTTCAAAATATCTTGGGTAACTTCAGTAAAGGTATAACGGCTGGCAATGAGCTCTTTAAGTAACTGATTTGACTTTCCATGACCTCTTAAATCGATCAGCAATAAGTTAAAGTGTTGCTTGTAAGCTTTGATTTGCTTGAACCAGATAGAAGAGCTACCGCCAGCACCATGCACAAATACAACCCACTCATGACTAGTAGGGTGCAAATAGGTTTTATGAAAAAGTAGCGGCTGGGTCATATTCAAGTATCAAAAAGGTCGTGCTATTGAGTAAAAAGCCATCCTACCACACTCCCCTTACTCAAGATAATAAAGGCACCTTATTCGGTGCCTTTCGTTACAATTTTAAGTCAATTTAACGCCGAATTGTAAAGTTGCAAATAAGCTTCTGCGGCCTTTTGCCAACAAAAATCTTGTTGCATCGCGTGCAACTGTACTTTATTCACTTCAGGTTCGTTTTGAGCATAGAGCAACAGTGCCCTTAGCATCGTTAACAACAATGCCTGCGGTGTCGGTTCGAAAAAAACAAACCCCGTCGCTTCAGAAGGGTTCACATCATAATCGTTGACGCTGTCTTTTAGACCACCGACACCACGTACTATCGGCAATGTCCCATAAGCCATACTATAGATTTGGTTTAAACCACATGGTTCAAACTCAGAAGGCATCAGAAAGAAATCAGAACCCGCTTCAACGATATGCGCAAGTTCATTATCATAAGCTTCTACGAAGACAAATTTACTAGAAAACTGTGCAGCAACCTCTTCTAGCTGAGCGGCTAGTACAGGGTCTCCGGTCCCAACGACAACTAGTTGAACATCGTGCTTCAAAAAATCGGCCAAAGCAGGCAACAAGTAATGCACACCTTTTTGCTGGGTTAACCGACAAACCATACCGAACATGGCTACATCTTTTTCAGGCAAATTTAGCCGCAGTTGTAATGCTTGTTTACACGCTTTCTTGCCTTGCGTCATACTTTGTTGGTCAGCGCAGTAATTAACTGGCAAGTAAGTATCCGTTTCCGGGTTCCAAGCACTGTAATCACAACCGTTCAAAATACCAACTAAGTCCTGCGCGCGTTGCTGAAACTCCCAAGCCATTCCATGACTGCCAAGCTCTGTTTTGAGTTCCTCTGCGTACGTAGGGCTGACCGCGTTTATCTTATCTGCATTCATTACACCAGCTTTGAGCATCGTAATATGCGTTGCACTCACCGCAGCATCGGGAACGTTTCGACAATGAAACTCTGGCAAGCACTGCACGTCTTCATAACTAAATACGCCTTTAAAGACCGCATTGTGAATTGAAATGACGCTTTTAGTATGAGCAAAAAACGGATCATTGCCATACCTGTGCTTGAGCAAAAATGGAACAAGACCAGTGTGCCAATCGTTCGCGTGTATGATATCCGGCTGAAAAGCAAGCTTTGGCAACATGTCTAAACATGCCGCACTAAAAAACGCAAAGCGCTCACCGTTATCGGTATACGCTTGGTTGTTCTCCGCATACATCGATGGTCGATTGAAATACGGCTGACAATCAATCAGATAAACAGGATTTTGACCTAGCATGAGCCGCAGAACTCGATACTCCGTATGCGGCCATGATGTTAGTTCTGTTTCTAATACAACTTCTGCGTCAGCGAGTTTATCAATACTGCTGTACGCAGGGATGGTAATTCTTACGTCTTGCTGTAGGTTTTGAAGGGCTTCCGGTAGTGCCTTGGCAACGTCTGCCAAGCCACCACTTTTAATGAGACCTTCAACCTCAGAAGCTACAAACAGAATAGATAAGTTGTTAGTAGCCAACTCGAGCTCCTTTCGGAATAACAACAATGCCCTCCTCAGACACGTGGAAGTGTTTTTTATCTTCTTGAAGATTCACACCAATCTGAGTACCAGGGGCAATATCGGCATCCTTATCGACAATCACACGACGTAAAACACAGCCTTCGCCAATTTTCACGTCACCAAGAAGGATACATTCGCTGATATCGCAAGCAGATGCAATATTACTGCGGAACCCAAGCACCGACTTTTCTATTCTTGAGCCTCTGACGTAACTGCCATTACATACCAAACTGTCGATGATCTGAACACGGCCATTATCAGAGTCTGTAAATGTCGCTGGCGGCAATGGAGGATAATAAGTATGCAGCGGCCATTTACGGTTATATAGTGAAAACGGTGCGTCTTTTTCTAGCAGATCCATGTGCGCTTCCCAGTACGCATCAATGGTTCCCACGTCACGCCAATACACCTCTTCTCTTTCGCCGCTGATTTTGTTAGTACTGAAGTCATACACGTACACGTCACCTCGAGGGAACATCTTAGGAATAATGTCCTTCCCAAAATCATGTGATGAAGCTTCATTATCCGCATCTTCAACCAACTCAGAGAATAACACCTGAGCCTCAAAAACGTAGTTACCCATTGAAACTAAAGCGTAATCAGGATCGCCAGGAATCGACTTCGGGTTTGCTGGTTTCTCTTCAAAGCCTACCATGCGACCTTCACTGTCCACTTCGATAACCCCAAATTGCGACGCCTCTTTTAGTGGCATACGCAATGCAGATACCGTGAGAGAAGCCTGTTTCTCTGAGTGGAAATTCAGCATTTGTTTAATATCCATCTTATAGATATGGTCAGAACCAAAAATACAAACTTGATCCGGTTCCTCTAGTTCCATAAAACGGAGGTTTTGATAGATCGCGTCTGCCGTTCCTTCGTACCAACGCTTACCAGTGCGCATTTGAGCAGGAATAGGATCGATAAAGCGGTCAGTGATGCCATTAATGTTCCAGCCCTTTTTTAAATGATGGAACAAAGATTGAGATTTAAATTGGGTGAGGACGTAAATGCGCATTAAATCCGCATTTACAAAATTGTTTAGAGCAAAATCGATCAATCGATAGCTACCACCAAACGGTACCGAAGGTTTACTACGAGATTCTGTTAAAGGTCTCAAACGAGAGCCTTCACCGCCAGCAAGAATCATTCCCAAAACACCAGCCATTTGTTGTTCTCCATATCGTTATAGCTTGGATTTGGTACTCGCTTGAATGAGTCATACTCGGGGAGTCAAGCGAATACATTTACTAACCGTATCAGGAGTTTCTTTGAACTCTTACAACACGATAAAAAAGCTACGGCACTTCCAGTATGCAACGTCCACTCTTTTCTTATTTTTCGACGCAAAATGCACACAGTTGCACTAATTTTTGTAATAAATTATCTAAGCAGGTTCTAAATTACAATTTTTAATACGCCATTCTGTGTTCCATACAGTTCTTGCTTACTCAAGACGATATCTAGATCACACATGCAAAAGCAAACGATTACATTATGAAAACAATTTACGAACGGATTCACTACACCACCGACTTTTTGAGCTTAATATATAACAAATATATGAACGCAAAATGAAAGTTACGACGAATGTTTTTTACATAAAAAATACGTTCACTACTAATAAATCGTGACTCTGGTGTTTTCTAGCGACAATGGTGCTTGTTAAAGTGAGGAAAGGTCGATTAGAGGAAGAATGCGCAGAAGAAAACTGTAGGCCCCTACGCAAAAAAGGCAGCGATATCGCTGCCTTTTTACATTACTTTAATGGTGCATTTTTATGCTTTCGCTTTTTTACGCTTATCTGTGACTTCCCACTTACCTTCAACAAAGAGCGCTGTCCAACCAGATGGTTTGCCGTTCTCTTCCGAACGAACGTAGTTCTCTTTTGTTTTGCGACTAAAGCGTACAACTGCAGGACGACCATCAGGATCTTCTTGCGGTGCGGTCGCTAGGTATTTGAACTTCTCAGGTAAACGCTCTTCAAAACGTGCCAGTTCAGCAACCAAAGGAGCACGTGTCTCGCGCGATTTCGGGAAGTTGCTTGCCGCCATAAATAGACCTGAAGCACCATCACGAAGTACGAAATACGCATCTGAGTTTTCACAAGGCAACTCGGGGAAATGAACAGGATCTTCTTTCGGTGGCGCGACTTCGCCATTCTTCAGAATCTTACGAGTGTTCTTACACGTTTCACTCGTACAGTCCATGTATTTACCAAAGCGACCGTTCTTAAGCACCATATCAGAGCCACATTTGTCACATTCAACAACTGGACCATCATAGCCTTTGACTTTGAACTCACCGTATTCAACAAGGTAACCTTCACAGTTCGGGTTATTACCACAAACATGCATCTTACGCTTGTCATCAATCAGGTACGCATCCATCGCCGTTTCACAGATCGGACAACGCTTTTTAGCACGAAGCGCGGCCGTTTCAACGTCTTCTTCTAAAACGTTAATAATACCTTCTTCGTCACCCAAGTTGATGGTTGTCTTACAACGCTCTTTTGGTGGTAACGCGTAACCAGAACAGCCTAAGAACACACCTGTCGAAGCAGTACGGATACCCATTGGACGGCTACACGTCGGACATTCGATATCCGTCATGACGATATGGTTTAGCTTCATACCGCCTTCTGACTCATCCAATTCCGCTTTTTCAAGATCGCCAGTGAAATCAGCAAAGAAGTTATCTAGCACTGCTTTCCAGTTCACTTCACCTTCAGCGATTTGGTCCAGTTTCTGTTCCATGCGGGCGGTGAAGTCGTAGTTCATTAAATCGTTAAAGCTGTCATCAAGGCGGTCGGTAACAATTTCGCCCATTTTTTCGGCGTAGAAACGACGCTGATCAACTTTTACGTAACCACGATCTTGAATCGTAGAAATGATCGATGCATAAGTCGAAGGACGACCAATACCTCGTTTTTCCAGCTCTTTAACCAGTGCTGCTTCAGTGTAGCGCGCAGGTGGCTTTGTAAAGTGCTGTTTAGGGTCAAGTGACTCTAAGCTTAGCTTATCGCCAAGTTGTACCGCAGGAAGGATTGTATCCTCGCTTTTGCCCATTGGACGTTGTACACGAGTCCAGCCGTCAAATTTAAGGATACGGCCTTTCGCTTTAAGCGTGTATTCTGCTGCTTTTACGCTGATGGTTGTTGAATCGTATTCTGCTGGTGTCATTTGACACGCGACAAACTGATTCCAAATCAAAGCGTAAAGTTTGTGCGCATCAGCATCGACACCTTGCAGGTCTTCCGCTTTAACACCCACATTTGAAGGACGGATCGCTTCGTGCGCTTCCTGTGCCCCTTCTTTACTGCCATACGTCAGCGGTTTCGCTGGTAAATACTTATCACCAAACTCAGAACCAATAAAGTCACGTACAGCGTCCACAGCCTCGGCACTTAGGTTAGTCGAGTCCGTACGCATATAAGTGATGTAACCGGCCTCATAGAGGCGCTGAGCTAGCATCATGGTCTTTTTCACGCCGTAGCCCAGACGTGTACTCGCTGCCTGTTGAAGCGTAGAGGTGATGTAAGGTGCTGAAGGCTTGCTCTTCGTCGGGCGATCTTCACGCTTACATACTTCGTAACTTGCATTCTCAAGCACAGACATCGCTGCTTTGGTTTCTGCCTCATTAACTGGCTTAAACGCAGAACCATCTTTCTGAGCAACAAGTAGTTTAAAGTCCGCTTTGTCTTTCGTTTTCGTATTCGCATGAATATCCCAGAATTCTTCTGGTACAAACGCGTTAATCTCACGCTCACGCTCAACTAATAGTTTCACCGCAACAGACTGCACGCGACCAGCAGATAAACCACGAGCCACTTTCTTCCAAAGTAAAGGTGAAACCATAAAACCAACGACACGGTCCATGAAGCGACGCGCTTGTTGGGCATTAACACCATCCATGTTCAGCTCTCCAGGTGTTTGGAAAGCTTGTTGGATCGCGTTTTTCGTAATTTCGTTAAAAACTACACGTTTGTATCGCTCTTCATCGCCACCGATGATCTCACGAAGGTGCCATGCGATTGCTTCCCCTTCGCGGTCCAAGTCGGTTGCGAGATAAACGCAATCTGCGTCTTTGGCGAGTTTTTGTAGTTCGTTGACAACTTTTTCTTTGCCTGGAAGGATTTGGTAATTCGCTTCCCAGTCATGATATGGGTTAATCCCCATTTTTTTGATCAACGCTTTGCGGTCTTTCTCTTTTTTAACGCGCGCTTTCTCTTCCGGACTCATCCCTTTTGTTGAGATGGCTGCGGCTTTTTTCTCACCAGTGCTTTGACCGGCCGTAGGAAGATCACGCACATGACCAACACTAGACTTAACAATAAAGTCTTTACCAAGGTACTTATTTATCGTCTTTGCCTTGGCTGGTGACTCCACTATAACGAGTGATTTACCCATAACTGACTCTAACGTCCTTCATAATAATGCGGGTAGAAACCTTGTTTAAAGGCCACCCGCATAATGTTCTATTTCATTGCTTCTTTTTTTACTATTGTGCGAGATGAAAAGAAGATCAACTGCTTTTTTGAAATTCAGATCCGATTGGTTGACAATTCATCGTCTTTGTACTTCAAAGAGACAGGGTTCTGAAAGGTATTGAGCGGCATATCTAAACAGGCAAACTTAGCATCCGCTAATCCAATGCAATAAATTTTGTTACCCATCACAAAATAGTTTCGTTCAGTGGCTCTTCCATATCCTCCAACTAATCATACTTACACTCTAAAAATTGATCTGTTTAGGCTAAGTGAACGATTGACTGAATTAATCATGCAAACCCATTTTAGTTGTAGGTATACTCAGCGTTCTTAACTGAAATGAATGGTAGAAAAAGTATGTCTGATAGAACGTTTATCGAAGAGTTCGACCTTCTTTTGATCGCTAACCAAATCATCCAAGAACACGATGATTACATCGAAGGGATGCGAGCAACAAGCGTAGAAGAAAAAGAAGGTGTTTTAGTTTTTAAAGGTGAATACTTCCTTGATGACAAAGGTTTACCAACTTCAAATACGACTGCAGTATTCAATATGTTCAAATACTTAGCGCACCACCTTTCCAAGGAATTTACGCTGGTTAAATAGTAGCGGAAAACAAAAAAAGCCAGAGTGTTATTCACTCTGGCTTTTTTTGTTTCAGGTCAGAATATTTAGCAGCTTAAAGCCTTAAGTTTGTCGAAGTAGTCAGGGAACGTTTTCGACGTACACTTTGGATCGTTAATCGTCACAGGCGTATCACTAAGTGCCACCAGCGAAAAACACATCGCCATTCGATGATCATCGTAAGTATCAATTGCAGCATGCTTTAACTGAGAGACAGGTTTGACAATGATGTAGTCTTCCCCTTCTTCCACTTCCGCACCAACTTTACGTAATTCCGTCGCCATAGCTGACAAACGGTCTGTTTCTTTTACACGCCAGTTATAAACGTTACGAATAGCAGTAGTGCCTTCGGCAAATAGCGCTGTTGTCGCGATGGTCATTGCAGCATCAGGGATATGGTTGTAATCCATATCGATGCCTTTCAATTGACCAGCACGTGAAATTACGTAGTCATCACCCCATTCAATTTCTGCACCCATTTTTTCAAGCGCATCAGCAAATTGAATATCACCTTGAATGCTGTTTTTACCGATACCCGTGACTTTAACTTCTCCGCCTTTGATGGCTGCCGCCGCCAAGAAGTAAGAAGCAGAAGACGCGTCACCTTCAACCAAGAAATCACCTGGAGCGATGTATTGCTGACCGGCAGGAATCACAAACTCTTGATAGTCGTTGTTGATCACATCGACCCCAAACTGCTTCATGATATGCAGGGTGATATCGATATAAGGCTTAGAAACCAACTCGCCTTCGATGTTGATGCGAATTTCACCTTCAGCCAATGGCGCAGACATTAAGAAAGCGGTCAAGAACTGACTTGAAATGGATCCATCGATAGAAACTGTACCTGCTTTTAGACCAGTACCGACTATTTTAAGAGGCGGAAAGTTCTCGTTTTCCATGAACTCAACGTTCGCACCAGCATCTTTCAGTGCCGTGACAAGGTGACCAATTGGACGCTCTTTCATACGAGGTTCGCCCGTCAGTACATACTCCCCTTCTCCAAGACAAAGAGCCGCAGCTAACGGTCGCATCGCAGTGCCAGCATTACCGAGAAATAACTCTACCGGTTCTGAGACAGAAAACGGACGCCCAAGGCCTTCAACGAGACATTCTGTTTTATCTTCGGAAAGTTGGTATTGAACGCCGAGTTTAGTCAGCGCATTCAGCATATGACGGATATCATCACTGTCGAGGAGGTTAGTAAGGCGAGTTCTGCCTTTAGCAAGAGCAGCAAGTAAAAGAGCTCGATTAGAAACGCTTTTAGAGCCAGGAAGATTCACTTCCCCTTGAATTTTATTGATAGGTTGTAACGTTAGGCTTTCCATTAAAAGTTGATAATCCTTTGTGCCCTCAACATACGATTTTTTATGAGAGCTAAACAATTCTTCGTGAATTCAGACTACCCAAAAAAACACGACAAAACCAGAGCAAATCGGCGCTAATTTATGAATATACTCAAGTAGCCTAAAGATGCAGAATTAAAGGCATTGCCAGCGATGTAAATAAGAGCGAAAGAGGCGCGACGAAACAGCAAGCTATTTCGACTTTATTTGACGATAAGCCAGCCCTACTGTGCATGCCTGGTTAGGCTACCTTAGGTTAAAATAACGTAGGATTAATAAGCGATATCAACCCTGACTCCATCATCAAAATATAAGATACGAACTTCATCCCCTCGACTAAATAGCATATTTTTATCAACATCTTGGATAACATTAATCAGCTTGTCGCCCTTCACTTTGATGAGTAGCTCAACTAACTTATATTCAACCGTGTATTGGTAATTACTTTGATTTTGTGCAACCGCTGCACCTGCAAGTGCACCCACTGCCGTCGCAACTTCTCGTCCAGTACCACCACCAAATTGATTGCCGACTAAACCGCCTATTGTGGCACCAAGTAGCGTTTTCCAACCATTATTTTTCGATTGAACGACCTCTTGCTGAGTAATATAACGGACAGAGTCAATCTTCCCATACACCACTTCATTTACCGGCTTGGCAACATTTCTTTCATAGGCTGCGTTGGCGACAAGTGGTAAAAACAGTATGATCCCAAGCCATACTTTTACGATATTTCTTAACCAGGTCATCATAAACTCCTCTGACTCCAATGTTGGTAACGACTTCTTATGGCTATTTATTTAACTGAACTCGATGAAACGTTCAACTTTCCCTCACCCTATAAAGCACTCAGCGATCCCAATGGTTTGCTTGCTTTTGGCGGTGACTTAGATCCCATGAGAATCCTCAATGGTTACTATCAAGGCATTTTCCCTTGGTATGGTCCTGGAGAACCTATTCTATGGTGGAGCCCTTCCCCACGCGCTGTTTTTGATCCCTTAGCGTTTAAACCGTCTAAAAGTCTCAAAAAATTTCAGCGTAAACATAACTATAAAGTAACGCTCAATTTCGCGACAGAAGAAGTGATTAGACTATGTTCATCAACACGTCCTGCAGAGGAAACTTGGCTCAACGAGGAAATGCAAGCGTCTTACATTGAGTTAGCTAAACTTGGTCACTGTCACTCTGTAGAAGTATGGCATGACAACGAGCTCATTGGGGGACTATATGGCATCTGCGTTGGTCAACTTTTTTGCGGAGAGTCGATGTTTAGCCTAAAAGATAACGCATCTAAAATTGCATTGTGGTACTTATGCAACCATTTGGCGTCAAAGCAAGGTCAATTAATCGATTGTCAGGTTATGAACTCGCACTTGGCATCACTTGGCGCATTTGAACTAGAGCGTGACGAGTTTATGCAAAAACTACTATCTTTAAGAGAAAAACAAACACTATTTGATACCTATAAGCCCCAAGTTTTGCAGGATTCAGTATGAGTACGGATATACAACATATTCGAATTGGATTAACGAATAATCACCCTTGCAGTTACTTGCCTGAACGGCAAGAGCGTGTGGCGGTGGCACTTGATGCAGGGCTGCATACTGAAGAAAACTATCAACTGCTGATGGCCAACGGTTTTCGTCGTAGTGGAGATACCATATATAAACCGCACTGCGAGCATTGCACCGCTTGCCAGCCAATTCGAGTCTCGATTCCAGACGTTAGACTATCAAAAAGTCAGAAGAGGCTGCTCAGTAAAGCACAGCCTTTACGTTGGGAAATGAAACCCGAAATGGATGAGGAATGGTTTGCGCTTTACAGTCGGTACATCTGCAAACGGCATAAAAACGGCACTATGTATCCACCAAAGCGTGATGAATTTTATCGGTTTGCCCAAACCAGCTGGTTGACCACTTCATTTTTGCATATTTACGATGAGTCAAATCAATTACTCGCCATTGCGGTAACGGATGTAATGACTCAATGTTCGAGTGCATTTTATACTTTTTTTGACCCTGACTACCCGTTATCTCTTGGCACTTTGGCAGTGCTCTATCAAATAAAATACTGCCAAGAAAACAAACAACAGTGGCTTTATTTGGGTTATCAGATTGATGAGTGTCCAGCAATGAACTATAAAACACGCTTTCAACGCCACCAAAGGCTAGTAAATCAGCGTTGGCGAGGGTAGAATACGCCTCAACTTTACATAATTACTATTTAGCGGCAGAATATAGCCCGCTAATATTGCCTAATTTCTAAAGAGGATTAAATGGCTAAAGAAGACGTAATCGAGATGCAAGGCACGGTCCTTGACACTCTACCAAACACTATGTTCCGTGTTGAACTTGAAAACGGTCACGTTGTGACTGCTCACATCTCTGGCAAGATGCGTAAGAACTACATCCGTATCCTAACGGGTGACAAAGTAACTGTAGAGATGACTCCATACGACCTGTCAAAAGGCCGCATCGTCTTCCGCGCTCGTTAATCTCTGATTTTCGGATGCAATAAAAAACGGAGCAGTTTGCTCCGTTTTTTATTGCATGATTTTTATTTCCGAGTAGGTTCAGACAAACAAAAAGCGCACGATAAAATCGTGCGCTTTTACTTCCCTACGGAGCAATTAATGCATCGCTGCCTCTTTCTCACTCAAATATTCAAATTTAAGTGTGTCATTCACTAGCGTTACTTTCACAGTGCCGCCGTCGACTAGAGAGCCAAACAACAATTCATTAGCCAAAGGTTTCTTAAGTTGCTCTTGGATAACGCGTCCCATTGGGCGAGCACCCATCGCCTTATCATAACCTTTATTCGCTAACCAATGGCGTGCATCTTGCGATACCTCCATTGATACGCCACGAGCATCAAGTTGCACCTGAAGTTCAACAATAAACTTATCAACAACTTGATGGATAACGCTTTCATCAAGGCTGTTAAACCAGATGATGTTATCAAGACGGTTACGGAACTCAGGAGTGAACACCTTCTTAATTTCCGCCATCGCATCGTGACTGTTGTCTTGCTGAATCAAACCAATTGATTTCTTCTCAGTTTCAGCCACACCCGCGTTGGTTGTCATAACGAGGATAACATTACGGAAGTCTGCTTTACGACCGTTGTTGTCCGTTAGCGTACCATTATCCATCACTTGCAATAGCAAATTAAAGATATCTGGATGCGCTTTCTCAATCTCATCAAGCAATACGACTGAATGTGGGTGCTTGATAACAGCGTCTGTCAGCAAACCACCTTGGTCGTAACCGACATAACCAGGAGGTGCACCAATTAAGCGACTCACGGAGTGACGCTCACCATATTCCGACATATCAAAACGAAGTAGCTCGATCCCTAGAAGCTTAGATAGCTGCACCGTCACCTCTGTTTTACCCACCCCAGTAGGGCCAGCAAACAAGAATGAACCAACTGGTTTGTTATCCACGCCCAAACCTGCACGTGTCAGCTTGATCGCTTCGGATAATGCATCAATCGCATTATCTTGACCAAATACCAACATCTTCATCTTGCTATCTAGGTTCTTCAAGATGTCTTTATCTGAAGAAGAAACCGACTTCTCTGGGATTCGTGCCATCTTGGCAACCATCGCTTCGATATCGGCAACACCAACCGTTTTCTTACGGCGGCTTGCAGGAGCAAGACGACTGCGAGCGCCAGCTTCATCAATGACATCAATGGCTTTATCTGGTAAATGACGTTCATTGATGTATTTCGCCGAAAGTTCTACCGCGGCACGCAGTGCTTTATTGGTGTAACGTACTTCATGGTGTGCTTCGTACTTCGGCTTCAAGCCCATCAAGATTTTAGTTGTGTCATCCAGAGAAGGCTCTACAACGTCAATCTTTTGGAAGCGACGGGACAACGCACGCTCTTTCTCGAAAATGTTGCTGTATTCTTGGTATGTAGTCGAGCCGATACAACGCAACTTACCACTACTTAGTAGAGGTTTGATAAGGTTTGCGGCATCAACTTGACCACCAGAAGCCGCACCGGCACCGATGATTGTGTGTATCTCATCGATGAACAAAATTGCATCTTCTTCTTTTTCAAGCTGTTTCAAAATCGCCTTGAAGCGTTTTTCAAAATCACCACGGTACTTAGTACCAGCCAATAGAGAACCAATATCCAATGAGTAAATCACGCTGTTTTGAATAACTTCCGGGACCTGCCCTTCTACAATTCGCCAAGCAAGACCTTCTGCGATGGCTGTTTTACCTACCCCGGCTTCACCCACTAGTAATGGGTTATTCTTGCGGCGGCGGCAAAGTACTTGAATAGTGCGCTCTAGCTCTTTATCGCGACCAATCAGTGGATCGATATTGCCATCTTTAGCGACCTGATTAAGGTTAGTCGCAAAGCTTTCCAAACGTTCTTCAGAATTCGGCTCTTCGACACTCTCTGAACTGAACGAATCTGATGATGGGTCTTCGCTTGCACCTGACGCTTTAGTAATACCATGGGAGATAAAGTTAACAATATCTAATCGGGAGATGTCGTTTTTCTTCAGTAGGTAGGCGGCATGCGACTCTTGCTCACTGAAGATCGCCACAAGCACGTTTGCACCTGTTACTTCGTTGCGGCCAGACGACTGTACATGAAAGACGGCGCGTTGTAGCACACGTTGAAAACTCAAAGTCGGCTGGGTTTCACGCGTCTCATCACTGTCTGGGATAAGAGGCGTAGTTTGATCGATGAATATATCGAGTTCGTTACGTAAAGCGTCAAGATCCGCTTTACAAGCTAAAAGGGCTTCCTTAGCTGCATCATTTTCCAATAATGCAAGTAGGAGGTGTTCGACAGTCATAAACTCGTGGCGTTTATCTCGCGCCCGAGCAAATGCACCGTTAAGGCTTGACTCTAGTTCTTTATTTAGCATAAGTACCTCCCGAAAAAACAACTTGGGTTGTTCGAGCAAGTCTTCTTTGTTTACGCTTGCTCCATAGTGCAAAGTAGCGGATGTTCATTTTCCCTTGCGTACATCGTAACTTGCGCTACTTTTGTTTCGGCAATTTCTGCACTGTATGTACCACAGATTGCCTTTCCTTCATAGTGAATCTTGAGCATGATCTGAGTCGCTTTATCAATGTCATGTGAAAAGAATCGCTCAAGTACCTCTATGACGAAATCCATAGGTGTATAGTCATCATTATTTAGTACAACATTGTACAGCTTAGGTGGCTGAACTTTCGTACTTTCTCGCTCCAGAAGATCAGAGTCCGGAGTGACCCATTCAAAATTTTTACTCATGGCAATTCAAAGATATCGTATCAAAGGGTTGATGTTTTCGACCTATAAAAACAATCTACCACAAGCGTGCAGCGCGGTGTAGTGAGATATGGCACCGAATTCGATCTTTGATCGATAAAAGTTGCTACCTAATATAGAGACTAATGCAGGTCTTGAGGGGGCGCAAATAAAAGATGCTTGTCGATAAGTTACACATTTTTACTTATAAAATAACTTTCTTTTTACCCCCTCCGAGCTATTGCGAAACATCTCTCAGTCTTCTACCGAGATCACACTTCCTAACTGAGAATGGGGTAATTATCACGAAAACTTCATTTTTTATTCAGTTAGAGGATTCATCTATCATAAGCAACACGAACAGTATGGTTTTTCCAGTGAATACTACTTTGCAGGCTAATTGACCAAACTTCCGCGTATATACGAAAAACTGTTTGCAAATTTGTTAATCTCAAAAGTGATTTGTTTTCAATTATGTTTCTGTTTGTTGCTTAATGCTATTGACTGTCGGGATTCATTGACTACAGTGGAAAGTGTTGATGCATAAATCGTCATTTTGAATCCATTTGTTTTTAAGCAGCTTGGTGAATGTGATTTCTCATTGACTAGATGTTTGTTAGCGTTCGCTGACAATAGTAGTACCAGGTTAAAGGTATAACTTGGTTGTCGTAACAACTCAGTAAAAAATGCATGAGGGATGTAAAAGCATGGCTACAGGTACAGTAAAGTGGTTTAACAATGCCAAAGGATTTGGGTTTATTTGTTCAGATGAAGAAGAGGGAGATATCTTTGCCCACTACTCAACTATCCAGATGGACGGTTATCGTACACTGAAAGCAGGCCAACAAGTCTCATACGAGATTGAAAAAGGTCCCAAAGGCTGTCACGCGAGTAGCGTCGTGCCTCTTGAAGGTCAAGCCAAATAATTAGAGCGCTGTCGAAAAATAAAAATATTGCTCTCGAAACGTCATTTTGATGTTCTGAAGAGAAAAATAAACCCGCCAAGATAGCGGGTTTCTTACTATTTGTAGCTTATGAAATACAGATAGACCACATACAAAGTATTGATAAAAGAAGAAACACGCCGAAAGCGACGTGCTCTTTTCATCTATTTTACTTGTTAATGATCGCGTTAAAGGTTTCGCTTGGGCGCATCAACTTAGAAACCAATGCATCATCTAGCAGATAGTAACCGCCCAGTTCTCCTTTCACACCCTGTGCGTTGTTTAGCTCAGCGACGATTTTTTCTTCATGCTCTGACAACGCTTTCGCAATCGGTGCAAACTCAGCAGCGAGATCAGCATCGTCTGTTTGCTCGGCAAGTGCTTTCGCCCAGTAAAGTGCGAGGTAGAAATGACTACCGCGGTTATCTAATTCGCCCACTTTACGTGACGGAGACTTGTTGGTATCTAAAAACTCACCAGTCGCTTTGTCTAGCGTATCCGCCAAAACTTGCGCTTTCGGGTTGTTTGCCACCACACTTAGATGTTCTAGGGATGCAGCTAGTGCTAAGAACTCACCTAAAGAATCCCAACGAAGGTGATTCTCTTTTTCTACTTGTTGAACATGCTTAGGAGCAGAACCACCAGCACCTGTTTCAAATAGACCACCGCCATTCATCAATGGAACGATAGATAGCATCTTAGCTGACGTACCTAACTCTAGAATTGGGAACAGGTCTGTTAGGTAGTCACGAAGAACGTTACCCGTTACAGAGATAGTATCCAGACCCGCTTTCATACGCTCTAGCGAGTACTTACAAGCATCAACAGGAGATAGGATCTTAATCTCTAGACCGTCAGTATCGTGCTCTGGTAAGTAGGTATTTACTTTCTTAATGAGTTCAGCATCGTGCGCACGGTTTTCGTCTAGCCAGAATACGGCTGGAACACCTGTTGCACGTGCGCGAGTCACTGCTAGTTTAACCCAATCTTGGATTGGTGCGTCCTTCACCTGACACATACGGAAGATATCGCCTTCTTCAACCGCTTGCTCTAACAATACGTTACCCGCAGTATCAACAACGCGAACAGTACCCGCTGCGTCTAGAATGAATGTCTTGTCGTGAGAACCATACTCTTCTGCCTTTTGAGCCATTAAGCCAACGTTAGGCACGCTACCCATAGTGGTCGGGTCAAATGCGCCGTGCTCTTTACAGAAATCAATCACCGCTTGGTAAATACCTGCGTAGCTACGATCTGGTATCATCGCTTTGGTGTCTTTTTGTTTACCATCTGGTCCCCACATTTGACCAGAAGAGCGAAGCATTGCTGGCATAGAAGCATCTACAATAATGTCGCTTGGTACATGTAAGTTTGTGATACCACGATCAGAATCAACCATCGCAAGTTCTGGTTGAGTTTGGTAAACCGCTTGAATGGCCGCTTCAATTTCTGCTTTTTGCGCTTCAGGTAGAGACTCAATTTTTGAGTAAACATCACCGATGCCATTGTTTACATCAACGCCTAGCTCTTCAAACAGCTTGCCGTACTTATCGAAAACGTCTTTGTAGTAAACTTTTACTGCATGGCCGAAAATGACAGGGTCAGAAACTTTCATCATTGTCGCTTTCATATGAAGAGACAGCAGCACGTCTTGTGCTTTCGCTCCAGCAATCTCTTTCTCGAAAAATTCAACCAGCGCCTTCTTCTTCATCACTGAAGTGTCAATGACTTCTTTATCTAGTAATGGGAACGCAGACTTGAGCTCTTTAACTGTACCGTCATTACCAACAAACTCGATTTTTACCTCTGTTGCACCAGAGATAGTCGTGGACTTTTCGCTACCAAAGAAGTCATTGTCTGACATGCTCGCAACATGAGACTTAGACTCTGATGACCACGCACCCATTGAATGTGGATTTTTCTTCGCGTAGTTCTTAACCGAAGTTGGAGCACGACGGTCTGAGTTACCTTCACGAAGTACTGGGTTAACCGCACTACCTTTGATTTTGTCGTAAGCCGCTTTAATCGCTTTCTCTTCGTACGTGCTCGGTTCTTCTGGGTAGTTTGGTAAATCGTAACCTTTCGCCTGAAGCTCTTTAATCGCCGCTTTAAGCTGAGGAACTGAAGCTGAAATGTTAGGTAGCTTGATGATATTTGCTTCTGGAGTTTGAGCTAGTTCACCAAGCTCTGTCAACGCATCGCCAATGCGCTGTTCTTCTTTTAGATGCTCTGGGAAGTTAGCGATAATTCGACCTGCTAGTGAAATATCACGAGTATCTACATTGATGCCAGACGATGCTGTGAATGATTGAATGATTGGTAGTAATGAATAAGTTGCTAGCGCCGGCGCTTCATCAGTGATGGTGTAGATAATTGTAGGTTTTTCTGTAGGCATGAAATTTCCCTATTTTTTAATCAACTTGTTGGCTGATCAACTCAGCGTCTGAGTTGGTTTAATTGACGCATTGCTGCACGTTAGCAGTACATGTCTCCTCACTAACGCCACATGCGGTTCGCACTCTTTGTTGTAGTTTGAAGCTCTGGGCTCTGAATCCATGAGTGCACTGATATAATTAAACAAATAACACGAATTAGTCTATCATTCTGTGCGCGTTTGTTAGTTTTAGGCGCGCAAATCATATCCGATCATGAGAAAACTTAAAACTTTCAAACACAGTTCATTTACATTTTTGCAGGGTAGTTAACATGTCATCTCGTACAGGTCATGAAAAAGGTCGCGGTCGCAATCAATCCCAAACGGGCCGATTTAAACACTCAGGAGCTCGCAATAGCTCAAAGACTCGTACTCAAACAAACCGTCGCCCTGTTCGCTCAGCAAGAAACCAAAAGCCAAAAGTGGATCCAAAAGACCGTAAAGTCATTATATTCAACAAGCCTTACGACACGCTCAGTCAATTTACCGATGGTGATGGTCGCAAAACGTTAGCGGACTATATCCCAATCAAAGATGTCTATGCGGCTGGCCGATTGGACCGAGACAGCGAAGGTTTGATGGTGCTCACTAACGATGGCATCTTGCAGGCGAAGCTCACGCAGCCAAAGTCAAAATCCCCGAAGACTTATTGGGTTCAAGTCGATGGCGCTCCTCTAGAGCAAGATCTTGAAAAATTGAGAAAGGGAGTAGAGCTAAAAGATGGTATGACCCTACCAGCCGAAGTTGAAGTGATTCCAGAACCACAAGTCTGGGATAGAACCCCTCCTGTTCGTTTTCGCGCAAATATCCCTACCACTTGGTTAGCCATTACCATTATTGAAGGAAGAAATCGTCAGGTGCGTCGCATGACTGCGCACATTGGCTTCCCTACTTTGCGCCTCATTCGTCATTCGATGGGTGATATCGACCTTAAAGACCTAATGCCTGGTGAATGGAGAGAAATCTCTCTCTAATAGGCAGAAAAGATAAAAGCAGGCTTAAAGCCTGCTTTTTAGATTCGTACTTTTTCAGTTAAGCCCTATCTAATGAACTAAGGGATTACTGCTCAGCAAGCCAGTTTTTAAATGCCTCTTTTTCCGCCGGAGACGCTTTCTGGTACATCGTCTTTAATACATCAACCATTGGGCTGTCGTTCGATGCGACTGTTGAACGGGTATCACTACTCTCAACTCGAGGCTCGATATCACTTACTGATTGTTGATGCTGATTCACAGTTACATAACTAACGGCAACACTCGCGATACCGCCAGCAATATTGTAGTTACGAGATTCTTGAGGGTAATTACGACCAATTTGAACACCATCTGACTCTAATACATCTTCGACCAAAGCAATAGGTTGACCTTTGGTGTCCAGCAGTTGCCAATCTAAAGGTGAGATGTTGTTTTGCGCTTGACGAAGAGTTTTAAACTCTGGTAGTTCAAACTTTAGTTTTTCATTTTCAACATCAAACTTAGCGATGATCACGTCACTGTAAACTGTCTTAAGGTTTTCGTTTGTTTCAAAAGCAGGTTGATATTTGAAGACAATTTGGTTAGTTCCGTCGGGGATCTCAATTGTCTTCTCACTAGAGAAAAGTCCCCCCTCAAGTTTTGGCTTCTCCATATTGACGGCCAGTAACTTCACGTCTTCTGGAACCACTAAAGTCGTTGCAGCATAAAGGTTTGTACTGGCAAGAATAGACAACGCCATTGCCACTTTTAATGATAACTGCATAGAGTTTTTCATCCTTATCTTCATAGTAAAAGACCCAGCATATAGCTGGGTCTTACAATATCAAACTGGGTATTGATTACCAGTAGAAACGTGCACCAACACCGAAGTCAGTTTTAGAATCAGTTTCTGCAGTTGTTTTACCAGCTTCTAGCTTATCACCATCAAAATTGTAACCCGCTTCTGCGAATACGCGAGCCCATTTAGAGAACTTGTATTCAACGCCAGCGTAAAACTTAGATTGGTCGCCATCTTTCTTGCCAGATTTGTCAGAAGATGACATTACTAGCTCGTAGCCAGAGTAAAGTGTTGTTTTAGGAGCTACAGCGAACATGCCTGCTAGAGAGATACCGTGAGAATCGATAGTCTCGTTAGCTGCTTTGTCTTCATTTTCGTTGTAGTAGTACGTAGCACCTAGAGTGTGCTCATCTAGAGCGTATTCAGCAGTTACTTCGAAAGATAGGTTCTCAGTGTTGTTACCTTTAGAAGCAATCTTGTTCTCAGAAGAAAGAACGCCAGCGTGTACAGATAGGTCATTGAAAGACTTACCTACGAATACTTCGCGGATTTCTTCGTTTTGATCTTTCTCACCTAGCGCGTAACCAGCTTTTAGCCAGAATGCGTCATTTTCGTAAGCGTATTTAATTTGAGAAGAGTTGTTCCACGCGTGTCCGTAAAGAAGTGCAGAACCACCGAAGAAGTATGAGTAATCAGCTCCGTAGATGTCATCAGCCCAAGTACCTTCTTTACCAAAACGAAGTGTACCCATATCGCCCATGTCGAAGCCAAAGATGTGACGGCGTACGTATACTGAGTCATCAGTACGCTCGCTTGAATCAGCACCTGCACCGTAGTTGTCACCTAGAGCAACACCGATTTCAACTTCACCTAGAACTTTTAGGTTGTCGTTTACAACGTAAACACCATTTACACCCATACGAGAAGAGCTAGTGTTTAGCTCTGCAGTGTGGTCTGTGCTGTCTAGGAATAGAAGAGTTGGACGTAGCTGACCGTAGAAATCTACAGAACCTTCTTCAGATTTGAATACTTCAGCTGCGTTCACTGAAGTTGCAGACGCAACTACAGCTAGTGCTAATAGAGTTTTTTTCATAATTAATCCACTGCCTTTTCTTAGTTCGGGATATCCTTGTCCGGTTCCCTTTTTTTATATGTTTGAGATAGAGCGTTAACAAAACGTTATACAGCGCCTTCTCAAAATCTGGAGCTAAGAGTGCAAAAGATTATTCTGGCTGTCAAATTTTCTAAATACCAATGTAAAAAAACAAAAATAACATTTAAAAACAACAACTTGAAAAGTTTATCTTTATTTATTCGACGAACATCTAATCAATCCTCTTGATTTTTCATAATTTATAAAACCATTAACAATGAGATTTTAAACCCAAAACAAATACTAAAAAACAAAATATATAGAATAAAAAACCATACAAATATCATATTTGGAGTTTTGTATTTTTCATATAATGAAATTAATTTCATTTAGATAAGGTTCAATATTTTTTTGTGAAGAAGATCTACATTCCTCATAAAAGCATTCCGTTTTGTGAACTACTGTACAACTAGTGATGTGTGCTACTATTCGCCTCCAACGCATTTGAGGCCCGTATGCTGACCAGTAACATTCAAAAATCGATTCGTAATAGCTATCAAAACCTGCAAGATCAACTTGATAACTTTGTACCTAGAAGAGCACAAAACTACCTTGTTGCAGAGATTGCAAAAACGCTGTGCGGTCAGTACCACAAATCTAACCGAATACTGGTTGCAGAAGCAGGGACTGGAATTGGTAAGTCGCTCTCCTATCTAATGGCTGCCATCCCCGTGGCTGTAAATAACAATAGAAAAGTGGTTATCTCAACGGCGACCGTAGCTCTGCAAGAACAGCTCATAAATAAAGACCTCCCTCTTTTTCGTCGGATTACCGACCGAGAGTTTTCTTTTATTTTGGCAAAAGGCCGTCAACGATATTGTTGTGCAGAAAAACTTGCTTCAGCTTGTGGCGCTGATGGTGGTCAGTTAGCCATGTTCGAAACCAAGCCTAAGCAAAGAGATATAGAGCTGTTGGAAACAATGCATCGCTCTCTTGCGCAAGGTAAGTGGGACGGTGACCGTGATTCTTGGCCTAAAACCATTGATGATAAGCTATGGCAACTGATTGTTAGTGATAAACACAGTTGTAATAACAGCTTACCCGGCCATCGCGGCTGCCCATTCCAAAAAGCGCGCTCAGAGTTGGATAAGAATGATGTCATCATTGCGAACCACTCTCTCGTCATGGCAGACGCAGACTTGGGGGGCGGAGTAATCTTACCTGAGCCAGAAAACACGATATACGTCTTTGACGAGGCACATCACTTGCCTCATGTCGCCCGCGATCATGCTTCAGCATCTGCGAGCTTAAAAGGTGCGGCAGCATGGCTTGAGAAGTTAAATCAGTCGATTAGCAAGTTTTCATCGCTCGCAGACGAGAAGCGCGTAGCTCGATTTCGCAACGACCTTCAAGACGCGGTTCAGAACTTGATACCAGCACTGACTCAACTGCCTAAACAGTTCGATCCAGCTCAATTTGAAGAGAGTATCTACCGCTTTGAGCACGGTGAACTACCAGAATGGCTAGAGAACCAATCCAAAGAGTTAAAGCAGTTCAGTAAAAAAGCAAATCAAAGTGTGGCAAAAATTGCCGACCTTATTGCGGAAAGAGTAAAAGATGGGGAGCTTGCGACAAGATTGGCTGAACCAGCGCTTGCAGAGCTCGGCTTCTACATTCAAAGGTTAGAAAACCTAGCGCAAGTCTGGCACTTGATGGCTGAGCCAACTCGTGAAAAAGGTGCGCCTTTGGCTCGCTGGTTAGAAACCCACCCCGATCGCGAGGGTGATTTCATTGTGAGTGTTTCTCCGCTTGAAATTGGATGGCAACTCGACCAACAAATTTGGAGCAGGTGCATTGGCGCCATTTTAGTTTCCGCAACGATGCGTGCATTAAACTCCTTCCATTACTTTTGCCATCAGGTTGGTATTGATGGAAAACCAGAATCAGGCACACAGTTTTTAGCGCTTGCGTCACCATTCGATTACCAAAACCAGGCAGAATTGCTCATCCCTGCGATGAAATATGAACCACCAGCGCCTCAATTTACTGAATATCTTATTGAGATATTGCCTAAGTACTTGGAAGACAAGAAAGCCAACTTAGTATTATTCTCATCCTATTGGCAGATGAACAAAGTTGCGAAGGCGCTGTCTTCGGAGTTCATAAAAAAAGGCTGGGCGTTGCAAGTTCAAGGTGAAAGCTCACGTCAAGAAATTCTAAAAAAACATAAAAAGCTAATAGAATCAAATAAAACCAGCATCTTATTTGGTACTGGCAGTTTCTCTGAGGGGCTAGATTTACCTGGCGAATTACTTGAAAACTTGGTGATTACAAAAATTCCATTTGGTGTTCCAACCTCTCCTGTCGAACAGGCTCACTCCGAATATATCGAGAAAAAAGGTGGGAACCCGTTTATGCAAATAACTGTACCTGACGCAAGCAAAAAGCTGATCCAGAGCGTAGGTCGCTTACTGCGTAAAGAGAGAGATTCTGGTAGAGTAACGATTCTTGATCGACGCCTAGTCACTAAGCGATACGGACAAGCCTTAATCGACTCACTACCTCCATTTAAACGTAAAGTAGAATATTAGAAGAATCACCATTTATGGAAATGATTGAGCCAACTATGCTGTTGGTGTTGGCGCTTGTCGCTTTTGTCGCTGGATTTATTGATGCAGTTGCCGGTGGTGGTGGCATGCTAACCGTACCTGCTCTACTATCGTTGGGCTTGCCGCCCCATATTGCACTAGGCACCAATAAACTTGCGGCTACCTTTGCCTCTTCTACTGCGGCATTTACGTACTACAAGAAACGTTTATTCAAGCCTCAATGCTGGGGAAGAGCATTTGTTGCGACGCTTGTCGGAGCAACATTAGGTACCCTACTTGTGGACGCGATTAGCACGGATTGGCTAGAAAAAGGGTTACCTCTTGTTATTTTAGCGGCGGCGTTATACACCGTCTTCCATAAAACACCGCACTCTCCTCATCAAAGTCCAATTCCCGAGCCTTGCCCAAAACTTCATAGAAAACAGTACATGCAAGGATTATCCATAGGGTTCTATGACGGGCTCGCAGGGCCTGGAACTGGGGCTTTTTGGACGGTAAGTTCAATGGCTCTTTATCGGCTGAATATCTTGCTCGCCTCTGGCTTAGCAAAAGCAATGAACTTTACCAGCAACTTTACCTCTTTGATTACGTTTGCAGTCCTCGGTCATATCAACTGGGTGCTAGGCTTAACAATGGGGGTATGTTTAATGGCTGGCGCTTTTGTTGGCGCGCATTCCGCCATTCGGTTTGGTTCTAAATTCATTCGCCCTGTATTTGTTACTGTCGTCAGTATACTGGCCATAAAATTGGCTTATGACGCATGGTTTGTAGGTTTGTCATGAACATTTCTCAACTCCAGGAAAACCTAGAACAAATGGCGAAGCAAGCCGCTGTTCTTGACCGTCAAAGAGGCGAACACCATGTTCCGCTTTTTGATGAGCGCTTATTTGGTTGTCGCTCTCGCTTACTTACTCCTTGCGTAAAAGAAGCAAAAGCCACGCTGGATGCGATTGTGCGTGAGCAAAATGAAGGTAAGCTCACCGCTTTGCGTGCTGAGTACCTCACTGAACGGTTAGTAGCGCAAATAGGTGCGATTCAACGCGAGATTTCTACCACCAAAATTCGCAAGAATGAGATCAAACATAGCAGCCATTTCCGCAAGCCTATTAACGTGCTTTATCAGGAACTCGCTCAACACCAAGAGTGGGCAAGACGCTTGCGCGAAATGGTGTTAGAAAAAGAACGTGCTGTCGAAACCGCTCCTAGTTTTATGCGTGCCGAGGCTCAGAAAGTGTTACTAGCGACCGAGCAACGTTTGGCACGTTGTGAGGCAGCGCTTCTGAAACTAGAGAACCAAATTACACATAGGGAAAAACACCAATAATGGCCGATCAACCAACCTCGCCTTTAGATGACGCACCTGAAGAGATCAAATTGGCTGTCGATTTGATCTATTTACTTGAGAGCAATGAGATAGATCCAGAAGTTGCGCTTAACGCTTTGAAGATCGTGCAAAACGACTTAGAAAACAAATTAAAAGCAAAGTAGCCCAACGTTTCGCTCCTTTCACCGAGACTCGTTTTCAGTGCTCTTGCACAATGATACTATTCATAAAAAAGTACGCCCTCAAAAAGGATAAACAATGAAAGTAATCAGCTTTAACATCAATGGACTACGTGCGCGACTGCACCAACTCCAAGCGCTAATCGACAAACACCAACCAGATGTGATTGGCCTTCAGGAAATTAAAGTTCACGATGAAGCATTCCCGATTGAAGCTGTCGAAGCCATGGGCTACAAAGTGTATTTCCATGGTCAAAAAGCGCATTACGGCGTCGCAATGCTTTGTAAGCAAGAACCTCTACACGTACAAAAAGGGTTCCCGACGGATAACGAAGAGCACCAAAAGCGCATGATCATGGCAACGTTTTTAAATGAAAACGGCGAAAAGGTCACGGTGCTAAACGGCTACTTCCCTCAAGGGGATAACATCAGCCACGAAACAAAATTCCCATACAAACGTCAGTTCTATAAAGATCTGATGACTTACCTAAACGATCATCACAATAGTGACGAGCAATTGATTGTTATGGGTGACATCAACATCAGCCCTATTGATGCAGATATCGGTATCGGCGAACCAAACCGTAAGCGTTGGCTAAAAACAGGTAAATGTTCATTCCAACCGGAAGAGCGCGAATGGCTGAAAACCTTGCTAGATTGGGGCTTTGAGGACACCTTCCGCAAGCTATATCCAGAAGTGAACGATCAATTCTCGTGGTTTGATTATCGCTCTCGCGGATTTGATGATAACCGAGGTCTACGAATTGATGTCATTTTGGCGACCCCTTCTCTCGCGCAAAAATGTATTGAGTCGGGTATCGATTATGAATTGCGCGGTATTGAAAAACCTTCAGACCACGCTCCAATTTGGTCGACGTTCAAGTAATACATAACTGAGCAATAAGCGGGACTCAACGCTAAGCTTAACCCATGAAAAAGGGAGACTCTGTCTCCCTTTTTCATGCAAGTTACTTTCTACTCAGCTAGTTCAGCGGCCAAACCGTTTGACCATCAACACTGACTGGCGTTTGAGCAAATTCGTTCAGACAGTAGCCGGTATTGCTGCTTGCAAAGTAAGTGAGAGGCATCGGTGGTAGATTCAGCGCCACAACCTGCTGTTTCGCTTTTTCTGTGAACGAGAAGCCCCACATATCTAAATAGCTCGTCATGTCTCGCTGAGAGATGTAGCTCAGAGCAATAAGCAACCAGTCGTTGTTTGAGATGCTATTTGCCTCTTCACGAGAGTAGTTGGCGAAACCAATACTCAATCGTCTCTCATTCCAAAGCGCATCATCCGATTTTAAGCGGTTAAACTCACGTTCAATCAGGTGCAATCGCGCCAATAAATGCCAACCATTTTGCAGTACACCTTCATGCTGCGTCGCCATCATCATTTGAATGTAAACGCGAGCTCCCCAACTCCAACCAGTTTGATTTTGCGCTGCCATGTAAGCGTTTGGATCCGCTTGAGTTCGGCTTGCTTGCAATAATTCAAACTGGCCTTTGAAATCTAAGCTTTGGCAAGTTGAAACTTTCCCCGTATTCTGGAAGAAACGAGACTTACTGTAATACGAGTAGTAATTAGTCGTTGAATGCCCTTCCCAGCCTGCAAATCGGAATCGACCTTTTTCCAAGCCATGACCAAGCTCATGTAAATCACCGTGACCGAGTGGGCTGAATGACCAGTAAGCATCGTATGGGTTACCAGAACAGCCGTAACCACACGTCGCTTGGTCAGCGTTCATATGCTTCACCATATCAATATTGGCGATTTCCCAACCTTGATTTTTGGCATACTGGATAATTTCCGGAACCTCATCGATACCCGGCCCTTGGAAACCAGCCAAGACATGTGGGTAGTTATGAACATACTCTTCTGTCGCCAGCGCCATTTCAGCTGGTGTCGACCACATCTCATCGTTGACAGATTCAAGCATTTTGTCACGTTTAGAATGTACCTCAAATCCAGGCGTGATCAGTTCAGCCCAATCGAACAAATTCGCTTCAAGCTCCTGAATAAACGCATCGTTATCCTTCTCACTTCTCCATACAGGATGCTGTGCCACATGGTTAAATCTCAGTTCAACCGGAATATCATTTTTGTCAAAGTGAACCTGTACTGGGCCGCCATAAGGAGATGTCAGCGTGATGGTTTCACCCGCTTTAACTTCGTAAGCAAATGAAGTCAGCATTTTTGGTCGCGTGTATCCATCTTTGCTGAACTCATGAGTTGCGCCACTTCTTAAACTGTTGATGACAATTTTAGTCGTCACTTCATTACTGTCATTGCGCGTGACCGTAAAGGTCTCCCCAGGAAGCGCATACACACCAGCAGAGCGGAAGTTACGCTTTGATTCCATATTAATCGTTGCGCTGATTCTCTTTACTTCAGGGCTAAACTCACTACGGCTGAAGTTCCCCATATTTGGTTGTTTTGGGTTCACGCTTCGGCTGTTGTATTGTACGTAATCGGCAAAATACGATTTTAGGAATTCGGTCGTTTGGGTTGATTGTTTGTCCATTGGGAACACAACCGTTTGACGATAGTGATCAGCCAGCAATACCATGAGTTTTTCGTATTGGTAGCCATCTTGATTAAACAAATCTACTTTTTGTTCATCAAGCTTTTGCAACCGATGGCGAATACTGTTTGCCCCTGCATAAAATTGACTTTCCATATTCGCAGTGTCAGGACAAGATTTGTCATCACACTGTGACAAGTCAACATTGAAGTTTTGAGATTCAAAACGAGACAACAGCGCTTGTTGCGTAGCAACAGAGTCTGGCACTAAGTTCATGAGTGATGAAGGCGCCCAATCAACCAAGCCTAACTTACGCCAATAGTTATCTCCCACATAATCAACATGGAATTTTTCCAAAATGTCTCGGCCAAGTTCAGTTAGTCCTCCATCCCAATGCAGGTATAGAACAGGAATTTGGGCTTGCTCAGCGTATGCCAGAGCATCGAGTACTTGTTGGTTGGTGTCGCCAGATTGCAGATGCTGTGACAAGATCAATAAGTTTGGAGTATTGGTTTGCAAGCAGCTAAGTAGCTTCGAACCATCGCATAGGTTGGCCTCGTTAAACGCCAACTCTTGTGAAACATTGTCTTTCAGCCAATTCCGAGTCGCTTGCTCATCAGGGAAGTAATAAGACTGATCCATTTGCGCGATGACAACGTTTGAAGTAGTTCCGCCTGACAACCAAGTGACCAGGTTGCTTAGCCATTGAGTCATCGCTGCATTCGAAGACTCGGGAAAGCGTTGTGCCGTTCTAAATGGGTTACTACCTAATAGCGCATAACGTTGACCATTAGCGTTTTCTCCAGCAACGCCAATTGACAACGCCTGATCTTTATAACCGCTAGCCATGGCCTTGTTGGTCATCAAGATGGTGTCGTTGAACCCATACTGAGGTGCCAAGATCGCTGCATCATGGGTTGGATCCCAATAAAGGCCAGAAAGGTTTTTCGCAATTGCAGATTTGATCGTATTCGACTGTTTCTTGTGCCCTTCCACAACTTGCCGACTTTCTCGGATGAAATCGTTCGGATCAGAAACGAGCAGTGCATTACCAGTTTCCAGAGCTTGTTGAACTGGAGCTGGCGTTGGTTTTACTTGAGCATTAGATTGTGACTCTCCCTCTCCCCCACCACATCCAGTGGCAACGGCGGCAAGGCCCAACGATAGAATTGTTTTTTTCATTTTTACTTACTAAACAATGGGTTTATCAGATATTAATGTAAGTACATGAATAAAAAGAAATAGTCTTTTGTATCGGTAGGAAAAATAGGAATGAAGATAACAAAATCATCAAAAAGCAATGGTACCCATTCCGATACCATTGCTGACATTAATTATTAACTTAAAGGACGTAGGTATGCCAAGAAGCGCTTCTCTGCCACTTTAAAGCACCACAAGATCATAAACGTCAGTGCCATGTAGAACAGCCCCGCCGTAAGGAAAGATTCAAATGGCGCATAGTAACGTGAGTTAACTAAGCGCGCAGCGCCAGTTAGATCCATAATGGTAACGATACCCGCGACCGCACTACCGTGCAGCATGAAAATCACTTCGTTTGAATAAGCTGGTAATGCTCGACGCAGTGCACTCGGCAAGATAATACGTCTGTATGTCATAAACTTACTCATCCCATACGCTTTGGCAGCTTCTACTTCACCTTTGGGCAAGCCATTAATCGCACCACGAATAATTTCTGCTGTATAAGCCGACGTATTAAGAATAAAAGCGACTAAAGCACAAAACCAGGCGTTTTCCCACAAGGTATCTTTCACAGGAAAGAACTGATCCATACCGTAATAAATCAAATACAACTGGACCAACAACGGTGTTCCACGGAAAAAGTAAATGAATCCCCAAGAAGGTAAGCTAAAGGCATAATTCGCACTATTACGTGCCACAGCTAATGGAATCGAGACACACAAACCGATAACCAACGCTAATCCTACCAGCCAAACTGTCGTCCAAAGTCCCTGAAGATAAGTTGGGAAGCTTTCAATAATCAAAGAAAAATCCATAACTTACCTCGCATGAATACTGAACTTACGCTCAACAAGCTTGAGTAGCCCGGTCGAAACGCTGGTAAAAAACAGAAAGATGAGCGCGACAGCCATGTAAAAGGTAAACGGCATTTTCGTCGTACCTGCCGCCAACGAGCTCATTCTCACCATGTCATCCAGGCCGATGATGGAAACTAACGCTGTGGTCTTGAGTAACACTAACCAGTTATTACCAAATCCAGGTAATGCATGACGAATCATCTGAGGCAGTAAGATTCTTCTAAACGATAAGGCTGAGCTCATACCATAAGCTTTCGCCGCTTCTAGTTCACCTTTGTCCACCGCCATGATCGCTCCGCGAAAAGTCTCCGCCATGTAGGCACCAAAGATAAAACCAATCGTGAGTACACCTGCAATAAATGGGCTGACATCAATATAGTCGGGTAAGTAAGACGTCCATTCATGGTTTGGATCACTCGAAGCAAACCACTCATTGAGCGTTTCGTTAATGGAGTACAGGCTATTGTTTAAAAGTATTTGTCCACCAAAGAAAATCAGCATCATCAGAACCAAATCTGGAATGCCGCGAATGACGGTGGTGTAAAGAGTGGCAATCGCCCTTGCCCATTTGTAAGGCGCTAACTTAGCTAGTGCGCCAAGCATACCTAAGATCACCGCAAGAAGGAGTGAAAGCACTGCAACTTCTATCGTTACTAAAGCCCCTTTTAAAATCGAAGCTTCGTATCCTTGTAAATCTAGCATAGGTGAGTTCCTAATCCCTAAACTCAAAAAATCGACCGTTGACTACTTCTAGGAACAAGCCAACGGTCGCTTAATTACGGTTTATTCACCGTACACATCGTAGTTAAAGTATTTACCAGCAATTTCTTGATAAACACCTTTCTCACGTAGTGAAATTATCGCCGCGTCCAATTTCTTCGTTAGATCTTTATCTTGTTTACGCACGGCAATACCAAAACCTTCACCGAACCACTTAGGATCGGTCAATGACGGACCAACAAACTCGTACGCGTCGCCGCCCGCTTTATTAAGCACACCTTCTTCTAGAGCAGAGGCGTCGCCCAATACAGCGGCAACACGACCATTGGCTAAATCTAGGTAAGCCTCATCAAAAGAACCGTAACGAACAATTTCTACTTTATCGCCATAGTTATCTGTCAGATATTTGTCGTGTGTTGTTGCACGTTGAACGGCGATTTTCTTGCCATCTAGGTTGTCAAAATCCAGATTCGCACCCTTCTTGGCAATAAATTTGTTTGGAATCAGTGCGTATTTGCCAGTGAAATCGACTTTCTTCTTACGTTCTTCAGTAATAGACATCGCAGCGATGATTGCGTCGTACTTACGCGCTAATAGAGAAGGAATGATGCCATCCCAATCTTGCGCGACAATCTTACATTTCACCTGCATTTCTTCACAAAGCGCGTTGGCCATGTCTACGTCGAAGCCTTTCAGAGAACCATCCGTTTCTGTCCAGCTAAACGGAGGGTAAGCACCCTCAATGCCGAAGCGAACTGTTTTCCATTCTTTCGCTTGAGCGACACCAGATACTGCCGTTGCAGCGATCGTTGCTGCTAATAACCACTTTTTCATTTCCATACTCCTGTGATTGCTATTTTATTTCGTTTTGTTTGTTGTGCTGGCTTAGGAGGCAATAGTCTGCCGCCTAAAAATATTAGTAAATGGATGAGATAAACTGCTGTAATCGTTCCGAATCCGGGTTTGTAAATAGCTTAGCTGGATTTCCCTGTTCTTCCACTAAGCCTTGATGCAAGAACATCACATGGTTTGATACGTCTCGCGCAAACGCCATTTCGTGCGTGACCACCAGCATGGTTCGTCCTTCATCTGCCAAATCTCTCATTACCCCTAATACTTCCCCAACAAGTTCTGGGTCAAGCGCAGAGGTTGGCTCGTCAAACAACATCACTTCAGGGTCAACTGCTAGCGCACGGGCAATAGCGGCACGTTGCTGCTGACCGCCAGATAAGTGCCCAGGATAATAGTCTTTACGCTCATACAGGCCTACTTTCTTAAGCAAGACTTCTGCGTTTTCAATCGCTTGGGCTTTTGGTACGCCTAGAACATGAACAGGGGCTTCAATCACGTTTTCTAGTACTGTCAGGTGTGACCATAAGTTGAAACCTTGGAACACCATCGCTAGACGTGAGCGAATACGTTGCACTTGCTTTTCATTAGCAGGAACGGATTCCCCTGCTCGGTTGTTCTTCATTTGGATTAATTCACCATTCACCCAAATTTCGCCTGCGGTAGGCGTTTCTAGCAAGTTGATACATCTAAGAAAGGTACTCTTACCAGAACCGGAAGAGCCAATGATGGAGATGACATCTCCTTTGTGCGCGGCAAGAGAAATTCCCTTGAGAACTTCATTTTGTCCAAATGTTTTGTGCAGGTCTTTTATATCTAGCGCTGGTACATCATTCATGCGCTCTACTCCCTGTGTTTTTGTCACTGCAATTAAGGGACTCCGCCCTCTCTAATTCGGAACAAATTAGCACCACACCCTGAAACTTGCAACAAATTATTAACCTAAATAATTCGAATAGAAAGATACGATAGCCAAATTAATATGCAATATATAGCAACTTATTCTTCAAAAGCTGAATATTAAATATAAAAAAGCCCCTTTAGAAGGGGCTTAATAAATTTACAAAAGTGTTAATTGAAACTTATTTAGGGTCGTAATGAATTAATTAAAACGACTGACTACCAATGAGTTTGAAGTACGTAATGTCACTTCATTTTCTAGGCCTTCTTTTTCAGAAGTAATGATGCCATCCAAGTCTTCATCTAGCTCAGGCTCTGACGCTTCACCATTAGAAAAGAAGCTCATGAAAACTTTAGAGTCGATATTGCTATCGTCACTCAATACCAAAGCAGTGCGATTAAAATCGTCCGAAGCTGAAACTTTCAAACCGTTAACGGCTGATGTTGGGAAATTGTAGTAATGGAGCTCAGGAACAACAACAGAGTCACTGTCGCTCTTTGTGAAAATACGATGTGTGACTTTATAGTCGCCTGAAGCCGCAAAGTAAGCGACACGAGTAAAGCCTTCTGTAGACGATGTTAAACCCATGTCCAGATCAATCACCGAGTCTGCACTTCCTTGTGTTGATACACTTGGTTTTGTGTTTGGCAGGTTATCAATATTTAAGTAAGAGCTTGGATCAACGTCAATATCCCACCCATCAGAGACCGTTTCGTTAAGTAGAGAGTCCCAACCATTAACTTGATTCTCTGAGAACGCCATGTAGACCCAAGTTTCTTTATTCGTTGCGCTAGGGCGATTATATTCAACGGCCGTTTTATCTAGCTTCAGCGCATCATACGCAAAGCCGTTAGTAATAAAACCAATGTGGAGAGTGTCGTAAGTATAATCAGAAGACGAATAAATGTTTGACGTATTATCCGCTCTGACTAAGGCAATCTCACCAGTCCCCCACGACCCAATACCATACTGGTAAAGCGCTTTGTCGCTTGAACCAGATTCATACTGGAACAACGCCGTAGGCTCACCTTTAAGCCCCATAAGCTCATCGGTAGGCAACATATCAGGGTTAGGTGACGTGAAAACATCGGTTTGCGAGACAAAGTTGTAGTCTCCACCACCTGATTCAGCATTTCGGTAATCTAGGTTAGTAAACTTATTGCTTGCTAAGTTACCGCCAGTAAAGCACTTGTTCAAAGAGTCTCGGTTAAGGGCAAACGTGGCATTACGTAGTTTCTTATCTTGTAAGAATTCTTTTGAAAACGTATTTACGCGAGCTTCTCTACCGTTAAATTCTATTGCTTGAAACGTTACAAAGCCGCCGTCAGGAATATCTTCAAGATAAAACTTAAAGTTATCAGTGGTTGGTTTGATGATGTCTCCGGCTCTTTTGCCATCTGCATCAGAGTAGTAACCGATAACATAGTTAGTCACTTGCTCTTTTGACGCTGCGCTATAGGTTAAAACCGTTTTATCACCGTTCAGCTCAGTTTTGTGGTCATACACCGTACAACCTTTCGCAGTAGCTTCACTTTCAGTCATTGTTGCTGGTATAGCAAAATCAAAAGTAAACGCTGTTTTCGGCGCAGCACCACCGCCGCCACCGCCACCGCCGCCACAACCGACCATTAACCCTGAGATGATTGCCACTAGTGGCAGTACTTTAAGCTGTTTCATGTCTTTTTCCTAAACTGAGCGGCAATGATTAGCCAAAAAAATCGTCTTTGCCCTGTAGAAAGCAAGAATAAAGCCAGCTTTATATAATCATCATGAATATTGATATTTACCCCGAATCCCTCGAACGATAAGAGCAACAAATTCTAATTTTATGCAACTTGTGTAATGAAATTACACAAGATTTCACCATCTCATTCGCATGCCAGAAACTTTCTGTAGTTTTATTTCACAACCATTCTTAAAGTGATCTAAATCAATCACCCTAAATGGCTATCTTGTTAGACTCCTGCCAAAAGATGAGGATTTTTTTGTGCCTCAACACAATAAGTTATTAGCTATGCTTAGGCACAATGTCGACGTGTAACAAATCTAATAATAGCTAGCATAAGCGTGCCGCAGGATGCGGATTAACACAATTGAATGAAGAATTCATAACTTTTAAATATATGAGGAATCTATGTCAGACGCAGTTAACAAAACGCACTCTGATTCAGATATCGAGACCAAGAGCTACCGTGAGCTTCATCGTCCAGCATCTGAGTTCGCAAGCCGTTCAGACTACCTAGACCACGAACTACAAATTATGAAGCCGCGTCGTTTCGGCTTAAACTTGCCAGGTCGTGACTTCCGTTTTGAACTTGAAGATCTTGTTCCAGCACTTGCCGGTACGATTGGTATTATCGCGATGTACTCTGCGGTAATGATGTCTTGGGCTGAAGGCCTAACTGCCGCATGGGACCATGTTAATCTGGGCAAAGATTTCGCCATCGAAGTTGCCCGTGTAGAGATGCTCATTCCTGCACTTCTTTTCTGTGTACTTGCTTCTGGCTTTATTAACCCTAAAGCCAACCTAGCAGGTAACCACGGCCCAATGATCCCTCTTATTGGTACCATCGCGCTTGCTGGTGCTCACCCTCTTGCATTGGCAATTCTTATTGGTGTGTTTGGTTTAATTCTGAGCCTGTTAAAAGGTGGTTCAAAACTGGTTAACCTCACCTCTGAAGGTACGGCTGGTGGCCTTCTCATCTTCTTGGGTTTAACCGGAACGATGAGCCAAATTAATTCCATTCAAGCTTGGGCTGTTGGTTTGCAATCCGACACAGTTGCCGCAGGTAGCATGGGTTACATCGGTCTCATCGTTCTTGCGGTTACTATTGGCCTATACGCGTTCCTTGCTAAAGTGAACAAACGCTGGCTAGCAATCCCTGTTTGTGCCTTCACTGGCCTTGCAATCGCACTTGTTCTTGGCGCAGGCTTCGATATTAAATTCGTAACCGAGACGGGTCTTCCAAACCTAAACCCAATCTACTGGTGGGGTTCAACAGAAGAAGGTTGGATGCTTGGTCTTCCTAATATGGAACACTTCATTGCTTCTCTACCATTCGCAATTCTTGCTGTAGCAATGTGGTCTCCTGACTTCTTGGGTCACCGCATCTTCCAAGAAATGAACTACCCACGTAAGAGTGAAAAAGTACTGATGGACGTTGATGACACAATGACAATGTGTTCTGTGCGCCAAATGGTCGGTACCGCTGTCGGTGGTGGTAACATCACATCATCTTGGGGGACTTACATGATCCCTGCAGCAATCGCGAAGCGCCCTATTCCTGGCGGTGCAATCTTACTAGGTTCTCTATGTATTATTGTTGCAATCCTTGGTTTCCCTATGGATGTTGCTGTATGGCCACCAGTTATGCGCGTTGCTCTTCTCGTTGGTGTCTCTCTACCACTACTTGAAGCAGGCATGCAGATGGTGAAAGACTCAAAAGATTCACAAGCAGCAGGCATCTGTATCTTTGGTTCAGCAGTCGTTAACCCTGTTCTAGCTTGGGCACTAACTATGCTTTTAGATAACAACGGCTTAATTGGTGATAAAGAGCGCGCGTCTCGCTTGTCGTTTGTAGACAAGATTGTGATCCCAGTAAGCGTACTTATTATCTGTTTAGTTGCTATGCTTGCAGTTGGTATGCTTGAAGGCCAATATGGCATCCAAGCTTGGCTGTAAAGCTGACAGTTCAGAAAATGTGTGGGTAGCGCTAGTCGCTACCCCATTTTTATCGAGATTTTTGAGGATTTATTGATTTAGTTTAAGGTTTGCAAAAAAATTTTAGTTTAACCTCTAACTGTTGCTTAAAAAGAGAAACGTTAAAACTAGTGACAATATTTATAGTTTTGTAACTCGAACATTTAAATTTAAGACTATAAATATTGTTATTCATAAGAGTGTACTGTTCCCCTCTTTAACTTGGGGATAGCTGGCTCAACGGCGAAGCAGTACGTATTTTTTTCTACTAAAAAGGTAGGTATGTCATGGCAGAGCAATTTGCTAAAGCTTGGGAAGGTTTTGCTGCAGGCGACTGGCAAAACGAAGTAAACGTTCGTGATTTCATTCAGAAGAACTACACTCCGTACGAAGGCGACGAATCTTTCCTAGTTTCTGAAGGTACTGAAGCGACTAACAAGCTTTGGGCTAAGGTAATGGAAGGCATCAAACAAGAGAACGCGACTCACGCTCCTGTTGATTTTGATACTTCAGTTATCTCTACCATCACTGCTCACGATGCAGGCTACATCGAAAAAGACCTAGAAACTATCGTAGGTCTTCAAACTGACGCTCCTCTAAAACGTGCGATCATCCCTAACGGTGGTATCCGTATGGTTGAAGGTTCATGCAAAGCCTACAACCGCGAGCTTGACCCACAAGTTAAGAAAATCTACACAGAATACCGTAAAACTCACAACCAAGGCGTTTTCGACATCTACACTCCACAAATCATGGCGTGTCGTAAGTCTGGCGTATTGACTGGTCTTCCTGATGCATACGGTCGTGGTCGTATCATCGGTGACTACCGTCGTGTTGCTCTATACGGTATTGATTTCCTAATGAAGGATAAATTCGCACAGTTCTCTTCTCTACAAGAGCGTTTCGAGAACGGCGAAGACCTACAAATGACAATGCAGCTTCGTGAAGAGATCGCAGAGCAACACCGTGCTCTAGGTCAAATCAAAGAAATGGCTGCAAAATACGGTTGTGACATTTCTCGTCCTGCTGAAACTGCACAAGAAGCTATCCAGTGGACTTACTTCGGTTACCTAGCTGCTGTTAAATCTCAAAACGGCGCGGCAATGTCTCTAGGCCGTACGTCTACGTTCCTAGACATCTTCATCGAGCGCGATATCGCTGCTGGCCGCATCACAGAAGAACAAGCTCAGGAAATGATCGACCACTTCGTAATGAAACTACGTATGGTTCGTTTCCTACGTACTCCTGAGTACGATGATCTATTCTCTGGCGACCCTATCTGGGCAACTGAGTCTATGGGTGGTATGGGTCTTGACGGTCGTACGCTAGTTACTCGTACAAACTTCCGTTTCCTAAACTCACTATACACAATGGGTCCTTCTCCAGAGCCAAACATCACTGTTCTTTGGTCTGAGCAACTACCTGAAGGCTTCAAGAAGTTCTGTGCGAAAGTGTCTATCGATACTTCTTCAATCCAGTACGAAAACGACGACCTAATGCGTCCAGACATGAACTCTGACGACTACGCAATCGCATGTTGTGTATCGCCAATGGTTGTTGGTAAGCAAATGCAGTTCTTTGGTGCTCGTGCTAACCTTGCGAAAACTATGCTTTACACCATCAACGGTGGTGTGGATGAGAAGCTAAAAATCCAAGTTGGTCCACAAATGCCGAAGATCGAAGGCGATGTACTGAACTACGATGAGTTGTGGGAGAAAATGGACCACTTCATGGATTGGCTAGCGAAGCAGTACGTGACTGCACTAAACGCTATCCACTTCATGCACGACAAGTACAGCTACGAAGCGGCACTAATGGCTCTACATGACCGTGACGTTAAACGTACTATGGCTTGTGGTATTGCTGGTCTATCTGTTGCGGCTGACTCTCTGTCTGCAATCAAATACGCAAAAGTTAAGCCAATCCGTGACGAAGACGGTCTAGCAATCGACTTCGAAATCGAAGGTGATTACCCTAAATTTGGTAACAACGACCCACGCGTTGATGATATCGCATGTGAACTTGTTTCTGTATTTATGGGCAAAATCCGTAAGCTTAAGACTTACCGTGATGCAATCCCTACTCAGTCAATTCTTACTATCACTTCAAACGTGGTTTACGGTAAGAAAACTGGTAACACACCTGACGGTCGTCGTGCTGGTGCTCCATTTGCTCCAGGTGCTAACCCAATGCACGGTCGCGATGAGAAAGGTGCCGTAGCATCACTAACTTCAGTTGCAAAACTGCCGTTTGCTGACGCACAAGATGGTATCTCTTACACATTCTCTATCGTACCTAATGCACTAGGTAAAGATGAGGGTTCACAACGCGCTAACCTTGCTGGTCTGATGGATGGTTACTTCCACCACGAAGCGGGTATCGAAGGTGGTCAACACCTAAACGTGAACGTTCTTAACCGCGAAACTCTAGAAGACGCCGTTAAGCACCCAGAGAAATACCCTCAGCTAACAATCCGTGTATCTGGTTACGCTGTTCGCTTTAACTCTCTAACTGCAGAGCAACAAGCTGACGTAATCGCACGTACATTCACAGAGTCTCTATAAGACTTTAATGAAATAACGTTTTAGTGATACAACAAAGGCTGATGCTTCTAAGCATCAGCCTTTTTTTATTTCTTGAATGAAAGTTGTGATATTACGAAAGATTTTGCCCACATTCTTACGTATGATGCGAAAAAAGTTAGTAAATAAAGTATATGAAACTCAGTAAATTAATTGTTCTTACTCTTCTTTCTCCAGTTGCGATGGCATCCACTAAGTCTACGGTCTCTTTTACACTCGACAATGATGGTATTTTCGGCGTCGACCAAGACTACACAAATGGTATTTTTCTTTCCTACGCAACAGGCCAACTGAAACAAGAAAGCCAATGGAAATGGCTGAGTCTGGCTGACTCAGAACACGCCAATATCGATAAAATAGAGTTGGTTCTTGGCCACAAAATGTGGACTCCGAGCGACATTGAAGCGGATTATCCACTGGTCAATGATCGCCCATATGCGGGTTATCTACATACTGAGATCAACTATCTTTCTTTGACTGATGATAAGGCCGTCCGCTACAACTTCACCATCGGTGCAACAGGTGAAAGTTCGCTTTCAGAAAAAGCGCAAGAAATCGTTCACGGCATAACAGGCTCGACTGACCCACAAGGTTGGGATTACCAGATCGACGATAAAGTGGCGTTTAGCCTTGGCTACCGCGTATTTAATAAATTGATGCGCAGCGAAGAACAAAAAACGCAATGGGAAATCACCAACATTAACGACATCAATGCAGGTAACTTCCGTAGTGATGTCTCTCAAGGCGTCATGTTTCGTTGGGGTACAAACCTAGCAAGCAGCATCGGAGCCGCCAATATTAGTGTTGAGAGCCCGTTCTCAGCGAGTATGCTCGCACAGGATACTTCAAGCTGGTTCTTATTTACGGGGTTTGAAGGTCGTTACCGTTTCAATGACATGACCATCGAAGGTGATCGCCCTGGTATTCCTGAGCCATCCGCGCCATACGACGTCACACTGCAAAATTGGCAAGCAAGCGCCGTAGCGGGTGCAACTTGGTATAACCAAAATTACGGTGCAAGCCTAACCTTTACGATAAAAACGCCAGATTATGAAGAATCCCAAACTGATGTTTATGGGACAGGCTCCTTCTCTGTGTTCGCCTTTTTCTAAAAGCTGACTTATCCCTGTATCCACACCAATCTAAATACAAGGCAAGTTCTCTCGTTTGGTATTAACCAACCCTGTGATCAAGCATTTATTTAGATTGGTCTATCTATTTTCTTTCTTCACATAACCTTGCCTTTAGTACCGACAAAGCTGTTTTAACCCTGCTTTTTGTAATAAAATAACAGCTAGAATTTACTAGTAATGAGAGCAAAAGATGTCAACAACTGGTCGTATTCACTCATTTGAGTCATGTGGTACCGTAGACGGACCTGGTATTCGTTTTATCGTCTTCTTGCAAGGTTGTTTGATGCGCTGTAAGTATTGCCACAATCGCGATACATGGGATACGCATGATGGCAAAGAAGTTACGGTTGAAGAGATCATTTCCGAAGCGAAAAGTTACCGCCACTTCATGAATGCATCAGGTGGTGGCGTTACTTGTTCTGGCGGCGAAGCGATGCTTCAACCTGAATTTGTACGGGACTTTTTCCGCGCAGCTAAAGCAGAAGGTATTCATACGTGTCTAGATACGAACGGTTATGTTCGTAAACACACTGATGTTATTGATGAAGTACTGGATGCAACAGACTTAGTAATGCTTGATATCAAGCACATGAAAGATGAAGTGCACCAAGATCTCATCGGCGTATCGAACCGACGTACATTGGACTTTGCTCGTTACTTGCAAAAAATCGGAAAGAAAACTTGGATTCGCTATGTAGTCGTGCCTGGTTACACAGATGACCCTGAAGCAGCACACATGCTTGGTGAGTTTATTAAAGATATGGATAACATCGAAAAGGTCGAGTTACTTCCTTATCACAAATTGGGTGCCCATAAATGGGAAGCATTGGGCTTAGAATACCCACTCGAAGGGGTAAACCCTCCACCGAAAGAAACTATGGACGAGATTCAATCCATTCTTGCGCAGTACAACGATAACGTAAAATACTAAGTGAACAGCAAGACTAACCTCTTTAAAATACCAGCATATTGCTGGTATTTTTTTAACTATACCTAAGTACCTTCAATGAATCTCTATGAGTTGATTTAGGTATAAAAAGAACAATAGAAATGATTGCGTCATGATCGCATAGGAAGGAAGTAACATGGATTGGTTTAACTTGGGCTCTCTGGTTGTCATACTTTGGATAGTGCTCGCCTACTGTCTACCAGATTGGAAAAAAGTAGTTTGGCCCAAGCTTGAAAAGGAAAAAGCATTTCAGCACCTCGTTTTTGCAACACTCTTTTTTTTCAGCATCCTATGGGCAACTCAAGCAGGCGTAAAAGAAGGACTACAGATTCATTTTCTCGCGCTAACAACGCTGACGATGATGTATGGTTGGCGTATGGCCTTTCTAATCAGTATCCCCGCAATGCTGGTCAACCACCTGCTACATGATGTGTCGTTGTTGCAGTTACCCACGTCTTTAGTATTGTCTGCCCTGCTTCCTATCTTCATTAGTTACCTCGTCTTTCTTTTGAGTTATCACTACTTGCCAAGAAACATTTTTGTGTTCATCTTCGTTGCAGGTTTTTTCAACGGCGCGATAACAGGAAGCCTGCATCTGCTGATTAACTCCTTTTACCATTTATCGGTTGGTCATTACGATTGGGAAACCATTCAACATAACTACTTTATTTTTGTACCGTTGCTTGCCTTCCCTGAGGGCCTATTAAATGGTATGTCACTGGCGGTTTTAACCGTATTCAAGCCAGAGTGGCTAAGAGTATTTTCAGACCGAGACTACATATACAATCATTACCATAAATAAGTGTTTTTAAACTGGTCAAAAGTGACAGTTCTTGCCATTTTTTAGTATTAAATATGTGTTGAGATCATGTTTCACTCATGTCTTAAGCGTTAACCTAAGCACATTAAAAATGTATTAGATATCTAGTGAGGTCATCATGGAAATGTCAAACGCTCAACGTTTGATTCTATCAAACCAATACAACCTTATGTCTCAACTTGATCCAAGTAATGCGGCCAAATACAAACGCTTACAAACGATCGTTGAACGTGGCTATGAGCTACAAATGCGTGAGTTGAATAAAGATTTCGGCTGTCTGTCAGAAGCGGAGTGTCGTGAGATCATCGACGTTATGGAGATGTATCACGCGATGCAAGAATCTTACAACATGCTCGATACCGAAGATCGTAACAAAGTGGATCAGCGCCGCTTGCAGTTCCTTGGGTTTGATATTGCTTCAGAGGCCCAACAAGTCCATTACGTACGCTTCCTTATTGATTCTGAAGGTCTGTACCCTCAATTTGATAAAGCAGACCATCACTTTAACAGCCAAATGCCAATGCTGGATAAATACCGTCGTATGCTACAAACTTGGCGCAACTGCCCTCGTCAGTACCATTTATGCGAAAACGAGCTTGCACAAATCTTCAGCGCATAAACTATTCGTCTACGAAAAGGAAAGCACTCGCTTTCCTTTTTTATTTGCCCTGTCACAACCTTACCGCTGCTTTTTCACCTTCTTACGCTTCCCTTGTGCGATGTAGAGCAATGAATCACTGAGACTCTTCTGTCTTTGCCAAATATCTGATTTCTATTGCACCTATTCACGACATAAATTCATCTTCAGTGAAAGAGTGATTCAAATGTCACTTTTGCAATAAATTCATAATTGTTAAGCAAAATTGCAAATCCCCGACTAGGCTTAAGTAGAGAAAGGCTGTGATTGAAAGATTCATACCCACCGCTCACCGTTGTAATGAAAAAACTGTCCATAAAGCAAAGTCTTTGGTGTCGCCAATCTTACATTCTGTACGAACCAAATGTGATAACAGGACGTATATTCAAACAACAAGGAGCATAACAATAGGTGGGAAAGCCTGAATCAACGTTCGTCGGTAGACTGACTATTAAAGGGGAAAGCGACATGAGTATTTTCGACCACTATCAATCAAGATATGAAGCTGCAAAAGATGAAGAGATGTCGTTACAGGAGTTTCTAGCCCTGTGTAAGGATGACAAAAGCGCTTATGCTAATGCAGCAGAACGCCTACTGATGGCGATCGGTGAACCAGAGATAATTGATACGGCAAAAGACCCGAGATTGAGCCGCATCTTCTCGAATCGTGTTATCTCTCGTTATGAAACCTTTAAAGATTTTTATGGTATGGAAGATGCCATAGAGCAAATTGTGTCTTACCTAAAACACGCGGCGCAAGGTTTAGAGGAACGTAAGCAGATCCTTTACCTACTCGGTCCTGTCGGCGGTGGTAAGTCCTCACTTGCTGAAAAACTTAAGGCTTTGATGGAACAGATGCCTATCTATGTTCTTACTGCTAATGGCGAACGTAGCCCAGTGAATGACCATCCATTCTGTCTATTCAAAGCCACGGAAGACGGCGATATTTTGAAAAAAGAATATGGCATCGAGCAACGTTATCTTCGCTCGATTATGTCGCCATGGGCCGCTAAACGCCTTCATGAATTTGGCGGCGATATCACTAAATTTAAGGTAGTGAAAGTTCGCCCTTCAATTCTCGATCAGATCGGTATTGCTAAAACAGAACCAGGGGATGAAAACAACCAAGATATTTCATCACTGGTTGGTAAAGTCGATATCCGTAAACTCGAACATTACTCGCAAGACGACCCAGATGCCTACAGCTACTCCGGTGCGCTGTGTAAAGCAAACCAAGGTTTAATGGAATTCGTTGAGATGTTCAAAGCGCCGATCAAAGTACTTCACCCACTATTGACGGCAACGCAAGAAGGTAACTTCAACGGTACTGAAGGTCTTTCTGCGATTCCATTCGACGGTATGATTCTGGCTCACTCGAACGAATCTGAGTGGCAGACTTTCCGTAACAACAAAAATAACGAAGCCTTCCTCGACCGTGTGTACATTGTAAAAGTACCTTACTGTCTCCGCGTATCCGAAGAAGTGAAAATTTACCAAAAACTGCTCGAAAACAGTGAGCTGTCTCAGGCTCCTTGTTCTCCAAGCACGCTCGAAACTTTAGCGCAATTCAGTATTCTTTCACGCCTGAAAGAGCCTGAAAACTCATCCATTTTCTCAAAAATGCGCGTCTACGATGGTGAAACACTCAAAGACACCGATCCAAAGGCAAAAAGCTATCAAGAGTATCGTGATTATGCGGGTGTCGATGAAGGCATGAATGGTCTCTCTACACGTTTCGCCTTTAAGATTTTGTCACGCGTATTTAACTTCGACCAAACCGAGGTGGCAGCCAACCCTGTACACCTGTTCTATGTGATTGAACAACAGGTTGAACGTGAACAGTTCCCTGCTGAAACGGCAGAGAAATATCTCGAGTTCTTGAAAGGCTACCTAGTGCCTCGCTACGTTGAATTTATTGGTAAAGAGATTCAGACCGCTTATCTCGAGTCTTACTCTGAATACGGTCAGAACATCTTCGACCGCTATGTCACCTACGCAGACTTCTGGATTCAAGACCAAGAGTACCGAGATCCAGAAACTGGTCAGCTATTTGATCGATCTTCACTCAACGCTGAGCTAGAGAAGATCGAGAAAACCGCTGGTATTTCTAACCCGAAAGATTTCCGAAACGAAATCGTTAACTTTGTGCTTCGTGCGAAAGCGAATAACAATGGTCAAAACCCGGTTTGGACCAGCTACGAAAAACTGCGCACAGTAATCGAGAAGAAAATGTTCTCCAATACCGAAGAGCTACTTCCGGTTATCTCATTTAATGCGAAAACCTCTTCTGAAGATCAGAAGAAGCATGACGACTTTGTCGCTCGCATGATGGAAAAAGGCTATACCGAGAAACAGGTTCGCCTACTTTCTGAGTGGTACCTACGAGTACGTAAGTCATCCTAACCCAGTATTGAGTTAGGTCGCTTGTGAAACATGAAGAGGGCTATTTCATGGCGCAATTTATAGACCGAAGGCTCAATGGCAAGAACAAGAGCGCTGTTAATCGACAGCGCTTCTTGAAGCGCCACAAAGAGCAAATAAAAGAGTCGGTAGCAGACGCAGTGAATCGACGCTCGATTACGAATACGGAAACGGGCGAAGACGTCTCTATCCCTCACAAAGACATCAATGAGCCGATCTTTCATCAAGGCAAAGGTGGTGTTCGCGAACGAGTTCATCCCGGCAATGACCAATTCATTACTGGTGATAAAATTGAGCGTCCCAAAGGTGGCGGTCAAGGTAGTGGCTCGGGAGAAGGCAATGCCAGTCCAGATGGAGAAGGCCAAGACGAATTTGTATTCCAAATATCAAAAGATGAGTACCTCGATATTTTGTTCGAAGATCTCGAGCTGCCTAATCTAGAAAAAAACCAAATTGCCAAAATTACTGAATGGAAAACGCACCGCGCAGGCTTTCAAACTGCTGGTATCCCTTCAAACATTGCGGTAGTACGTTCGCTGCAACAATCTCTTGCACGACGTACGGCAATGACCGCGGGTAAGAAACGTCTTCTCAAAGAGCTAGAAGATGAACTTGCTCGCATCAAAAACATTGAACCCGCTCAGCAGTTTGAAGAGAACCGCTTGAAGGCTGAAATTGAAGAGCTGCGTAAGAAAATTGAGGGGGTTCCATTTATTGACACCTTCGACTTACGCTTTAAAAACTATGAAAAACGCCCTGTACCTTCTAGTCAAGCTGTGATGTTTTGTTTGATGGACGTATCGGGCTCGATGGATCAAGCAACAAAAGACATCGCAAAACGTTTTTACGTTCTGTTATACCTGTTCTTAACTCGTACTTACGAGAATGTAGACGTTGTCTTCATTCGCCACCACACCCAAGCGAAAGAAGTGGACGAACACGAGTTCTTCTACTCGCAAGAGACCGGGGGCACTATTGTATCCAGCGCATTGAAACTGATGGACGAAATCGTAAAAGAGCGCTATCCAATTGGACAATGGAACATTTATGCTGCGCAAGCATCCGATGGCGATAACTGGGCAGATGACTCGCCAAGATGCCGCGATCTATTAGTGAACAAACTACTGCCAAACTGTCAGTACTACTCCTACATAGAAATTACGCGACGCTCGCACCAAACTCTATGGCATGAGTACGAAAAGCTTACCGATGAATTTCCGAACTTCGCAATGAAAAACATTCGCTCTGTGGAGGATATTTTCCCAGTCTTCCGTGAACTATTCCAAAAAGAAACGGCGTAAGGAGGCTAGCGATGAGTACCGCAACGAAAAACCTCTCAGGAGAGGCGCCTAAGAAGCGTAATAGTAAAATGCTGCCAGATGGACCGGATTGGACATTTGAGCTGTTGGAACGCTACCACAAAGAGATTAAGCGTGTCGCACAACACTATCGCCTAGACACTTACCCTAACCAGATAGAAGTGATTACTTCCGAGCAAATGATGGATGCCTACTCAAGTATTGGTATGCCCATCAATTACAACCACTGGTCGTTTGGTAAGAAGTTCATCCAAACGGAGCAGAACTATAAGCATGGTCAAATGGGGTTAGCCTACGAGATTGTCATTAACTCCAATCCGTGTATCGCTTATTTGATGGAAGAAAATACCGTGACAATGCAAGCGCTAGTGATTGCTCACGCTTGTTACGGGCACAACTCTTTCTTCAAAGGTAATTATCTGTTCCAAACCTGGACGGACGCTAGCTCCATCATCGATTATTTGCTGTTTGCCAAAAAGTATTTAGCTGAATGTGAGGAGCGATATGGAGTACAGGAAGTGGAAAAACTGCTCGACTCCTGCCACGCCTTAATGAACTTTGGTGTGGATCGTTACAAGCGACCAGAGAAAATCTCCATTACCGAAGAGAAAGCGCGACAAGAAGAACGCGAGGCATACTTACAGTCTCAAGTGAATGAATTGTGGCGCACAGTACCAAGAGCCAAAACCAAAGAGGAAGATCTTAAAGAGCGATTCCCAAGCGAGCCTCAGGAAAACTTGCTCTACTTTTTCGAAAAGCATGCCCCGCTACTAGAGCCGTGGCAACGTGAAGTCGTGCGGATTGTACGCAAAATCAGTCAGTATTTTTATCCGCAAAAACAAACGCAGGTCATGAACGAAGGCTGGGCAACATTCTGGCATTACACCATTCTCAATCATCTTTACGATGAGGGTTTGGTATCCGAAAAGTTCATTCTAGAGTTCTTACATAGCCATACCAGTGTGGTAGCTCAACCGCCTTATAATAGCCCTTACTTTAATGGTATTAATCCATACGCCTTGGGCTTTGCAATGTTCCGAGATATTAAACGTATCTGTGAAGAACCAACTGATGAGGACAAGGAGTGGTTTCCGGATTTGGCAGGAACAGATTGGTTAGATGCGGTACATTTCGCGATGCATAATTTCAAAGATGAAAGCTTCATTAGCCAATACCTTTCTCCGAAATTAATGCGTGATTTCAAGCTGTTTGCGATCAACGATGATGACCACAAAAACTTTATTGAAGTCGCCGCGATACACGATGAGATGGGTTATAAACGCATTAGAGAAACCTTAGCCGCTCAGTACAACTTATCTAATCTTGAGCCAAACATTCAGGTATTTAATGTCGATGTTCGTGGTGATCGCTCACTCACGTTGCAATACGTACCTCATAACCGAATCCCGCTTGATGACAGTTATGAAGAAGTTCTGAAACACGTGTACCGATTGTGGGGATTTGATGTCATTCTGCAAGAAGTAAAAGACACAGGTCACCGAGAAGTCTTAGCGACCTGCCCTAAACGGAACCAATATGACACAAACATCTAACTAATACTTGGATATAAGCAACAAAAAGGCTCCTAATTCAGGAGCCTTTCTCGTTCTTAATTCAATGTGACCTTTAGTTATGCTTGCTTCGCCACAATAGCGCGCACCGCCTCTAGATCTTCTGGCGTATCAACGCCGGCTGCTGGCGCTTCTTTCGCTACCGCTACATGAATTTTTTCACCGTACCAAAGCACTCGTAGTTGCTCAAGGCACTCGATCTGCTCCAATGCGCTCGGAGCCCAGTTTACATACGTATTAATAAAACCAGCTCGATAAGCATAAATACCAATATGACGCATTAATGGGTTGGCAATGATTTTGTCTTGTTTGGCAAAGTTATCGCGATCCCAAGGGATAGTTGCTCGGCTAAAGTACATCGCATAGCCTTGCTCATTAGCCACAACTTTAACTGCATTCGGATTGAACACTTCTTCTTCCGAGTCTATTTCTACGGCTAATGTCGCCATCGGAGCATCACATCCCGATAAGTTATCAGCAACCTGACGAATGATAGACGGTGGAATCAAAGGCTCGTCCCCTTGCACATTAACAATAATGTGGTCTGCAGGAATAGCCATCTTTTCAACAACTTCAGCAAGGCGTTCAGTACCTGACTCGTGATTGGGAGAGGTCATACAGACTTTACCACCAAACGACGAGACAGCATCAGCAACACGCTCGTCATCAGTTGCCACGATAACATCTTCCGCACCCGCTTGTAGCGCTTGCTCGTAAACCCACTGAACCATTGGCTTACCGCCAATATCCGCCAACGGTTTACCAGGCAAACGGCTCGATGCGTAACGCGAAGGAATGACAACCGTAAAAGACATTAGCGTCCCTCATCCATACTCATAGTACGAGCCTCAGGCTCCAGCAGAACGGGAATACCCTCTTTGATCGGGTAAGCGAGGCGATCCAATTTGCAGATCAACTCTTGATTCTCTTTATCGTACGTCAGCTTACCTTTGCAAACAGGGCAAGCTACAATCTCAAGCAGACGGTGATCCATAAGCCGCTTTAACCTCTTTTATTCTCTTTAAAATTTGCTCTGCATCGTTTGGTTCAAACTGGGCAGATACAGGCAGATACCACCAATTATCTTGCGCATAATGGCTGCACTTGACGGCATCTTTCTCGGTCATAATCACATTGGCTCCTTGTTGAGCCAATGCTTCTAATTCTTGTTGGTCAAAGTCTTGATGGTCAGCAAAACCTTTTGTGACTTTAACATCTGCGTTCATCGAGTTTAATGTATGAAAAAATCGTGGTGGATGCCCAATCCCTGCAAATGCCACTAGCTCTTTTAACTCAGAAACTTCCACAAGTTGCTTAGTCTTGAGGTTAATGGCTTTAGATGGCGCTAAAGTCATTGCGATTTCGCCCGTATGTGCTTGACCGCCATTGGTGATGATAAAGTCGACTTCAGCAAGACGCTCGACCCCTTCACGAAGTGGGCCAAGCGGAATGAGGCTTTCATTCCCAAATCGGCGATTCCCATCCACAATCACTAACTCAATATCACGGCCTAACGCATAATGCTGTAACCCATCGTCCGTAATAATGATATCTACACCTGACTCTAACAGTGCTTTCACAGCATTTGAACGCACCGGGTCTACCGCAACAGGCGCTCCTGTGCGGCGATGAATCAACTTAGGCTCATCACCACAATGTTTCGCAGGCGTATCTTCTTTTAGAACTAACGGATAGGCAGGCGCTTTTGCTCCATAGCCACGAGAAACAACCCCTGGCTTAAGCCCAAGCTGTTGCAGTTGCTCAACAAGCCAAACCACAACTGGTGTTTTGCCATTACCACCAGCCGTGATATTGCCGACAACAATAACAGGGATAGGCGCGTTGTAGACTTGCTTACGGCCTGCTTGATATTGCTTTCGCTTAGACTTACTTATTGCTCCAAATAATACACTCAGTGGCCACAAAAGCGGCCACAAGAGGTATTTTATTGGATGGTTTTCAAACCAGATTTTTTCAACCACCGCGTCTATTCACCAAACTGAATACGGTGCAGTTGTGCATACGCACCATTTTTTGCAATAAGATCGGCGTGGTTGCCACGCTCAATGATGGCGCCATCATCAACCACAAGAATTTCATCGGCTTTCTCGATTGTGGATAAGCGGTGCGCAATCACGAGTACCGTTTTGTCTTTCTGCAGTTCATCTAATGCAGCTTGGATAGCGCGTTCGGATTCCGTATCCAAAGCAGAGGTCGCCTCATCAAGAATCAATACCGGTGCATCACGCAATAGAGCACGTGCAATAGCGACACGTTGACGTTGACCGCCAGATAGACTCGCGCCATTTTCACCAATCATGGTATCAAGCCCATCATCCATTTTGCTGATGAATTCCATAGCATGCGCGAGTTTTGCCGCTTTCTCGATATCACTGCGCTCGTATTTTCCATCCGTTGCGTAAGCAATATTGTTTGCAATCGTGTCATTAAATAAATGAACATTTTGTGATACTAGCGCAAACTGCTGACGCAAGTTCTTTAGCTCGTATTCACGAATATCATGTCCGTCTAATGTGATGGAGCCACTATCAACATCATAGAAACGATTGAACAAGTTCGCGATGGTACTTTTACCGGAACCGGAACGACCAACCAGCGCAACGGTCTTCCCTCTTGGAATATCGAAGCTGACATTTTCCAATGCTGGCTTTTCTGCGCCAGTATAAGTAAAGCTTACGTTTTTAACTGAAACATCGCCATTTGCGCGTTCAACTGTCAACTTACCTTCGTTTTTCTCAGGCTCAAGGTCAATCAACGCAAAGAGCGTTTGGCTCGCGGCCATACCACGTTGGAACTGAGAGGTAACGTTAGTAAGCGCTTTAAGCGGACGCATCAAACCAAACATCGCAGAGAAGACAACGGTAAATGTACCTGGAGTCAGTTGCTCTTTAATCGAGTCAATACTTGCTAAGTAAAGAACGGCAACAATAGCAAGTGACGCAATCATTTGGATGATAGGGTTAGCCGCTGCTTGAGCTGTCACCAACTTCATGCTTTGTTGACGCATTTGGTTGCTGACTTTTTCAAATCGTTTACGTTCGATATCCTGGCCGCCGTAGCTCAACACGACTTTATGGCCTTTCAGCATCTGCTCTGCTGACGCAGTCACGTTGCCCATCATTGTCTGCATATTTTTGGATATTTTTCTAAAACGTTTAGAAACGACACCAATACCCCACGCGACAACAGGAGCAACAGCAAACAGCACTAACGACAACTGCCAGCTGTTGTAAAACATCAGGACTAACAGGCCAATGATACTTGCACCTTCGCGAACGATGCTCACTAACGCTTGGCTAGTTGCCGCAGATACTTGCTCTGAATCGTAGGTAATACGTGACAATAAATTGCCCGTCTTTTCCTTATCGAAGTAAGACACAGGCATATGCATAAAGTGATTGAATACCATACGGCGGACTTGCATAACCACATTGCCGGATACCCAGCTCAAACAGTATGTGGAGACAAATCCACTTATGCCACGGACAAACATCATGGCAAAAATAATCAATGGAAGCGTGCGTAGAAAATCAGATTCAGCGTTCCCAAAACCTTCATCTAGTAATGGTTTTAATAGGGAAATCATATAGGTATCTGATATAGCATTAATAACTAATGCAATGACTGCAACGACAAGACCTGACTTGTAAAGGCGAATAAATTGCCATAGACGCTTAAACGTCTGCCAAGTCGTTTCATCAGTATTTATCGACATAGAAGTGCTTTATTTTCTTACATTAAGACTCTCATTCTACTCCCTTACGCAGCATCTGCCTATACCAAGGCTCAAATGTATCGCTACGTTTGGTTTCTGAGCGCCAATTATCACGGTGAATAGAGAAGCTTACCTGACCATATTCCCCAGTATCAAGCCAAGTAATGTCAAGCTTGCGATATGCTGCAACAACATGTTCTGCCGGCATTCCCCATTGATTATTTTTTGCCAAAGAAGCAACGGCCACACTCGGTTTTACCGCCTCAATAAAGCGAGGATTCGACGAACTTTTACTACCATGATGAGGGACCAACATCACATCACTTTTTAACTTTTCAGGCTCCCTGAGCAAGATCCACTCGCTAATGGTCTCAATATCACCAGTAAAAAGCATACTGAACGTAGAAATAGGGTCGGTAAGGCGTAGTACACAAGAGTGCGGATTATATGCACGTTGAACAAGAGCAGGAGGCCAAAGTACTTCTATATTTAACCCTTGCCATTTCCAATGATCGCCGCGAGTACAAGACTCATATCCGATAAAGTTTTGGCTACTGAGTTTGCGCTGTGGCGAAAAGGAATCTTCAATGAACAAGCGTCCTCCTGCATGGTCATTGTCGGAGTGGCTGAGGATCATCGTATCGATGCTTTCATAACCTCGTTGATGCAAGACCGGAGTGACGACCTGCTCCGCAATACTGCCATTTTGCCATGCTTTACCTGTATCATAGAGCAACACTTTATCGTCTTTTTCTACAATCACCGCAAGGCCATGGCCCACATCTAGTACATCAATGCGCCAATGTTGCTGATCATATTCCGATGTGAGCTTAATACTAATTACAATGCCAAGTAACAAACACCACGCGTACTGAAACATGAATCGTTGAAACACCAAGCAAATAATTCCCGCCAGAATCAACCCTGTCATTTCTATACTAATGGGTTGCCAGGAGCCTATCGCGTACTGAATTGACGTGCTCAATGGCTGCAATGACCAGTCCACCAACTGCCACAGAGGCTTTGCTATCATTTCAAGAAATAAAGATGAGAACAGGGCCAGAAACATCAAAGGCACAACGATAAATCCGAACCAAGGAATAAACGCCAAGTTGTATGCAATTGATGACAAACTGAAACCAGAAAAGTAATAGCCACTAATAGGCACGATTAACGCACTCAACATCAATTGAGTAAGCAATAACACTTTTAACTTCGCCTTCCAGCCCCCGTTTTGATGCCGAATCAAATTGATTGCAAACAGCACTGCGCAAACTGACAAATACGATAACCAAAAACTCATGCTATACGATGCAAAAGGTTGAACAAGCAGTTGTAGCGCTACCGCGAGCAAAAGTACCCGCCAGGAAGCCCAGTGCACTAAGGTATATTTGAGAACGACGTAAATAACACATACAGACACCGCGCGGGTAGTAGGTAATGAGAAGTCCGCTAACCAAGCATAGGCAACGGCAAACATCAGCCCACATAAGCTAGGCAATAGCTGGTATTGAGGTAACGCATAACGAATGGCACCGCCCACCACTACCCCAAAAGTAAACGCCATACCAATATGTAAGCCCGAAATCGAGACCAAGTGCAGTAAACCACTGTCTCTGAGTGCTTGCCAATCCTCCTTAGATAACCAAGAGCGATCGGCAAAAACTAACGCATTTATTAACGAGAAATGATGAAGGGAGGACACATCCTCCGAAACATCAGCGATAATGGCTTGGCGCAAAGATGTAGTAGAACGAATAATCCAGGTAACATCCTTGTTAACAACACCGCGTGCGATAATACTTTTACCCATTGCGTGCTTTTCAGCGTCAAAACCAGCTTCGTTGCGTAGGCCTGTAATCGGCTTTAACGAGACGGATGTCGTAAACTCACTGTTAACATCGAGTGGAAAAGGCGTAATAAGACGGATTTTAGGTTTAAGAAAAGGTAACAGAGTTTGAGAATTTACCTTTTTTAGAGCCACAATGCCTTCATATCCGTGACTTATTTGCGTAAAAGGGCTGTCAACTTTACCAATTATGGTAATATTCTCCCCTGCTTGAAAAAGGGCTTGTCTCTGAGACTCCAATACATTGCCGTGGACGATGACAACCATAAAGCCCGCAATTGCGCCTATGCTAATTAAGCCACGACGTAATTTGATTATTGAGCCAGTGGTTATTATTCCCAGCAGCAGCCAACGCCAATCTGGTATTGTCGGCCACCAAGCTGACGAAATTACGCTCGCTACAAATAACGCCAAGGTCCAACTTTTTTCTGAGAGAGTCATGCTGTCCTATGCCTAGAAAGCTGATAAAACGCTTCATGCCAGATCATGAATTGATCAAACGCCAAAAAGCATTGAAGGTCTTCGGCAATGTGTTGTACAACCCGAACTTGTGGTGTTTAAATCGTCGCTCGGCATCTGGGGCTTTTGCTGTCGGGTTATTTATGGCATTTGTTCCGCTACCAAGCCAAATGATCATGGCTGCAGGTTTGGCAATCATGCTTGGCGTCAATTTACCTCTCTCCGTCGCTTTGGTATGGATAAGCAACCCCATCACCATGCCTGTGTTATTTTATTTTGCGTATAAGCTTGGCGCTTTAGTGATGCATGTTCCTCCGCAACCTTTCCACTTTGAACTTTCGTGGGAGTTCATCATGCAACAGATGAGCACTATTGGCCCTCCATTCTTATTAGGCTGTGCTATCTGTGGTGTCATATCCGCGATTATTGGCTACTTCGGCATTAGAGGACTTTGGCGCTACTCAGTGGTTCGGAGCTGGCAAAAACGCAAAATAAGATAAGACGTTACTGCATAAAAATCAGCATTTGCGCTATCAGTTGAGGGGCACCTAACAGTTAGAATGAAACACGATGTCGCTCAAGTTGGATAAATACAAAAAAGGACCGAATTCGGTCCTTTTTGCTTTTCTCGTATTGTAAAACGGTTGGTTATTTAGAACTCAGCACCGCTGCCGGATTTAACTTCGCGGCGCGAGAAGCGGGATACCACGTTGCAAGCAAACTCAAAACGATCGCCGTCACCGACACCAATGCTACGTCTGGCCAGTGTAACTGTGATGGTAAGAAGTCGACGAAGTAAATATCACCCGATAAAAACTGATGACCGATTAAGCTCTCTAACCCTTTAATTAACGGAGTCAGGTTTAACGCCACTAAGACACCAATAACACTGCCGACGAGACTGCCAAATACACCAGAGAACACGCCTTGCCAAACAAAGATACGTTTGATTAGGCTATCTTTTGCTCCCATTGTTCGCAAAATTGCAATTTCTGCGGCTCGATCTTTCACTGCCATCATCAGCGTAGACACAATGTTAAAACATGCCACACCAATCACGAGTACCATCACCAAGTACATAATGGTGCGTACGAGCTGAATATCGCGATACAAAAAACCAAACTTTTGCTGCCAGCTTTTCAAATACACGTAAACATCCACCATGCTACCTACCTCACGAACAATAGAAGGCGCATTGAGAACATCATCCGTTTTTAGTGAAATGCCAGTGACCCCATCCCCTAACCTCGCGTATTGCTGAGCATCCGCTAATGGCACTAACGCTAAAGAATGGTCTATTTGGCCATTCAACGTTAAGAACCCAGACACCTTCACGCGCACACGCTTGGGAGCCTGCACTTTGTTTGCGCCGCCTGTTTGCGGAATCATCAACGTAATGTAATCCCCCACTGCGACATTTAGCTCGTTTGCAACACCTCGGCCTAAGATCACTTGCTTCTGACCGGCATAAAAGTTTTGCCAAGCTTCTTGGTCAATAAAATTCGATAAGCTCGACACCGCTTGCTCGAAAGTAGGCTCTACGCCACGAACTTCTATCGCTTTTAGCTTACTGCCTTTTTCTGCTAACCCCGTAAAACGAACGTACGGCGCTGCCGCAACAACATCTTCATGGTTTAGGGCTTGATTCATCGTTTTGGTGTAGTTATGAAGCGGACCATTAACGCCTTCCAACTCACCGTGTGGAATAACTGACAACACACGCGATTGCAGCTCGCGCTCAAAGCCATTCATTGCAGAAAGACCGATAATGATCACGGCTACACCAACCGCAATACCAATCGTTGAAGAAAGCGAAATGAAAGACACCATCTTGTTGCGCTTTTTCGCTCGACTGAAGCGACCACCAATCATCAATGCTAAAGATGAAAACAAAATTAGCCCTCCGCAGACGCAGTATCAGTCACAAAACGATCTACGAGCAAACCATCTTGCATGTGCATTTGACGATCCATTTTCGCTGCCAGCTCTTTGTCATGCGTGACAACCAAAAATGCAATGTTTGACTCTTTATTGAGCTCGCGCATCAAATCATAGATAGACAGTGCCGTATTGTGATCTAAGTTCCCCGTAGGTTCATCGGCCAAAACCAGATCAGGCTTATTCACCAATGCACGCGCAATCGCAACACGTTGACGCTCACCGCCCGATAACTCAGAAGGCCTGTGTTGCATCCGATGACTCAAACCAACTTTATCTAACAACGCTTTAGCCGCCTGTTTTGCATCCGCTACTTTAGCGCCGCCAATCATCAGTGGCATCGCCACGTTTTCAAGCGCAGTAAAATCAGCTAACAAGTGATGGAACTGGTATACAAAACCAAGGTGCTTGTTGCGTAAAGCCGCCTGTTTATTCGAACTTAAAGCCGATAGGTTTTGCCCTAGAAAATCAACTTCACCATGAGTTGCGTCATCTAACGCCCCTAAAATATGCAATAAGGTACTTTTTCCCGAACCAGAAGAGCCAACAATAGAAACCAACTCCCCTTTGTCGATATCGAAACTTACGCCTTTCAACACTTCCGTATCTAACGAACCCTCTCGGTAGACTTTACGAATATCACGACATTCTAATAGCTTATTCATAGCGAAGTGCCTCAGCAGGTTTAACAGAAGATGCTCGATAAGAAGGATAAAGCGTAGCAGCGAGGCTAAGAGCAATCGCCAACACCACCACTAAAAGAATTTGCAGTGAATCAATCAAAATAGGTAGATGGCCACCGAAACTGAATAGCGCCACACCGGCAGATTCAAGAATCGCATTCAGGTAAAGTGACAAGATCACGCCCGCAGCGCCACCGACAATCGCGCCAATTACACCGCTGCTCGCCCCTTGTACCATGAAAATGGTCATCACTTGAGATTGAGTCATGCCTTGAGTTTTCAATATTGCGACTTCTGATTGTTTCTCCATCACCACCATGATTAAGGCGGAGATAATATTGAATGCAGCAACGCCCACTATCAGACCTAGCATGAGTCCCATCATGTTCTTTTCCATTTTCACCGCTTGGAAAAGCTCACCACGCTGCTCGCGCCAATCACTCCATTGCCACCCGTCAGGCATGGGTTGATCAGCAAAATCCGTCACCATAAATGGATCAGAGAAAAAGACACGCCAACCAGAAACCGTGTCTTTCGGAAAACGCATCAGCTTAGATGCATCCGTCATGTTAACAATCATTAATTGACCATCAACGTCCGATCCCGTATTGAAAATACCAGCGACAGTAAAATTGCGCTGGCTAGGAATACGGCCAAGTGGGGTAAACTGCGTCGCGTTGGTCACCATTAAGCGCACTTTATCCCCCATTGATACCTTTAGCGAGCGCGCCAAGCTATGACCTAAAAAGACGTTGTAATCGCCCGCTTGAAGTGACGATAATCGCCCAGCAATCAAATGGTTGCTAATCGGGTCGCCTTTCTTTGGTTCAATGCCAATGAGGTAACCTGCCGTCAGTTGCGCAGAACTCTGAATTACAGCCTCTCCACGAACGATAGGCTCCGGTTCAGATTCACTTGACATCGCTTGAACAAATGAAGGGGCAGACTCGGTCAACGGCGTTTTTCCACCGTGTTGTGAAACAACAGCGTGAGGCAGCACACCTAAAATGCGCTCTTTTAACTGCGATTCGAACCCATTCATCACAGAAAGAACCGTCACCAACGCCATTACACCGATCGTAATACCCGCCGTCGACATATAAGAAACAAATCGGCTGAACCTATCCCCAGAGCGTCCCCGAAGATATCTCAAACCAATAAATAATGAGATAGGATGATACATATAAGACAAACCAACTGGTTGTTTTGATATAAAGCTTTAGCAGATTATCTTACCTTACTCTTCTCATTAAGAAGACAAGAGAATCGCTAAATTTGTCAACGACATGCAATAAGTCTGTATTTAGGGCAAAAAGTTCAAGGACAAATCAGGTAAACTTGATAACTTCATTCAGTTAGCGATAATCAGTGCCCTACTTCTCTTTGTTTGTTGAGTAAACAGGGAGCGCTCGCTGGCAAAAGGACCGACTATATGACAGAGCAAGAATACTTTACCGTCCATCATAATCTCACTATCAACGTCGAAACGTTGAGTGCGGATTTTGCTTTGCCAGATGAAGAAACCTTTGTCTCCGAAATTCCAGCACCGTTTATTGTTGCCAGCGAATTTAGCCATCTAGATATGTTGGCAGACAATGCACGTCTAGAGCTAAAAAACAAAGAGTTAAAGCATGTGATTAACTTGCTTGATACGCAAAACGCGAAACTTAACCTCTTGTTGAGCTTTATGCTTTCACAACAAGATGACGCCTCCATTCGATACCAAACCACGAAGTTTGGCGCCAGCCAACTCAGTTACCGTTCAGATACAGCGCTATCTGCCCAACAACTCGTTCGTGTTAAACTGTTTCTCGACCATCCTGCTGCAGCGATTTACGGTTACGCTCAAGTAGAAGAATGTGATGCTTCAGAGCAAGATTTCATTATCACTCTTAGATATAAGATGCTACGTGAATCTGACCAAGATTTGCTGATAAAGGCGGCACTATATCAACAACAAAAACTTTTACGTCAGCGCTCGATGGAGCGAGATAAAAAATAACTCCTATGACAAAAGCAACGATTCTTTCCGTCACCAATCCTTCTGAGCGTGGCGACAAAAAACAGCTAGGTAATTTACCGGGCGCGGCTCTACCTCTCGCTATTGCTGAACTAGCCAAGCAGCATTCGAGTCACTCGCTACTCATCGTGCCTGACCCGCAAATCGCTTTAAAGCTTCAGGCAGAGATTGAGCAATTCACCGAACAAACAGTAGGCCTGTTCCCTGATTGGGAAACGCTGCCTTACGATAACTTTTCTCCGCATCAAGAAATTATCTCTGAACGTATCGCGCGCCTATACCAACTGCCAAGCCAACGCAATGGTATTACCATCGTGCCGGTCAGTACGGTGCTGCAGCGACAGTCGCCACGTGATTTTCTATTGCAACATACCTTAATGGTGAAAACTGGTGATCGAATCTCGCTAGAGAAGTTACGTGTACAACTTGAAAATTCAGGCTACCGCCATGTAGATCAAGTATTTGGGCCAGGTGAATATGCAAGTCGTGGGTCTATTCTGGATCTCTTTCCTATGGGCAGCAATGACCCGTACCGCATCGACTTCTTTGATGATGAAATAGATACCATTCGCACGTTTGATCCAGAGAACCAACGCTCTATCGACGATATTCAGCAAATCCAATTGCTGCCTGCGCATGAGTTCCCAACCACTAAAGAAGCGATTGAGGATTTTCGTACACGTTGGCGCACCCAATTTGAAGCACGCCGAGAGCCAGAGTCGATCTACATGCAAGTGACCAAAGGCACTTGGCCCCCGGGTATTGAGTATTGGCAACCGCTGTTTTTTGACCATACCGAGACTTTATTTGAATATTTGCCAGAAGACTCTCAAGTCATCACATATGGTGATATTGAATCTGCGGTCGATACTTTCTTAACCGATGTCGAATATCGGTACGACCAGAAAAAAGTTGATCCACTACGTCCTCTTTTGACTCCTGAACAACTTTGGCTGAAAAAAGACGAACTCTTCAGCCAACTAAAACAGCTCCCTATGGCTCAATTGAGCCTAGAGAAAGTGGTTAAGCGTGCTGGTCGTCAAAACCTACCAGTACAATCGTTAGCCGAGCTTGGCGTTCAGCAACAAAATAAAGAACCGCTTTCGCGTCTTCGTCAATTCAGTGAGCAATTCAGCGGCAAAATTGTTTTCTCGGTAGAGTCAGAAGGTCGTCGTGAAGCACTAACAGAACTGTTGCAAGGCATCAAAGTTCGCCCAGTCGTACATGGCTCACTGTACCAAGCTCTAGATTCGGGTGATCGCTTCAGTTTGATCTTAGGCGCTGCAGAGCATGGTTTCATTCACGAAGAGCTGAACTTCGCTCTGATCTGTGAAAGTGATCTACTTGGTGACCGCGTTATCCAGCGACGCCGCAAAGATAAAAAAGCAGTCAACAGTGACACCGTTATTCGCCACCTTGCGGAATTGAAACCCGGTCAACCAGTGGTTCATATTGATCACGGTATTGGCCGCTACATCGGTTTACAAACACTTGAAGCCGGTGGCATGAAAACGGAATACGTCACCCTTGAGTATCAAAACGATGCCAAGCTCTACGTACCAGTTTCATCACTAAACCTTATTAGCCGTTATTCAGGCGGTGCTGAAGAAAGTGCACCACTGCATAAATTGGGTGGCGAGGCTTGGGCAAAAGCACGTCGTAAAGCGGCAGAAAAAGTGCGTGATGTCGCGGCTGAGTTGCTGGATGTTTACGCTAAACGAGAATTAAAACCGGGCTTCAAATTTGAGCTAGATCGTGGGCAATACGCAACGTTTAAAGCAACGTTCCCATTTGAAGAAACGGATGACCAAGCGATGGCCATCAATGCCGTCTTGTCAGACATGTGCCAAGCAAAAGCGATGGATCGCCTAGTGTGTGGTGACGTGGGCTTTGGCAAAACGGAAGTCGCTATGCGTGCAGCATTTGTCGCAACGGATAACAGTAAACAGGTCGCCGTACTCGTACCGACAACCCTGCTTGCTCAGCAGCATTTCGAAAACTTCCGTGACCGTTTTGCCAACTTACCAATCCGAGTTGAAGTACTGTCTCGCTTTAAGTCTGCCAAAGAACAAAAAGTCATTTTGCAAGACGTTGCAGATGGTAAAGTCGATATTGTCGTCGGTACGCATAAGCTGCTTTCAAGCGACATTAAATTCAAAGATTTAGGTTTGTTGATCGTTGACGAGGAACACCGCTTCGGGGTTCGTCAAAAAGAAAAAGTCAAAGCAATGCGTGCGGATGTGGATATTCTTACCCTCACCGCAACACCAATTCCACGTACACTGAATATGGCAATGAGTGGCATGCGCGATCTGTCGATCATCGCGACACCTCCAGCGCGTCGTTTAGCGATCAAAACCTTTGTTCGTCAAAGAGAAGAATCTGTGGTCCGTGAGGCGGTACTACGTGAAATCATGCGTGGTGGTCAGGTTTACTTCCTGCACAATCAGGTAGAGACTATCGAGAAAACCGCGGAAGACTTGCAAAAGCTTATTCCTGAAGCACGAATTACCGTGGCACATGGTCAAATGCGTGAGCGCGAACTGGAGCGCATCATGAATGATTTCTACCACCAGCGCTTTAATGTGTTGGTGTGTACAACGATCATCGAGACCGGTATCGACGTACCAACAGCGAATACCATTATTATGGATCGTGCAGACAACCTTGGTTTAGCGCAACTGCACCAATTGCGTGGCCGTGTTGGACGCTCTCATCATCAAGCCTATGCTTACTTATTAACGCCACATCCAAAAGCCATGACCAAAGATGCTATCAAGCGTCTTGATGCGATTGCTTCACTGGAAGACTTAGGCGCAGGCTTTACTCTAGCAACTCACGACTTAGAAATCCGTGGGGCTGGTGAACTGCTTGGTGACGAGCAAAGTGGGCAAATTCAATCGGTTGGTTTTACACTGTACATGGAAATGCTGGAACAAGCAGTCCAAGCATTGAAAGAAGGTAAAGAACCTTCTTTGGACGAGCTGCTTCGTGAACAAACTGAAGTTGAAATGCGAATCCCAGCGCTCTTGCCAGACGATTACATCCCGGATGTGAATACACGACTGTCGATGTACAAACGTATTGCGAGCGTTACGAGTGGTGAAGAACTCTCAGAGCTCAAAGTGGAACTTATCGATCGATTTGGACTGCTTCCAGACGCGACGAAGAACTTACTTGCTGTCTCAGAATTGAAAATTTCGGCTGGTAGCCTAAAAGCGAAAAAGATAGAAGCCCATGATAAAGGTGGATTTGTCGAGTTTTACCCTGATGCTGACATAAATCCAGCGTATTTGGTTAAACTGCTGCAATCACAGCCGCAAAAATTTGCAATGGAAGGTCCAACTAAGTTCAAGTTTAGCGTACCATTGGCGGACCGACGTAAACGCATTCAGTTTGTTCAAGACTTACTGAATGATTTTAAACAGAATTTATTACCAACGAGCTAATAGTCGAATGAGAATACTGATCCCGTTATTGCTTCTATGTGTCTCAATGCCTTCTTGGGCACAGCGTCAATTTGATATTGAAGTGATCATTTTCAAGCGAGCAGTCGACGCTGAAAGCACCACTGAATCTTGGCCGAATCAACTGCCAAAAATCGATATGGAAAATGTCGGCAGCTTAGAGAGTGAATCATACCGTCGCTCTAAAGGCGTAACACTACTGCCACGCTCATCTTTCCGCCTGAATGCGCAAGAAGCAGCATTAAACAACCACGCTGGGTTTAAAGTGCTTAAACACGTAGCATGGCGTCAAGGTGACCGAGGCAAATCTAGCGCCCCAATTTTCCGTATTGTTGGTGGACGAGATTTCTCTGATTCTTATCACGCAGATGGTAGTCCAATCAATGGCAGTACTCAGACATTTTCCACTGACGGTTACAGTGAAGAGACAGTCAACGGTCCTTTGTATGAGCTAGACGGTCGATTCCAAATTTACGTGCAGCATTATCTATTCGCTGAAACGACACTAGACCTGCGCGAGCCAAGTGTTAGAGAAGTGCGTTTTGAACCAACTTCAACCGAGCAATTGGCGGATGATTTAGGTGAGGTCGATGGTAATGTTCAAGTGGGTAACTTGGCGGAAATCTCCCCTACAATAACAGAAGAAAAGTTCCTCAAGAGCTACCGAATGGATCAAAAACGCCGTATGCGTAGTAGTGAGACTCATTACCTAGACAACCCATTGATGGGCATGATCATTCAAGTTCGTCGCGTTCGATAAGCACGAGTGATTCAACAAAGCGCAGCATTTGCTGCGCTTTGTTTTTATCTGTTATGTCCTCAGTTATTCCTAACCAACGCAGAGCAAGGAAAATAACTGCGTTACAGTATGAAGTAGACAGTTTTCAAATTACTTAAACTCAACATGGAAGTCGTATCAGTTCATGAGTCCAGATTTTGAAATCATTGCGCCCCGCTTAGCGCTCAAGCTCATCCCTTCTGAAGAAGCTCACTCACTACAACGTTTGCTTGCAGAATCCCCTTCCCTACACCAGTGGCTAGATTGGTGTAATCAAAACGTTACGTTGAAAGATGCACAGGACTTCCTGTTGGCAACCCGACTTAACTGGGTAAAAACAGAAGCTTTCGGTTTCGGTATCTATGAACGACAAAGTAACACTCTAGTAGGAATGGCCGCCGTAAACGAGTTATATCACACGTTTAATATGGCAAGTATTGGCTACTGGGTTGCTGACCGCTATCAACGACAGGGCTATGCTCAAGAAGCCGTTAGAGCTTTGGCTGAATTCTGCTTTGCAAAACTGAGTTTAACTCGACTGGAAATTGTCTGTGACCCCGACAACGAAGCAAGCCAAACCTTAATTGAGTCAGTCGGTGCACAAAAAGAAACCATCGCCAGAAATCGGTTTATTTTTCATGGTAAGCCTAAGGATGGCGTTGTGTACTCACTTTTACCGGCAGATCTAACATAAATAAAAAGCCACCGACTTGCAGTGGCTTTTTATATTTCGAAGATACAGCATCCGCGCAATCCGCGTAGATGTGAATTTGGCGTCTTAGTGAAGCTTAAGGTTTGGACGCAGTACTCGGTTGATACGGCCCACGAGCATCATCAGTCCGGTTTTAAATACGCCGTGCAACGCCATCAGGTGCATTCGATATAACGAGATATAAACGACACGTGCAATACGGCCTTCTACCATCATCGACCCTTTGGTTAGGTTGCCCATCAAGCTACCAACGGTAGAGAAACGGCTTAGAGACACCAATGAGCCGTGATCTTTATACACATAGTCTTTCAGCTCTCGTCCATTGATTTTCGCAACGATGTTGCTGAATGCTTGACTTGCCATTTGGTGCGCAGCTTGAGCACGTGGTGGAACAAACGAACCATCAGCCTGAGTACACTGTGCTAAGTCACCAATAACGAAAATGTCATCATCACGCGTCGTTTGTAGTGTATTTTTCACTACCAGCTGGTTGATACGGTTCGTTTCTAAACCGTCGATATCTTTAATAAAATCTGGTGCTTTAATACCCGCAGCCCAAACCATGATTTGTGCCGGGATCTTCTCACCATCTTTCGTGGTGAGGCCATCTTTTTCAGCTTTAGTCACCATGGTTGCCGTGCGTACATTTACGCCCAACTTCACCAGCTCCTGATGAGCAGCAGCCGAAATACGTGGAGGAAGCGCAGGTAGAATACGCTCACCCGCTTCAATCAGGTTGACGTTCAGCTTGCTAGAGTCAAGATCGCCAAAGCCGTAAGTACGCAGCTCTTTAACGGCATTGTGTAGTTCTGCAGATAGCTCAACGCCAGTTGCACCAGCACCAACAATCGCGATATCCACCGTACCGTTACCGTTTTTCGCGTGCAGTTTTAGGAACTCATTGTTCATTTCTGTGCGGAAACGGTGCGCTTGTTCTGGACTGTCTAGGAAAATACAGTTCTCACGAACGCCAGGAGTGTTGAAGTCGTTTGATGTTGAACCAATCGCCATGACCAGAATGTCGTATTCTAGCTCGCGGCTTGGCATCAGAAGCTCACCATGCTCATCTTTAAGCTCACTTAAGATGATCACTTTACGTTCGCGGTCGATGTCTTGAAGGCTACCCATTTGGAAATCGAAGCTGTGGTTTTTTGCATGAGCTCGATAACTCAGAGCATCCACCCCTTCGTCCAAAGAGCCAGTTGCAACTTCATGCAATAATGGCTTCCACAAGTGGCTCGCCTTACGATCTACTAGCGTAATTTGCGCACGGTTCTTGCGACCTAGAGTTCGGCCAAGCTTAGTTGCCAACTCAAGACCACCAGCACCGCCGCCTACAACGATAATGCGTGTCACAATGATTTTCCTCTACAAAAATGAATATATGGGGTTCAGCTCGACACATGGTTCACAGACATGCTGTGCCATACATCCAACCGATGAATTCTTGGTTCTTAGAGGTGTCTCAATTTATTTGGATTAAAAACTGCCGCCTAATTTTATTCTTTATTTATCAATAACTTGTTAGGAATCAGCATATTTGTCTGGTACGCATACGACGCCAGAGATTTTTGGGCAAGTTTATTACTCGCTCTCAATTTTTTTTGATATTTATCAAATTATTTTAGTCTGGTTCATTATATAGAGACGTACTTTGAAGGCAACCAAAATCCGTGTGACGAGTACGGATTGACTACTTTTCGACTACTCTACAACAAGGTATTCGTGCCACATAGGATGGAAGTAAGAAAACGGTAAGAAGAACACAATAATCTAAGCGCTAAACCAAAAAATGAGGCCTTTAAAGAGAAAGGGACTCGGCATACTCACAAAAGGGGGTCGCAGCAAAGCAGCCGATAAAAAATGCCGCTTTACTGTTCACACTCAAACACTCTTAAGTATTTTTAAATGCCTTCATCGCTTGTAAATGGTGAGAGATCTTTTTGAACTTGTGGGACTGCGTTTCGTCCCAAATGATTTGATAGTATTTTTCTAACTCAGCTGCCGTTTTCGCATTGTCATGCACTTCATCATCTTTGGATAAAATCACCAAGCAGTGAGCTTGATTTTTCGCTCGAAACTGATCAACACATTTTGTTGCGATATCTTCATACTCTTCTGGGCGATCGATTCGACCAGCCATCGTTTTTTCTGGGTGCAAGTTCGGGTTAAACATCACTTGTTTGATACCGCATAGAAAACCAATTCGTTCAGACCAATAACCACCTAAACCAACCCCACAGATTAACGGGTTTGGATCATCAGATTGATCGATAACTTTAGACACCTCTTTTAACAAGTGTTGCATGTCGTGCTTTGGGTGAAGGGTGCTGTAATTGATAAAACGAACGTCGTCGTCGATGAATTGCAGTTGAAGAACTTTTTCGTGGTTACCCGGGCTTGTACTGTCAAAGCCGTGTAAGTAAATAATCATGTGTACCTCTCCCTGTGTGTATCTGGTACTTTTATTAAAACTACCACTATTTCCTTACTGTTAAAGGGGAAAATATCACGAGTTCTCAAAACAGTGATCTTCCATACACAATGAGCCTTTCAACTCATACGCACTGTTTAAGTATTGTTCATCTCCCCACAATTTATAGGCCAGTAGATACCAAAGCATCGCCATCACTAGGGTTCTTGGCTGCCACGCCTGTACACCACTTAACCAAAGAGACGTATCGTCAATACCTCGAATTTGGCAATACTGTTTCACTGCCTCTTCCACAGGCGCATCCGCGACTTGAATAGTCAAGGTCAAATCAAGCCTAGGGTCAGCAATACCAGCATATTCCCAATCAATGACTTTCACCCCACTCACTCCCCGAACGAGGTTGTAACACCCCAGGTCAAAGTGACAAAGAGCTAGTGGAATCGGCGCTACACTCGGTTCCGTGCGCCACTTCATGTATAGAGCCTCAAATTCCGTATCCGCATACTGACCATCAAGCTCAAGCCAATAATGATCGATGCGAGAAATATAAGAAAATGGAACCAAAGGGAGCGCGCTGATCGGGTGCTGATGAATGGTCGCCGCAATGGATAATAAATCTCTTACTGGTAGCCCTACATCTGAAAGTGCTTGCCCTTCGATCCATTCCACCAGTAAACCTTGCTCGTGGATAAACACTGGCTTGGGGCCAATTTCTAATGAAGAGATAGCATTCAGAACTTGATATTCATTGTGGCGAGAAATTGAAAAAGCCTTGCAAACATTACTGGTCGGTCGCCAGATGTATACAAGGCCTTGAGAGGATTCCAACCGCCAACAACGGTTGGTTAGCCCCCCGGTAACGGTTTGAACTTTTACCGGAGGCTCAGTAAAGAAGCCATCGAGAGCATTAAGACTCGGATCTAACTGTTTTGCTTGTTGCCAAGAAAACCATGCCATTGATGACTTCTCCATCAGTATCGATTAAAGACCGAATAAGCTCTTCGATTGCGCTTTACGAATTTCCGTTTCATCCGCCCACTCAATCAAACCTGTTTCTAGGTCCATTAGGCGCATGGTCATCTTGTAGTATACATCTTTATCGCTACCTGCATTTTTGACGATGCTAGATAGGTTACCGTAAAGCATGTATTGCGCACCCACCATTTTACCAAATTGGATCGCTGTGCTTTGGTTAACCAGCTCATCCGTGTTTTGGAAGTTAAGCTGTTCACGCACAGACTCAACACGGTCCATATCAACAAAGCGGAACTTACCAGAGTTCAGCATCTTAGTAGAAATAGTGTCGGTAATGGATTCAGTGTCAATGTGTTCACTGGTCTTGTTCTTAATTCGCTCAACAAAAACGATAGGACGTTGATCACGAGTAATTGCTGCTACAGAACCCGACATCATCATGCTATCAACCATTTCAGCCGCGATTTTTTGTAAATCTGTTGAGCCAAAATCGATAGTCGTGGTTTCTGTTGCTTGCGCATCGCCGTAAGAGACTTTGTTAGAACAGCCACCCAAAATGACGGCAAGACCTAAAAGAGCAATAATACTTTTTTTCATGAGAGTTCCTTAGTTTTTCAATACCAGCGCATCGTTAGCGCGGCAGCTTCGGCAAAGCCGTTAAGATTAATTGTCTTGTGCTTCTCTAATTTGAACACGGAATTTGGTGCCATTTGGATTCACAGTAACTTCAGATAACGTGACTTGCTCAAACCCTCGCACAATCATTTTGCGCCATGGGCCAGGCTTGGTATTTACTTCTAAACCATTATTGTCATACCAATAGAAGCGGTAAAGAATGTGCTGGTCACCTTTATAGTTACTGCTTAGTTGCACCACTCCACGTGGACGATCATCAACGTAAGTGGTGGTGATGTTGTCAACTAATAAGCGACTACCCAAAACGTTATCATTAAAAAATACTTTTTGCGTTTGACCATCAATTCGAATACCAGCCGTGTTTTCGGCGCATCCAACTAAACCAATAGCCATTGCTAAACAAATAAGCCATGCTTTCATTACAGTCTCCCTAGCTGTTTATGCCACACGGTTGAGTGTGTTCCCTGACGAGATACCCATACCAATGTAGTCTGCTGTGCAGGCACTTCAAACTGATAGGTTTGATCACCCAAGTTTAAACTTTGTGTCCCCGGTTTCACGACTTTTGATGCCGTTTTCACTTGCGCTGGTAATGTTTGCCAACTTCTCGTATCCGGCTGCTCGGTCAATGTGTTCCATACATTGAAAAGTATGTTACCCACATCATCGCCTTTTTTCGCCGCCTCTTTTCGGATTCGATCTTTTGCCCAAACGCGAAGAGCTTGACGGATCACCATTGTAGTCAGACGTTCATTAAGATCGTTTTGTGCCATCGCATTAACATCAGTCAGCGTGCTAGAAGGCAATACCTGACCATTTAAAACCACATCGCTAAAACGTTGCGCACCCCGATTCGGGTAATAAGGAAGCGCCAACGAATAAATGGCCCCATTATCGCGACTGTCGTAAATCGGTAGATCAATACGCCAACCTTTCAAAGCCTCCACAACGCCTTGTTCATCAATAACGATGACTCGACCTTGAGACTGAGTTAACCCAGAAGATGCTTTACCATACCGTTTCTCTAGCATGCGTAAGTCTTCACGCATGCCTAGTTTCTTAGCGGCGTACAACGTGCTTTCAACAACTTGTTTGTTGTCTGGCATCACAGCGAGTGCTCGTCGGTAATCAACATAAGCACTGTTTAAATCTCGTGACGCTTCATATAACAAGCCAGAAAGATAGAACAAATAGCCGTTTTGTACTGCGCTTAGTTTTTTACCAGCATCAGGGTAGCTCGCCAACACGCTGCCTAAATTGGCAGACATGCCTTGCTTTTTCAGGTCTTTTTCTGCTGCTTTTAGTTCTTTTTCACGCGCCTTTCTGGCCGCTTCCTGAACTTGATTGGCTCGACGCACTTCAACAAGCGCCCCTTCCAAATCGTTTTTCTGTAAATAGTTTAGCCCGAGATAAAGGTGCAGAAAGCCAAGTTCATAATCGGCGGGATGATAATCTTGGAGATTGTCGTTCACTGCGAGAGAGCCGACGCTCGTTGCCGTTTCTGACACAGAAATAGTCGCGCGATCTTGCTGAACACGAACGGCACGATCACCATTTTCCAGCGCTTTCAAACTTGTCGGGTAATCTTCAGCAAGAAAAGAAATACGGCCCTTTTCAAAGTTGCCAAGTATCTCGCCACCCACTTCGCTCGATTGAAGTTGTTTCGCTTTCGCATATTCCCCGGCAACAACGGCTTGATAAACTTCTTGATTCTGGTTGCTGTAGTGACTAAACAGATTGCCCGCAGACAAATTCGCGCAGCCAGAGGCCATTAAAGCCCAGCTCATCAGCCCTAACAGCTTTACACCTAGTTTCACATTTATCTCCACAAATGTGTCATTCGACAGGAAAAAGAAGTGGGTGAACTGCGCCACCCACTTTTTAAAGCTTAGCTCAATACCATTGGACCTAGAGGACGACCGCCTAATAGGTGCATGTGAATATGGTAAACCTCTTGGCCACCGTGCGGGTTACAATTAACGATCAGGCGATAGCCGTCTTCCGCAATGCCTTCCTCTTTCGCCAGTTTTTTAGCAACAGTGAACAAACGCCCCATCATTGCTTCATCTTCAGCTTCAACATCATTCGTTGTTGGGATCAATTTATTCGGAATAATGAGAATATGGCTCGGTGTGCGCGGGTTAATATCGCGAAACGCAGTCACCAACTCATCTTGATAAAGAATATCGGCTGGGATTTCCTTACGAATAATTTTACTAAAGATCGTTTCTTCCGCCATGAGGACTCCATTTTATAAAGGTAATTAGACCCCAATTAGTATGCGCCAACCAAAAGCGGAGCTCAATAAAAACAGTGTTCACTTAACATTATTAATCAAACGCTAATTAACGAAGCTTTTTTTGTCGTGTGCGTCATAAAATGCGCGTCACAAACTCAATACAATCCAATGAATTTTGTTACTTTTTTAAGACAATTATTATTTTTATACCCAAGTAAGCTCAAAATTCTTGGGTAGCTTGTCTATTTTGGGAGAGGAAGCTCACTTATGCGAGGTTCAGTTATTAAAAGGATGTATGCGGGCTTTGCTCTGATCATCATCCTATTTGCCGTCACAATTGCCATTATGATGGGAGGAATGAGTGATATTCACGGGAAGTTTGGCACCGTGTCTAAATCATCCCTACCACTGGTATCGTTATCTAACCAAACCAGTGTTGAACTGCTTTCTGCCGACAAATCGTTTAAAGATTTTCTGACGACAGAGAATAAACAACGCATGGATGAAATGCGTCAGGAATTTGCTAGATCTCAACAACGTTTCGAATCCACTTTGGCTCAACTGGAAACTGCAAGCCAAATCTACCCCTCTCTTGCCGAACCGTTTTCACAATTAAAAACGTTAGAGCAGAGCTATTTTACTGAAGCTCTTGAAGCCATGGACAACTACGAAGCGATGTTCGCTGCGCAGGAAAAAGTGCAAAAATCGTCACGTCGCTTCCAAAAGCTGAATACCGAGTTGTCGGTCGGCCTTAAAGAATATGTGGCAGATCAAACCAGCATTTCTGTCAAAGTCATGGCGAAGAGTTACTTCATTAAGCTAAAAGATGCCGAAGTTATAACCTCTGATGCCCTCGCCAGCTCTGATCCTGAGTTTGTTACGCAAGCCGTGACCAAAAACCGCAAAGCAGTGACTCATTTGAACTATGCTTTCCGTGGTTTAGTTACTCAATTACCTGAACTAAAAACAGCGTTTGGTGAGTCGGTAGAACAATTCACACGCGACGTGGGAATGCGTGGAGGTGTCTTAGACCAGCACAATAATTACCTCAATGCTCGTGCAGCGCTATACAACAACATCGCCAACCTAGCGAATAAAGTTGATTCAACGATGGCGATTCTTGAGCAATTTACGACAACCGCAACGGATAAACTTAATGAATCGTTAGCAGACGCTGGTGACATTTATTCTGCGGGTGTGACGAAAGCCATCATCATTGGCGTTGTCGTCGTGCTACTTGCCACAGCGATTGGCTACCACATCGCGCATAGCGTTCGCGAGCCATTGACTCGTATTCTAAAAGTGCTTGAAAGCCTGACTGAAGGTGACATGACACAACGTATCGATATTCGCTATAACAACGAGTTCAGCCGAGTGAGTGGACACATTAACTCACTAGCCGACAGTCTTCACGAGATCTTAGTGAAACTCAACGAAGCGTCAGAGAACCTATCTTCGACCGCAGCAACAAACGAAAGCACGTCTTCGCAAGCGCAAAGCAAATTAAGTTCACAACGCGAGCAAACAGCAAACGTTGCGACCGCAATGACGGAAATGTCTCACTCAGTGCAAGAAGTCGCTCAAAGTGCACAAGGCTCACTAGAAATGGTGCAGCGTGTCGAATCTGCCTCTGAAGAAGGCAGAAATGTCATGAGCAGCAATATCTCGACCATAAATCAACTGGAAACGCGTTTGAACGAATCCGTTTCCGCTGTCTCTGAACTGCAAAAAATGAGTGGTCAAATTGGTTCTATCCTCGATGTGATTCGCAACATTGCTGAACAAACTAACCTACTGGCATTGAATGCAGCAATTGAAGCGGCTCGCGCTGGCGAACAAGGTCGCGGCTTTGCGGTAGTGGCCGATGAGGTGCGTGTGCTTGCATCCAGAACCACTCAGTCCACCACTGAAATTGAATCGATGATCAGTAATCTGCAATCCAGCTCTCAGTCAGCAAATCAAGTAATACAAAGCTGTATGAGCGATATGGAGATGTCTGTTGAGCAAGCATCAAAAGCGAACAGCTCAATGGAAGAGATTCAAGCGCTAATCATCGAAATCAGCCAAATGAGTACGCATATTTCGCAAGCGGCAGCAGAGCAAAGTGAAACCTCAGCAGACATTGCACGCAGTATTGAAGATATCAATAGTATCGCCGATGAAAGCTTCCAAGCTATGTCGAGCATCGCACAGACCAGTGAATCCCTGACTCACTTGGCTCATCAACAGAATGAATTGGTTCACCGCTTTAAGTTATAAATAATTTATAAATTTGAGCATTAATCAGTGCAATCAACTGTATAAGGGCGACTTTTTGTTAAGTCGCCCTTGTTTTTTATCAGCCATGTCTACATATGATTAATATGGCCAGCTCATCCCCTTGCACATCTCTTTTCGAGCGGCCTCATAAAAAGGAAAATCTATGGCTGTTCATGTTGGTATTATCGACCAAGACCCAGTGAGATTGGTCACTCCTCTATTAGATAATCGTACGCTAAGCACACATATCGTCTTCATCGGAGACAAGAGCCAGTTAGATATATTTGACCGACTGAGTGCCGTTTTAGAGCAACGAGACATTACTTCCGAATTTTTTGAAATCCCATCCGCCGTCAATACTTCGCTGATCAAACAAGCGATTCAAAAACTGGCAAAAGATCTCCATGAGCGCGGCGAAGATGTGAAATTGAACGCCAGTTGCGGTCTTCGTCATCGCTTATTGTCTGTGTACGAGGTTTTCCGTACCTATCGCTGGCCAATTTTTGTGGTTGAGCCAAGTAGCGATAAGCTTTGCTGGTTATACCCAGATGGCAAAGAAGATACTCAAGTCGAAGACCACATTACGATTGCTGACTACCTCACTATCTTCGGCGCACGCGGCGAGTTCCATCACGTTGATTTACCTCCTCTTCTTGATAAAAAACTGTATGAACTTGGTGAACGCTGGGCCTCAAATGCGCTTGAACTTGGTCCAGGCTTAGCGACTCTTAACTACCTTGCAACCACATGCCGCAAAGAGCAAAAACTTGATGTGGAGCTTTCTGAAAAGCAACAAGGCTACCGTGAGCTCAACATGCTGCTTTCGGACTTAGTGGAAGCGCAAATCGCCACTTATGAGAATGGCGTTCTAACGTTTGCTGATGAAGATGCACGCCGCTTTTCAAACGGTGAATGGTTAGAGACTCTGGTACACAGCACAGTCAAGCAAATTCAAGATACGATGCCGACGATTCAAGATCGCTCTTTGAATGTTCAGGTTTATCGCAAACTTGGTGAAAGTGAAGTACGCAATGAGTTGGATGTTGCAACAGTAGTAAACAACAAGCTCCACATCATTGAGTGTAAAACCAAAGGCATGCGAGATGACGGCGATGACACCTTGTACAAGCTAGAATCCCTCAGAGATCTGCTAGGTGGTTTACAAGCACGTGCAATGCTGGTGAGCTTCCGACCGCTTCGTCACAATGACATTACTCGTGCAGAAGATTTGGGGCTAGCTCTGATTGGTCCTGATGAGCTTAAAGATTTAAGAACGCACCTAACGGCTTGGTTTAAAGACGCAGGCGGCTCGGACGAGATCTAGTATCAGTGATAAAAGCTAGAATTCAAAATGATCAAAAGCAGCGTTACAGGCTGCTTTTTTTATACCTAATTTTTAAGTGTGGGTTTAGATAGGTAGAAAAAAACCAGAAGCGTGCCTCTGGTTTTTCCGTTTGTTTTAAATGCCAATTATCGCGGCTTACAGCATTTTACGCGCTGCTTCTACTACCACCTTAATTGAACGAGCTTCCGTCTCTTTCAGAGTTGAATGATCTGGAATCTCTTTTTGTGTACGGTTGATGATTACACCCGCTACACAACCTGCTTTTAGACCAGAGCTCGCACACATTGTTAGCAATGTTGCAGACTCCATCTCAAAGTTAAGTACGCCCATGTCTTGCCATTCTTGCATAGAACCTTGGAAACGCTTAACAACGCGACCAGAGAACGTGTCGTAGCGTTCTTGACCTGGGTAGAACGTATCACTTGAAGCCGTCACACCCATGTGAACCGCAGCGCCAGACTCTTCTACTGCCGCTTTCATTGCAGTTGCTACTTCAAAGTCAGCAACTGCTGGGAATTCCATTGGCGCAAAGTGCAGGCTCGCACCGTCAAGGCGAACTGACCCCGTCGTTACGATCATGTCACCTACGTTTACATGCGGTTGAATTGCGCCAGTTGTACCAACACGTAGGAAAGTACGAACACCAAGCTGCGCGAGTTCCTCAACTGCGATAGAGGTAGAAGGGCCACCAATACCTGTAGAACAAACCACAACAGGTTTACCGTCTAATTCGGCACGGTATAGCGTGTATTCACGGTGACTTGCTAGAAATACTGGGTTTTCCATTTGTTCTGCGATTTTTTGAACGCGCGCTGGATCACCAGGAATGATGGCTAGAGTCGCACCATTAAGATCAGCTTCAGTAACACCTAAATGAAATACAGCTTGAGACATAAGTCGCTCCTTATTGTGGCTTATTTTATGAACAATAAGCTCATTAATCAGTTATTGGGTACAAATGCACTGTAGCGAACCTTTCACCAACATAGAGTGATCACAATCACAATGAGAAAATGTAATGAAACTATAATTTCACCCAAAACAAGCAATGATCACACTTTTGGGGGGGGTTGGCTCATTTTGTTGCATAGCGATGCGTGATTTCAAAAACAAACTAAAACATCTTATTAGATTTCGTCGATACGGTTAAAAAAGCCCGAGATACAAATGCCTCGGGCTTTTTATTAGCTAGTTAGGTAGGTCACTTGGCCTGCTTGGACTCAAAACGGAGCAATCTCAACGCATTTAACGTAACCAGTGCAGTTGCACCGCTGTCGGCTAATACTGCCACCCATAGACCCGTAATGCCCAGTAAACTTGTCACCAAGAAAACGCCTTTCAAACCAAGCGCTAACGCAACATTCTGACGAATATTACTTAACGTCGCACGCGATAGTTCTATCATGGCAGGTAACTCAATCAGACGATTGTGCGTTAATGCCGCGTCGGCCGTTTCCAGCGCAACATCCGTACCGCCTCCCATCGCAATACCGATACTCGAAGCTTTCATCGCTGGCGCATCATTAATACCATCTCCCACCATTGCAACGGTGTGTTGCTGTGATAGTTTCTCGACGTAATGCACTTTATCTGCTGGTAATAAGCTTGCTTTATAATCCAAGCCTATTCTGGTCGCCATTGCTTCAGCACTTCTCGGGTTGTCACCGGTTAGCATCACCGACGTTATCCCAAGATCCTTCAACGTAGCGATAGCTTCTTGGGCATCTGGGCGCAATGTATCTTGCCATGCAATCACGCCAATGACCTCGTAATCGTAACGCACAATGACAACCGTTTTACCTTGTTGTTCCAACGTCACCACTCGCTCTTCGGTTTCTTGAGAAAGTGGGAAATCGGCCTTAGAAGGCGTGACTACTTGGACTATTTTCCCATCGACGTAACCAGTGACACCAGAGCCCACTTGCGCGGTTTTATCTAGCGCTTCAGGAATAGGAAGCCCCTGCTGTTGCACTTTATTAACTAAAGAAACCGCGAGAGGATGGCTTGAGCCGACTTCGATTGAGGCTGTCAGGCTAAGTAACTTGTCTTCATCTACATCAAAAGCAAAGACGTCGGTCACCTGCGGCTTACCTTGCGTCAATGTACCGGTTTTATCAAATGCGACGGACTCCACTTTACCAAGCAACTCAAGCGCCGCACCACCTTTGATTAATGCCCCCCGCTTCGCCGCAGCCGCCAAGCCAGAAGTAATCGCTGCAGGCGTTGAAATAACCAACGCACACGGACAGGCGATCAGTAACAGGGCAAGTCCTCGATAAATCCACGTTTCCCATGGTTGAGCAAACAACAGTGGTGGCGTGACGATAACCATCAAGGACACCAACATCATCAGCGGCGTATACCAACGGCTGAATTTATCCAGAAAACGTTCTAATGGTGCCTTACGAGATTCTGCTTCTTCAATCAAATGGAGAATTCGGTCAATCGCATTCTCGCCTTGACGAGAAGTCACCTGTAAACGAACGACTTTATCGACAACCACAGCTCCGGCCATCACTTTGCCACCCGTTTGGTGCTCAACGGGGACGGATTCTCCCGTTAACGCACTTTCGTCAAAACTCGCAAGCGCATCTTGCAACACACCATCCGCTGGCAAGCGACCACCGGGGGCAACTTCTATAATATCCCCCGGCTTAAGCTGAGCTGCAGGCACCTCTTTACGCTCACCATCAACAATTAAAATTGAATTTTCTGGGACTAAGTCCATTAGCGCTTGGACACCACTTCGAGCGCGGGATGATGCATATGCTTCTAACTTTTCACCAATAAGGAAAAGCAATAACACCATTGCCGCTTCAGCGGTTTCACCTAAATATAAAGCGCCGAGCGCTGCCACACTCATTAACGTTTCAATCGCAAAAGGCGTACCGCTACGCGCCAACTTGAACGCTTTGAGCGCAATTGGGTATAAACCCAGTAAACAGGTCAACGTGAATAACCAAGTGCTTATTTGAGGGTCGATCTTAGAAATTATTGCCGCGACAACCATCGCACTAGCAATAGAGAGAATTTGAATGTTGTCTTTTACTACCCCACGCCAGCCCTTCGTTGCGGTATTTGGTTTTGGAGCATCGAGTGAAGAAAGTGGAAAACCTGTTTGTTGGGCTGTATGCTCTATCGTAGAGGTCAGCTCGCGATCGTCAAAATCGACAACCAGTTTTTCTGTTGCAAACAAGACTTTTGCTTGGCTAACACCTTCCAAAGACGTAATAGCCTTCTCAAGCTTTTGTGCACATGAAGGGCAATCCATACCTGACACAAGCCACGAGTTTCGAATTGAGGAATCATTCTCCCTTGAGGGCTCTTCTTCCTCACCTGGGTCGGCGCTACAACTCCCTCCGCTGCAACATGAACTTTCAGACACTTCTACGCCAGCTTGAGAAATGTTGAGTGAAGATTTTACTGGTGCGCAGCACGACTCGCTCGCGCCAAGCGGCACCGCAGTTTTGATTTTGCTAGATTGGCAACCTTGATGTTTCGTACACATAATTTATTTTCCTTATTGGTGTAGGCTCTTTGCCTATGACTAAGGATAAACCTTAGAGCTAGCTCCAAGGTCAAGGTGATTTTTTAAAAACTCGTCGATTGAAAATAAAAAAGACGCCGAAGCGTCTTTCCAAATGACTTATTTAAAATCAAGCACATATGATATTTGATCAAAAAGGTTAAACTGGATGCTTAAAACACTCATTTAAAGTCATCCCGATGGCGCGCAGCACATCTCGCCTAGTGATAACGCCAACCAATTTACCTTTACCGTCAACCACTGGATACATTTTTGGCTTACCAATCTTCATCATGTCAGCCAACTCAATCACTGACATGTCTGGAGAAACAGATAAAACATCGTCATGCATACACTCTTGAACGGTATGCGTGTCTTGGCAGTGATAACTCGCTTTCACCAATTTATCTAACAAGTCTTGTTCTGATAAGAATCCAACTACCTTTTCATTCTCATCAATGACGGGGCCACCTAATGTGACGCTTTGCATGACTTTATTCAAAGCAGCCGAAAGTGACATATCTTTAGTGAAGGTCACCGCTTGCAACGTCATGTAATCTTTTACTTTTAATGAATGCATTCTTATCTCCTTAAGGGCATTTTATTGCGGCCTTTAGATAAGTGTCGCCTAATTTCCTGAATTTACTAAATGGAAATGAGTAATTTTATTTATAGGTGCAGCCTATTGATCTGAATCAAAATTAAGTCATCATCGGCATTCACTGTTGTTTAATTGAGTACAACTTGCAAATGGGCTCATTTTTAACAGGTGGTAAATACAACAAAGCCAGTCAAATTGACTGGCTTCATTATTGGCGCATAGTTACATTAACAATGATGTCGACGCATATTGTCTAAAATAATACCGGTTGCCATTGCGACATTCAGCGACTCAGCACCACCAAATGCCGGAATCGTGATCTTATTTGTCACGAGCTTCGCAGCTTCTTCACGGACGCCGTGGGACTCGCTGCCCATCAACAAAATACCTTCAGCAGCGAATTCCGTTTTATGAACGCTCTCCCCTTCCAGAAACGCGCCATAAACTGGCAAATTGGCTTCTTCTAAGTAACTTGGCAAATCAACCAGACTCACTTGTACGCGGCCAAAACTGCCCATGGTCGCGCTGATCGTCTTAGGGTTATACGGATCAGCACAATCTGTACTCGCAATAATGTGCTTGATGCCATACCAGTCTGCGACACGAATAATCGTTCCTAGATTACCTGGGTCAGATACACCATCTAGCGCAATCATCAAGCCTTTTGCTTGAGGCACTTTTACACTCGGGATTTCAACCACTGCAATGGCCGCGTTATTGCTCACGAGAGTGCTCGCTTTGGTCAGGTCGTCAAGCGATGCTTCAATGCAATCAAAACCACTTAGCGCACTAGCGTTTTGTTCGAGAAATGCCTCGGTTGCGAAGACATGCTTCACCTTTAATGAACTGCTTGCCAGCTCTAAAACGTTCTTTTCACCCTGAACTAGGAATAAGCCATGCGCTTTACGCTGTTTCTTTTGACCTAAAGCACGAAGCAGTTTTAATTGGTTTTTTGAAATCATTAAAGTATCCCAGGTGAAAATGGTTATTCGGCGAATGTACTCGAAACAATCTTCACGACAGTTCGGTATCAAGCGCGTGAGATTATAAATTATACCTAAATAACCTCAAGAAACTTGATTCATCAGAAGACTTTGAAGAGCAAACGCAGTAAAAGAGGGTTCAAAAACGAAAAAAGCCCTGCGATATACGCAGGGCTTTTAAAGGGTGGGACCCCAGCCACATCCCGGCACACAAGTCACCCGCTGCGGCTGCTTCCTTCCGGACCTGACCGAGTTCACGAGCTATTGTTGCGAGAGGACCAGAGCCCCATAATTCTTTTCGAGAGGACTTGCCTCAATCGATGGGGCGATTATTCAGTATCAGCCCTCATAATGCAAGAGCAAAAACCTTGAATTTCGTCATTTCATTACCGTTTGGACAAAACTCGATCAATTCATTCCTCTATGATTGAGCCACGTAACGATGAGAAGAAGAATAGCGGCGTGTTGACTGCTTACTTGAATACATATCTTCATCAGCTAAATGCATGGCTTGCTCTAAGCTCATGTGCTGTTCTCTCTTTGCAGAGACACCGATAGAGATACCCACAGACTCTAACTCACTACACAGTTTGCCTTTTACATCAATTCTGCTGAGCTCTTTCATTGCCCTATTTAATTCTGCTTGAGTCGGGTAGCCCAACAAGATGAACTCATCTCCCCCTATCCGGTAACCTTTCCCTGACCATACATAATGAATTTTTAGCGCCAATAATTGTAACACCTCATCACCAGCACGATGACCGTACGTATCATTGATTCGTTTGAAGTGGTTAATATCCAAGTAAAGTATGGATAGCTCTTTGTTTACGCCTTTTCGATGTTTTACTTGCAACGCGCGGCGATTTCTTAACCCCGTTAAATTGTCGGTATTCGATTGACGGTAAAGATAAAGCGAAACGCAAATCGCAAACAACAATACAAAGACAAACACAGCCTGTGTTTGCGTCGCCAGCCGAACCTCATATTCAAGCGCGGTACGCCAATCTGGGCGCAGGTCGTACTGGGCAATTATCTTATCAACTTCCAACATCGCTATCGCTCGACTGAAAAAAGGAGCAAGCATGGCACCTTTCTCGTTCGCCACCAATCCAACAGAAAGTTGTGACTGGTAAAACTCACCAATCGCCGTGTCCTGCTCTATCGGAACCAACTCGCTCAGACGTAAAAAGTGGTTGAGCATCGCGGTATCCATCGGAATGTAATCGACCTCTTCATTCAATAAACCCTGAATGAGTTCTTGTTGGTTACGATAACGTTTCAGCTCTTTTAGCGGTAAAAGTTGCGTCATCATTTGGTCGAAAAAGTCGTCCTCAACCACGCCAATCCGCTCAGAGATCAACTGTGACACATGAGAGTAAGTGTTCGGCTTGTAACCTAAACGCTTGACCATAACGGATGCTGGTGAGTAATGGGGCTTGGGAAAGTAACTAAATTCATGTCGCTCGCGACTGACCGTTAACGGCGCTAAAATTTCAAAATTCCCCTGCATAAACTCATGATACATGGAACCCCAACTTTCATTTGGCTCACTAATGATCACGCAGTTTAATGCCAAGATCTCACAGCTTCTCAGGACGACATCTGCCGTCATCCCTTCGATACTGCCGTCTTCGTTGTAAACAACATATGGAAAGATAGATTCGAGCTTGATCCGTATTGGCTCACTGAAATCAAGAGGTAATAAGCGAATAGATTCTCGCAATGCCGCTCGCCTTAATTCAAATTGATACTGGGAGATCTCTTCACGAAGTTGCTTTTGCACTCCTTCCCCATGAATAAACGTAGCGAACGTATCCAACTCTTCGAGGTGATGATCTTTTTTACTGATGATCGATACTGGCTTTATCGAAATCTGATCATTCAACATCTTAGCGTCAAAGCCCTCCAGCAGCATCGGCTTAAGCTGATTGATGGCATCGACTACGCCTTCAACAACGCCTGATCTCAGTAACGTTACCGCTTGCTCATGACCTTGATAAGAGACCTGTTTTAGCTCCGGGTAGTATTGTTTGAGTAATTCGGCATAAACCGTATCTTTAGGGACGCCAACTCGTGAAATATCACTCAACGTCGAGTCTTTTAAACCAAAAAGGTAGGTATATTCGATATTAGTTGGACGGGAGTAACTAAAGCGTTGAGCACGCTCTTCTGTGTAAGTGATATTAGCAGCAAAGTCCGCTTCTCCATTCGCGACGGAATTTAGAATGGCATCAAAGCTGGAATAGTTCACATATTGAACGGTAAAGCCGAACTCTTTCGATGCAGCATTAAAAAGAACACGGGTGACGACATCATCCGCTTCTGTCGCAACTTTATAATGAGCAATTAAAGGTGATTCAGCTTTTACATTCAAACTCAGTAGGCAACAAGTAAAAAGCAACAGTGTTCGAGCAAAGGTAGTCATGACAAACTTATCTTAAATCAACTACTTATAATGTGGTTATTATTATTGGAAGTTTAGTAAATATGAAATGAAGAACATATACTAATCTTCATTTTGTTCCACAACCAATTCGATAGTCTGCCGCACGTGTCACTTTTTACCTGACGAAATACTCATAATTCTGCCTGTTCATCGCTGCTACGTAAGATATAGTCCGTCATCCAAGCCGTTCCTAACAAACAGATCCAAACAACAAAAACAGGGTTTGGTACATCTGTAGTCGGACTTACCACTAAGGCAGCAAAGCCAACGGTCGGTAATGTCCAGCACAATAGTTTACTCCAACGAATGGAGTGTTTAAGCTTCGCGAGGGTTTCCATTGAAGCCAGCATTCCTGTCACGCTCAGTGCCACAAGAACGGCATATGGCAAGCCAGCAATCCATAATGGGAACAACAACAGCATCGGCCACCAGCTGTGCTTATTGGATGGGGTCCAATGTACAGCAGACCACCACATCGCCATGACAGCGACAGTTTGAACCACTGTAACCCAAGCGGAGCCATCCAGCTTCCCACCTTGTTGCGTGACCATAATACCGACTTGTAGAGTAAGTACGATTAGGCCTGCGGTGAGCAGGACGCCCAACGAACTTCTACGAGAGAACACTACCATTAAAAGTGGGAAAAGGATCAAAATACCAATCGATAGCGCAATTGGCTGCATTGAGAGCGTAGCGCCAAAAGCCATCATTGCGCCCAGCAACACCAAGCCTGCAAACCCACCTTGTGGCAAGATCCACAACGCCGGGATCATGAGTGCAAGAACGGGAATATCTCCCTCGCTCAAACTCATCGCTCGAACGCACACCACTGCGAGCAAAGTCGTAATGAAAAATTGAAGTGTCGATAAAATCATAGCGCCTCCTGGCTTCCCCACCTACTTGGTAACTCAACGGCAAAAACTGGGATTAAAAGTCGTTGAGAGGGTCTAGATTCAAGCTTAGCTTGTGTTTGTTTTATGCTTTTTAACGCTCATTAACATACGGCACGGCTGAAGAGAAAATGTGATCAACAAAAGTCAATCGCGGGCAATATAAACGTTAAGAACCGTTAGCAATATACAAGTCCGATGGTTTACCATTCCTTAGTAATCCACAATAGACACTTTTGAGTATGGACCAATTTTTAGCGCAAATCTTTGCTGTAATTCACCAAATTCCAAAAGGAAAAGTCTCCACCTACGGGGAAATCGCAAAAATGGCAGGTTACCCGGGCTACGCAAGACATGTTGGTAAAGCGCTTGGTAATTTGCCAGAGGACAGCAAACTCCCGTGGTTTAGAGTGATAAATAGTCAAGGAAAAATATCCTTAAAGGGCAGTGATTTAGAACGACAAACAAAGAAATTAGAAGCCGAAGGAATTGAAGTGTCTGAGATTGGAAAAATTTCGCTAAGAAAATACAAATGGCAGCCTTAGGCTGCCATTTTTTGTTCGCTGAGTTTGATATTAACGCGTACCAACTAGACGAATATCCAACTGGTGAGTTTGTGCTTCATCTGTGATTACACCGTTATGTGTATCGCTGATAAAACGCAATTTACCATCCACTTCAATACGCGCACGGACGCTATAACGATGGTTTGGTTTGATTTCATTGTTATCGTAGTTCAGCTCAAAAGAAAGAGGAACTTGTTTACCTTCCGTTTCGAATGTCTGCTTTGCTAGTACTTTTGCTGGCGCGTCAGCCAAAGACACATCTTCTAACGCGACGGTAACCACTGCGTTTGGCGGCAGAGCAATACGCTCACGGTAAGCCACTGTACCTGTAATCGTCTTCATTGACGCCTCTGCAGATTCCATTTCTGTATTTTGAGAAGTTTGGCAACCCACTAACGCAGCCCCAAAGAGTAAAGAAGTAACAAGCAGTAGTGTTTTTTTCATATCTTCCTCGAAAAGAGTATTAAACCGGAGCAATTATAGGCGTGGAATATAAAACTGTCTGCTTCCTGTCAGTTTATTTGACAATAGTTTGACTGAGTTAGAATTTATCAAACAATTGATTTTGTTTCATAATCGGAACAATACTATTTCTAAGTTACTCAATAGTTCTTAACTATGGCACTTCACAAGAGTGAGACTGTTGAGGTAAGTTGGAGTGAAAGACAACGGTGAGGAGACACAATGAGTAAACCATTACGAGAATTGCTCAGCCTACTACAACTCGAAAAATTAGAAGAAGGCTTGTTTCGTGGCCAAAGTGAAAACCTAGGTTTGCCTCAAGTGTATGGCGGCCAAGTGATTGGGCAAGCGCTTTCTGCTGCGCGCTACACCGTTGAAGAAACACGCGCGGTGCACTCCTTCCATAGCTATTTTTTGTACCCTGGTGATCCAGAAAAGCCCATCATTTATGATGTAGAAAACCTAAGGGATGGCCGTAGCTTCAGCACCAGACGCGTTAAGGCGATTCAAAATGGACGCCCTATTTTCTACCTAACGGCGTCTTACCATGGCGATCAACCTGGGTTTGATCATCAAAAGGAAATGCCAGACATTCCTGGCCCAGAAAACTTCGCCTCTGAGAGTGAGCTTGCTAGCCATATAGCCGAATTCCTGCCAGAGCGACTACGCAAAACATTTTGTGGTGAAAAGCCAATTGAAACCCGTCCTGTTACGGTCATCAACCCTCTAAAACCCAAAAAAGCAGAGCCTAAACAGTATCTTTGGATTCGTGCCAATGGTGAAATGCCAGAGAACCTGCTTATACATCAGTACCTGTTGGCCTATGCATCAGATTGGGGATTCCTCGTGACAGCAATGCACCCACATGAAGTGTCATTAATGACGCCAAACTTCCAAGTTGCAACCATTGACCATTCAATCTGGTTCCACCGTCCGTTCAAAATGGATGAATGGCTGTTGTACGCAATAGAAAGCCCAACAGCGAGTAATACTCGCGGGTTAGTGCGTGGCGAAATCTATAACCAGCAAGGTCATTTAGTGGCAACCGCAGTGCAAGAAGGTGTAATGCGCTATACCAAGTAACCGCTAAACCCTAAACGACAAAAGGAGTGCTCAGCACTCCTTTTTTGTGGGTATCAAACGATAATTAATTTGGTTGATACTTCATAGTAATGACCGACCATTCGTAAAGTGATTTCGGGTAACCGTATTCGCTTTTCCCGTAAACGACATTTGGGTCAGCATAGAATCCACCTTTATCCGTTGCTAAAAATTCACGCACCCCACGACGGTAAGTAATGATTGGTGCAGCCAACTCATACTCTATGTCTTCCAAATTAGAATCATCAATCACTAAGAACCGAGTCATACGGATAGTGCTACCGCTGGTGCAATACCCTGGATCATCATAACCAATTGCATTAAAAGGCTTAAGGTCATCAGCAAATAGCTCTGATGTACATCCATCGAATCGAGCAACATGCACCCACGCTGCCTTTTCTTGTCTTCGGTCATCGCTACCAACTGGCTTAAACATAAATAGCACAACCTTACCTTTACCGTGTTTTTGCAACTCGTCATCCGTCGGTTCACGTACCGAACGCGAACCCAAGATACCAAATTCACTCTCTTCTAAATTGGCAAACTGTGGGGCACTAAGCGTGCTCACAATAACGGTTTGTTCGCTATTAAGTTGTGTGTATTTATCTGCAACACCCGACTCTGCCAAATCGACACTAACCGTGACTTTTGTTCTTGGTAACGCTTTGTAATCTCGCGATTCACTCTCAGAGATATCTAGAGCAATAGAATGGTATTGAGAGTAATTGGTTAGCGTCAACTCTGCATTCGCATTGTCTAACGTGGCAAGATCTTTGCTCACAGTATCGCCAAATGAGTAAGTTCGAGTACCGACCGTTCTACCGAAATCTAAGTCAATTGCCTTGAAAGGCGTAAACTCAACGGTTTGAAGTTTCGTGGTAAGACCGGGATGATCCGCTTTATTAATGGTGCCGTTAACTAATACGGTTTTAGTTGTATAGTTACGTGCAGTTAGCGTCACTTCTAATTGGTACTCGCCTGCGTGCAAAATCTTCAAACGCCCCGTTTCAGAAGAGACTAACTCAACCACAGGATCTTTTTGGTTAATAAGACGATAGCTGGCTTTCGCCTCTCCTCCACTCATCACTGGTGAGATAATAGTACCCGCTGAAAAGTCTACCGTTGGATAAGCAATCGATACAGGGTTTGTGCCCTGTTTGATCGTTACAGAGAAACTGCTTTCACCCGGAGTAAATTTATCGTCCCCTGCATCCGATACAACAACTCTTGTGCTGCCAGCATTGAGGATGCGCATCTCGCCCGTTTTGCTGTCTAGGGAAACCACATCCGTTGCTGCATTTTCTGCAAATCGATACGAAACTTCGCCAACCGTACCAGAGATGGTCGGTTTTTGAACATAAGGCTGGCTGGTTTTCCAAGTCTCTTCCACATCGGATTGCACATCAATCCGACTCGGCGCACTAAGAATATTAACGTACACTTTCTGATCTGGACCCGCAGTATAATTCGCGCTCTCCTGTCTGCGAACTGTTAACGTCGCTTTACCCGCTTTGTAAACATAGGCACGTCCATCCGCAGTAACCTCTATAACATCTGTAGCAGTGTTATCAACGAGTTCTACATGATCGTTACTTGTACTTAAACCAAAGTCACGACGAAGATCAAAGCTATAGTCTTTGCTATACACCATTTCATAATCTTGTGTCACCATGGCTTGTCCCGCAGCTTTCGCTACTTTGATGACTACATTAAACTGAATTGGTTGATATAAATCCCCACCATCATCTTCAAACTTAAGACGATATTCTCCAGCCGTCTCTACTTCTAACTTGCCATCGGTCATTCTTAAGCCGTCCGGTAAACTACCGACTAGGCTTACGTTGCCTTTTTGTCCTGAAAATGCCAAAGGAATTGAGAGGCTAGGCTGATAAATAAGCGACATTTCAATGTCGTTCATCACGGGATGAGGCGCGCGATTAACTTCAACATTGAAGCGAGCTTTGCTTGCAGGATAATTACGCATTTCATGCTCGTAGATTTCAACTTCAGCCGTACCTACACCTTTGATCAGCAGTGCTTCACTGCTCATAGACTTAGCGATAACATCTGTGCCGCTAATAATTCGCAGTGAATAGTCGCCGCGAGCGTTCGTCACCTTAGGGAAAATTCGGCCACCTTCCTCATAAGTTTTCACAACATCCGCTACGCTGATTGCTTCGCGTTGACCTTGTTTTACATCCACAACAAATTGCGCCGTTTGCTGCTTATCTAGAAAGGCATCGCTGTAAGTTGCTGTCGCTTCAACGGTTAACTGCCCAACATTATGAACAAGGAGCACACCTGACTCAGGGTTGAGTAACTCGGCAACTTTGTTGTCTGGTTCGCTGCGAATAATTTTGTATGTGATGCTTTGCGTTTGAGCTTTATCTAAACGTGCAGGTTCTAACGTCAGCCCTTTTCTATATTCGTCTTCCAGCAAGGCGAATTGAAGTTGCCCGGATGCTACTCCATGAAGCTTCACCGTCGCGCGAACTTGCTTCGGCAGATAAAGCTCGTTACCTGAGTCAGTAATCAGTACCGACGCCTGACCAATTGAGCCTAATGAATATACCGAACCGTTCTGATCAACCCGAATCAAGTTATGACCACTTTCTACTTCATAACTCAATTCACCTTTTTGGCCACGAACGGTCAGCGCTTTCCCTTCAGATTCGATTGCATTGAAGTTTAGATCACTAACCGAAAGGTCTGTGTTAATACCTCGTTCCACAGTGATAGAAAATCGTGCTTCAGAGGATTCATAAGCAGAACTGTTATCCGTAGCCAGAATTGTTGCCGTTCCTGGACGCAAAATTTGTAGCATTCCAGAGTCATTAATTTTCACAACATTTAGCGGATTAGAGTCAATGACTTGATAAGACACCGAGCCATGTACATTGCTCAATTTTGCCTCTGTAACGGTTCCCACGCCCTCAAACTTCAATACCGTGTCTTCAGCTTTTAACTGTGGACGACTCTGCTTTGTTATCGTAGTTGGTGTCTTTGTATTGTTCGTTTTAGAGTCACCTCCACCACCACAACCAGCGAGTAAAGCCGCAAGAAAAAGCAAATAATATTTTCTGTTCATTTTTAGAAACACTTTGTCACAAATAAGTGCTAGCGATAATAATACGATGTTTTATTAATCACTATCTCCATTTTTGAGTACTTTATTACTTAAGTATTTGCTACTGTATTACGCATAAAAATAAATGTTCAGAAGTGGTGACTAAAATACACAAAACAACACAAAGCAAACGTTTAAATTAAACCAATTAATTAATTTAGTAAGAATGAATATTCAACAAAAATAAAACACGAAAAATAAAGAGAAAAAATTGCGTTATTTTTTCATGCATTTTGCTGTATTAGCGCTTGGTGGAGGATAAAAAACAAACAGTTAATGCGGAAATAGAAGAGAGAATAAATATCGTTTATATTTATTCCAACCCAGTAAAAAGTAACTTAGTTAGAATAACCCTGCTACCTGTTAACATTTAAAATGCTAACAGATAGAGTAACCATTAAATAAAATTCGTATAAAGCTATTTAGTTGAGAAGTGGTAACTCAGTCGTATATTTAATGGATTCCATAGCAAATGTTGAAGTCACATTAGACAGTCCCTTTACACTATTAACTAAGCGCTTATAAAACTCGTCAAAACACTTCATATCTTTGACTAGCACTTTCATCATGTAGTCATACTCGCCGGCCATACGATAAAACTCCATCACCTCAGGGAAATCACTCACTGTTGTGACAAAGTGGTGATACCAATCTTCAGAGTGATCGATGGTTTTTAGCTGAACAAAAGCGATAAAAGACAGGTCGAGTTTTTCTGCACTCAGTAACGCCACGCGCTTTTCGATGTAGCCTTCTTCTTCCAACCTTTTCAAACGCTTCCAACATGGCGTCGTTGTCAGATTTACCTGCTCTGCTAACTCATTTAATGACAAGGTGCTGTCGGTTTGTAACAACGCAAGCAGCTGCTTATCGACTCGATCCAAAATCATCCTATAAAACCCACAAAGTGTAGAAAACTTTTCTATCAAAACATCTATTACCAGCAACTATAGCAAAGTTTTTCTCTCATATTATAGGTAAATTATTCCCATCCAATGCTTATCTATCGATTTCCAAGGAGAGACGCCATGTGTACTGACCACAACTGGATCAACAATGCAGTGCGTAAAATTGAAGCAGACTTTCAACGTTCTGCTGATACTCATTTATTTAAACTCGAACTGCCTTCTCTTGATGGTATCGATATCTACCTAAAAGATGAGAGCACGCATCCAACAGGCTCTCTGAAACACCGATTGGCACGCTCGTTGTTTCTTTATGCGATTTGTAACGGATGGATTGGTCCTGAAACCACAGTGATTGAAGCGTCCTCAGGCAGCACTGCCGTTTCAGAAGCGTATTTTGCTCGCTTGCTTGGCTTACCGTTCATTGCTGTTATGCCGAAAACCACCGCACGTAAAAAGATTGAACAAATTGAGTTTTACGGTGGTAAAGCGCATCTTGTAGAGCGCTCAGATCAGATTTATGACGAGTCTCGACGTTTGGCCCAAGAGTTAAATGGTCACTACATGGATCAGTTTACTTATGCTGAACGTGCGACTGACTGGCGCGGCAACAACAACATTGCGAACTCTATCTTTAGCCAAATGGAACTAGAAGATCACCCAATTCCTAATTGGGTAGTAATGAGCCCAGGAACTGGTGGCACGTCTGCAACCATTGGCCGTTTTATTCGTTACCAAAAATACGACACCAAACTTTGTGTCGTAGACCCTGAAAACTCGGTGTTTTACGACGCTTTCCAGTCAGGTAATCACTCATTAAAAGGTGAGACCGGCAGCAAAATTGAAGGCATTGGTCGACCACGTGTCGAGCCAAGCTTTATTGCAGGTGTTATTGACGAGATGCGCAAAATTCCAGACGCTGCCAGTGTGGCAACTGCACATTGGGTTTCTCAACTGATTGGGCGTAAAGTCGGTGCATCAACAGGGACGAACCTCTACGGTGTGCTTCAACTGGCCTGCGAAATGAAACAACGCGGTGAAACAGGCTCTATCGTGACACTTTTATGTGACTCTGGTGAGCGTTACTTAGATACGTATTACGACTTAGCATGGGTAAAAGAGAACATCGGTGATATTCAACCTTACCTCGCGCAACTTGAAGTCATTCAAGCGAAAGGCTGTGTCGAACCTGCATGTTGCGGTCCAATTACCGCTTAATATGTAAATTCGAATGTAAAAAAACAGCCCGCTGATGTGCGGGCTGTTTTTTTGGAAATGAGTATTACTTTTTCTGACGCGCTTCAAACGCCGCCAATTGTTCTGGCGTTGCCGCTGGCTGATGATTTTGTTTCCATTCATCGTAAGTCATGCCGTAAACACGTTCGCGAGCGTCATCAATATCTAAATCCACACCGAGATTTTCCGCTTCAGCTTTGTACCATTTGCTAAAGCAGTTGCGACAGAAGCCCGCAAGGATCATGAGGTCGATGTTCTGCACGTCTTTATTCGCGTCTAAATGCGCCAATAAACGACGAAATGTCGCCGCGTCTAACTTATCTTGTTCTTCTTGAGTCAGATTTTTATATTTGAATTCAGCCACTTTCCTTTCCTTCTCTCTTATTTGATTGACGTTAGTCACCATACCGAATAGTAAGTTCTCCAGCCTAGGAAGTCTGCTTTAGCGCAACAATTCCCAGTCTAAATGACTACCTTTGCGTAAAAGCTGATATGATAAACGCCATCTATCTTATTGATTAAATTAATATTAACACAACTCATTACAACGGTCTTTTACAAAGGTTATCGTCAAGTTATGAAAAACGCCATTCTATTATTGTCTGCCTTGACCATCAGTGTGCCGACTTTTGCTGCTCAAGAACAAACTCATCAATCTTATTTTTATCTGGGTACTGGTAACGTCGGTTTTGATACACCCTATTTTGGCTCAGACAGAGACAATGAGTGGTCCACACCACATATCACTGTTGGTTGGGGCTATCATGTTAATCAATACCTTGCGTTTGAAGGTGTGCTTCGCTACTCCCAAAACGAACTTAAAAACGACACACTGAAAACAGATTTGGATTTGCACTATTACCAAGCGGGTATGTCAGCAGTATTGACCAGTGATAACCTTGGCGATACACCACTTTCTTTGTTCGGCCGCGTGACCGCGTTAGGGACTCAGGCAGAAATGTACGTTCCAAACCAACAAAAAGTCACCGATGATTCAGGAGCACTATTCAATATCGGTGCTGGTGTCCATTGGGATATGAGCAAAGACATCTGGTTGCGCGCAGAGTACATCTACAATGTCGCAGATATGGGCTTTGAAGATTTTTACGATAGCTACGAAGGTGTGCAAGTTAGCTTAGGGAAACGCTTCTAACATTAGGTAGCACCAAGTTACCAGAATTGAAATACAAACAAGCCGAGGTTTTTACCTCGGCTTGTTTTACAATCTACGGAGTGTCATCAGTTACTGAGCGGAGAACTTTTCTGTTGTCTCTTGATTCACATGGCTACTTGGTTGACCGGCATCGAGAGAGTGTAAAATGCCATCTTGACGATCTTTTAGTGCATTCGTTAACGTCGGAAGTGCAGTGGTCGCTAACAACGCCATAACACCCGCAACTAAAACCATTTCTACCATGTAACTACCACGTACTTTTTTCAAGAGAACACCTCAAAATAATAATAGGTATATGCTGCTTTCCCGGCATTACACCTAACAAGACCCGACATTCAGTCAAATACGATGAGCGAGTCCTGTGCCCCTCGAAGAAGTGGCGAAATAATAAACAAAAATAATCATTAGTTCTATAAGTAATCACTCTCAATATAAAAAACACCGAACAAAAGTTGTTCGGTGTTTTCAATCAAAGCTTTACGTACAGAGCTAAGGATGAGCAATACGGCCTTTTGTATCGTGGCTGAGTGCTTTGTTCAATTCTGCTTCTACATGACCTGGCGCCTGTGTTTTCGCCGAAATCAATCGGTACATAGCCGGGATGACAAATAAGGTCACCAATGTTGCAAATCCCATCCCAAAAAAGATCACGGTACCCACAGCAATACGACTCTCATAACCTGCCCCTGTCGAAACGATCAGCGGGATGGCACCAGCAAGCGTGGTAAATGCTGTCATCAAGATCGGGCGTAGACGTCGCGCAGCTGCATCAATAACCGCTTTTTCGAATTCAACACCACGGTCTCGCAACTGGTTGGCAAACTCAACAATCAAAATGCCGTTTTTCGTCACCATGCCGATCAACATGATCATGCCGATCTGGCTGTAAATGTTCATGCCTTGCCCCATCACAACCAAGCCAAGGAAGCCACCAAATACGCCCATCGGCACCGTAAACATCACCACTAACGGGTTCACGAAGCTTTCAAATTGAGCCGCCAACACGAGATACGCCACAAGCAATGCCAACGCAAATACGACAGCAACACTCGCTTGGTTCTCTTTAAAGTCTTTTGACTCGCCAGAATAACTCACCGAGATGTCACCTGGTAAGTTGTCTATCGCTTGTTGATCAAGGTAATTCAGCGCGTCTCCTAATGTGTAGCCTTCTGACAGATTAGCCGTAATAGTGATGGATTTCTGTTTGTTGTAGTGAGATAGACGAATAGAAGCTGCCACTTCTTCAATTTTAGTGACCGCGTCTAACGTCACTAACTGCCCACTATTAGTTCGCAGATAAATCTGGCTTAAATCCGCTGCATTATTAAAGCTGTTTTCATCACCACGAAGATACACATCATACTCTTCGCCACGCTCAACATAAGTCGTTTCACTTTTACCACCAAGCATGATTTCTAGCGTATCAGAAATGTCTTTGACACTGACCCCTAGTTCTGCGGCACGCTGTCTGTCGACCGTAACCAATAGCTCTGGCGTTTTCTCTGAGTAATCGATCTCAGCACCTTCCATCATTGGCGATTCTTCTGCTTTGTTTTTCAACATTTCAGCCCAGACGAGAAGTTCATCGTAATCAGAGCCACCTAACACAAACTGAACAGGCTCACTCGAACCACCTTGGAAACCAGGCATGAATGGGAACACTCGAACATCAGGTATGCCAGCCAGTGCACCACGCACTTTGTTAAGCGCTTCCTGAGCTGTTACATCTCGCTCGTTCCAGTCTTCTAGAATCATGATAACAAAGCCGGTTTGATCGCCTGCCTGTCCACCAAATGCAGGCGTTTGAATACTAAACGACTTCAGATACCCTTGCCCAAGTAATGGCATCAATCGGTCTTCAACAATGTCCATATTGGCTGACATACGATTGTATGACGTAGCATCAGCCCCGCGTACAAACGCAAACATCACGCCGCGATCTTCTTGAGGGGTCAACTGGGCTGGCACTTGGTTCATCAAGAAGTAACTGCCGCCCAAACACGCCAAAATCACCAGCGGTGCAGCCCAACGCATTTTCAATGCGCCTTTCAATAATGAGCGGTAACCACTCTCAAGTTTACTAAATAGGCGATCGACCACTTGATTAAATCGATTTGGTTTTACATTCGCCTTCAAAATCTGACTACCCAATACAGGAGTTAATGTTAGGGCGATCAAAGACGAGAAAATTACTGACATCGCCAACAAGACAGAAAACTCAGTAAATAGCAGACCTACCATGCCATCCATAAAAGAAATCGGCAGGAATACCATCACCAGCACTAGCGTTGTCGCGATAACGGCAAAGCCTACTTCCCGCGTACCTTTATAGGCCGCAAGCAAAGGCGATTCACCACGTTCGATATGGTGGAAGATGTTTTCAACAACCACAATCGCGTCATCCACTACCAAGCCGATAGACAGGATCAACGCCATCAAGGTGATTAAGTTGATAGAAAAGCCAAAGTAATAAGCGGCAATGAACGAAGAAATCAGCGATACCGGAACCGTAACAGCTGGGATCAAGGTTGCACGAGCTTGACCAATGAAGATGTACAACACCAAAATAACCAAACCACCCGTAATAAATAGCGTGCTATATACCTCTTCTATCGAGCGCTCGATAAACACCGTCGCATCGTAGTCGATAGCAAGCCGCGTCCCTTCCGGCAAGAACTTCTGGATGTTATCAACTTCAGCTCGAACTAATTTTGCTACTTCTAACGGGTTCGCATCAGACTGAGGAACAACCCCCAAACTAACATTGACGACGCCATCGCTTTTAAAGGTCGAGTTTTCGTTTTCTGCACCGATAAAAACATCAGCGACATCTTTCAAATAGATAGGCGTGTTGTCGCTCGCCCTTTTAATCACGAGGTACTGAAAATCTTCCGGCGTGTTATAGCTACGCGCTGTCCGTACCGACATGACTGTCGAGTCATTGCGAACTTCACCACCCGGACTTTCTAAGTTTTCACTTCGCAGTGCCGATGTAATGTCCGAAGCCGTGACTGAGCGCCCCGCCATCAGCTCTGGCTTAAGCTTCACGTACATCACCTTGTACAAACCACCAGAGAGATCAATGGAGCTCACCCCAGAGATCAAGCTAAAGCGATCCATCAATACACGTTCTGCATAATCCGTCAATTGAGTGCGGTCCATCTCTGCAGAACTGAGATTTATATAGAGGGAGGCCTGACCTGAACCGTTATTCTTGTAGACAATTGGATCGTCCGCCTCATCAGGTAGCGAACGTTGAGCGCGAGCCACCGCGTCGCGAACATCACTAACACCCGTATTGAGATCGTAACCTAGCTCAAAAGTGATCGTGATACGCGAACTGCTGTTTCGCGTCGTCGAACTGATCTCATCTATTCCGCTGATGCCTGAAAGCTGATCTTCTAATACAGAAGTAATTTGACTCTCGATGATCGTCGCGGAAGCGCCCTCGTAACGCGTACTAATGGAAACGACCGGACTTTCAATGTCCGGCATTTCTCGCACCGCTAGTTTCGTAAAGGATACAAAACCAAATACACACAGCAGCATACTCAATACCAACGCTGCGACTGGGCGTTTTACAGAAACGTCAGAAAGTAACATTAGTTTGCTTCCTTAGCCGCTTCGTCTTGCGTGCTTTGAACACCTTGATTACCAGTTGCGTTAGCTGTTTCTGCCTTTCCTGGTGCGACAATTTCCTTAACTTCAACACCATCTCGCATATTAACGATGCCCTGTACAACAATTTTGTCGCCAACTTCAACGCCTGACTCAATAACGACTTCGTTATCGACACGAGCACCGAGAATGACTTCTTGTCGAGTCGCTTTATTGTTGCCATCGATGACGTATACGTAACGCTTGGTGCCAGAGTATTCTAGTGCTTGAACCGGGATAATTGGCGCTTCAATCGCAGGGAGGGCCAATGATGCATTCATTAACATGCCCGGCTTTAAGCGGTTTTCAGGGTTCTCAAACTCAATACGTACACGCAGGTTCAGCGTTTCTGCGCTGATTCGCGTATCAATGCCTGTGACTTGACCAGTAAACGTCTGTTCACCCCATGCACTGGTTTTGGCAATGACTTCCATACCAATAGAAAGCATCGATAAATAGCGCTCCGGTACTTGTAAGTCCAGCTCCATGACGGAAAGGTCATCCAAGGTCAACAGCTCTGTACCCGCGCTAACCATTTTACCGCGACTAAAGTCAATGAAACCAACAGTGCCAGAGAATGGAGCCGTAATATGAAGATCGGCCAAATTTGCTTGAGCAGCGTCCAGCCTTGCTTGTGCGATTTCAACACTTGCTTTTTGTGCGTCGATCTCAGTTTGGGTGATAGCATTTCGCTTAACCAAACGTTGAAACTCTTTTAGCTTACGTTGTTCATCTTTAAGGTACGCCTTTGCCTCAATCAAAGCGGCTTGAGCCTTATCATCATCCAACTTGATTAACAGCTGACCTTGTTGGACATTTTGATTCGCTTTAACAGCGATTTGATTCACTTTGCCGGCGACTTCCGATGCAACAACCACAGACTCCGCCGCTTCTAATTTACCGATAAGCGATAAGGATTGATTGATCTCGTGCGTTTCTACTTGTTCAGTTACGACGGTAACTGCTGAGCCTCGCATAGCTGCGAAAGCTGATGGAGAACTCATTAATATAGAAAGCGTTAAAACAGATAACGATAACGTGGCTTTCATGCTCATGATATTGACTTCTAAACGAATAAACTTATGTCATTAAACTGCTTACATTTTATCAGTAGATACGTGGTTTAACGTCAAGTAGTGTAAATTCAAGTAAAAAGAGCGTTTCTCTTCTGTTCAAAGGACACACAAAACGCTGACTTTCTACCATCTTTGCCCAAAAAGACAGCATTCAACGTAAAAACGCAAGAAAAACGCTTTACAGCCTGAGCGAGTTTGCTATGATTCGCTCCGCACTTGGGAGATGAGTTGGGAAAACATCTTGCTAAGTATAAAAATCCCCTGGAGGGGTTCCCGAGTGGCCAAAGGGAGCAGACTGTAAATCTGCCGGCACTGCCTTCGATGGTTCGAATCCGTCCCCCTCCACCATATTCTTTCTTGTGTTTTTCCTTTAAACATAAGAACAACTTGAAAGCTAGGTTGGGAAACTAATTTTCAAGTATAAAACACCCTGGAGGGGTTCCCGAGTGGCCAAAGGGAGCAGACTGTAAATCTGCCGGCACTGCCTTCGATGGTTCGAATCCGTCCCCCTCCACCATATTCTTTCTTGTGTTTTTCCTTTAAACATAAGAACAA
>NZ_JAKKCK010000002.1:820706-975906 GCF_021725735.1 Vibrio sp. J2-3(2022)
TCAAGTATAAAACACCCTGGAGGGGTTCCCGAGTGGCCAAAGGGAGCAGACTGTAAATCTGCCGGCACTGCCTTCGATGGTTCGAATCCGTCCCCCTCCACCATATTCTTTCTTGTGTTTTTCCTTTGAACATAAGAACAACTTGGAAGCTAGGTTGGGAAACTATCTTTCAAGTATAAAACACCCTGGAGGGGTTCCCGAGTGGCCAAAGGGAGCAGACTGTAAATCTGCCGGCACTGCCTTCGATGGTTCGAATCCGTCCCCCTCCACCATATTGAAAAAGCCAGCTCATTGAGCTGGCTTTTTTCGTTTCGGATTCTTGATAAAGTAACAAGACCTTCCTTATTTAACCCAACTTCTTCGCGGTTCTCCCTCTGTTGGATCCTACTTTAACAACTGGGCCAAAGCGAATCTCCTATGGCCAAAGTTCGGATCTGGTCGTTGTAATACAAACAATGTACTAGCACTTTGTCCTTGTTTTATCGCAATGACCATAATGTGAATGCTAAAAACATTCAGTAAAGCACTTGAGGAGTAGCTAGCAAAAAGATATTCGGCAGAGTTAAGCGCGAGCTATGATGAAGACTCCACCTGGCAGGTTTTATAAAAATATCTTTCGTAGATACAAACGACAGATACAAAAAATCCCGCAGGGGGCGCGGGATTTTTATTAGTGACTAAATTGGTTTAAAGGTGACTAGCCTTGAATACCAACGATTAACCATGGTGCATTAGGCACAGTCAGGTCACGCTCTAGGTGCCAGATATCTTCGATTTCTTCTTCAACACCTTCTACTGTGTCACGGTAACGACCGCTAAACTGTAGGCTAAGCTGTGCTTTATTTGCATCGTAATCGGCACGGACGATCTCTGCATCAACGTACATTACATCAGTATGCTGCTCACCGTCGAGCTTCGCGCGCTCTGCTTTCAGATCTTCAAACAAGCTTGGAGAAACATATTCTTCAATGGTTTCCAGTTGATTGTGATTCCACGCTCCTTGCAGGATTCGGTAGTGTTCACGAGAGCCGTTAATAAACGCTGCTTGGTCAAAGCCCGGTGGGTAGTTATGTGGTACGTCCGTTTGAGCGCCGAAACCACCAAAGCCACCATTATTTGTGTTTGGCTGTTGCTCAAAGTTTTGCATGTTTGGTTGCTCAAACTTAGATGCGTTACCACCAAATGCAGGTTGCTGACGATGCTGGTTCATACTGCCCTGCTTCGCACCTAGCATACCGCGCATTAATTTAAAGATGACAAAGGCAATCAAACCAATAATTAGGATATCCATAAATTGGATACCTTCAAAAGCACCGCCAAAGAATGCAGCAAGTAGACCACCAGCAAGAAGTCCGCCTAGCAGACCACCCATTAAGCCTTTTTTACTTGAAGACTTCGCCGTCTGATCTTTGCCGACCGTATTGGTGTTTTGTTGCTGTTGTTTTGGTGCTGGCGCTGTTTTGTAGCTCTTACCGAAAGACTTACTGCCACCAAACTTCTTCGCTTCCGCGATAGGCGTTACAGCAACGGTAAACATCAACAGAGCAACAATAGAAAATAAACGTTTCATCGTTATCCTTAAAGTTAGCTATCTAAGATTGTGCTCTATCAGACGAAACAACGATTGTTTCAAACAGTAGCACGCCAAAGATGATTGTTACGTCATCATACTCTGTATGCCTGTTGATGAAAACAGCTTACAGAAGCTGACATGTATCAGAATATTGCCAAAGATACAGACCGCTCTCGGTTAACTTCGAGATACTTGGTTCGTTTAGAAATGCTGGGAATGAACTCGCTGCTACTTGGGGATTTTAATTGAATTAGAATCAGTGACACAGCTCAGAATCCTGGACCTTGACGTCACTTGAGTATATTGCCTTGTTGACGGTTAATAGGTAGCTGACTATCATATTGAACGATGTTCAATAAAGCAGTTTGAGAGTATGGCGCGCAGAAACGATCACACCAGAGAAGAGTTAGTGAATTTGACTTTAACAACAGTCAAAAACTTTTTAGATGAGAATTCTTACCACGAACTCAGTCTTCGTAAAATCGCTAACATGATTGGTTACGTGCCAAGCACATTAGTCAACATCTTTGGCAACTATAACCTGTTACTTTTACACGTAGTCGCGCAAACTTTAGACGAACTCTCCCAAGAAGCACTGAAGGCGACCAATAGCAGTAAAGACGCTCATCAAGCTCTATTTGAGCTGGCTTATTGCTACCACGATTTCGCTCAAAAGCACCCTTACCGTTGGCAGTTAGTGTTCGAGCACAACATGAATGGTGCAGAACTTCCAGAATGGCATGCCAAACGTATCGACGGGATGACAGGAATGCTGGAGTCACTATTGGCTCAAATCGCACCACATCGTACCGAGTCCGAAGTGATTCAAGCAAGTCGAGTGCTTTGGTCTGGCGTACACGGTATTACTTTACTCAGTGTTGATGATAAATTTTTCTCTAGTGAACCCATTGATGGTAAAGAATTAATCAGTAACCTGCTTTCTAACTACCTCACAAACTGGTAACAAAGGATTATCCATGTCGTCCGACAGACAGCCGTCCTTACTTACACAAAGAAAGTTCCTACCCTATTTCATTACTCAGTTTTTTGGCGCTTTCAACGACAATATTTTTAAAAACGTTTTGCTGCTGTTTGTCGCCTTCGCGGGATCCAGCGCACTACCTATTTCGAGCAACTTGTTCATCAATTTAGCGGCTGGCTTGTTCATTCTACCGTTCTTTCTATTCTCCGCTTCAGCTGGCGTATTAGCCGATAAATATGAAAAATCATGGTTTATTCGCAAGGTAAAGCTGTTTGAAATCGCCATCATGCTTTTGGGCGCCATTGGTTTTATAACCGAAAGTTATGGTGTGCTTTTGCTGCTACTGTTCTTAATGGGCACACAGTCAGCATTCTTTGGACCGGTTAAATATGCCCTTTTGCCCCAAAAATTAAACGCAAAAGAGTTAGTGCCAGGCAACGCCCTTGTTGAAGCTGGTACCTTTATCGCCATCCTTATTGGTACCCTAGGTGCTGGAATTATCGCCTCAGCAGACAACGCAAAATACCTTGCCGCATTTTGTGTCGTACTCTTTGCATTATTGGGATATTTGTCGAGCCGCTCAATACCCTTTGCAGCCGCCAGCGCACCTAATCTTTCTTTTCGTTGGCAACCGTACAAACAAACTAAACACACGCTATCCATCGCAAAATCAGATCGTGTTGTTTTTCAATGTATTATGGCGATAAGCTGGTTTTGGTTTTTAGGCGCCGCCTATCTAACCCAGTTCCCGAATTTCACCAAGATTTACTTAAATGGCACCGAGAGTGCGGTGTCTTTCTTGCTAGCTCTGTTTTCCATTGGTATCGCGCTGGGGTCGCTACTTTGCAATTGGATCTCAAATCATCGTATCGAAGTCGGTATTGTGCCTATTGGCGCACTTGGCATTACGGTATTTGGGTACTTGATGGCAACCTCCATTCCAAGTGACCTACCTATCTTCCATAACTTTGTAGACTTCTTTAGATATGAGCCTTTTTGGCCATTATTTTTCTATCTATTGATGATTGGCGCCTCTGGCGGGTTATTTATCGTGCCGCTTTACGCATTAATGCAACATAGAGCAAAGGAAACCGAGCGCGCGCAAGTCATCGCAGGGCTCAATATCTTTAACTCTCTGTTTATGGTCGGCAGTGCTGTCTTAGGTATTGTGTGCCTAAGTGTAATCAAGATGACAATTCCTCAATTGTTTGCATTGTTAGCCATTTTGAATTTCTTGGTCGCCGCTTACATTTTTTTGCAAATACCGATATTCGTTGTCCGTTTTGTGGTTTGGATGCTAACTCATACTATTTATCGAGTGAAACATAAAAACCTACATAACTTGCCAGAACAAGGCGGTGCGTTGATCGTATGTAATCACGTGAGCTATATGGACGCCTTGCTACTTAGCGCAGTATGCCCAAGGTTGATTCGTTTTGTGATGGAGGAAGATTACGCCAACCTACCTCCACTAAGACGCTTTTTACGCAGAACTGGGGTAATTCCGATTTCAGCGAGTAACAGAAACTCCATCAGGCGTGCATTTAATGATGTAGAAACCGCATTAAGCGAAGGACATATCGTCTGTATTTTCCCAGAGGGGAAATTAACCTCAGACGGTGAAATGAATGAATTCATGCGTGGCATTGATATTATTCTGCGTCGCAGCCCAGTACCTGTCATACCCGTGGCACTCAAAGGCTTATGGGGAAGCTATTTCAGCCGCGCGAAAGGCCGCGCATGTTGTGGCTTACCGACTCGATTTTGGTCAAAGCTAGAAATTGAGGCCGGACAGCCGGTTCCACCAAATGAAGCAACGGCAAAAACGATGTTCGATAGAGTGCATCAACTTAGAGGCGACTGGCGATAAAAATACATTTGAACACATGTTTAGAATAACTGAACATGTGTTCAAATCATTAAGACAAACTGACCACACTCAGTGCGATATACTCGCGCTTTCATTCACAACAGCGAATAAAAACCTTGAATAGAAACTACCTCTTGTTTGGATTGGCGTTACTCTTTTGCTTAACCCCTTTTGTCTCCTCTCCTATTGCCCTAGTTATTGGTTTTCTACTCGCAAGTTTTGGTTTTGTGCCTTCAGAACTGCCCATTGCTTCTTTTACTAAAAAGCTGTTGTCCTACTCGATTATTGGTTTAGGCTTTGGCATCAACTTTGAGCAAGCACTCTCTGTTACATCGGATGGTATCGGTCTGATTATCGCCACGATTACGGGCACACTGATCATAGGCACTATCATTGCCAGAATAATTAAGTTGGAGCGAGTAACCGCATACTTAATCTCGTCAGGTACAGCAATTTGTGGTGGTAGTGCAATTGCCGCGGTGGCACCAGCGATTAAAGCAAAAGACGAACAGATTGGATTAGCACTGGCAACGGTATTTGTCCTAAACTCCATCGCACTATTCGTGTTTCCTGTGGTTGGGCATGCTTTAGGGCTAGATCAACACACATTTGGTACATGGGCCGCGATTGCTATTCATGACACTTCTTCTGTTGTTGGGGCTGCCTCAGCGTACGGTGAAGAAGCACTAACTACAGCAACAACGTTAAAACTCGCACGAGCTTTGTGGATCATCCCTGTTGCACTGATCAGTGCCGTGATCTTTTCGAGAGACCAGAAAGAGAATGGAACGAAAAAGTTAGTTATTCCTTATTTCATTTTTTGGTACTGCGCAGCCATCGCGTTTAGCGACTTCTTCCCTCAATTTGAAATGGTCTATCACGGTATTTTCGTTGGAGCGAAACAAGCTTTGGTGGTGTGCCTGTTCCTGATTGGTTGCAGCATTTCAATTTCGAAGCTGAGGTCTGCTGGAGCTAAGCCACTGTTGTTTGGTGTAACTCTGTGGGTGTTAATTTCAACCACTTCTCTAAGTTGGTTATTGTTTAGATATTAGTGGTCTTCTCATCGTGTTGAGATGACGACGGCTCAAGTTTGCTGTTTTTGTATGTAACAACCAATGCGATAGCGATCAAAAAGGCCGTCAGCTCTGCAAGAGAGCGGGCGAGCCCTTCACTGCTTATTGCAATACCAATTTGTAGTGCTACCGCCGCAATTAATACTAGCTTTACCATCCTGAACCTTATGCCTTTTCTCTCTTCGAAGAAGCATAATTATGATTCAGAGTTATAAGGATACGAAATTCCCTTTCTGACTAATACATAGCAAAATTGACTAATGCTGAATTGATGGCAATAGCCACTCCTTCACTGCCTTCCGAGAAACTTTGATCCCACTTTCTAGTAGCACTTGTGGCATTAAATGGTATTCCACTGGCCATTTAAACTTCTCTAATTTGGATTGCAAATGCAGGTCATATTCCGCTTTGCTGCGCAAATCATTGGTCTGAATCACAGCAACAGGGCGATGACCAAATTCCGCATCTTCGACTGGAACCACTATGCTCTGCACCACGCCATCAATTTGGTTCAATGCTGCCTCAATCTCTTCACAATGAATGTTCTCACCACCAGAGATAAATTGATTGTCGGCACGGCCGATGATCTTTAACTCGTCACCTTGCCACTCACCGAGATCCTTGCTGTCGAACCAGCCTTTCTCATCCAGAAACGGAGTAACATGACCTTGATGAAAATACCCTGCCGCTAATGTTTTACCACCGACAAAAATGCGTTGGTCAACCAACTTTATCTTACGATGATTCAATACGTGTCCAGCATTACTGATACTGTCAATTCTCTTTGCGGTAACGGTAGAGGCTGCTTCCGTCATCCCATAACCTAACCACGCCTCAATCCCTCGTCCTGTTGCTCTCAACGCCAACTCGTGAGCAACGTGGCTGCCGCCCAATAGCACATGCGTCAATGACAAGTGAGCATCATCATCCAATAGCCGTTTGAGCTGCGTGGCAACCAAAGATGCGTGTGACACGCCCTGAATATCTTCGACAAGTTTTCCTGTACCGATTTTCAATGTCGCTCCGACATATAGCCAACGATATACAATCGCCAATCCAGAGACGTGATAAAGCGGAAGCGACAATAGCCAAGAATCTTGCTGAGTGAAAATGAACTCTTGCAACAAGCCTTCTGCGGATGCAAGGTGTTGTCGATGTGTATGAACCACAGCTTTAGGCTCCCCTGTCGAGCCAGAAGTAAATACTACTGAAGCGAGCCGGTCATGATGATAGCTATCTTCAGTCAACGAGTCACTCTCTTGCTGTGATACTACAGGTGGTGAAAGCAATGTTGCCTTGAGTTTTTGTATATCATGTTCAGAAAAGGTCGAAGCGCACTCCTGAGCAAACCAGATAAACCGAGTTTGTTCAGGTTTATAAAGGGTCGCAAGTTTACTCTGTAGCGTATCGAGTGGTTGTACCATGGTCAGCGCAGCAAGTGCGCCTAACTGCTTGGAAGCAAGATAAAACAGCAGAGTTTCGACTTGGTTTTTACCTACCAAAGTCAGCACATCTCCCCGCGTTACGCCCAAGTCATTCAAATAGTGAGCGTATTGGTCAATACGTACTGAGAGTTGTTGCCAGTTTAATGTTTCTGTTGGTGTCTTGAGTGCAATAGAAAAAGGGCTCGTTTGAGCCCAATATTTCCACGGTGCCTTCGCAACATTGTCTATGCAGAATGCCACACAATCTCCTGATCTTTCAGAGGAAGAACGGGAAGTTCACACTTAGGCCAGCCTTGCTCTAACTGAGCTTTGAATAGGCCAATCGTATCCAAACCTGGAACTTCATCAGGCAGCTGCCATTGGGCAAAGCGCGCTAATTGCGTTAAGCCGAGACTGGATTCAATGCTCGAGCTAATAACCGCTTTCATCCCCAGTGACTTCGCCTTCTCTATCAGTGTAATACAAAAATCCACCGAACCAATGAGTGTGGGTTTGATGATGATCGTTTTCACACCAGTTAGATCTTCAAGACGGAAATCCTCTCGACGAACCGCATCTTGCAACGTTTCATCCCAAGCAATCGCAATACCAGTATTGATAGCAAAAGAGAGACTATCGCCAGGAGAGCGGCACGGCTCTTCCAAAAAGGTAATGCGCTGACGCAGAGACGGAGTAATGTATTTAGCAAACTGCTGCGCTTTTTCTGGTGTCCAAGCGCGGTTTGCATCAAGTCGAAGCGTTAATTGAGGGATAGATTCAAGGAAAAGGTTCACAAGCATGCCATCGCGAATTGGCTCATAAAGCCCGACTTTTACTTTCGCGACTTTCTCACCTTCCATTTCGTTCAGCTTTGGAATGAGCTCGTCTGGGTCACCAGTACACAGCGGCGCTGTTTGATACTTACCTTGTTGGGGTAAGCCACCAGCTAACTCTAACTGTGCCATCGATAAACCAAACGCGACCGATGGATACATGTTGGCGTAATCCACATCCAATCCAGCAACCCAACGCTCCGCTTGTTCCTGTAGCTGAATACCAGCATCTTCGGTGCTCTCTAAACTAAAACCAGGAAGAGGAGCGACTTCTCCAAGCCCTATTTGGTCACCTTCAGAAAGCACAACAACATAACCAACACGTTCAGTTAGCTTATTGTCTCGCAGGATGACACCACTATCCATGGGCAAGATATAACGATAAATTTTCGCTTCACGCATAATTCGAGTCCTATGTAATGCCGTATATTTGAGCGTTCTGGCGAGCAATCCCACCAGCCTCCCAGAGGGCGAGGCGCTCAGGAAAAATGGAACAGAGGAGCTAAAACACTCCTCTTTTTATACGAATTATGGGTTACGAGGGAATTTGTCGAAGTCTGGGCGACGTTTCTCGTTGAATGCGTTACGACCTTCTTGTCCTTCATCGGTCATGTAGAACATCATCGTTGCGTTACCCGCAAGCTCTTGAAGACCTGCTTGACCATCACAGTCCGCATTCAATGCAGCTTTCAGGCAGCGTAGCGCCATTGGACTATGCTGAAGCACTTCACGACACCAACGAACAGTTTCTTTCTCTAGCTCTTCTAGCGGCACAACCGTGTTGACCAAGCCCATGTCTAACGCTTCTTGCGCGTTATAGAAACGACATAGGAACCAGATTTCGCGAGCTTTCTTCTGGCCTACGATACGAGCCATGTAAGACGCGCCCCAACCACCATCAAATGAACCCACTTTAGGGCCCGTTTGACCAAACTGCGCGTTGTCTGCTGCAATTGTTAGATCACACATCATGTGCAGTACATGACCACCGCCAACAGCCCAACCCGCAACTGAAGCAATAACAGGTTTTGGACAAGTACGGATATCACGTTGGAAATCCAATACATTTAGGTGATGCGTACCTTGGTCATCTTTGTAACCGCCGTAGTCGCCACGAATCTTCTGGTCACCACCAGAACAGAATGCGTCTTCACCTAGACCTGTCAGAATGATCACGCCAACACCAGAGTCGTAACGCGCATCTGCCAACGCATCAATCATCTCTTTTACTGTTTGAGGGCGGAATGCATTACGCACTTGTGGGCGTGCAATGGTAATTTTCGCGATACCATCTTCAGATTTATGGTAGTGAATATCCTCGTATTTCTCGCCGCAATCTTTCCATTGAACCGGAGCGTAAAGTTCTTCTTCAGAAATGCCTACTGTTTTAGCCATGGTGATTCCCATTGTTCTCGTTACTCTCACCAAAGTGAGATTGAATTATGTGCTTAATATGCATCGCAAATTGTTGGGGCTGCTCTTGATGAACGTTATGTCCTGCGCCTTCAACTTGTCGATACGCCAACCCGCTACGTTGTGCCAGTTGGCTAAATTTTTGGTCTTTCGCACCACACAAGTAATACATCGGTATATTCTGCTTTTTCAGTGTGGGCAACAAATACGCCTGCTTGGCTAACGATGTTGCAATCAGCATGCTCGCGACCGCCGAGCCAAGATTATCACTTCGCTTCGCAATTAATGTTTGTCTTTGCTCATGGTTTAGTGAAGAAAACACCGCTTGCTGATACCAATCGTTCAAAACACGTTCAAGTGGTTCAGTTTTGAAACGCTTTGCCCAGCGAGCATCATTCTCCAATCTCACCTGTTTCTCTGACTCAGTTTGAAGCCCGAAGTTTCCCCCTTCAACAATTGCGCCCACAATATTGAGATCTGAGAAGCATTGATTGGCAATACCATGCATCGCAATACGGCCGCCCATCGAGTAACCAATCAAAATAAGTGGTTGTTGTGAGGGAAATAATAAAGATAGTGTGGAATTAAGAAGTTTGCAGCAATCATCGAAATCGTTGCACTTTGTAAACTGACTGCGACCATGACCAGGAAGGTCTATAACGACTCGTTCAAACTGAGTCAGCTCATCCAAACAAGCTTGCCAATCAGCACCACTTCCTAAAAAGCCATGCAAAAACACCAGAGTGGGAAGGTCGCCACTTTGGTGTTTTTCAGTTGAAGAGAGACGCTCAGAGTGAAGCATGCAGGCTCTTATTAAATGCCTTTATCAACTCTGCGGCTTGGCTTGGTGGAGTTTGAACTTCCACCAGCAGTGTGCCTTGGCCGCTCGACAGGTGCTCGGCAACCATTGCTTGATACATTTCTAACGTAGTTGGCTTCTCATACTTTAAACCAAACTGTTTGGCTGCATGTTCAAACTGATAACCGTGGGGTATTTGGTAGTACGCAGTGCGATGCTCCTGAGGCACCGGTAACATATCGAAAATTGCGCCACCATCATTGTTTGTGACCACAAGTACCGTCGGCAATTTATTGTGAGAAAACAGCGCTAGTGAATTGAGATCATACAGTGCTGATGTGTCACCAATATACATCAGTAACGGATTACCTCTTGCTCGCTGCACACCTGATGCGGTAGCAAACAAACCGTCAATGCCTGACGCGCCTCGGTTAGTGAACACTTCTACATCATCAAGTTTGCCGTACATATCGACAAGTCGAACAAACAAACTGTTACCCAAAAAGACATCAGCGTTTTTAGTGCGCTCGTTGATGTCTGCTGCCAACGCAATTTCGTCAATGGCAGAAGCTGAATCAGATAGGAAAGCTTCTTCGATACGTTGATGAACTCGCTTAACTCCATTCGCTAACCTATCAGCCCAACCAGCAAATATTGGCTTCTCAAAGCTAATGCGAGAAACCCAAGTTTGAGGAAACTCAACCCAGTGCATTTGCGCCAGATGATTTTGGTTATTACGGTCCATACGCGGCGAGATATACCAGTATTGAACGTCTTTATTTTGTTGATTTTGCGAAACTTGTTTATCAATCCACTGGTTCAAACGTTTGGAGATGATTCGGCTACCAAATTGGATAATAAGTTCACAAGACTCAAGCTCGTTTACGAACTCGGGAAGTTGAAGCCATACATCATAATGCGCCCAATCCGAACTGAGACCACTTTGCGGGTCTGCAAGTACCGGCCATCCCATCTTTTGTGCAAATGCCTGCGCCGACTTCGCTTGTTCAAGCGGTAAGCTGCCAATCACAACCAAGCCTTTTTTATCCGCACAAGACGGGATTTGCGCCTGTGATAAGTGGCTAAAACGCTGGGTATAACTACCACTTCCTTTTCGCCATCCGGCTACCGAGTCTAAGTAGGTGTGATAATCCGCTTTTGCACCATTGGAATACAAAGGCTCTGGAAATGCACAGTTAATATGAACAGCACTGCCTTGCAGTTGCTGAGTAAACATCACTTCGTCAACAGAGGTCAGCAACCAATTAAGCGATGTTGTTAAAGTTGGGCTTGGTAAATTCAAGCTGGCCGAGACATGATGTGAAAAAATACCCAACTGATTAATCGCTTGGTTTGCGCCACAACCAACGAGCTCCACCGGACGATCCGCAGTGAGCAGCACCAGCTTTTCACCAGTAAGTCTAGCCTCCGCAACGGCTGGTAATAAGTTCGCCACTGCCGTACCAGAGGTAACGATGATTGCCACTGGCTCTTGAGTAGCTTTCGCTAAACCAAGAGCCATAAAGCCGAGACCACGCTCATCAAAGTGAGTATGAATAGAAAAATTGGACTGTTCTGCCGCCTCTAAAGTTAAAGGAGTAGAACGAGAGCCAGGAGCGATACAAACATGCTTAACGCCAAATCGCTGAAGCTCAATCAATATGGTTTCTGACCAAATTCGATTGAGCACCGCTTGGTCATGATTCATGATGCGACTCCCAACGGGGGGTGATCAGAAATCAGCGTAAGTAACGTCGACATTTTCTTATCAAGTTCCGCCCACTCATGCTCTGCTACAGAGCCTGGCACAATACCTGCGCCCGCAAACAGTTGTACTTGGTCACCGAGAACAAGCGCGCTTCTGATCGCGACACAAAACTCTGCTCGTTCATGGCTTATGTAACCCATTGACCCCGCGTACCAGCCGCGCGCAAAGGGCTCATTATCAAGAATAAACTGCATGGATTCTTGTCGAGGTAAGCCAGCAACCGCCGCCGTCGGCTGAAGCGCCGATAACAACTGAACACCGTTTATTCCCGTCTTTAGGCTCGCGTGAATATTTCGCTTGAGGTGTTGCACTTTTCGTAGCCTAACCAAACTTGCCTCGGCCTCCACTTCAACCGCTTCGGAATGCGGTGATAGGCGATCAATAATGTCATCAACTACATATTGGTTTTCATTGAGGTTCTTTTCATCTTGGGATAACCAATTCGCCAACTCCATATCGTGAGTGGCGTTGTCCCCTCGACCTATCGTGCCTGCTAACGCTTCGGTATGAAGTTCGTGCCCTACGCGAGAATACAAACGTTCTGGCGTAGAACCCATAAAGCTGTGTTTGCTGTCTAAGCTCAGCATGAAATGGAAACTATGATGGTTATTTAAGTAACTCGCTTTCAGCAATTGTGCAGCACTTAATGTGTTATCAAGCTGCACGGTAGAGCGACGCGCCAATACCACTTTCTTAAAATCATCATTCTTTATACCAGTCAGAACTTTATGAACTAACTCATTCCATTGATGCTGACTTGGCGTATGAACAATAGAGCGGATGTGAGAAGAAATAGGAGCTAAGGTCGCGACCTCACAAACCAGTTTATGCAGTCCTGCTAGGGTTCGCGCTTTGTCTTCTGAAATATTAACTGCGAGAGACCATTGTTGATCAAAACGAATTAACTCAATTTGAGGCAAAAAGAAGAAAGAAGGCATACAGCGACGATTCTTCTCATGCTGGCCGTCAAAAGAGCGTCCGCCCCAGACTCGTTGCCCTTCACCTAGAATGGTATAAGCAGGGCCTGGCTCAACAAAAGCGTGTAATTGCCCTAGTGCAACGACCTCTTCACGAGTATCGCGGGACTGCCAGTAGAATTTAGGGAAAAGTGGTTGTGCATCAAGCCAATCAATAAATGAGAAATTAGGTTTCTCGCTCAGGGGCTCGACCAGACGTGTTTGATTGCCTTCCGCTTGCTGAACTCGCTCGATAATTCTCTTTACGGCTTGATGGAACTGTGACAAATCAACCTCGTAGTATGTGAGGATAAATGGTAACTGACGGCTACTCTAAGTTTAGACCCAAAGCAAATCAAGGTCGTATGCGATCTTTTGCAAAATCCTGTGATAGCAAACGAGCAAAACTTAACCAGCAAACAGATAATTTACAGATATATATTCTAATAAAAAACAAATTATTGTATTTTAATAAAGAAATTAACGAATTTTTAGGAATTATACAATGCAAAATATCGGGATGTCGTCAAAACTCGATAATGTCTGCTACGACATTAGGGGTCCTGTACTCAAACATGCTAAGCGCATGGAAGAAGAAGGGCATAAAATCCTAAAGCTAAACATTGGTAACCCTGCCCCATTTGGTTTTGACGCCCCTGATGAAATTTTAGTCGACGTGATTCGTAATCTGCCGACTTCTCAAGGCTATTGTGATTCCAAAGGCATTTACTCTGCTCGTAAAGCCGTGGTCCAACACTATCAACGTAAAGGTATCCGCTCGCTAGATGTCGAAGATGTGTATGTGGGTAACGGCGTGTCTGAGCTGATCGTGATGGCCATGCAAGCGCTGTTAAATAATGGCGACGAAATGCTAATCCCAGCTCCCGATTACCCGTTGTGGACAGCTTCAGTTGCACTATCAGGCGGTAAGCCGGTTCATTACCTATGTGATGAAGGTGCAGACTGGTACCCAGACCTTGAAGACATCAAAAAGAAAATCACACCAAAGACACGTGGCATTGTTCTGATCAACCCGAACAACCCGACAGGTGCGGTATACAGCCGTGACTTCCTACTTGAAGTGATTGAGATAGCACGCCAGCACAAACTGATCATTTTCGCAGATGAGATCTACGACAAAGTGTTATACGACGGTGCAACACATACCTCAGTCGCCACACTCACTGAAGATGTGCTAGTCATGACATTCAATGGCCTTTCAAAAGCCTACCGTGTTTGTGGTTTCCGTGGTGGCTGGATGTTCCTAACGGGACCTAAACACCTAGCTCAAGGGTACGTGAATGGCTTGGAGCTGCTTTCATCGATGCGTTTATGTGCAAACGTACCAATGCAACATGCGATTCAAACTGCGCTAGGTGGATACCAGAGTATCAATGAACTGATTTTACCTGGCGGACGCTTATTAGAGCAGCGCAATAGAGCGTATGAACTGATCAATCAGATTCCTGGTGTTTCTTGTGTCAAACCTAAGGGTGCGATGTACCTCTTCCCGAAAATCGACACAAAAATGTACAACATCAAGAACGATCAGCAGATGGTTTTAGATTTCTTAAAACAAGAGAAGGTCTTACTGGTGCAAGGTTCCGGTTTCAACTGGCCAAAACCAGACCATTTCCGCATCGTGACACTACCGCACGTTGAAGATCTAGAAATCGCCATTGGACGTTTTGAGCGATTCCTATCAACCTACAGCCAGTAATGAATCACTGGTAGTAATTAGTGCTGATCTCTCATATGCTTAGAGGAACTCCTAGTGAGTTCCTTTTTTTACACCAGAAACGGAGAAAGCCATGAAAGAAAGCCATTTTTTCGCCCACCTGGCTCGAATGAAGCTGATCCAACGCTGGCCTTTAATGCGGTCCGTCTCACCAGAAAACGTTTCAGAGCATAGCTTACAAGTTGCTTTTGTCGCTCATGCCCTTGCCCTAATTAAAAACAAAAAGTTCGGCGGCAACCTCAATCCAGAACGCATCGCGATTCTTGCCATGTACCATGACTCTAGCGAAGTATTAACGGGTGACCTTCCAACCCCAGTGAAGTATTACAACCCTGAAATTGCCAAAGAATATAAGAAGATAGAATCGGCAGCGGAACAAAAATTACTCTCAATGTTACCGGAAGAGTTCCAAGATGAATTTGCCCCCTACCTTCTTTCTCACTCTGCACACGAAGAGGACGCAAAAATCGTCAAGCAAGCCGACTCCATCTGTGCCTATTTAAAATGTCTCGAAGAACTAAGCGCAGGCAATCATGAGTTCGCTCTGGCAAAAAAACGCTTAGACATCACTTTGCAAGAACGTAGAACGCCTGAAATGGATTACTTCCTCAATACCTTTGCCCCAAGTTTCGAATTATCGTTAGATGAAATCAGTTAGCTTACGGAGATAATCGTGTCGTTTGAATTACACCCGCAATGGCAAGAGCGCCATGATGATGAGCATAAAATCCGTCGTGACGACCATCGGAGCCCGTACCAACGAGACCGAGCACGCATTCTTCACTCGGCTGCATTTCGACGCTTACAAGCAAAAACCCAAGTACACGGCAATAGCTTGGAAGACTTTCACCGCAGCCGGTTAACACACTCCTTAGAAGCGTCGCAACTCGGGACCGGTATCGTCGCCCAGTTAAAGAAAAAACAACCAGAGTTCCGTGATCTATTGCCATCAGACAGCTTAATTGATTCATTATGTTTGGCGCACGACATCGGGCATCCTCCATACGGTCATGGGGGAGAAGTCGCTCTAAACTACGTAATGCGCGAACATGGCGGCTTCGAGGGGAACGCCCAAACCTTTCGTATCGTCACTAAGTTAGAGCCTTATACCGAGCATTTCGGAATGAATTTATCACGCCGCACACTGCTTGGTTTGATTAAGTACCCTGCCCTTATTAGTCAAACACGCTCCGTCAAGTTGCCTCAACCAGCTGAGCATCAACGTAAACTAAAAGCCAAAGATTGGAGCCCAGCTAAGGGCATTTATGATTGTGACAAAGACTTATTTGATTGGGTAATTGCACCGCTTTCTGACAACGACAAGGCATTGCTTAGCCTAATGCGCTCAAAACCAGAATCGGAGTTTGAGCACAGTAAAACGCGCTTTAAATCACTCGATTGCTCAATCATGGAGCTAGCGGACGATATCGCCTACGGCGTTCATGATTTAGAAGATGCAATCGTGCTTGGTATGGTGACACGTCAGCAATGGCAAGAAGGCGCAGCAAGTCAATTAGCGGACTGTGGCGACCCGTGGTTTGAAGCACATATCGATTCCATCGGACAGATGCTATTTAGTGGTAAGCATCATGAACGGAAAGATGCCATCGGTGGTATGGTTAACGCCCTCCTGACCAGCATTTCAATCAAGGCGATGGATGAGCCTTTCAATAATCCATTACTGTCTTGGAATGCGTGTTTAGAGCCACAAATGGCACGAGCACTTGACGTGCTCAAGCACTTTGTCAGCACCTTCGTTATCCAAGTCCCTCAGGTCCAGATCGTTGAGTATAAGGGTCAGCAAATTATTATGGACATTTTTGAAGCCTTAACAGCGGACCCAGAGCGCTTGCTGCCTGTTCATACAAGAGAACTGTGGTGCCAAGCGAAAAGCGAAAGCAATAAGATGAGAGTCATCGCCGATTACATTTCTGCTATGACCGATGGTCACGCGCAAAAGCTGCACCGTCAACTTTTCTCTTCCATCGTTCTTTAGTAACACTCAACCTTTCAAGTAATTCTTTTCAAATACGCCCGGCGGCATCTGGGCGATTTGGAATTCGATCATCTTTTCAAAGGCATGCATAAGCGGTGTAAAGTCTCTCTCGGGTTCAAGCAAGCGAAGCGAATGATAACCTGCCTCGACTGTCGATAAGCTATTCTCAGAGGGCGCTTTACGAATGGTGTAATGCCCTTGTAATTGCTTCGGTAATTGCACGGTTGGGAGTGGATGTAAATTGCTAGAAAGCTGCCACATTTTGTACGCTTTTTTCCACGTCCCATCGAGCAAAATCAAACGTATTTTCTTAGATACACTAAGGCTCGCTTGATTAATTTCAGAGATGCATCGTGACTGTTCCGATGGGTAAAGAACAAAATGTTGATATGATTCATCCGCCAACAAGTGATTTAAGACATCATCACCAGAAAAGTCCTCTCCTATCAGACAAATACAGTTATCTAAACTCAAATTGAGAATCCGTGCCGTACCAAGCGGACGATGTTCTTCACTCGTGTGCTGAAGAATGATAAGTTCTACCTCGCTTGCCAACGGTACAATCCATTGGCAAATACACGCTTTTTGCGATTTTCCACAACGAGAACAATAACGAGACATAGAGTGAACCTTTATACCTTGCTGAGTATTATCAGCGTGATCTGTTTGATACTTCAATTCGAACCAATGGCAAGCCTAACCGAGTGGCACAGCTACAATATACGACATGGCGAATGGTGGCGAATCGTAACAGGAAATCTCACACATACCAACTTTGCGCACTTAGGGATGAACCTGGCAGGATTGTGGATCATTACTTTTATTTTTCGTCCAAGCACTCGCAACTTCCTTATCGTTTTCTCACTCTTGTGCGCATTTGTTGGCGCAATGAATTTGTTTACCAACATGTCGGTGTACGTGGGATTATCTGGCGTACTACACGGACTATTTGGATTCTGGGCACTCAGAGAAGTCTTTGAAAGCAGAAGAAGCAGCTTGTTGTTGGTCGGCGGGCTTATTGCCAAAGTAGCATGGGAGCAGATCTATGGTCCATCAAGCAGCACTGCTGCGCTTATCGGCGCAAACGTTGCTATTGATGCTCATTTATTTGGCGCACTCGGTGGGTTAACAATGGCTCTAATGGAAAAAGGCTTTCGCCGTCGTTTATTCGGTTAAAAAATCCCGAACCACGAAAGAGGGGTTGGTTCGGGAAAGCAGTAATAGGGAAACAGATATTGTTCTGAATTCAGACTCAATATCTGCAATACATCAAGCTACAGTAAAATGCGGTCTTCGTTTTTCTTAACTGTCGCTTCACCAATGCCTTTTACGCTCTTCAAATCTGCTGCCGTTTTAAAAGGGCCATGCTCCTCGCGGTAGTCCACGATACTCTGCGCTTTCTTCTCACCAATACCTTTCAACATGGTCGCTATTTCTTCAGCAGAGGCCGTGTTGATATTTACGGTAATTTCAATTCCTTCATATTTGTCAGTGGCTGAATCCGCAGCCATGCTAAAAGGCGCAAAAACAAATAAGCACAATGTCAAAATCCATTTCATATTGAACATACAATCTCCAAAATAGTAGGCTAAAACCAGTCATCGGGAGCAAGTAACTACCAAGTTCGTAGTGAAAAGCAACGTGATTATGCATTTAACAAACTTAGATGACCCGATATTCGCAATGACTGGTATCACTTAAACGCGCACTAATTTAAGTAATGCTTATTGATGATTGAAGTTAATAAAGACAAAAATAAAACGGACCGCTTATGCGGTCCGTTTTAGTTAACATGCAAATTACACTAATTGTGCTTAGTTGCTCACAATAAAGTACTCAATGTCAGTGTTTGCGCGCAGTACAGCTAGCACAGAGGATAGGTCTTGCTGAGAAGATGCACGCTGCATTTGCATCGCAACTTGCTCTTCTAACTCACTATCTAGCTCAGCATTTACAGCATCAAGCTCGATGATAACAATGTTACCTTCAAGATCTTTAGACTGACCATATACTGGCTTACCATCGACTGGTTTTGCCATCGCGAATACCGTTGTTGCCAACGGAGAACGGCGATCTACTGTCTCTTGTTCACCAAATGCAAGGTTGTTTTCAGTAAGCACATCTGTCTTACCTTCTTTCAATGCAGCAACAACCTGTGTACCAAGTTCCATCGCATCTTGCTCACCCTTAACGCGAGATAACTCTGCAATAACCTGATCTTTCACTTCTTCTAGTGGAAGAACCGTCTCATCACGTGCGTCTTCAACACGAACAACAATAATATGTTCAGGTGCAACTTCGATAGCTTCAGAGTTCAAGCCATCTTCTTTTACTTCTGGGCTAAGGATAGCTTGCATTACCGCAGGGTTACGAAGCACTTCAGGTGCGTCAACTTGAGAAATAAAGTCCGTTGTCTTCACTTCTTGGTTAACCGCTTGAGAAGCGTCATACAATGAGTCTGGGTATTCAAACGCTACGCGCTCAAGCTCACTTTGTAGCTCGTAGAATTGATCAACCGCTTGTTGGTCAACCATTTCTTGTTTGATTTCAGCGGCTACTTCTTCAAATGGCTTCGCCACAGAGTCTTTTAGCTCTTCAAGCTTGATAATATGGTAACCAAAGTCCGACTTTACTAGACCTGACGTATCGCCTGGATTCTTCAACGCGAATGCCGCTTCTTCAAAAGCAGGGTCCATCACATCACGCTCAATCCAACCTAAGTCACCGCCGTTTTCAGCGCTGCCAAAATCGTCAGATTTCTCTTGAGCAAGCGTTGCAAAGTCTGCACCCGCATTTAGCTCATCTAGGATAGCCTGCGCTTTTGCTTCATCGTCCCCTTCTACAAGAATATGAGCGACACGGCGCTGCTCTTCTGAAGAGTATTTGTTTAAGTGCTCATCGTAGTACTTTTTCACCTCAGCATCAGAAACATTAACTTGTTCCTTTAGCGCTTCAGCAGACAGTTCGATATAAGCGACTTTAACCTGCTCTGGGCGAGTAAAGTTGTCAGGGTTTGCTTTGTAGTACTGTTGAATTTCTTCGTCAGTCAATTCAATGTTTTTCGCAAACTCTGCTAAGTCGATTTTAATCGTGCGAATATCACGAGTTTGAGTGAACAGCTTACCTTCTGCCTGTACTTCACCTGGCAGAATAAATTCACTGTTTTGTAGTGCATTCAGCAGTTGTTCACGAACCAATTCACGACGCATGTACTCAGCAAAAGAGTCTGGCGAAAAGCCTGCACGACGCAGAGAAGCTTGATAGATCTCTTGATCGAACTGACCATTAGATTGGAATTGAGGCATGTCTAGAATCATGCTGCGAACTTGGGTGTCGCTGATTCGCAGACCTAAAGCTTCTGCTTGTTGGTCAAGCAACACGTCATTGATCATTCGATCTAAAACGGATTTGCGGAAAGATTCAACATATGCAGGGTCAGCCAGCATTTGAGAGAAGTAGTCACCCAACTGAGCTTGCATACGGTTACGCTCATTTTGGTATGCCATCTCGAACTCACCACGAGGAATCTCAGTGTTACCGACTTTCGCTGCAGAGTTGTTGTTACCACTAACGATGTAGCTACCCACACCTGCAAATACGAAAGACAGGATGATAAGCCCAAGGATAATTTTGACCGCGATGCTATTCACGCCTTCGCGTAGTCGATCCATCATAATTTAACTGCTCTCCACAATTGAAGCCTACTGCTTCTATCTAATAGAAATAATGGCGCAATAATATCAGAAAAAGAAATGCGCATCAGTATGATGCGCATAATTTAAGAAAGTTCGGCTCGAAGTTTGTAAATTTTTGTTCGAAACTTATTGTTTGAGCAAAAGTTAAGCAAATGGCCGGTTACAGAATTAACGCTGTGATTAGTTACAAGCGTCTTTCAGTGCTTTACCAGCTTTAAAAGCTGGTACTTTTGCTTCTGCGATTTGGATTTCTTCACCAGTTTTTGGGTTACGACCAGTACGTGCAGCACGAGTACGAACGCTGAATGTACCAAAGCCAACTAGAGCAACTTGATCACCAGACTGAAGAGTGCCGCTTACTGCTTCGATGAATGCATCTAGAGCACGACCCGCTGACGCTTTAGAAATGTCTGCATTTTCTGCGATTTGTTCTACTAACTGAGTTTTATTCACTGTAATTTCCCCTTTGTGTCATCTGTGATTATTTTTGTGATGACTTTCGTTCCATTGTTAAGAAAATATGCTCCATCCCTTATTCGTCAAGGGCTGGCAGCTATCGAAACTAACTTAGCGCCCAAAAAAAACGCTGACAAGCCTTTTTAGACTTATCAGCGTAAACTTTTACTTATTTTTGCTGCACATCACTATTTTTGAGACTCAAACTCAACGCCCGTCGGGTCTCGCTCTAGTGCGACTTTCAGTACTTCATCAATCCACTGTACAGGGATGACTTCCAGATCAGCGATAACATTATCAGGAATCTCTTCCAAATCACGCTCGTTGTCTTTTGGAATTAGCACAGTCTTAATGCCGCCACGGTGTGCCGCAAGTAACTTCTCTTTTAGGCCACCGATAGGTAGGACTTCACCACGCAGTGTTATTTCACCCGTCATCGCTACCTCTGCTTTCACAGGGTTACCTGTCAGAGCAGAAACCAAGGCAGTACACATTGCAGTACCCGCACTTGGGCCATCTTTTGGCGTCGCGCCTTCCGGTACGTGCACGTGAATATCTTTCTTCTCGTAGAAGTCAGTATTGATACCCAGTTTTTCTGCACGAGAGCGAACTACTGTCATTGCGGCTTGGATAGACTCTTGCATCACGTCACCAAGAGAACCCGTTTGCGTCAGCTTACCTTTACCTGGCATGGATTGAGTTTCAATCGTTAGCAGGTCGCCACCCACTTCTGTCCAAGCTAGACCTGTCACTTGACCAATTCGGTTACTTTCATCCGCTTTACCGTAATCGAAACGTTGAACACCCAAGTACTCTTTTAGGTTGTCCATCGTTACCGTGACTGACTTGATGTCTTTATCCAGCAAGATGTTCTTCACGGCTTTACGGCAGATCTTAGAGATCTCACGTTCTAAGTTACGGACACCCGCTTCACGAGTGTAATAACGGATGATGCCAATAATCGCAGAGTCTTCAATGATGATCTCATCCGGTTTTAGACCATTGCGCTTCACCTGCTTATCAACAAGGTGACGTTTTGCAATGTTCAGCTTCTCGTCTTCGGTGTAACCAGATAAACGAATAACTTCCATACGATCTAACAATGGACCTGGAATGTTCATCGAGTTCGAGGTTGCAACGAACATAACGTCAGAAAGGTCGTAATCCACTTCTAAGTAGTGATCGTTGAACGAGTTATTCTGTTCAGGATCAAGTACTTCTAGTAGCGCTGATGCCGGATCGCCGCGCATATCTGAAGACATTTTGTCGATTTCGTCCAATAAGAACAATGGGTTCTTCACGCCAACTTTCGACATCTTCTGGATTAATTTACCTGGCAATGAGCCAATGTAAGTACGGCGGTGACCGCGAATTTCTGCTTCATCACGTACACCACCCAGCGCCATACGAACGTACTTACGACCTGTAGCAGAAGCAATTGAACGACCAAGAGACGTTTTACCCACACCTGGAGGACCAACAAGACAAAGGATTGGACCTTTTAACTTATTGATTCGGTTTTGAACCGCCAAGTATTCAAGAATACGCTCTTTTACGCGCTCTAGACCGTAGTGGTCTTCATTAAGAATCTCTTCTGCTTTCGCTAAATTTTTCTTAACTTTTGAGCGTTTAGCCCAAGGCACGCTGACCATCCAATCGATGTAGCTACGAACCACTGTTGCTTCGGCAGACATTGGAGACATCATCTTAAGCTTTTGCAGCTCTTGCTCAGTCTTTTCACGTGCCTCTTGAGGCATTTTTGATTCGTCAATCTTCTTCTGCAGCGTTTCGAACTCGTCTGGTGCGTCTTCCATCTCACCAAGTTCTTTCTGAATCGCTTTCATTTGCTCATTCAGATAGTACTCACGCTGAGATTTTTCCATTTGCTTTTTAACGCGACCACGAATGCGTTTTTCAACTTGCAGCAAATCGATCTCTGATTCCATCTGGCCCATTAGGAATTCCAGACGCTCAGTGACATCAACAATTTCAAGTACTTGCTGCTTATCCACCAGCTTCAACGGCATATGAGCTGCAATGGTATCCGCTAAGCGAGCCGCTTCGTCGATACCGTTGAGTGAGGTGAGAACTTCTGGTGGAATCTTCTTGTTTAGCTTAATAAAGCCTTCAAACTGATTAATCGCACTGCGAACAATCACTTCTTGCTCACGCTCATCCAATTCTGGCGTAACAACAAATTCCGCTTCCGCTAGGAAGAAGTCACTCTCTTTAAAGTGATTGATTTTCGCACGTTGCTGGCCTTCAACCAGTACTTTTACTGTGCCATCCGGAAGCTTCAGTAGCTGGAGAATGGTGGCTACCGTACCGACTTCAAATAGGTCGTCAACCGTAGGCTCATCAGTATCAGCTTGCTTTTGTGCCACAAGAAGAACTTGTTTGTTGGTTTCCATCGCCGTTTCTAAACAGCTAATCGATTTCTCACGACCAACAAACAATGGAATAACCATGTGCGGGTAGACCACTACGTCACGTAGAGGTAGTACCGGGATCTCGATACGCTCGGAACGTTCCAAGTTCATATAATTCTCTCTTCCGCTTTCACGTTTACGTATTACTTATCGATTTATATGGGGGCTAATTGTTTGGATTCAATAAGAGAAATAAAAAAAGGAGGTAATTACTTACCTCCTTTTTCATTACGGCTGAATTTATTCTGCTCCAGCGGCCTGATTGTCTGAGTTGCTATAAATAAGCAATGGTTCTGACTCACCATTGATGACGGACTCATCAATCACGACCTTACTTACGTCTGTCGCAGATGGCAGTTCGTACATGGTTTCCAGTAATACGCCTTCAAGGATCGAGCGTAAACCACGAGCACCTGTTTTACGCTCCATTGCTTTCTTAGCGATAGCGCGCAGCGCATCTTCTCGGAACTCAAGTTCAGCGTTTTCAAGCTCAAACAATGCTGCGTATTGCTTGGTTAATGCGTTCTTCGGTTCACATAGGATCTGAATCAACGCTTCTTCATCAAGCTCAGTCAGTGTTGTTGTCACAGGAAGACGACCAATGAATTCTGGAATGAGTCCGTACTTCACTAAATCCTCAGGCTCAACCTGAGTAAATAGCTCACCCACGGTCTTCGATTCGTTTTTAGAACGAACTTCAGCACCGAAGCCAATACCTGTACCTGTTGCAACACGCTGCTCAATCACCTTATCTAGGCCAGCAAATGCACCACCACAGATGAACAGGATCTTCGACGTGTCCACTTGTAGGAATTCTTGCTGAGGGTGCTTACGACCACCTTGAGGTGGAACCGATGCAACCGTGCCTTCGATAAGTTTTAGTAGCGCCTGCTGAACACCTTCACCAGATACGTCACGCGTAATAGATGGGTTTTCAGCTTTGCGTGAAATTTTATCAATTTCATCAATGTAAACGATGCCACGTTCAGCTTTAGCTACATCGTAATCACATTTTTGCAGAAGCTTTTGGATGATGTTTTCAACGTCTTCACCCACATAACCAGCCTCGGTTAGTGTGGTTGCGTCTGCCATTGTAAATGGCACATCCAAGAATCGAGCTAATGTCTCAGCAAGTAGTGTTTTACCGCTACCTGTTGGGCCAATTAGAAGGATGTTACTTTTACCAAGCTCCACACCTTCACTCGTTGTATCACCATTGCGTAAACGCTTGTAGTGGTTATATACCGCAACTGCGAGCACTTTTTTCGCGTAATCTTGCCCGATCACATAGTCATCAAGGTGTTCACGGATCTGTTTTGGCGTTGGTAACGCTTCAGATTCTTTCTTAGGGAGAACATCCTTGATTTCTTCGCGAATAATATCGTTACATAAGTCGACACACTCGTCGCAAATGTACACTGACGGACCTGCGATTAGCTTGCGAACTTCGTGCTGACTTTTGCCGCAGAAAGAACAGTACAGCAATTTACCGCTGCCACTTTCTTTGCTTTTATCTGTCATTCGCTAACCTCTTAGCCTTTACTCTTCATGAATGAGTGTATATCAATTTTTGCCAAAATGCGCTGGCTAATTACTCGCCGCGGTGGCTTAACACTGCATCCACGATACCGTATTCCACAGCCTGCTCTGATGACATGAAGTTATCACGATCAGTATCGCGCTCAATGACTTCAAGAGGCTGGCCAGTATGTTCTGCTAACAACTTGTTTAGCTTCTGCTTAATGGTCAGGATTTCCTGAGCATGGATTTGGATATCAGAAGCTTGACCCTGGAAACCACCCAATGGTTGGTGGATCATTACACGAGAGTTAGGCAGTACGTAGCGCTTACCTGGCGCACCACCTGCTAACAGGAAGGCACCCATTGAACATGCTTGACCCATACATACAGTGCTCACATTTGGCTTAATAAACTGCATGGTATCGTAGATAGACATACCAGCTGTTACGCTGCCACCTGGCGAGTTGATGTATAGGAAAATATCTTTATCTGGATTTTCAGATTCTAGGAAAAGTAGCTGAGCCACGACAAGGTTTGCCATGTGGTCTTCCACTTGACCCGTTAAAAAAATCACGCGCTCTTTCAGCAGACGTGAGTAGATGTCGTAAGAGCGTTCGCCGCGGGAAGTTTGTTCAACCACCATTGGTACTAGCGCGTCCATAATTGGCGACATTGCATTTTTTTCTTGGTAGCTCATATTCTTATGTCCCTAAAATAAATGGCCCGGATGATGACTATCATACGGACCATTGTTAGCAGAATAGTTAACGTTAAGTCAACCTTCTACGCAAGATATTGCTTATTAAGCAGCAGGTTGTTGTTGGTTAAGTAGCTCGTTGAAGCCTACTTCTTTCTCAGAAACCTGTGCTTTAGCGATGATCGCGTCGATTGCTTGCTCTTCTAGAGCTACATTGCGCATGTTGTTCATCATTTCTTCGTTTTGCTCGTAGTAAGCAATAACTTCTGATGGATCTTCGTATGCAGTAGCCATTTCTTCAATTAGAGCTTTAACTTTCTCGTCGTCCGCTTTTAGCTCTTCAGACTTGATTACTTCACCTAGTAGAAGACCAACTACTACGCGACGTTTAGCTTGCTCTTCGAACAGTTCACGTGGAAGCTGTGCAGCAGCTTCTGGGTTACCACCGAAGCGTTGTGCAGCTTGTTGGCGTAGAACTTGAATTTCTTGCTCGATAAGCGCTGATGGTACGTTGATGTCGTTTTGCTCAACTAGACCGTCAATCGCTTGCTCTTTGATGCGGTTCTTAACAGCTTGCTTAAGCTCGCGTTCCATGTTTTTACGAACTTCAGCTTTAAGTGCTTCAACACCGCCTTCAACAACACCAAACTTAGCAACGAACTCGTCGTTTAGTTCTGGTAGTTCACGAGCTTCAACTTTGTTCACTTTGATTGCGAACTTAGCTGCTTTACCTTTTAGATTTTCAGCGTGGTAATCTTCTGGGAAAGTCACGTCGATGTCGAATTCCATACCTGCAGTTTTACCTGCGATACCGTCTTCGAAACCAGGAATCATGCGACCAGCGCCCATTTCTAGTGGGAAGTTCTCAGCTTTACCGCCTTCGAATTCTTCACCGTCGATAGAACCAACGAAGTCAATGCTTACGCGTTTGCCATCTTCTGCTGCTTCTTCAACTTCAACCCAAGTAGCTTGTTGCTTACGTAGAGTATCGATCATCTCTTCTACGTCTGCGTCTTTAACTTCAGTTAGCGGTTTTTCAACAGTGATGTTTTCTAGGCCTTTAAGCTCAACTTCTGGGTAAACTTCAAAAGTTGCAGTGAAAACTAGGTCTGAACCTTCTTTGTTTTCTACAGGAGCGAAAGTTGGAGCGCCAGCTGGGTTGATTTTCTCTTTAACGATAGCTTCGATGAAGTGGCGTTGCATAACTTCACCAAGAACGTCTTGACGTACTGCTTTGCCGTACATCTTAGCAACCATTTTTAGAGGCACTTTACCCTTACGGAAACCATCGAAACGACGGTTTTTAGCGATGTTGCGTAGTTCAGCTGTTACAGCGTCTTCGATGTTTGCAGCTGGAACAGTAATGTTTAGACGGCGCTCTAGGCCCTCTAGCGTTTCAACAGTAACTTGCATTATATATAAACCTCTAAAGTGGCTCGGTTTTCCGAGCGTATGAGCGAAACTCAGCGGAGCTTACGCTTCATCCTTGTGTAGTGTTCTGTCCGAACACCTAATTTAAATCGAGTATCGATACTGTTTGTCAGTACCGGACTAATCAGTGATATCTTCGATAAAATTACCAAAGGTATCTCCTATTAGCCTCAGGACAGAATTTTTAGACGCGACATTCTAGCGATCTGTCGCAACCCTGTCGAGCCAATAGCCACTATGTGGACATTGTCTGCGCTAAATTCTCGAATGCTGACCCATTTTTTCTTCAAAAATGCGATTCAAACACCGTCTAAGTATCGTCAGCATATCTAGAATGGGGACAATAGCGACTTTTTCAAGAGAATCGACCGGTTTTTTTATCGAAAAGCCTAAAAAGAGATCTTGCTCTTGTTTTACTCCACAGAGTTGAAAACTAAATCCCTAATCCTCCCTACAAACTATTAACATTTTCTTACGTGACCAAAGGAAAGGTTTAAGGAGTGTAAGGATGTCGCAAAAAAACCGGATTCTGCTGACTTTTTTTGCCTTCTATTTCCTTTGCGCAATCATAGGTGGTCATTGGGTTTGGCAGACTAGTTATCAATCATTGCTTGATAAACACCAGTCACAACTTGAGCAATTTTCTAGTCATATTAAAAACAAACTCGATAAATACGCCCATATCCCTAATCTTCTGGCTAAAGATGACCCTCTCCATCAAGCGTTACTGCATCCAAATAACAGTGCCCAACTGGAACTCACCAATCGGTATTTAGAATCCGTTAATGACGTGATTGAAGCGGCAGATACCTATTTAATCGATCAATGGGGTACGACGGTCGCGGCCAGCAACTGGCGTAAAGAGCGATCTTTTATTGGACGAAATTTTGCGTTCCGCCCTTACTTCAAACAAGCAATCGTTGGGGAACGAAGCCAATACTACGCGCTGGGTTCGACTTCGGGTAAGCGTGGCTACTACTATTCTTATCCGATCATATACGCGGGCGGCGTCCTTGGTGTGGTCGTGGTTAAGATGGACTTGAGTAAGATAGAAGACAACTGGCAGCAACCAAATAGTGTGTTCGTCGCGAGCGATCCGCACGGGATTGTTTTCATGAGCAGCCGAAGTGATTGGCTACTCAAAAGCTTACAACCACTGACTGAGAATGAAAGAAAACAAGTTTGGGCAAGCCGACAATATCTTGATGAGCCAATTGAAACTCTAGGATTGGTGGGCAATGTGGAGGAAACGCATTCTGAGCTTAAACAAGGTTACCCATATAACAAAGGGACCTTGGTGGTCTCTTCGTTGCCCCTACCAGAACTCAAGCTGACCATCCGTGTATTGTCTCCCAAGCAGTCTATCGTCTGGCTCACAATGGGTTACATTTTTGTACTTACTCTTGCATTCACCGTGTTGTTTTTAATTGGCCAGCTCATCTATCACCGTCAACAGCGCCACTTACAACTTGAGAGAATTCAGCAAGAGGCCAATCAAAAACTTGAATATCAAGTCATGGCTCGCACCGCAGAATTGCAAGCAGAAATCGCCCAGAGAATTGAAACCGAACAAACACTTCGCCTAACGCAAGACGAACTCGTTCAAGCTGCGAAACTAGCAGTATTGGGGCAAATGTCAGCCAGTATCAGTCATGAACTGAATAATCCACTTGCGGCCATTCGCAGCTTTGCTGAAAACGGCAAGCTGTTCCTCCAAAAAGAAAAATATGAGCGAGTGGAAGATAATCTAACTCGCATCTCAGCCCTCACTGATCGTATGGCAAACATCAGTCAGCAGCTTCGTTCTTTCGCTAAAAAAACCAGTGGAAACGAGCTGGCTCAATCTCGTTTGTTTCCAGTAATTGCCTCAGTCAAAGAGCTGATGAAACCCGCACTTAAATCTGCACGTGTCACGCTAGAAACGCAGGTACCAGAGCACGATGTTGAAGTTCAGATCAATATCATTCAACTTGAACAAGTGTTGGTTAATTTGCTGACCAATGCGATAGAGGCTCTCAAAGAGCAACAAGACAAACAAGTACAGTTATCCGTAGAGCAAGACGAACATGCCGGTTTGGTTTGGATTCATGTAGATGACAATGGTCCAGGGCTTGGAGATTTCTCACTTTCGGACTTATGTGAGCCTTTCCTAACTACCAAACAAAATGGGTTAGGTTTAGGACTCTCTATCTCGCAACAAATCTTAGCCAGTATGAACGGAAGATTATGTGCCCAAAATCGAGAACAAGGCGGAGCTCGATTTTCATTGTGTTTACCTATCGCTCCTAACAACACAGAACAATCAAAAGGATGAGATCATGTGTCAGGTGTTTTTTATTGATGATGAAGCCGATCTTAGACTGGCAATAGAACAAACGTTTGAATTGGCAGATATCGATGCCACATTCTTTCCAGACGCTGAATCTGCCTTACTCGCCATTAAGCAGGGAGCCGAGCCAGGTGTGGTGATTACCGATATTTGCTTACCCGGTATTTCAGGGATGGATTTACTGAATACCCTTGTACGAAAAGACACCCATCTTCCCGTGATTATGATTACTGGTCATGGCGATATCTCAATGGCAGTTAATGCGTTACACCAAGGAGCGTATGATTTTATCGAAAAGCCATTCCCACCTGAGCACCTAGTTGAAACCGTCAAGCGCGCCATTGAGAAGCGCCAATTAACGGTTGAAAACGAGAAGTTACGCCTGTCTCTCAAGGCAAGTAAAACGCTCGGACCTCGTGTTATCGGAGAAACGTCTAGCATTCAAATGTTACGCGAAACCATTGCTCACATCGCCGATACTGATGCAGATATCTTATTGTTTGGCGAAACTGGTACAGGTAAAGAGTTAATCGCCCGCTCTTTGCATGAGCAAAGCTCTCGACGGAACCAAAACTTTGTCGCAGTAAATTGTGGTGCAGTACCAGAGAATTTGATTGAGAGCGAACTCTACGGGCATGAAAAAGGCGCATTTACTGGCGCAGAAAGCCGCCGTATCGGTAAGTTTGAATTTGCTCAAGGCGGTACACTTTTCTTGGATGAAATAGAGTCAATGCCAATCCAAGCCCAAATCCGTTTACTGAGAGTACTGCAAGAGCGTGTGATTGAGCGTGTCGGCTCGAATGAACTCTTGCCCTTAGATATTCGAGTGATTGCCGCCACCAAAGTCGATTTGAAACGCGCTGCTGAAGAGGGAACCTTTCGCCAAGATCTTTACTATCGACTGAATGTGGTTACCTTAGATCTCCCGCCACTGCGTGAACGGAAAGAAGACATCCCTGCCCTCTTCCATCATTTCCTATTGGTAGCGGCTTCACGTTACGGTAAAAGCTCTCCCAGTTTGTCATCCCACGACCTCGCCCAACTGATGAACCATGACTGGCCAGGCAATGTTCGCGAGCTAAGAAATGCAGCAGAGCGTTTCGTGCTATTGGGTAAATTAATTCAGTTAGGAGAATCGACTCCGGTTGCCAAGCCTTCTTCAAGTCTTGCAGAACAAGTTGCAGAGTTCGAGAGAGCAGCCATTGAAGGCGCATTACTGGAAAATAACGGCAGCATTAAACAAACAATGGCGCAATTGAATGTGCCTCGAAAAACTCTGTATGACAAAATGCAACGCTATCAAATAGATAAAGAGCTCTATAAATAAAACGATTCTCAAGGATTGGTATTATATCCAACTTGAATCATAATTTTTAATAACTGATTCATCATGGTTGTTACGGATATGAACGAGAAAGTGAGAATACCGATCATTACAGATACCGTGATGGTAGACGGGCAATATCAAGAAGAGAGACGTTCAGGCGAGGAGCGGCGCAAGAATAAAAAGAAGTGGCGAAGCTACGAGCGGCGAGTCCACCCAGACCCTCGTAGGCCTAGCTACAAACCCATAGACGAAGAGGTGTGAATCATCACACCTCTTTTGTTTTTCTTCAAATATCTGGTGCCATTACTTAGTAATGATTTCTGGCCCCATCAAGGTCGTTGGTAACCAAGTCGACACCCATGGCACGTACGTTACAATAATGAGGAATAGGAACATCACCGCCACCCATGGCAGTGCGGCTTTTACTACATTCATCATCGACATTTTGGCGACACCTGCAGTAACAAACAAGTTAAGCCCAACAGGTGGTGTTATCATACCTATCTCCATATTCACCACCATCATAATACCTAAGTGAATTGGGTCGATCCCCAGTGCTATCGCAATTGGGAACACCAGTGGTGCAACAATGATCAATAAGCCTGATGGCTCCATAAATTGACCACCAATCAACAGCAATACGTTCACCACAATCAAGAAGGTGATTGGTCCTAAACCAGCTGACATCATTGACTCTGTGATCATTTGCGGGATGCGCTCTTCCGTGAGAACGTGCTTCAAAATTAACGCATTGGCAATAATGAAAAGCAGCATGATGGTGAGTTTACCCGCTTCATACAGCGTGTGTTTGGTGTCTTTATGAACGAAGGTTTGGAAGATTTTAACGAGCGCAGGTTTAGTGTTTTTATTGTCTGCAAATGGCCCCATGTCTTTGTATACAAAGTTGGCAATAAAGAACGAGTACACAGCAGCAACTGCAGCGGCTTCTGTTGGGGTGAAAATACCGCCATAAATACCACCGAGAATGATCACCACCAGCAACAAGCCCCAGCTTGCATCCTTAGCTGCATCAAACGTCTCTTTCCAACCGACAAATGGTTGTTTTGGCAGGTTCTTAATACGGGCAGCAATATAGATCGCTATCATCAGCATGACGCCAGCCAACAAACCCGGTATCACACCACCGAGAAACATGCGTCCAACTGACACATCGGTCGCGGCAGCGTAAACTACCATAACGATAGACGGCGGAATCAAAATCCCTAGCGTACCTGCGTTACAAATTACGCCGGCCGCAAACTCTTTTGAGTAACCGTTTTTGATCATACCTGCGATAACGATGCTACCTATGGCAACAACCGTTGCTGGAGATGAACCTGATAGCGCGGCAAACATCATACACGCGACAACCGAAGCCATCGCTAAACCACCACGGAACCAGCCTACAATCGCAATCGCGAAACGAATGATCCGTTTTGCTACACCACCTGTCGACATAAAGCTTGAAGCTAAAATGAAGAATGGAATTGCTAATAGAGTGTAGTGTCCAGCAAATGCATTAAACAACGTTTGAGCAACAGACGCCAAAGACGCATCCGAATGAATCAAAAGGAAAAGAATACTGGAAAGCCCCAGAGAAACTGCGATTGGCACGCCGACGAGCATGAAGCCAATCACCATCAAAAATAGAAATAAGATATCCATGGCTTATTGCTCCTTGCTCTTAGAATTGTCTGAGGCCTTTGGAGCCATAAGATCACCGGCATCACTCATCTCTTCTTGAAGCGCCTCTAGCTCTTCTTCTGCTTCATGCCCTGCAATCAGTCGGTCGAGCTTTCCGGTAGCAATTTGCCATGTTGCCTGAGCAAATCTCAGCGTTAGCAACGCCATACCAAGCGGCAAAGCGAAATAAGGAATAAAACGTGGCAGCTTTTCGTAACGCTCTCCCTCGTTTAACCAATCCGCCATAAACTGAAGCATTTCCGGCATTGGAATATCATCCGTTTCATACCACGCTCGGTCTGTGGCGAACGGATACCAGTAGTTCCAAGAGCCAATTAAAAGCAAAATAGAGAAGGCTAAACAGCATATTGCAGCAAATAACGCCAAGGCTTTTCGTTTGCCCTCTGGCACTATGTTGATGATCACATCAACACCAATATGAAAGTGTTTTTTCACACCGTAAGAAGCGCCGACCAACACCATCCATGCGAACATAAAGACGGTGAGCTCAAGCGCCCAAAGAATATTGTCGTTAAAGACATAACGAAAGATGACATTGGCAAAGGTTAACAAGGTCATGGCACCTAAGAAGAAAGCAATCAAAGTCTCTTCAATGGCATCGGTGATTCGTCCAGCCTTGGCAAAAAAAGTCTGTTCCATAATTACATCACGTCGTCTGTAGGGGAAAAGAGCCCCCTCTAATCGAGAGGGCTAAGCGTGCTAGGCGTTATTATTTTTGGTTAGAAGCCAAAGCGGCTTCAATTAGGTCAGAACCAATGTCTTTTTCAAACTTCTTCCATACTGGCTGAAGTGCAGTGACCCATTCTTGGCGCTGCTCTGGCGTTAACGTGCGAACCACACCACCAGCTTCGATGATGTTGTTTTTGTTCGCCAGGTTCACTTTGGTCGACTCAGCATTACGCTGCGCTGTCACCTCTTGGATGATTGTGTTTAGCTGCTCGCGCTGATCGTCTGGTAAGTTTTTCCAGAAGTCGTTTGACGTCACCACTAGGTAATCCAGAATCCCGTGGTTCGTTTCCGTAATGCCATCTTGAACTTCGAAGAACTTTTTGCCGTAGATGTTTGACCAAGTATTTTCTTGACCATCAATAACCTTAGTTTGCAGGCCACCGTACACTTCTTTGAATGACATTTTTTGCGGGTTTGCGCCTAGCTGTTCAAACTGAGCAACGAGAACGTCCGAAGCTTGAACACGGAACTTAAGCCCTTCAGCATCGGCTGGAGAAATGAGCGGCTTGTTGGCTGACATTTGCTTCATGCCATTATGCCAAAACGCAATACCTTGTAGGCCACGTCGTTTCATTGAGTTTTTCAGCTTTTCACCGGCTTCAGAGTTTTGGAAGCGGTCAACAGCGTCGACATCGTCGAATAAGAAAGGCAGATCGAAAAGGCGGTACTTTTTGGTGAATTTCTCAAACTTAGAAAGAGAAGGTGCAGCGAGTTGAACATCACCATTTAGTAGTGCTTCCAACACCTTATCATCATCGTAAAGCGTTGAGTTCGGAAACACCTGCATACAGACTTTACCGTTCATTTCTTCGTTGACACGTTTTTCAAGCAACGAAGCCGCAATACCTTTTGGGTGTTTGTCCGCGTTCGTTACATGGCTGAACTTGATGACCGTTTCACCTGGGTCACAATTCGCGGCAGCGTTAAAGCTCGTTACAGCAAGCGCAGAGACAGATAGTAGAGTTAGAGGCTTAAACATTATTATTCTCCTTGTTGAATCACATCCCATCCCGTCCATGAATAACTAAGTGTTAGGCGATGGGTACGGATGTTCAACAAAGAGCAATTAATGGACCATGTTAAAATTCATATGTATTTCAATAAATTAACAAAGCCCATTAACATGAATACAGAGTATAACGAGTGAATTCCACCCAAGAAAAAGATTCAAATGGGTGGGAAATGACCCATTTATGAAGAACAGCTTATCTCCATTTTCTTCCCCCATTCTGGTGGCAATTTCGCGTAATCATCAAACTCGGGCTGCTCATCAAATGGGCGCTTTAACAGTTCGGCCAATCGGTGTAATTCGCTAAAGTCCCCTTCTTCCGCTTTATCAATCGCCAACTGAGCCAAGTAGTTACGCAAGATGTATTTGGGATTGGCTTGACGCATCTGTTCGCAACGTTGTTCGGCTGAAATCAGATCCCCTAGTTCATCAACCTCTAGTTCACATCGAGCTAAGTACAGATCAAGCCAAGCTCGCGCAGCTTCTCGGTCAAGAAACAAGTCGATTACGGCTTGAGAAGAATCAGTATCAAGATTTGAAAGCGTTCTAAAGAAGCGAGTGTAATCCGTGTTATTTTGGTGAAGGAGCTCAAACATTGCTTCAAATAAACGTCCATCTTCCGCGATCTTGGTTTTTAAACCCAACTTCTCACGCATTAGGCGGCTGAACTGCTGACTCAACCGGACTTCAAATTGACTCAACGACGCTTCTAAATCTTCTCGCTCAACGAGTGGCGATAGCGCATGCGCGAGTGCTGATAGGTTCCAAAGCGCAATTCTTGGCTGTTGGTCAAATGCATAACGGCCTTGGTAGTCGGAATGATTACAAATATATCCCGGCTCATAATCATCAAGAAAACCAAACGGGCCGTAATCAAACGTTTGACCAAGGATCGACATGTTGTCGGTGTTCATTACCCCATGAGCAAACCCATACGCTTGCCAATAAGCAATCATGTCCGCTGTTTTCTGAACAATTTCACCAAACATTGCAGCGTATGGCTTCTCTGCCGATGCACAATCAGCAAAGTGCCACTCGATCACTTTGTCCGCCAGCAACTTCTGCTCTGCCAATTGATTGGTATAGAAAAAATGCTCGAAATGGCCAAAACGCACGTGGGTCTCCGCCATACGAATCAACATTGCGCCGAATTCTGTTTTCTCGCGATAAACCGGCGTGTCACCGACCATCATGCCAAGAGCACGAGTCGTCGGGATCCCAAGCCCTGCCATGGCTTCACTACATAGATACTCACGAATGGTTGAGCGCAACACCGCCCTGCCGTCCCCCATTCGCGAGTAGGGGGTTAGCCCCGCGCCTTTAAGGTGAAGATCAAACCAAGTGCCATCTTGATGCTCAATTTCCGCCAACAGCAATCCACGTCCATCGCCCAAGTCTGGGTTGTAAACGCCAAACTGATGTCCTGCGTATTTCATCGCCAGAGGGCGAAACGGTTCGAATTCGCTTTGCCCAGAAAAAACCGCCAATAGCTCATCGCTTTGCTCTGCTGGTAAACCAAACTGCTGCGCAAACTCACAATTCCAAGCGACCCAACGAGCGTTATCCAAGGGTTGCGGCTCGACCAAAGTATAGAAAGCTGACGGTAATTGACTAAAGCGATGGGTGAAACTGACCCGTTGCCAAATGGACATGTGGGGTTCCTTAATAAAAAGAAGTACTGCTGTCAGTATACGTGTGAACGTCACTGTCATTCAGCCATGAAATGGGCATGGGTATTTTGCGTGAATAACGCGAAGGCGGTAGGAAGGTATTAACCCGCTGCATACCACCTCACAAACGGAAGTGGTATGTAAAAGCGATCAAATGATTAAGCGGAAAACTCTTCACCCGTTTTTGGTGGCTCTGATGGTGTATCAAAACGAGCGCGTTCAATATCCACGACCGTTTTATAGCTCAACGATAACAAAGCCAACTGGTACGCACCGAAAATACCATAGGCAACACCCACAAGACTCAGCATGAAGAGGTTAGTAAAGTGACTAAAGATAAGCTGACTGAGCAATCCCGCGCCCAATGGAATTAAGCCCATCAAAATGAATACTTGTTTGTTGTATGGTCTGCTTTGGTTCCACGAACGACGCAAGCTGCGCGGCTGATGATCCATTGCGGTCGCTGGCAACACGAACGACCAGCGCGCCATCACCCAATAGCCCGGAATGCTTGCAACCGTTGTGATAAATGCCATGGCGACAAAATCGGGTTCACCACTTTCTGCAATATAGAGAAACGACAACACAAAGATCGGGATACCAATGACGAGCATCATCATCAACCCAAATAATATCCACCAGCCAATGAAACGGAATTCTCTGGCTGACAAGCGAAATACATCCAACGCTGAGTGCATGTAATCGCCAACCAAATAAATTCGGTGTACACGCACAGCCGCCATCGCGGCAACAAGAGGGTATAAAATGATTGTGACGAAATAAAATCCCGCGATGTTTCCTTCTTGAGCGTTCGCTTGATCTTGCCCCGTCATTTCAGGATACATAAACACAAAAATTGAGTGCACGATGATCAATGGAATACAAGCAATGACAATTGCGAGTAGGTTCCTTCTGACCATCACTGCTGCTTCTCGGCATATTGCCGAAACAGAAAAGTCCTCGGTTGACATACAACATCCTTAATTTATAAAAATCTGCCCATAGGGTAACCGCTGAATAGAAAAATCGCTTTAAAAATAATGAGAAACACATCTCATAAGATAATGAGAAGTTTTAGGAAGTAAAACAGGCACAAAAAATAAGCCACTCAATGTGAGTGGCTTATACCGTAATTCGATATCGTTTTAGACGCGGCGTCGCCAGCCCAATGCAACAAGTAACATCAGAGCCCAATAAGAAACACTGCCGCTACCTTCAGAGTTCTTGAATGTCGTTGTTTTCAAGGAAGCGACAACCGTAACGGTCACTTCACCTATTGCGGTAGCACCGTTGCCATCTGAAACCGTATATTGCAGCTTGATGTTATCAACCGCACTATCCGGAGCTTGAAAACGAATTTTACCATTCTCTACACTCGCACTTCCCACGCCCGTTAGGTTCTGTACGCTTTCTACAACCAGTTTATCGCCATTCACATCCGAATCATTGCCAGCAGCATCAATCACAATGCTTTCACCAACGGCAACGGTCGCCGTATCTGCTAACGTGACTGGCGCTGCGTTTTGCATGGTTAAATTGACGGTAGCACTGGAGGTTTCATTACTTGGATCAGTAACAGTTAGACGGAATGTCAGAACCTCACCCGCTTTTATACCTTGAGGCACTGTAAAGCTTGCCGTAGCACTGGTCGAATTTCCGATAGAAACTGAAGTACCAGCCAATTGCTCCCATCGGTAGTTCAACACATCGCCATCCGCATCTGTGCTGTTTGCCGCCGACAATGTTACTTTCTGTCCAGCAGTAATCTTTTGGCTATCCACATCGATGAGCGCTTTTGGTGCTTCGTTACTACCAAGTACTTCGACCTGCACGCTCACAACCGAAGACGAATACACGCCATCCGTAGACAGCAAACGATATTGGAAGCTGTCCAAACCAACAAAGTTAGCTTCAGGTTGGTATTGGTTGCCAGAAATGGTGCCGTGCTCAGGCTTCTGCACAATGTCCACATTGAACTGATACCCTATGGCCATGAAATCATTGTCCATCAAGTTCAGATCGATTGGCGTATTCTTATCGGTTTGCAGTGAATCAGCTTTCGCTTCAACAATGTTGTTCGCCTCCACATTCAAGAGTGCTGCGAACGGAACATAAGAGAACCCGGCTTGCTCTAAACCAAACGTACCTATCTCATTGTAATTACCAGTCCACATTACAGGCAGGGATGATTTTTCAGTTTTTAGTAAGCGGCCAAAGTCAAAGTTCGATTCAAATTCACCGCCTTCTAATTCCACTACTAACAGGTACTGACCCGCACTTAATTGGCTCGGTTGAGGGAATAAAATTCGGGATGGCTTTTGGAAGCTACCTTGCTGTAAAAGTTCAGCATTGTTCTGATCCAATATTAATCGGTAGCCCACGTTACCTGAGAATGGGAATCGCCATACTCGATAAGTCATGTCACTTTGAGCGCTATTGCTTTGCGCGTAAAGTTGAAGACCATCAAGCTTTGTCTCAGCATTCAAATCCAATGATACCGCCAGGGTGTTACTGCCACTTGCGTACACATAACCTTGGTGAAGAGAGTTCAACCATGCCGATTTATTTGGCTCGTTTATATGCTCAAGAGAAAAACTGCCGCCGTTGGTATTGCTGGCAATGTTGGAAATACGAACCCCAGTATCAAACCCGGCGATCGCTCTCAGACTTGGGGTCGATGTATCTGAAATGACATTGCCACCATTAGGATACAAATCGCCGGCATCACTGCTTCCATCATGTTCTAACTCATTCAGACCATCGGCCTGCATGATTTGAACCTGCATCGCGCCAACATCGTTAAAGCGATTCTGGACATTAACCGACGTCGCTAGTATGCCTTCTGCCGCCAATGCTCGGTCGTAACCGCTAAAGGTACGGTTTTCCAAATAAACGCGTGGGCCAAACTCTTTCAAGTACGGGTCGAGATACACCAGTTTGACATCGTCGTTGTTCACGGAAATAGGCATCGGGCTTTCATGAGTGATCGTTGGTACTACGAAACCAGCGGCGTGTTTACTCCAGGCGCTCATGTTCACTGGCGTGTCTCCTGCGTATGAGTCTCCCGGTTTCTGTGCCCATGAACCACCACCCATCACGCCCCAAGAACCGATCGAAGCATCACTGTTCCTTGCGTACAAATCCGGCAAGCCAAGCATTAAGTGGCCAAGCTCATGTACGATCACGCCTAACGTCGCTTGATGATCAACTTGGTAGTCAGCAAACACACAATAATCGGCAATTTTTTTGCCATCTAGTGTCACATCGTCGTGAGAGAATTTATGAGGCCAAATAGAAGGACGATCAAGGAATCCGGTTGAACGGTCGCCACCAGCAAAAATAAACATCACTGACAACTCTGCCGGTTCTACGGTACCATTTTGATTGCTGTCGTAAGCCGAAAGATTAAAGTACGGATCCAGTTTTTGATACGCTTCGGTGAAGACCGCATTCAACTTGGCAGTACAAGTCTTGTCAGTTGAGCTAGAGTGGCAATTTGGGTGGCTTTGCGCCACGGTCACATTGATCACACCATCATTCGCGGTACCATAACTCTCAATCGCAGGGACAACTTTGAATTTCCCTTGAGAGTTTTTATCAAAATAATCGACAACGCTTTGGCCATCGGTATTAAACACACGTTGTTCGAAGTCATGCACCATTGCTTGGTCATCAAAGGAGACTTGCACAACCAACAGTGGTTGTTGCTTCACCGATGAGTTACTCATCGCCTGATAACCTTGCGCCGAACGCAATAGATTTTGGCGCGCCATCGGTTCAATGGTTTTTAGAGAAGATAACTGCGGCTTAACTTGTAGATCCGGGCGAAACTTCGCCGATTCAGGCGCATCACTCGATTGAGTTTTAGCAACACCCGTCGAGCGCAACGTTGGGATGTCTGACTCGCGCTGAATCTGTGCAAACAACCAAATGCCATCTTCATGAACCAAGGCATTACCTTGTTTATCTTCAAACCAGTGGAAATCGGCAGTGCCGCGTAAAATTGCCTCACTAGAGGTACCATCGCTCAACGCAATAGTATGCCAAACTGGTGATGGCGGAGTAGTTGCCATGCTCTTACCTGCAAGAAGCGCAGTTAGCATAGTCAAGGCGAGTGTGTTGAACTTCAAAGTACGGCTCCATCTTTTCGATTCGTTTAATTCCAAGCACAGCCAGTACACAGTAACCCATAAACATAGAATGAGGTTAAGTGGCTAACGACTAAGGCTGGTATCAATTCGCTCAGATAACACAATATTATTTAGCATCACGTTACAAAAGCGTCGGATGCCCAAATACTTTTGTAAGTGTGGCTTCCGAGGGTATAAATTGAGTGAATGAATAGTATCGAAACAAAAGGAAGAAGAAATAAACTTCTGCGACTTTGTAGATAAAATTGGGCAACGTCCCACATATTTTATAAATGTACGAGCACTGCTATTAATCAGTGCTCGTTATGGTCGGTGGGGTGCAGATAAACACTACTTTACCCTGTAAGAACGGCGTCTTCTGGGTATTTGATTAAGGTAGGTTCAGGGCGAGCCAACATGTAGGCAAGCGTGAGTGGCCCGATACGACCAATGATCATCACCACGATCATAATGTACTTGCCAGGTTCAGAAAGCTCTGCCGTCAAACCAGCGGTAAGTCCTACCGTCGCAAATGCGGAAATGGTTTCAAACATGACCTTATCAAAGCTTGCCTTCTCTGTGAGCATCAATAAAAACATCGCGCTTGTCAGAATGGCGCCGCTCACAACGATAATGGCGAGTGACTTAGTCACGGTTTGCCAGTTTACGGTTCGTTTAAACATAACCACGTGTTTCTTTTGGCGCAAAAAGGTCCACGTAGCCATGAACGCAACGGCAAATGTGGAAACCTTAATACCGCCCCCCGTTGAGGTGGACCCAGCACCAATCAACATCAAAACAATCATGATCAATAAAGCTGGCTGGGTAAACTGCGCCAAGTCGACACTGTTGAATCCGGCCGTTCGAGCACTAGCGGATTGGAAGAATGCCGCCAACCATTGACCCACCACAGGTAACGATTCCATTGTATTTGGATTACTCCGCTCGAGTAACCAAAACATCACCGTCCCAACAAAGAGCAATATCGGTGTCGCGATAAGCATGATTTTGGTATGAAGATGCAAAAAGTGGAAACCTTTACGCCAGTTCAGCCAGATGTCTCCGACAACAGTAAAACCAAGCCCACCAAAAATGAATAACCCGGCCAGGGTAAAGATGACCAGCGGGTCATTCACAAAGCTCGTCATGCTGTCCGAAAACAGAGCAAACCCTGCGTTGTTAAACGCAGAAATTGCATGAAATAACGCGTAAAACATGCCGGTTTGCCAGCCCATTTCAGGAACCCAACGAACGGAAAGGAAAATAAACCCAATAGATTCCGCGACAAGCGCAAAAATCACAATCCGCTTCACCAGTCGGTTTAAGTTGACCTGTCGATCTTGCCCTAGCGCTTCTTTCGCTAACGCTTGCTGGCGTAAGCTTAAACGCACACCAAACATATAGAGTAAAACCGCCGACAACGTCATCTGCCCCAATCCACCGATTTGCATTAAAAACATCAGCAAGATCTTCCCGGCTAACGTAAAGTGCTGCCCGGTATCGACAACCCCAAGCCCTGTCACACTGATGGCGGATGTTGCGGTAAACAAAGCGTCCGTTATCGAAAGGCCTGTAACAGAAAAAACTGGCAAGGTTAACAGCACGGCAGAAGGCAGCAACACACCGAGAAAACTCAGCAATATAATCCGCGGCTCGTTACCCTTGGCTTTTTCTCGTTTACCATCTGGCGCGTAAAAAACGCCTTTTTGATGAAACTGCGTCATAGTGATTTTAATTTATTTGCCAGCGCATCTTGCGGGCCAACCACAATAATGAGATCGCCAATTTCTAGCTTGGTATTAAGGTCTGGCGCCTTGGTAATTTCTGGCCCCCGTTTAAACCCGAGTACTTGCACACCGTCGACTTTGCACAGTGCGAGGTCACTTAATGTCTTACCCATCCAACGAGATCCAATCACAAACTCCGTCATGGCTAAGCCACTACCTAAAGGGTGGAACTCAAGAACCCGTTTATCGAGCATTTTACGCGCGACACGTATCCCCATGTCACGTTCAGGCATGATAATGTGGTCCGCACCAATCTTTTGAAGAACACGCGCTTGAAATCGATCGTTGGCTTTAACCCATACTGACTTCACTCCCGCTTCTTTGGCGATCAGTGTGGCGAGAATACTGGCGTTAACGTCCGCTCCGATAGCAATCATCACCATGTCGTAATCATCAAGCTTAAGCTCAGCAACCGTCTCTTCGTGAGTACAATTAGCCACAATTGCCTGACTAACAAAACTGGCAGCTTCTTTAACTCTGTCTTCGTTGATATCAACCGCTAAAACTTGAGCTCCTGAATCTTGTAGCTCTTTACACACTGCCAAACCAAATCGGCCAAGACCAATAACGGCGAATTGCTTATCACCTGTTTTCATTTATGCCTCATCTTATGCATTCACTAGCAAGCAAAAAAAGTCTGCGCCCATTCCTAACCTTGTGCAAACCTGAGGACAGAGAATTGACAAAAGCTTTACGAAAGCTGACTCACTTTGAGTGTTAAGCGTATGACATAAATTAACTTTTTTCCTCATTACGGCATAAAAGCCAACACTGTCAACCCATGAGTGAATCTCCATAAAACGCAAAAAGCCGCAACAATGCGGCTTTTGGATCGTAGAGATAAAACAGGCTATTTTGATTCGCGCTTATCGTGCGGTTTACGCTTGTTCTTAGGTACGTAATTTAAAATAGAAATCGGCACTGGCTTTCTTGGTGCAAAGCCGTCAATTTCCACTCGCTCTAGCAAGTGCCCTAAACGGCTCTCGATCATACAAAGGTTTTTAAAGTCATCTTTTGAGACTAATGAGATCGCTTCACCTTGTGCGCCAGCACGACCAGTACGACCAATACGGTGTACATATTCATCTGCTGGATACGGTAAGTCGTAGTTAATAACAACGGGCAAGTTATCGATATCAATACCGCGCGCTGCAACACCAGTTGCGACTAGGTACTGGATTTCACCGGCTTTGAACTTTTCTATTAATTCTTGGCGAACACGCTGATTACGGCCGCTGTGAAACGCTTCAGCCACAATGCCGCGCTTTTCAAGTTGGCTAACAAGCTTGGCAGCACCGTGTTTGGTTTCAATAAATACCAGTACTTGTGACCAGTCGTTTTCTTTGAGCATGTGACTTAACAGCGACGACTTCATGTCCTTATCGACGGTGGTGATCCACTGCTTGATGTTCGACTTAGATGCACTGTGTTTTGCAATCGTGATCTCTTCAGGATCAATAATCGCGTTTTTCGCCAAATCACGAACAGGATTAGATAGCGTTGCCGAGAACAGCAGACTTTGAACATGTTCTGGCATGCAATCAACGATCTTATCGATCGCATCGATGAATCCCATGTCCAACATTTTGTCCGCTTCATCAAGCACTAGCATTTCCACTTCATCAAAGTGAATGGCGCGTTGACCGTACAGGTCAATCAAACGTCCCGGCGTACTTACCACAATATCGACACCCTCGATCAAGGCTTGTTTTTGTGGCGCATAATCCACACCACCAAACATCGCCATTGAGCGCAGCGGTAAGTTTTTACCATAAGCTTCAATGCTTTGATGAACCTGAAGCGCAAGTTCGCGTGTGGGCGTAAGAATAATAGCGCGAGCGCGTTTTTTACGTTGCGTTTCGCCTTGACTAAGCTTTTCTAAGATTGGTAAAACAAAACTGGCCGTTTTACCTGTCCCCGTTTGTGCTGCAGCAATTAAGTTGCTACCACGCAGTACGATTGGAATGGCTTTTTGTTGGATAGAGGTCGGTTTTTCATAACCTAGCGCTTTTACTGCATCAGTAATCGATGCGCTTAAACCAAGCTTAGAAAATGGCATAGAAACGTCTCAACAGAGGAAATGGGCGCGTAGTGTATCAGAATCCCAGTGAAGTAACAGAAGGATTCATGCGCGTAGAGCCCGATAATAGAGCGCTGCATGATTTACTCGCAACATCACATTTCTTGCGCGTGAATCTAGTTATGCTGCTAACGTGTACATTACTGGGAAACGTTATGGACGTATTACTGCTGGTTGGATTAATCGCACTCAATGGCGCGTTTGCTATGTCAGAGATCGCTCTAGTCGCAGCCAAAAGCGGAAGGCTAAAATTAATTGCAGAACACAACGCCTCTGCCGCTTTAGCGCTCGAACTTAAAAACAATCCGACTCAGTTTCTTTCCACGATCCAAATAGGCATTACCGTCATCGGGCTATTAAGTGGTATTTTTGGTGAAGCAACGCTTTCAGTACCATTCGAAAATTGGTTAGTAACCCAAGGGCTAGAAAGAGAGATAGCCACGGTACTTTCAACGATGAGCGTCGTGCTCATGATCACCTACTTCGCGATTGTGGTGGGAGAACTCGTTCCCAAGCGCTTTGCACAAAACAACGCAGAAACCATCGCTATTATCGTAGCTTATCCGATCCACTGGCTCGCCAAGCTCACCACTCCTTTTGTCTTCTTATTGACGTTTTCAACCGATACTTTTCTCCGATTATTGCGCCAAAACGACAGCAACGGTGAGATTGTTACCGAGGAGGATATTTTTGCTATTGTTAGCGAAGGCTCTGAGTCCGGTGCGATTGAGCCACAAGAGCAATTGATGATTCGCAACTTACTCCACCTTAACGATCGTTTAGCATTATCGTTAATGACACCACGGTGCGATATCCATTACCTAGATGCCAACCAACCTATTGATGTCATCCTTACTGACCTTCGCCAAACCCAACACTCCGTATGGCCAGTCTGTAAGGGTAGTTTGGACAATATTATTGGTACCATTTCATCCAAAGTCCTGCTCGATGAATATGACGAATTGTCTATCAGTAAACTGGCTAAACAGCTCAAGCGCCCACGTTTTGTACCCGAGTCCATGAAAGGGTTACCTCTCCTTAACTACATGCAACAAACCAGTGCGGAAATGGTCTTTATTGTCGATGAGTATGGTGATGTACAAGGCCTAGTAACCCTATACGACTTGTTAAAGTCGATTGCTGGAGAACTGGGCATGGCACCACAGCAAGTGTGGGCCAAGCAACAAAAAGATGGCAGCTGGTTGATGGACGCGTTGATCCCGCTCAATGAGCTCAAGAATAAACTCGAACTGAGCAGCATAGAAGGCGAAGAGCGAGAAGGCTTTCAAACATTAAATGGGCTTTTGACATGGCTTTATGGTCGAGTCCCAAATGTTGGGGAGCACATTCACTACCAAGGTTGGCGATTTGACATACTCCTCGTTAAAAAACATCGCATTATGCAAGTCAGAGTCACCAAAGACACCGATACACCAACCAACAATAGCGAAGTGGAATAAAGCACGGCCCTATCCCATCAAATTGGGCTGTAAACCTTTCTCTAGTTTTTTCCGTACTTTATAGGAAACATCATTAAGCGTGATTTTTCCTGTATTGTGACGATCGATACCCGCATTTTGTCGGTATGCAATCGAGCCTTGCTTGAACAAAACGAAAGAAGACGGTTTGCCAATCGCAGCAGGATAGAGAATTGCCATATACGCATCTTCCAGGCTATTGATTTTATGGCGATATGGCCAGTAATAGGCTTTTACATAGTCAAGTTGCTCGACCGCGCTCATCCTCGCAAGAGTTTTCGTACTCACTCCTAATGACTCAGCGGTAGAGGGCATAAATTGAATTAACCCTGTCGCCCCACTTCCTGAACCATTTTTGATGCTTGGACTGAAGGTTTCAGCGGTTTCAAATGCCATGCAGGCCATCAGATGATTAGGGTTGATCTCCAGCTCTTCACTAATACGAATGACTTTGCATTTGAACTCTGGAGAAACTTTGCCTCCCCACGCCACCGCGTTCTCGGGATCAACAACCGAAGAGACAGTTGGCGCGTCGTGTTCTTTGACAATTCGAGAAAGTAAAGGAAGTGTTTGGCGCAGTCGATTGTTCGAACTCACCAAGCGAATTGATTTGGCAAGAAACTTATCTTTTTTTTGGTGCAGTTTTTGGAACTTTACTAATTTATACAGTTGCTTATAAACCGTTTTCACAACGAAGCCGGATTTAGGGAACACTCCCAAAATGTAATCCATTTCCTATACGTTTAATATAAATATCAGCAACAATGAGTATGTATGTGATCATAGTCACTATAAATTTTCTCAAATTCGATACACCTCGAAACAAGTGGTCAAGATGTCTCCAGTAAGCTCGAAGTACAAATAAAAAGGTATTGTCGAGAATAAAAAAGGTCTTACCAATTTCTCGGTAAGACCTAGGTTTACGCATCCTCAGCTAAGAGAATTTATACTCTACAGTTCCGCTTCTCGAACCAGCTCAGCAAGCGTCGACAAACGTTGTTCGCTTTGTTTTACGTAAGGGTTGTTTGTATCCCAAGCGTACCCAGCCAAAATCGCACTAATCATCTGCTTAATACGTGGATTCGGGTTTTGGTAGAAAATCACATCTTGCAATGTGCCGTTGTACCACCCCTCCACATAAGTACGGAATGTGTTCACCCCCACCATCAAGCGTTCCGAATACTCTTCTTGCCAGTCAACCACTTCACCATTTAATTGACGAGCTACGCAATCGGCCGCAAATTCCGCCGATTTCATGGCGATAGTGACACCCGATGAAAACACAGGATCAAGAAACTCGCCGGCATTGCCAAGCAGTGCGTAGTTTTCTGTCGCTAAACGTTTGACGTTAGCAGAATAGCCACCCAACTCGCCTGCGGGATTTGGGTAATTCGCATTTCGCAACAAAGAAGCCAACCCCGGCTCTTCATTCGCCAACTGCTGCAAAGCTGCAAGCTTATCCTCTGGGTATCGCTCAAAAAACTCAGGCTCACCCACCACACCAAACGAACATGTACCATTCGAGAATGGAATTAGCCAGTACCACACATCGTGATTTTCAGGATGCACGGAAATCAGAATTTTATTACGATCGTACTCTGGCTCTTGTGGAGAGATACGATCTTCAATGTGAGTAAATATCGCTTTTCTTGGAGGAAGACAAGAAGGCTCTTCAAGATCCAACAAGCGTGGCAAAACACGGCCAAAACCACTCGCATCCAAAACAAAATCAGCTTCGATTTGATAGGTCTGTTTATCCGGCCCAACAACTTCTAAGCGCGATTTTTTGCCTTCAAACGCCAAGCTAACTAGCTCATGTTGATAACGAATATCGACGCCCTGCTCTGCGGCACTGTCGGCGAGCACTTTATCAAAACTGGCACGTTGCACCTGAAACGTCGTACCCGGCCCTGGGGTATATTTGTCCGTAAAATCGAACTGGGTGTAAACACCATTGCGACGAAATGCAGCGCCATCTTTATATTGGAAGCCAAACTGCTTTACCGCATTGGTCATTCCGGCTTGCTCGACAACTTCCATACATGCAGGAAGCAGGCTTTCTCCGATAGAGAAACGTGGAAAGGTGGCTTTTTCTATGACAACGACATCTATGCCACGCGATTTTAATAACGCAGAAACGGTGGAGCCAGATGGGCCCGCTCCTACGACGACAACTTGCTTGAGCTCTGTTTTCATTCTGAATTTAGTTTGCTTGTAATTTTAATAAGGTGTGACCAAGGCCAATGTTGTCGGTTCTTTCGACGACAGATAAACCTGCCGCTTCGACAATTTCTAAGAAATCATCACTGCGATAAAAACGACTATTGCCGTTGGCTAAACAGGTAAAGTAGAGAGAGGTTGCATTAAGACTATAGGAAGCACCCGCGTATTTTTGGGCATCCCAAAATAGCTCCAATACGTAAATAGTATCTCCCTTCGTTAACTGGGCTTTGACTTTTTTAAGGATATTTAGGATCTCAATTGGTGAAAAGCAATCCAAGAACTGGCTCATCCACCATACGTCAGCATGCTCAGGCAATGTTTGTGCTTTATCAAGCATGTTGGCAGGGTATGGACGTACACGCTCGGCGAACTGGTTCTCTGAGACATTTGACATCGCCACTTCTAATTGCTGCGGCAAATCGACAATAGTAACTTCAACATCAGGATCATGCTTACAACACTGAATAGCCCATTTCCCGGTATTTCCGCCAATATCCACTAGGTGCTTTGGCTTGCTTGCAAACACTTCTTTAAGCAGTAATGGAAACGAGCGATCCGAATAGAAGTGATCGAACTTAAACCAACTCTGTTTGGCTTGGTCTGGCAGCGTCGACAGACCTTGATAAATCGTCTCCCAATTGCCCAACTCTTTCAAACCTGAAGGCTTACCTTCTTGAATCGCTTCCGTCAGATGCATCATCGCGGCGTAACAGACATCAGCCGTAAAATCCATGTTTGCGTTCGTCATACCATCGTGAAGAAGGTAAAAACCAAGGTTCGCAAGCGAATAGTTAGGTCTTTCCCATAAAACAATATGTGCGCTAATCGCCATATCCAACAATACTTTGACACCATATTCTGACACGCCCGTTTTCTCGGCAATGTCCGTGGCACTCATGCCTTGTGAACCGGCGCTGTCTAGCGCGGCTAAAATACCTAAATCTCGGAGCGTTCTGGCGGTCTGGAACACGATTGGTGCAAAAGATAACTTCTGAGCTTCTGTTTTTGCTTCAAAAGCATTAAAAGGGTCATTATTTTGATTTAACACGGAAAAACCTAACTGCAATTAATATTTTTATTGTTTAGACTGAGAGCCTAACAATGCAATAGCTCGTTGAATATCAACATTCAAGTTGTTTATCCAACGATTGTAATTGCGATGGATTTTGCCATCACTGGCTTTTAGATTTACTGAGTTGAGATAAATAATTGAGTAATATTTGTTGTTATATGGAATTTTTACTTCTGCAAAGTGTTTACGAACGTGAATTTTTGCAATAAGAACGCCTGGGCTTACTTCTTCAATCGTCCAACCTCGGTTGGTTGCCGATTGCACAATGGCCATTTTTACTTGTTTATTTTGAAGATCATAAGCAACTGGAGTATCCTCCACATTCATTACAGGTTGTACTCGTCCACAACCGACAAGAAGCAAAGTTAATAATAACGAGACATACAGCTTAAAACGCGACATGATAATTTCCTTTTTTATTATGACTTTGGGTAAAACCCAATTTGTATCGAGCTGTAAAATAAACAATTTAACCCAATATGCCAAACTCGAAGATCAACATTTCGTTCAATATTGATGCGTGGACTGCGAATTCATTCGGTTTATCCGAATCCAATGAATGGAAACAATGGGCAACAGAGATAAAATGGCCAGAAGATGGCAAAATCAATGTTGCGGATATTCCTGCGATGATGCGCAGAAGAATGAGTCCACTTAGCAAACTGGCAGTGCAAACGGCAATCGAATTACTTAATCAACATCAGGTTGATTACCTCGTATTTTCGAGTCGTCATGGCGAATTGCATCGCAGTGTTGCGTTAGTTGAAGATATTATTAACGGTGAAGAAGCGTCTCCGATGGCTTTTTCTCAGTCAGTGCATAATACCGCCGCAGGGCTTGCCACTATTGCAACCAAACAGCCCATCCCTCTCACTTCTATCGCTGCGGCAGAAAACACATTCCAAAGTGCAATATTAGAAGCATGGCTGTTTTTGTCCGACAATCCTGATAAAAAAGTGCTGCTTGTTGACTTTGATGAGCCTATGCCTGACTCTTATTTAGAATATGAAAACCAACAATACCAAGGGTTTGGACTCGGTTTGATACTTTCTCATGGAGATGGCTTCACGGTGCAAAGCGGCATCAGTGCAAAATGCTCAAACCACCCGTTGCCACAAGGCTTAGCGTTTTTGCAACACTACCTGTCAGATGAAAATCAGTGGACTATTCACGCTCCGAAACAAATTTGGGAATGGAACAAGCAATGAGTCGCTTAAATCAGTATTGGCGCGTGCTAGCAACCGGCTTTTGTTTTTCAGTATTTGGGTTAGGTGGTTTAGCACTAAGCTTCATTGTTATTCCGACCATTCGTATTTTCGTTTCGGATCAAACCGAACGTGAATATAAAGTTCAAGGTGCCATTCGATATTCATTCAACACCTTTTGTAAATTGATGAAGTTAAGTGGAGCAATCGATTACGAAATTATTGGTGCCGATATTCTTCAACAAGATCGTAATTGTTTAATTGTTGCCAACCATCCTAGTTTAATCGATTACGTTCTCATTGCTTCACAATTAAATCGCTGCGACTGTTTAGTAAAATCGGCAATATGGTCGAATCCTTTTATGAAGCACATCGTAAAAGCAGCCGGATATATTCCCAATGAAGCGCCGGATGATTTATTAGCACTTTGTGATGAACGATTTAACAAAGGCAACGTGTTGCTTATATTTCCTGAAGGGACAAGAACAACACCTGGTGTAGAACCAAAATTACAACGCGGCGCAGCACAAATTGCGGTAAGAACAGAACGAGATTTAAGGGTTGTCCATATTACGGTAACGCCAAGTTTCCTCACAAAAGAGAAAAAATGGTATCAAGTACCGGCAACAAAGCCTTTTTTCAGGGTTGAAGTTAAGGATAAAGTTGAGATTGACCCTTTTATAAAGCAAACTACGTCGCCGACAATAGCGGCGCGACGCTTACAACAGCACCTAGCTGAAAACATTTTTCCAGAAAACTTTTATTAATAAGCAGGTCCCAGTGGAACAGTTACACAACGACATTAAGCAACTTATTATTGATGCTTTAAACCTTGAAGATTTAACCGTAGATGATATTGAAACGGATGCACCACTTTTTGGTGATGGACTTGGCTTAGATTCTATCGATGCACTTGAGCTTGGACTCGCAATTAAAAAACAATACAACATCGTTATTGATGCCGACGACTCAAACACGCGCGAACACTTTGCTTCTGTAGCAAACCTAGCGAAATACGTTTCTTCTCAAACTAATGAATAAGTTGTAGGTATATTCATGACTGATGTAAATAAAGATCAAGTATTTGAACAAGTTAAAGATGCGCTTGTTGAGCTGTTCGAAATTGACGCAGCCGACATTCAGTCAGATGCGCACTTATACCAAGATCTCGACCTTGATAGCATTGACGCCGTTGATTTGGTCGTACACCTACAGAATGTCACTGGCAAAAAAATCAAGCCAGCAGAGTTTAGTGCTGTAAGAACCGTTGACGATGTGGTTAACGCCGTCACTGAGTTATTGAAGGAAAGTTAATGCGCCAATTGCTGACTGGTCTGTCTGCAATTGTACTGTTTGCCTACCCCTTCGCCGTCTATTTCGGTATAGATAAATTTGGCTTGAACTTAGTCGGGGGCTTGTTAATTGCTGCGTTACTTTTGCGTGTTTTCGTCGCAAATAAGACCCCACTAAAAGAGTTTAAATTCTTGGCGCTCGTCACGGGCGCTGTTGGCATTGTTCTAATTACGGTTGGCATGGTGTTTAAACAACACGGGTGGCTTCAGTTTTACCCTGTCGTTGTCAATGTATGTATGCTGTGTGTCTTTGGGCTGAGCTTAAAACAGCCGCAATCGATCATAGAGAGGCTTGCTCGCTTGCAAGAGCCTGACCTTCCAGCTAGTGGCGTGGCTTACACTCGCAAAGTGACGATGGTTTGGTGCGTTTTTTTTACGCTCAATGCTGCCGTTGCGCTCTATACCTGTTTCCTACCAGTAAAAATATGGACGCTTTATAACGGCCTCATCAGCTACTTACTTGCTGGTGGCTTGTTCGCTGGAGAATGGATCGTGCGTCAATTTGTTCGAAAGGAACACTAATCGTATGAATACAACGTATTCGAGCTTTACCTCCCTAGCGACCTTGTTCGTCGCAGAGAGGTCTGAGCAATCCCCTGTCTCTTACGATCGCGACACAGTTATCAATTGGGGTGATTTCCAGCAGCACGTCGCAACACTTGCTCAGCAGTTAGAAAACCAGCCAATGCAAAACATTGCGCTGTGTTTTGGCAACAGCTACCTGTTTGCCGTTGGCTTTTTTGCTTGTTGCCACGCAGGAAAATCCATTGTATTGCCTGGTAATTACCAACCAGAAGCACTCAAAGAGCTCAGCGAGCACTACGATTTATTGCTGCATGATGCCGATGTCTCTGTTCCAGAGCAGGTGAGTTCGCTTTTAATCGAAGCTAGTTCATTGTTAGAAACCACATTGACTAACAAACAACAAGTTGACCAACCTTATGTTTGGCGTAAATTGAATCTGGCACAAATACCAGTGACGCTATTCACTTCTGGTTCAAGCGGCAAACCAAAAGCCATTGCAAAAACGCTGAAACAGCTCGATATCGAAGTGTCTATTCTAGACAACCTATGGGGCGACACGGTTGCCAACACACGCGTTGAAAGCACCGTCTCTCATCAACACATTTACGGCTTGCTGTTCCGCGTATTGTGGCCTTTGTGCTCTGCACGTCCATTTTCAGCACACAACCTTGAGTTCCCAGAGCAAATTGTCCATCACGCTGATGCTGACACCACGCTAGTAAGCAGCCCTGCGTTACTAAAACGACTCAGTGAAGAGCATAATCCGGTTGCAATTCGGTGCGTATTCTCTTCTGGAGGCCCCTTGCCAAACCAAGCCGCGCAGCACAGCCAGCAGTTGTTTGGGTCACTTCCTATTGAAGTTTTTGGCAGCACAGAAACCGGCGGCATCGCTTACCGTCAGCAGCACGTAGCCAGCACTCCATGGACGTTATTCCCAGGTGTTGAAGCAAAGCTTAACCATGAAAATTGTTTAAAGCTCCGCTCGCCACACATTGATGAAAACACTTGGTACCAAACTGCGGATGAATGCTATTTCCATGATAGTATTTCTTTTGAATTGCGTGGACGCACTGACCGAATCGTCAAAGTCGAAGAAAAGCGTATTTCCCTTGTCGAAGTGGAAAAACGTTTAGAGCAACTGCCGTGGGTTCAAGAAAGCGTGGTGATCCCAATGGAAGAATCAGGTCGCCTCACGTTAGTCTCGATCATCGTACTTAACGATAAAGGCAGCGATGTGCTTGATGAACTTGGTAAAGGCAAGTTTTGGCTTGAGCTTCGCAAGGCACTGCGCAATTGGCTAGAACCGATCGCTATCCCGAGAAAATTCCGAGTGGTCGACGAAATTCCATTGAACAGCCAAGGCAAACGCCAAGTTGCTGAAATTGAAAAACTATTCCAATAAAGCTAGTAACATGGATAAAAGAAAACCAACTATTCAGAATATTGAAGTGAGTGACCACACCGCAGAGCTGTCGCTGCGTGTGGATGCTGACATCTTAGATTTCCAAGGTCATTTCAGTCACTTTCCTCTTTTACCCGGCGTCACTCAAATTGACTGGGCGTTGTTCTACGCCGTTCAATATTTGAACACCCCCAAGGTATTTAAAGGAATGGAAGTCATCAAATTTCAAGAGCCGATTCTGCCAAACGCCGACGTTTGTCTCTCACTCTCTTGGGACAATGAGCGCGAGAAATTGACCTTTAAGTACACATCGAAAAACGGTGAAACCTTGGTGACTCACTCTTCAGGCAAAATGAAACTGGGTGAGTCACGTGAGTGATTACCGTCCCTGCTTTTTAATTCCTTGCTACAACCACGGCAGCACAATTGCAGACGTGGTTGCATCGTTATCCTCTTTCGATTTGCCAGTGCTGGTCGTGGACGACGGCAGTAATGAAGACACCAAACAAGCGCTTTCAGCGTTGAGTGAGCAAGGGCTGATAAAACTGATTAGTTTGAGTGAAAACCAAGGCAAAGGTGGCGCGGTGATGGCTGGCCTACATCAAGCTCACCAACTTGGTTTTACGCACACCATTCAAATCGACGCAGACGGTCAACACGACCTAGAAGCATTGCCGAAGTTGCTCAGCGCCAGCAAAACAAAACCAGATAACCTGATTTCGGGCCAACCGATATACGACGAGAGCGTACCTAAATCCCGTTTGTATGGTCGCTACGCTACGCACGTTTGGGTGTGGATAGAAACCTTGTCACTGTCTATCAAAGACAGCATGTGCGGTTTTCGCGCCTACCCAGTGGCGAAAACGGTCGCCGTGTTGAACAAGTACAACATCGGCAAACGTATGGATTTTGATATCGAAATTCTGGTGCGAATGTACTGGGAAGGCGTCGATATTGATTTTGTTCCAACTCGCGTGATCTACCCTGAAGGTGGCATTTCCCACTTCGACGCATTGTGGGATAACGTCAAGATAAGCTGGATGCACACTCGCCTATTTTTTGGCATGTTGCCGCGCATCCCTTCGCTACTCGCCAGAAAGCGCCGTCGCACAGATGACAGCAATGCCCACTGGTCTAAACGAAAAGAACAAGGCACAATTTTAGGCATCAAAACCTTACTCGCGGTATACCGCTTGTTCGGCAGAAAAGCGTTCGACCTGATTTTAAAGCTAGTCATGCGCTACTACCACTTCACGGGTAAATCTGCCCGTGAAGCGTCTGAGATTTACCTGCAAAACTTGCAGCGCTACACAGCGCAGCAGAACATCCCACTGCCAAAACAGTTGGACAGCTATCATCATCTGCTTTCCTTTGGGCGTACCATGCTCGACAAACTGGCAGCATGGCAAGGTGACTTTAACGTCGATAACCTAACCATTCACGGCCAGCATCATTTCGAAGAGATGGCGCAGAAAAAACAAGGCGTGCTCATTTTAGGCTCGCACCTTGGCAATATCGAACTCTGCCGCGCGCTTGGTCGTCGACACTCTCATGTCAAAATCAATGCCTTGGTATTTACCCAACACGCTGAACAATTTAATGCGGTAATGAAGGCGGTAAACCCAAATTCGGAACTGAATCTTATTCAAGTCAGCTCAATGGGACCAGACACCGCGATTCTGCTTCAACAAAAAATCGAGCAAGGCGAATGGGTAGTGATCGTTGGCGATCGCACTTCCACCAGCAAAGAAAATCGTGTCGTTTGGGCAGATTTTCTTGGTAAACCCGCACCATTCCCGCAAGGCCCATTCATGCTGGCCTCGGTATTAAAAGCGCCGGTTTACCTACTCTTCGGCCTACGCGACGACGAAGCAAATACTCCGCATTTTAATGTGTACTTTGAACACTTTAGTGACCAAATCACGCTACCGCGCAAAGAGCGTCAGCAGGCACTAGAACACGTTGTTCAACAGTACGCACACAGATTAGAACACCACACACTGCAAGCGCCGTTACAGTGGTACAACTTTTTTAACTTCTGGACTTTAAGTAATCAGCCACATGACAAACAACAATAATCACAACATCACTTTTGGTGCCCAATCTTTAACCATCGAAGATGTCGTTGCCATTGCTCAAGGTGCAAAGGCAAACATGAACACCTCGCCAGAATTTACCGCGAAAATTGATCGTGGTGTGGCGTTTCTGGAACGATTACTGAAAGAAGAAGGCGTTATTTACGGCGTGACCACGGGTTACGGCGATTCATGTACTGTGGCGATTCCACCCGCGCTTGTGGATGAACTTCCGTTGCACCTTACACGCTTCCATGGTTGTGGCTTAGGTCAAATCCTTTCTCATGATCAAGCTCGTGCGGTGTTGGCAACCCGTTTGTGTTCATTGTCGCAAGGCGTATCTGGCGTGTCTCACGATCTGTTGAACCAAATCGTTACGCTTATCAATCACGACATTGCGCCGCGTATTCCACAAGAGGGCTCGGTGGGCGCAAGCGGCGATTTAACGCCTCTGTCTTACCTAGCGGCGACCTTAATTGGCGAGCGTGAAGTGCTTTACAAAGGCGATGTGCGACCAACACAAGAAGTGTTTGCAGAGCTGGGCATTGAGCCAATTCGCCTAAAACCAAAAGAAGGTTTGGCGTTAATGAACGGTACATCCGTGATGACTGCCCTCGCCTGTCTTGCCTACAAACGCGCAGAATACCTAGCGCAGCTTTGCACCAAGATTACCGCGATGGTTTCTGTGGGTATGCAAGGTAATGACTTCCACTTTGATGAAGCGTTGTTTGCGGTAAAACCTCACCCTGGTCAACAGCAAGTTGCGGCTTGGCTGCGTGATGATCTCAATGCTGAACGTCCGCCACGCAATAGCGACCGACTGCAAGATCGCTACTCGCTGCGTTGCGCGCCACACGTAATTGGCATGGTGCAAGACTCACTGCCTTGGCTACGTCAATTGATCGAGAATGAACTAAATAGTGCCAACGACAATCCAATTATCGATGGCGACAACGAGCGCGTTCTGCACGGCGGTCACTTCTACGGTGGTCATATCGCAATGGCGATGGATACGTTGAAAGTGAACATTGCCAACTTAGCTGATTTGCTGGATCGTCAGATGGCGCAATTGATGGATTACAAGTTCAATAACGGCCTGCCGTTTAACTTAACCGGTGCAGAAGGCGAACGTAAACCGATCAACCACGGCTTTAAAGCGGTTCAGATTGGTATCTCAGCTTGGACGGCAGAAGCGTTGAAAAACACCATGCCAGCGAGCGTTTTTTCTCGCTCAACCGAATGTCACAACCAAGACAAAGTGAGCATGGGCACCATTGCGGCTCGTGATTGCCTACGCGTACTTGAGTTAACAGAGCAAGTTGCTGCGGCTTCACTCCTAGCAAGCGTTCAAGCGGTTGAGATTCGTCGTCGTCATAACGAATTGGACGAACACCACATGAGTCAGAGTTTGCGAGTAATTCGTGACGCCGTACTGAGCGAGTTTGAATTTGTGATTGAAGATCGCCCGTTAGAACAAGATTTGCGTCATTTCATTGAACGCATTCAGCAACGTCATTGGCCACTCTACGCGGAGGTATAATGCAAGAGCAGGTTCTCTACCCATTAGAAGCGGAGGTGACTATGGTCACCTCATTCCAAGATGCAGACCCGATGGGCGTGATTTATCACGGCAACTTCTTTCGATATTTTGAAGAAGCGCGTCGTGTGCTGATGGAGAAGATCCAATACAGCTATCGCGATATGCAAGACTCTGGGTACATGTGGCCGATCATCGACACGCGCGTTAAATACGTGAAGGCGATTCCGTTTAATCACACCATTCGTATTACCGCGCAACTCACTGAGTGGGAAAACCGCTTACGTGTGGATTACGTGATTTACGACGCCGAAACGAATCAACGTATGTGCAAAGCGCATACAACGCAAGTCGCCGTATCCATTGAAAAGCAAGAGATGTGCTTTGTTTCTCCAGCAGTCTTTTTAGATAAAGTAGAGCAATGGCACAACCATGGGAGCCTGAACTAATGCAAAAGTGGTTACTCTCTTTTTTGCTGATATTTTCTGTTCCAGCACTGGCCACACCGACTGCAAACGTAACGGATTTGGCATCGCTTCAGCAGCAGTTGTCTCAGCATGAAATCGTACGCGGAGATTTTACGCAGCAGCGTCATCTGGAAATGTTCAGTCAACCTCTAACCTCTAAAGGTCAGTTCACACTGAGCAAAACACATGGCTTGTTGTGGCAACAAACAGAACCTTTCGCAGTCAATTTGGTATTGACGGAAAACAAACTTCGTCAGACTTTTGCCGACCAAGCACCGAAAACGATCTCTGCACAAGAAAACCCAATGGCGTTCTACTTTAGCCATGTGTTTTTATCCGTGTTCCACGGGGATACTTCTGCACTGCAAGAACAATTCACACTCGATTTTTCAGTTGAGAACAATCAGTGGCAGCTCATTTTAGAGCCAAAACAGTCGCCATTAAATGCGGTGTTTAAAGCCATCACCCTTTCAGGTAAAACGCACATTGATCGCCTAACCCTACAAGAGCTGCGTGGCGATAAGACCGAAATCACGTTTACGAACCAGACCTCTCTACCTCAGGAACTCACGGATGCCGAAGACGCTCAATTCCGTTTCTAAACTCAGTCTCGGCACTCATACCTTTGCTCTGGTTTGGCTCAATCTCGTTGTTTTAGCGGGCGCGTTGCTACTCAAACAATGGGTTTGGAGTGCAGAATCTCCGATTGAGACCAACATTTTAAAACTGCTGCCTAAGAACCAACAAAACCCGGTGGCTGAGCAAGCCTTTGAGTCGGTCTCGGCAAGTATGAGCGACAAAGTCATTTTCGTGATCACAGCGCCGGACAAAAATGCCCTTTTTGCAGCGGCCGCTGAATTTGATAAGGGGTTACGACAAAGTAATCATTTTCGCGATGTGGTGGGAAAAATCTCACCTCAAGAGCAGCAAGCTTGGGCAAGTTACTACTTTAAGCACCGTTTCCAATTGCTGACGCCTGAGCAACGAGAGCGTTTAAGCAAAAATCCAGAACAGCAAGTGCAGCATGTGATTCAGTCTCTGTACAACCCGTTTTCTGGAGTGACTGGGCAAGAGTTACAAAATGATCCTTTCTTGCTATTTCGTGATTATTTAAGCCAAGTTACCCAGCAATCGTCCTCTTTCCGATTGGATAATGGCTATCTATCCGTCGAAAAAGACGGTGCTCAATACTTGCTTATTACTGCTGAGCTTAAAGACTCGCCTTATAGCCTAACTGGGCAGCTTGCCGTCCCTGACATTCAAGCGCTAGAACAAAGCGTCGTGCAGAAATATGGCGCTGAAGTGGCACATACTGGCGTTCTATTTTACGCCGACTTTGGTACGCAAAGTGCCAAATCGGAGATCAGTACCATCGGTGTGTTCTCTCTGCTCGGTATCATTGCATTATTCGTGTTGGTCTTTCGTAGTGTGATGCCACTGTCTCTCGCACTGCTTTCCATCACCATTGGTTTGCTCGTTGCGTTGTCCGTTACGACGTGGATTTTTGGAAAAGTCCATCTGTTCAGCTTAGTGTTTGGCGCAAGTTTAATCGGCGTGTCTATCGACTACGCATTCCACTACCTAACCGAACGTCTTGCGGCGGGAAATGAATGGGATAGCGAGCAAGGGTTAAAGCATATTTTCATAGCTATCACACTTGGCTTAATCACCAGTTTGATCGGCTATTTGGGCATGTTAGTTGCGCCGTTTCCTGGTTTGCAGCAGCTTGCGCTGTTTTCATCCATTGGTCTGATTGCCGCTTACATCACCGTGGTGGCTTGGTATCCGATACTGGCTCGTAACCCATCGCGATCCATTTCGACATTACCGGGACAATCACTGTTGGCGAAATGGTTAACGCTTTGGAATCAACCTCGAATTAAAGTCGGATTGCCGATGTTATGTGTGGTTGCGAGTGGCTTTTTCTTGCTGCAATTGAACTACGATGACGACATTCGTCTACTGCAAACGATGCCGAACGATCTCAAGCAGCAAGAAACCTTGATTACGACGCTTAGTGGCATGCAATCTTCACAGCAAATGTTGGTCGTTACCGCCGACGATGACGAAAAACTAATGAAAAAGCTGGAGTCTTTGACGCCAACATTAGAAGCGTGGAAAGCGGACAGCACCATCGAAAGCTACCAAAGTCTGAGCCGCTACTTGAGCTCAGTGGAGCGTCAGCAACAAGACTATCAATTGATTCGCGATCTTTACGCAACACAATCCAGCCCACTTGCATCCGGACTGGGCTTAAATAAAAAGCCCAAAATGGACGCCGACTTTATCCCTGTCACGGTTGAGCAGTACTTGCAAAACCCGGTATCGGCACCTGTGCGTTTTCTTCATTTGGGTAAGATCAAAGGAAAATCGGCAACGGTAGTGGTGTTAAACCAATTGCAAGACTCCGCCGTTGTTAAGTCTTTTGCCAAATCGCAGTCTGATATTGTCTACCTAAACAAAGCAGAAGAAATTTCCTCCCTATTTGGTGAATACCGAATCAAAATCATGGAGCTATTGGTAGCCGCCAGTGCTGTGATCTTTCTGGTATTAATCAAGCGGTACGGTCTGCAACACAGTTGGCGAGTTTTACTGCCATCATTGATTGCTTGCGCCTGCGGTCTGGCAACGGCAGTCGCGATGGGAACAACATTAAACCTGTTCAACTTGCTTGGCTTGGTGCTCATTCTTGGTATCGGGATCGATTACACTCTGTTCTTTGCCGAGAAAGCCCGCAGTGTGAGCACACTATTGGCGATCACCCTTTCGGCAATAACCACTGCGCTGTCATTTGGGTTGCTGTCACTAAGCCAAACTCACGCGATTCACAGTTTCGGCATTACGGTGTTAAGTGGTATTTTTGTCGCTTGGCTGCTCTCTCCGATTGCGATTAAAACAGAGGAAACGACGTCATGATTTTTAACCATGCTTTTCGCTGCGCGGCGTTAATCGCACTGAGTCTGTTTTTAAGTGCATGTAGCTTGGTACCTCACCAATCGACGCCTCAGGTCGATATTGCCGAGCACACCCAAGTTAGCTTGCCCACTCCCACAAGCTTGGGCTATCAGTTGTCTGCCAGTCAGTTGATTACGGTTTCTTGGGCAATAGATGGTAAAACCACATCTGAGCAACTTCCGGTACAACTGCAAGTAACCAACAACGAAGTGGTGCTGGCAGGCTTCTCATCCTGGGGGACAAGAGTACTGTCATTGTCTTACGATGGAGAACAAATCCAAACCGAAGTACTCAACGGTTTACAAGGTTCGCTACCGCAGCCAGAACAGGTATTATTTAACCTGATGATCACGCTCTGGCCGAGTTCCGCTTGGGAAGGATCGTTAAATGAGGTAAGGTGGCGAATTATTGATAAAAATAATTCTCGCGCCATCTTTGATAGCGACGGTGAAAAGATCATTGAGATTCAATACAGCTCTTCTAACAAGTTAGAGGGTAAGATTGATTTTCATCACCTCAAACATCAGTTTTCAATTTCTATTCAAACACTGCAACATCAGATTAATTAAGAACAATTTAGAATAACAATATGCCTATTCGCTCTTCTCAACCTTTGTATATTCAGGCCTGTGGCTTTCACTCTGCCATGGGGCAAGATGACGCGCTCATCCACCAGTGTTTATCGGGAGCGAAGCCATCCAACATGGTGGTTGACCAAGATATTTTAAATTCAGGCCGCCAAACAGTAATTGGTCGAATTGCACAGACGTTACCGCAATTACCGACCACACTCAGCCAGTTGGATACGAGAAACAACCGCCTCGCACTGTCGGCTTTGCAGCAAATCGAAAGCGACGTGCGTGAAGCCATTGCTAAATATGGTCGTGACCGTATCGCAGTCGTGATCGGCACCAGCACATCTGGCATTTCAGATGGCGAAATCGCATTTGGCGAAAAGCTGGCAAATGGTGAGTTTCCTGCCGACTACCATTACACCAAACAAGAACTTGGCAACTGCAGCGATTTTATTGCCACCTACTTTGATTTGAGCGGCCCACATTACTCAGTTTCCACCGCTTGCTCTTCTAGTGGTCGTGTCTTTTTAACCGCGCAGCGCCTGATTCGCTCTGGCATTGTTGATGCGGTCATTGTAGGTGGTGTGGATACCATTTGTCGCCTCACACTAAACGGCTTTAACGGTTTAGAAGCCCTATCCGATACCCTTTGTAAGCCGTTTGACCAACATCGCAACGGCATCAATATCGGCGAAGCCGCAGCATTAATGTTGCTAAGCAAAACACCTGCGCCCGTTGCTCTTCTCGGAGCTGGCGACAGCTCAGACGCACACCATATTTCCGCACCACATCCAGAAGGGTTAGGCGCAGAAGAAGCGATGAAAAAAGCGTTGGCCAATGCAGGACTTACAGCGCAAGACATTGGTTACATCAACGCGCATGGCACAGCAACGCCGTTAAACGATGCGATGGAAAGCAAAGCCATTCATCGCTGCTTTGGTGACTCCGTCCCTGTGAGCTCTACAAAGCCACTTACCGGACACACATTAGGCGCTGCAAGTGCAACGGAAGCCGCGATCGCTTGGCATATTCTCAAGTACAACCTTGATTTGCCAATACAACACTGCGAAACCAAAGCAGACGATATCCATATATCGTTAGTTGAGACGCCAACCAAACTGGGTAACAAAGCGATTCTCAGCAACTCTTTTGCTTTTGGTGGCAATAATATTAGTCTTATTTTTGGTTACGCTCATGACTAAACTTCCTCCCATCGAACAACTTTTGCCACACGACAAACCAATGATTTTGGTCGATCGTGCCTTGGATGTTCAACAAGATACGATTCACTGCCAGGTTGATATCGCAGAACACAACCCGTTCTTCGACTTGGCCTCTCAAACTGTGCCAGCTTACGTTGGCATTGAGTTTATGGCGCAATCTGTCGCGGCGTGGTCTGGTTACCACGCATTAATGAAAGAACAAGCACCACCGATTGGCTTTTTACTTGGTAGCCGTCGATACACGTCTGAATGCGATACGTTTTCTCGCGGACAGGTGCTCGATGTGTATGCTGAAAAAGTTATGGAAGATAACGGTATGGCGGTTTTTTCAGCCCGTATTGAGCTACAAGGAACTGTTGTAGCGACTTGCCAATTGAACGTTTACGTTCCATCAGAAGAAAAATTACAAGAAATGAAAATCAGGAGTCAACAATGACCCGACAAGTCCTCGTTACAGGTGCCAGCAAAGGCATCGGTAAAGCCATTGCCGTTCAATTAGCCAAAGATGGTTTCCAAATCATTGTCCATTACATGGGCGATCAACAAGGCGCGCAAGACACCCTAAACACCATCGAACAGCATGGTGGTAGCGGTCGTCTTATCCAATTCGACATCAGTGACCGTGCAGATTGTCGTGAGAAGCTAGAAGCCGATATCGCCGAACACGGCGCTTACTATGGCGTCGTGAACAACGCAGGCATCACAAAAGATACCGCTTTCCCTGCGATGACCGAAGAAGAATGGGATGGCGTGATTCATACCAACCTAGATAGCTTTTACAATGTTCTTCACCCTTGTGTTATGCCAATGGTGCAAAAACGCAAAGGCGGCCGAATTGTTACGCTTGCATCAGTCTCTGGCCTAATGGGTAACCGCGGTCAAACTAACTACAGCGCAGCGAAAGCGGGCGTAATTGGTGCAACAAAATCACTCGCACTTGAACTGGCAAAACGCAAAATCACCGTCAACTGTGTTGCTCCGGGGCTTATCGACACAGGCATGGTAGACGAACACGTAAAAGAACACGCGATGCCGCAAATTCCTTTGCGCCGCATGGGAGAGCCACAAGAAGTTGCTGGTTTAGTCAGTTACCTTATGTCTGACATCGCAGGCTATGTAACTCGCCAAGTCATTTCGGTAAACGGAGGCCTAGTATGAGCCGTCGAGTTGTTGTAACCGGAATGTCGGGTGTGACTGCGTTTGGTAACGATTGGCAATCTGTCGAGCCAAAACTGCGTGACTGCCAGAACGCGACGCAATACATGCCTTCTTACGAACAGTATGATGGTTTGAACACCAAGCTCGCGGCACCCATTTTAGATTTTGAACTGCCAAAGCACTACAAGCGCAAGCAAGTACGCGGCATGGGCCGTGTTTCCAAATTGGCGACCGTCGCAACAGAAAACGCACTAAGCCAAGCAGGTTTGATTGGTAACGACGTACTCACCAATGGCCAAACGGGTATCGCATACGGCTCATCAACAGGCAGTACTGACGCAATCGGCGCATTTGGTGTCATGCTGAATGAGAAAACCACTAAAGCGATCACCGCAACGACTTACGTGCAGATGATGCCACATACCACGGCGGTGAACGTTGGTCTATTTTTCGGTTTGAAAGGCCGAGTGATCCCAACCAGCAGTGCATGTACCTCTGGCAGCCAAGCAATCGGCTACGCCTACGAAGCGATCAAACACGGCTACCAAACGGTCATGGTTGCGGGTGGCGCTGAAGAATTGTGCCCAACGGAATCCGCTGTCTTCGATACCCTTTTTGCCACCAGTCTGAAGAATGAAGACCCGAAAAGCACACCAAGACCTTATGACTCCGATCGCGATGGTTTGGTGATTGGTGAAGGTGCGGGAACGCTAGTTCTGGAAGAGTACGAACACGCCGTCGCTCGTGGCGCGAAAATCTATGCAGAAATCATCGGTTTTGCCAGCAACTGTGATGCCGCACACGTCACTCAACCACAGATGGAAACCATGCAAATCTGTATGGAAATGGCTTTGCAAAACGCGGGCATTCCTGCTGAGAAGATCGACTATGTATCTGCTCACGGCACTGCCACCGACCGCGGCGATATTGCGGAAAGCAACGCAACAGCGAATGCTCTGGGCAAAGTGCCAATAAGTTCACTCAAGAGCTACTTTGGCCACACACTAGGCGCCTGTGGCGCGATTGAAGCGTGGCTAGGTTTAGAAATGATGCACACAGGCTGGTTCAACCCAACGCTCAACCTAAAAAACCTCGACGAGCAATGTGGTGATTTAGACTACATCGCCGGACAAGGCCGAGAGCTGGACGTGAAATATTTGATGAGTAACAACTTCGCCTTTGGCGGCATCAACACCTCCATCATCTTTAAAAAGATGTAATGCCCTTGGTAAATGCAAAAGCGCTGGTTAACCAGCGCTTTTTTGTTGGTTGCCTATCAGGTTCATATATCACGCTGTAACGGCAAACAAGACATTACCATTCCGCGATACAAAGGCGACTTTTAACACCACGAATTTGTAATCCCATCGCTTCAAAGACATGCTCAAAATCTTGGCAAGATGCTGGCACATTAGGTAGCGACAATGAAGCCTCGGTAAAAAATGTCCGACTCAAACTATCCGTCTCTCCCCAAGCTAACTGCCACCAATCCAAAATTCGCGGCTTAGACGCGTTTAATCGATAGCTAGCAGGAATACGATCACGTTTGTTCAGGTTTTCAGCCTTAGAAGTTGGTAGCAAGTTCCACTTATCATTGTTAGGCCAATAAGCAAAAGGCAAACAGTGATCAACGTGATACTCATTTCGTAATTTGCTTCCACTCCATACGCTGACAATGTCGGAGTGGCTGAGTTTCAACTGAACAATTCGCTTTCGAACGGCTCGCGTATCATGGTCTTTATCAATCCAGACCAAACAATCGTGATACGTTTGCAGTGGAATACCCCGCTCTTGATTAGACCGAAATCGTTGCATTTCCATAATCCACTGGTTGACTACCAGCGGCTCAATCCAAGAGTTATACAATCGAAAACAATCCCAAAGGCTTTCATCCAACACAAACAGCCCATAGCTTTCGAGGAACTCACTATCCACAACAATTGAGCCTTTATTAGGCTTTTTAGCTGAACGAATTATTTCAAAGTAAGGGTTTGATTTATCACCTTGATAGGTAAAGGTGACGGGGCCATCTTTTATGGTTTTTAAGCTGTCTTTTATTGCTTTATCAAGCGCCACTGCGTCTTCGCCAAAAAATGTCGTGCCTATAGCAAGATCATCAGGACTTAAATGGGAAAGTCTGCCCCAACCATCGGGCTTTATAAAACCTAGCCCTTTAGACGAGTTCGAGCTTTGCTGGATGTTCTCTTTATCGATTAAACGCTTAAATTGACGAATCCAATATAAGCCGACTAATCCTAATGGGATGGCAACTTTACCTTCGCTGCGGTCAACCACTGCACCAGAATGAGCGTCTGCAATCCGTAGTAAAGTACGCAGTAGTGCGAGTTTATAGGTAGCCGATTTGGAATCATTGACGATAATGTGGCGAACCTTATTCAGATCACCAGAACCATCATCAGGCAAAGACATAACTACAGTTTGCCAAGATACACCCATTCGCTTTAACTGATCATCATCGAGAGATACGTTTCTCACCATTAACGCGCTATTCTTTGCAAACTTTTCAAGCTCTTCAACCGATACCGGATAAGCTTTACGACCGTCAGAAAAGTCACCGTGACGAAGGCTAATCACCAATCGACCATTAGGCGCTAACAAATTTGCAAGTTTGCGAAATGCACGTTCACGGTGCGTAGGCGCAAGATGCATCCATACCGCACTGACAAGAATTAAATCGAAGCGAAAGCCAAGATTAATGGTTTTCTCAAGCTTAGGTAATGCATCTTCAAGCCAAGTAACGGAATCGCCACAGTAAGACTTACCAAGCCTTAGAAGTGCTTGAGCAGGCTCAATCGCAACAACTTCACACCCATGTTCAGCCATCCATTTCGCGTCTCGACCAGAGCCCGCGCCAACATCTAACACGCGATCTCCAGCCTGGGGCCAGAAAACTCTCCAACTCGCGTGGACATCCTCAAACTGGAGCGATGTGTATTGCTTCGCAAAAGAGTCGGCGTGTTGGTCATAAAAATTAGAAGTGGCAGGCATAAAGACTAACGAAAGATAATTAATATGCGTCCATATTAATTGCTAGAAATTGCAATGGCTAGAATGCCATTCAAAAGTTGTAGATAGAGTGGTAATTACAGCCAAAAACCTAAAAACGACAAAGCCCCGACAACTCAAAGAGTTATCGGGGCTTTTAAATAATGGCACGCCCTATTGGATTCGAACCAATGACCACATCCTTAGAAGGGACGTGCTCTATCCAGCTGAGCTAAGGGCGCGCTACAGGGACAGGATTATACGAGTTCAAACGGGTAAATCAACGGGTTTTCATAACATTCTGATCTGAATGCCTAAAAAAAGTCCATCAAAACGCTTAATGTTCAAAAACACCACAAAGCAAACGTTTGCGTATGGATGTTAATAAGAAATTCTGCGACAATGCGCCGCAGATAATTTGCCTTCTTAATTTATAAGGAAAGTCATGACTGCTCAAAATATAGACGGAACTCTCATTTCCCAAACTGTTCGATCCGAAGTGGCAGCACGTGTTAAAGCTCGTGTTGAAGCTGGGCTACGTGCCCCTGGTTTAGCAGTGGTTCTAGTTGGTGAAGATCCTGCTTCTCAGGTTTATGTCGGTAGCAAACGCCGCGCATGTGAAGAAGTTGGGTTTGTTTCTAAGTCTTTTGACCTTCCTGCGTCTAGCTCAGAAGAAGAGTTACTAGCGCTGATTGATGAATTAAACAACGATGATGAAATTGACGGCATTCTAGTGCAATTACCCCTTCCTGCGGGCATCGACACAACACATGTTTTAGAGCGCATTCACCCAGAGAAAGACGTGGATGGCTTCCACCCTTATAACGTTGGTCGTCTTGCGCAACGTATTCCAAAGCTTCGCTCTTGCACGCCAAAGGGCATCATTACCCTACTAGACCGTTACAACATAGAGCTTCGTGGCAAACATGCTGTTGTGGTCGGTGCATCAAACATTGTTGGTCGTCCTATGACACTTGAGCTGCTGCTTGCGGGCTGCACGACAACAACATGTCACCGTTTTACCAAAGACCTAGAGAGTCATGTGCGTCAAGCTGACGTTGTCGTGGTTGCGGTTGGTAAGCCAAACTTCATCCCTGGAGAGTGGATTAAGAAAGGTGCAGTGGTTATCGATGTCGGCATTAACCGTCTTGATTCAGGCAAGCTAGTTGGCGACGTGGAATACGATAAAGCACGTGAAAGTGCGAGCTTTATTACTCCTGTCCCTGGTGGTGTTGGCCCAATGACCGTCGCAAGCTTAATTGAGAACACGATGCTCGCTTGCGAGCAGTTCCACACAGACAAATAACGTAAACTTCAGATACGAAAAAGGCTCCGCAAGGAGCCTTTTTGCTAATTTTAGGTATCTCTTTCAGTTACAGACTTAAAATCACGCCCGCAATTGAAGCGCTCATTAAGTTCGCCATCACACCAGCGATAATCGCACGGAAACCATGCTTAGAAACAAATGCACGCTTTTCAGGTACCAATGAGCCCAGTCCGCCAATCAACATCGCCATACTTGAAATGTTTGCAAAACCACACAAAGCAAACGTCACGATTGCTTGTGAGTGTTCACTGAGTTGAGACTTCACTTCAGCAAGCTGGATGAAAGCAACGAACTCATTCACCACAATCTTATTACCAATCAGCGAGCCTGCTGTGGTTGCTTCTTGCCATGGTACACCTAATAACCAAGCGACAGGTGCGAATACATAACCTAGGATCAGCTCGAAGCTTAGTGGCGTCCCAACAAGGTCACCAATCCAACCTAGCATGCCGTTTAACATTGCAATGACACTGATGAACGCCAATAGCGTACCACCTACCGATACAGCAATGCGTACACCCGCCATTGCACCATCGGCCAATGCTTCTACTACGTTGGTTGCACGTGGAATTTCAACTTGGCTAATGTCGATATCTGCTGCTTTATCCGTATCTTCTGGCATTAAGATTTTTGCCATTAACAAGCCCGCAGGTGCCGACATAAATGCGGCAGCGATCAGGTAGTTAAGGTCAACGCCCAGTGACGCGTAACCGACCAACGTTCCACCAGCAACAGAAGCCAAACCACCTGTCATCACCGCAAAGAACTGCGAGTCGGTCATGTGCTTTAGGTATGGCTTTACCATCAATGGCGCTTCAATGGTGCCAACAAAAATATTCGCCGTTGCAGACAAAGACTCCGCGCGACCGATACCCAGCAGCTTTTGAATACCGCCACCGATAAAGTTGATGATTTTTGGCATCACACCAATGTGATAAAGACCGGAGATAAGAGAGGAGAAGAAAACGATGATACCCAGAACATTGATCGCAAAGGTGAAGCCCTCTGTCGCCAAATTACCGAATAAAAACGCAATGCCCTCTTGACCATAGTTGATCAAATTCGACACAACGCTGCTCACTGAATTCAGCGCATCTCGTCCTGCTGGTACATATAAAACCAACAACGCAAACAGTACCTGCAAAGCAAACGCAAACGACACTGTTCTCAGCTTTATATTTTTTCTATTTGTAGAAAGTAGCCATGCTACGAATAGTATGGCTACGATACCAATAATTGAGTTCATAAAATGAATCCGACAGAAGGGGGATATGGAAGGCACCGGATTGTATAGCGGACTCAAAATGCTGCAAGTTGAGGATGTTAACAGTGTGAAAAGTTTAAGCGCCCAATAATTGACCTTAATCATAAGACATTGAATTATATAAATATAAACGTTTGCTTATTTTTATTGTTTCCATATAGAAAAGATGTTTCTAGTTCTGGAAAAATTTTTGTGAAGTGAATCACCTTATGTGCCGTTCAATAACGTCATTGATCCTGTTACTTAGGAATAGATATGTAAGGCGCTAGACGTTGATCCCAATGACACGGGTTACCGATCTTCTGTTTGATGAAGTTAATCACTGCGGATATTTTTTTTGGCATATGTTGGCGGCTTGGATACACCGCATAAAACGGCATCGACTGGCTTGCTTTCCAGTCCGGTAACAACTGTATTAACTTACCCGTTCTAAACTCATCACCCAGTAAGTAAGTGGCAAGGTAGGCAATGCCCCAACCTGCAATCGCGGCGTCACGTACCGCTTCTGCTAAATCGACAGAGTAGTTTCCGGAGACTTTTACGTTCAATTCTTGCTGATCTTTGGTAAACGCCCACCCCGTATAGTCACGCTCCCAGCTTCTGTATATGAGGCAGTTGTGAGCAGATAGGTCATCCGGTTCTGTTGGCGTGTCATGTTTCAATAAGTAATCTGGCGATGCCGCAACAACAAACTGGCAATCCGTCAAACGCTGCGCAATGTAGCCTTCAGGTAAATGCTCGTTGTTGGTCACCCATAAATCGAGCCCTTCGGCTAACATATCGACCTTATAGTCAAACAAATGCACCTCCACTTGAAGTTGAGGATACAGTTCGCGCAACTCTTGAATTGCAGGAATAATGTGCAAGGTACCGAATGATTGCGACAAACCAAGACGCACTAAGCCTGCCACTTCATCCCGCTGGGTTTCCATCTCTAATGTAGCACTGCTCACCGCTTGTACTACTTGCTCACAGTGATGAAAAAAGGTTTTTCCTGCCTCAGTCGGCGTAAAGCTTCGCGTAGTGCGTTGAACAAGCTTGATACCAAGAGACGCTTCTAGCTGACTCAACTGTTTACTCACATGAGACACCGACACGCCTAAGCTCTTTGCAGCCGCTGTGAAGCTTTTATGTTTAAGAAGAGCGGAGAAAATCACCATTTGTGCGGCACGTTCAGATAACACGCTTTACCTCGATTTGATTATAGGAAAAACAAAGGACTCCGAAGAGCCCTCATATTGAATACTGGATGCCAAGTGATTATTTTATAACAGCTCAGTATTTAATTCGGTCAGCCAAGTGACTCACGGCGAGTGCGAAGTAGTAAGAGCGGTTCCACTTCATCAGTACGTTGTAGTTATTGTAAACCAGATACGTACGACCATTCTCGTCGTCCGGCATGATCAACCATGCTTTGATGTCTTCATCCAGTTTTGGCAACGGGCTACCATCGTATTTTGTGATACCAAGTTTGCTCCACTCCTGAAGATATTTACCTTTTTCAGCCGTGCGCCCTTCTAAGCTGCGATCAATGCCTTTAGGGACTTTCACTTGGCGACCCCAAGTGTATTTGTCATCCCAGCCGGACTTGCTCAAATAGTTAGCGGTTGATGCAAACACGTCGGCTTCAGATTGCCAAATGTCTTTTTTACCATCCCCGTTGCCGTCAGCGGCAAAACGAAGAAAAGAGCTTGGCATAAACTGACATTGCCCCATCGCACCAGCCCATGAACCCTTAAAGTTTTCCAGTTCAATATGGCCTTGATCGAGGATCTGCAATGCCGACATGGTCTCTTTACGGAAAAACTCTTCACGACGACCTTCAAATGCCATTGTAGACAACGCGTCAATCACTTTGAAGTTACCCGTAAATTTACCAAAGTTACTTTCTACACCCCACAGCGCCACGATAAAACGAGGCTGCACACCGTACTCATCGCCTATACGCTTTAGCTCGGTGTAATGCTCTTTATAGAGTTGTCTTGCTTGCTTCACCTTCCATTCGGGCACCGCGCGAGGAATGTATTCATCCAACGTCAGTTTCTTCTCTGGTTGGTTTCGGTCCGCTTTTACTGCTCGAGGCTTGTACTCAACATTCGCAAAAGCAGCACTAATGACCTGCTCTGAGATACCTTTATCACGCGCTTCAGCACGCAGCTTATTCAAGTATTCATCGAAACCCTCGCTACTTGCAAAAGCCGAGGTACACACACCAACGCTAAGCATGGTAGCCAGTATTTTTTTCATATTGCCCTCCTTGAGCAAGGCAGAAATCCCAGATGAAAAACGATGACGTTATTCGCCTTTCTGCTGGGCTTTTTGTTCTTTGTACTTTTCTAGTAGGTTCTCCGGCGGAGGCGGAACCTGCAAAAAGAAGCCATCATTTTGCAATGAAGCCTTCACTTTTTCGATATCAACTTGTGCCAATTTACGGCCATCAAGTTTAATCGTCATAACAGCGATAGGCTTACCGAACATCTGCATTAAGGTGTCAGGAACCTGTGAAAAATCATCCTTTTTCGGAATATAGAGATAAGTACCTTCTTTTTTCGAGCTTTTATAAATAGAACAAAGCATGACACGCCTTTTATGCTGATTTAGCCGCGTTGAGTGCGGATTAGGTTGAAAACGTCAAATTCTCGCAAACTTAATAGCAAATTTGAGATTAATTCACCTATTTGCCCACGAGAGAACTTGCTGCGTCAAAGGATGAAATATAACATGACAGACCTAGTTTAAGGCAACGCTCTTTCAATAAAGGCAAGAAGTCCACGATGACCCATTCACCAGACCTTAAAGGTAGCAGTTTTACATTGTCAGTTTTACACCTTTCTGACAATGAGATCGCAAAGACTGTCGAATTTTTGCAAGAAAAAGTTTCTCAAGCACCTTCTTTTTTTGCATCCGCGCCTTTGGTAATCAATATAGCAAAAGTACAAGGCGACATTGATTTCCCTAAGCTTAAACAAGGCATCTCAGATGCTGGTTTTATTCCGGTCGGTGTAACGGGCTGTAAAGACAAGCGTGTACAAAATCTTGCTTCCGAAGCTGGCTTCGCCATTATGTCGGCAAGCAAATCACCAAGCCAGGCGCCAGCCAAAATGGCACCAACGAAAGTAGTTCGCACGCCTGTTCGATCAGGACAACAGATCTACGCGAAAGATGGTGATTTGGTGGTGTTAGCGCACGTAAGTGCTGGTGCTGAAGTCATCGCTGACGGCTCTATTCATATCCATGGCACACTTCGAGGCCGTGCGATTGCAGGCGCAAGTGGTCAGCAGGAAGCGCGTATTATTTGCCACGATTTACAAGCAGAACTGGTATCCATTGCGGGTGACTACTGGTTAAGCGATCAAATTGAAAGCGAGTACTGGCAAAAGAAAGTAATGATCAGTAAAGCCGATGAATCATTGCATTTAGAAGTTCTCGCGATTTAATCTAAAAAGGAAAAAAAATGGCACGCATTATTGTAGTAACGTCTGGTAAAGGTGGCGTTGGTAAAACCACTTCAAGCGCAGCCATCGCCTCTGGTCTAGCTCTGAAGGGAAAAAAGACCGCGGTGATCGATTTTGATATCGGTTTGCGTAACCTCGACCTAATCATGGGCTGTGAGCGCCGTGTCGTGTATGACTTTGTAAACGTCATTAACGGCGAAGCGACATTAAACCAAGCGCTGATCAAAGATAAGCGCACGGACAACCTATTCATTCTTCCTGCTTCTCAAACTCGTGATAAAGACGCACTGACAAAAGATGGTGTTCAGCGCGTATTCGGCGAACTTGATGAAATGGGCTTTGATTTCATTATTTGTGATTCACCAGCAGGTATCGAACAAGGCGCATTGATGGCCTTGTACTACGCCGATGAAGCCATTGTCACAACGAATCCAGAAGTCTCTTCTGTGCGTGACTCTGACCGCATTCTCGGTATTTTAGATTCTAAGTCCCTGCGTGCAGAACAAGGGCTAGAGCCAGTAAAACAGCACCTGCTACTGACTCGCTACAACCCATCTCGCGTCACTCAAGGCGAAATGCTAAGCGTTGAAGACGTAGAGGAGATCTTACATATTCCACTACTGGGCGTGATTCCAGAAAGCCAAGCCGTGCTTAACGCGTCAAACAAAGGTGTGCCAGTCACTTTTGACGATAACACCGATGCAGGTATGGCTTACTCTGACACCGTTGATCGCTTATTAGGCAATCAGGTTGAATTTCGTTTCCTTACTGAGGAGAAGAAAGGACTCTTTAAACGACTCTTTGGAGGCTAGACATGTCATTATTAGAATTTTTCCGTCCACAGAAGAAAACTTCTGCGAATCTAGCTAAAGAGCGTTTGCAAATCATTGTTGCTGAGCGCCGCAGCCAAAATGATCCAGCGCCTTCTTACTTACCTCAATTGAAAGAGGACATCTTGAAGGTGATCAGTAAGTACGTGGCAATTGATCCAAATATGGTTGACTTAACATTTGAGCACAAAGACGACGATATCTCAGTTCTTGAGCTCAATGTGAAGCTACCAGACGACGAGAAGTAAACCACTTTTCCTCGCGAGATTGAATGCTCAGATTTGAATGAAAAAGGTTGGCACCGAGGCCAACCTTTTAACCTTTTATTACTTTAATGCTTTGTTCATCTTGTCGCCGAGTAGATCCAAACGCCACCCTTGCATCAAGTCAGGCAACACTTCTGGATCGCGATCTTTTTTCCACACCCAACTGATCAGCTGATTGATCTGCTTTTTAGAAGCAAGGAACTCCGTCGCTAAGCCAGACTTCTGCGACGCCGATTTCACTATGTCTTTCATATTTTTGAAGACTTGTTTGTAACCTGGATAATCCATTAAGCGTTCAATTTTCGCTGGATACTCTTCAGAAGGTGTTTGCTTCGCTTGTTTAACAATCGCGGCAATCTTCGCGCCATGGCGGTTAATCGCTCGGATATCAATATCTTCCGCTTCCATCTTCTTAAAGTTCGTTAAGCCAAGACGAGCGACTGTTAATAGGTCACCTTCTTTGAAGATAAAGTTCAGCGCTAAATCTCGTTTGATTGCTTCACGATAACGCCACGTCGCCAATGGCTTTAAAATCGCCAGTTCAGAAGGTTTTAACTGCCAAGCACCTTTAATATCAAGGTAGGCATTCTCCTCATTAGTGACGCGAATGCGTTTTGAAACCAACAAATCACTTTCTTGTTGTACGGCTTCCCACCAACCTGCTTGCGTCACCTTATCGAACAGCTTTTCGTATAACGGTAATAAGTAATGCACGTCTGCAGCAGCATAATCTAATTGCTTTTGCGTCAACGGTCGAGCCATCCAGTCAGTACGTGATTCACTTTTGTCGAGCTCTACGCCTAAATATTCTTCCACCAGCGATGCGAAGCCTGTTGATAGACCGTGACCAAGAAAGGCCGCCATCAACTGTGTATCTACCATAGGGAATGGAGTGCAACCAAATGCGTTTTGGAAAACTTCTAAATCTTCACCACATGCGTGCAGCACTTTTAGCACAGAAGTATCTTTTAATAGCGCTACGAACGGCGTCATATCCGTTAATTCGGTCGGATCAATCAGCGAGAGGCGATTACCATCGAAAAGCTGAATCAGACCTAACTGCGGGTAGAAAGTGCGAATACGGACGAATTCGGTATCCAGCATCACTACATCTGCCTCTCGGGCGTGAATGCAAACTTCTTCTAGGTCTTTGTTTTTGGTAATAATTTGATAATTCACATACTTCTCGCTATAAAAAATGCCAGCAAAACGCTGGCATTCTATCATTTTTTAAATCTCTCGACTCGACGAAATCGGCTTATGCGCTTTTCTTCGCGAGTTCAGCGTCATTCTCTTCGCGTAAAACACGACGCAAGATCTTACCGACATTGGTTTTAGGTAAGTCTTCGCGGAACTCAACCAACTTAGGTACTTTATAGCCAGTTAAGTGTTCTCGACAATGCGCGATCACTTCGTCTTTGGTCAAGCTCGGATCGCGTTTCACGACATAAATCTTCACTAATTCACCAGACACTTCATGCGGCTGACCAATAGCAGCAACTTCAAGTACTTTGCCGTGTAGTGCTACAACGTCTTCGATTTCGTTCGGGTAAACATTAAAGCCTGATACTAAGATCATGTCTTTCTTACGGTCAACGATATGCAGGAAGCCTTCGTCATCGAACTTAACGATGTCGCCAGTTGATAGCCAACCGTCTTCGTTAATCGTGTCTTTCGTTGCTTCAGGTCGTTGCCAGTAACCTTGCATAACCTGAGGGCCACGAACTTGAAGTTCACCAGTTTCAGTATTCGCAAGAGCGTTGCCTTCTTCGTCCACGATACGAACTTCTGTTGATGGTACCGGCAGACCAATAGAGCCATTGTATTCAACAAGATCATGCGGATATGCCGCCACCAACGGAGAACACTCTGTTAGACCGTAACCTTCGAGCAAATAGCAACCCGTGGTCTTTTGCCATCTTTCTGCCACTGAGCGCTGCACTGCCATGCCGCCGCCAACGGCTAAACGTAGATTACTGAAATCCAACTCGTGGAAATCTTCATTATTGACCAATGCATTAAATAAGGTATTCACGCCCGTAATCGCGGTAAACGGATGCTTTTGTAGCTCTTTCACGAACCCTGGAATATCTCTAGGGTTGGTAATAAGTAGGTTACGGCCACCCATTTCGACAAACAGTAAACAGTTTACGGTAAGAGCAAATACGTGATACAGCGGTAACGCTGTCACGACCAATTCACGGCCTGGAGATAAAACCGGCCCGTACGCGCCTTTCGCCTGTAAAACGTTCGCAATCATGTTACGGTGAGTCAGAATCGCACCTTTCGCGACGCCTGTCGTACCGCCCGTGTATTGCAGGAATGCGATGTCATCCCCAGACATAAACGGTTTAACGTATTGTAGACGACGACCTTTACGTAGAGCCTGACGCATTGAGATTGCACCAGGTAAATCGTACTTAGGCACCATGCCCTTAACGTACTTCACGACAAAATCGACAATCGTACCTTTCGCTCGTGGCAGCATTTGACCAAGGCTGGTTAACACCACGTGTTTAACTGGTGTTTTATCGACGATTTGTTCTAGCGTGTTCGCAAAGTTAGATACAATCACAATCGTCGTCGCACCTGAGTCATTCAATTGGTGCTCAAGTTCACGAGGAGTGTAAAGTGGGTTAACGTTTACGGCGATACAACCTGCACGCAAAATACCAAACAACGCCACTGGGTATTGCAGTAGGTTTGGCATCATCAGAGCAACACGGTCACCCTTTTGCAGTTTTAACTCGTTTTGCAGATACGCTGCGAATGCGCGACTACGCTCTTCCAATTTACGGAAGGTCATAACCGAGCCCATGTTCATGAATGCTGGTTGGTCTGCATATTTTTGTACAGACTGCTCAAACATTTCTACCAAAGACTCATATTGCTCTGGATTAATGGTTTCAGGTACGTCACTTGGATAACGTGAAAGCCATGGTTTATCCACGATGTTACTCCTCGTTTATAACTGGCTAAAAAATAGCGTCCTTTTTATTTTGAAAGCTATTACAGCACAGCGAACGTGCTTGAGCACGCAACTCTCAAACACTTGTTTAAATTTTGTTAACTACACCAAGGATTCGCGTTGCGACCTCGAGTATTTGCTCTAAATGACAGTGATGACCACCCTTGACAGAAACCACTTGCGGCGGGTTCTCTCCCCAATCAGTTTGGTTAGATGGTAAATTCTGAAATCCTTGATCGCCTAATACGATCAAATGAGGACAACGTATTTGGCTGGTAATCGAGTTAGCATGCGCTTGCGCCATTCGGTAAAGCGACGCACATTTTAACTTGGCATCATGCCGCCAATACCATTTATCTCCTCGCCGCTCTGTTCCACGCTCGACTATCGGCAGAAGCTGCTCAGCGGTTAATTGGTTGGCTTGCATGCGTAATTTTAACGCCAGATCGAAGGAGGTAATGCTTCGCTCTGGCTTGTTGTGCTGTCTTACTCGACTTAAAACGCCATCGCGAAGACGAGGCAAACTGTTAGCATGATCTTCAGTAAGAGGACCTGCTCCCTCAATTTGCACAAGAGCTTCGACCTGCTCTGGAAACGCAGCACTATAGCAACTTGCGATTAAAGCACCAAGTGAATGCCCTACTAATATCAGTCTGTTTGGTGATAATTCGTCCAAAAACTGATACAAATCGGCAATATAGTCGTGAAAGGGGTAATAATTATCGTGAGATTTATGACTCGATAAACCGTGACCAAAATGGTCGATAGCAAGGAGGTGTAAGTGAGGATTAAGTTGGTTCAACTGCTCCATGAGCGCTTTAAAGCTGCCCGCATTATCTAACCATCCATGAAGAAAAACGACTGACAAGTCAGCCGTTTTTTCGTTCCCTATCTCTAGGGCTGCCATTTTGCCGGCAGGAAGCTCGAATTGACGCTCATGCATCGCAGATTATTTGACCTGTTTTATCACTTTACCGTCTTGTGGGAAATCATTACGCCACATGCGGCAGTTAATCGAGTAACATGGGTAAAAGTAGGTTGGCGAGTCATACATGCGTACACGTTCTTCAATTTTCCACAAACGGTAGCCTCGCCCCTTAATGATCGGGAATACGTATTCGTGCTCACCAATCTTTCCTTCTTCTTCTCCGGCGCCTTTACCTACAACCGTCAACAAACGACCTTCACTAAAGGCAACAGGCTCTAAATAGCCATCAAAATAGGCGACAAAACGTCCCGTAGGCTCTTCATCAATATCAGGTTTACCAGACTTACTGATTGGAAGATTTACAATCTCTAGACGCGTTTTATCTTTAAAGTTATCCACTTTAGCGATGATTCCACCAAGGCGAACATCTTCACTCACTTGCCCCTGAGACTCAGCAAAAGCTTTATAGTCTGTAACGACCAATTCTGTGCTTGCATTTAGCTCCTCTGGCAACGAGCTACACGCAGACAAACCAACCGTAGCAAATAATGCGAGAAAAAACCGTCCAAAAACCTTCATAAACCACCTTTCAATATTAGTAACCCCAAGCTGGGGAGATCTCACACGTAAATATCGACACCAAGTAATTGAGCCAGTTCCTCTTTTTTAGCTCGATTCATGACATCCATGTACTGCTCCATTGCTTTACGTGCGCTCCCTTCAGGAAGGTCATATTGCACTTGAGCTCGGTGAATTTGGGACTCATCCACGTGTTTTATGGAGTGCGCCACAGCGTTAGCAACCTTTGAAGGCTGACCTACAGGCTGCTTTGTTTGTGATTTATCTACCTGCTTCTTTTTGCTGACTTTATTAGTGCGATTTGCACCGGGAATCAAAGAAGGAGGCAAGCCATTAATCGACGCCATAGCACTCCATAAAAATACAGGGCAAACGCCCTGCTTTTTGTCAGGTTAATGAAAAACGGACTATTCGCGACCAGGAAGTTTTTTCCATGTCACATTATCGCGTAGATAAACTGGGCTAGAATCTTCTACCGGCACAGTATTACCCTTTTTAAATTCTTGTTCAGCAAGAATCACGATGTCTTGTGAATCAGGGTACAGAACCTCACCATGCGTCAAATTAAATGGTAGGTCTGCTAATACTTCTTGGTATGCATCCCAACCAGTACCTGCTGTCGTCCACATTTTGTCGTCTGCCTGTGCTTCTTCAGTTAGACGTGCTGGTGGAATAACACACTCTTCATCAATACCAACCCATTCACCATTGTCTTGACGAGAATAGCGCGCCCAATAAACTTCACTCATACGTGCATCAATGGCAACAGCGACATTGGTCACACCATGTAAACGATGGCTACCTTGAGCCATCGCAGCCAGCGTTGAAACGCCGATCATAGGTAAGTCAGCACCGAACGCCAAACCTTGTGCGATACCAATACCGATACGAACGCCAGTAAAGCTACCTGGACCACGTCCAAACGCTAACGCATCTAGCTCTTGTAGAGTCAGGCCAGCTTCTTTAAGTACTTCATCAACCATTGGCAGTACTTTTTTGGTGTGATCGCGTGGTGCAACCGCGCTACGTGAAATCACTTGATCATTAGCCAACAACGCAACTGAACAGTTTTCAGTCGCTGTATCGATAGCAAGAATTTTTGCGCTCATTTAACTCTCTACAACTCTCATTTATTGGGTTATGCCTCAGCACTTGCGTCTGTGACAGATTGTTCTGCTTTCAGGAATGCTTTGATTCCATCTAAGTCTCGCGTTCTTGGGATAGGTGGTAGGCTTCCGAGGAAAATACCACCGTAGTCTCGCGTGACGAGGCGATTATCACAAATAATCAACGCACCGTGATCCTTCTGATCTCGAATTAATCGTCCTACTCCCTGCTTTAACGTAATCACTGCATCCGGGATTTGTACTTCAGCAAATGGTTCACCGCCACGCAATCGACAATCCTCGATACGGGCTTTGAGTAATGGATCGTCAGGGGCGGTAAACGGTAATTTGTCGATAATAACACAGCTCAGCGCATCACCTCTAACATCAATCCCTTCCCAGAATGCACCTGTCGCCACGAGTAAAGCGTTACCCAGTTCCATAAACTCCGCCAAGGTTTTCTGCTTACTCATCTCCCCTTGCATTAACACAGGCAGCTCAAGTACTTCTCGGAACTTCTCACCTAGTTCACGCATCATGCTGTGCGAGGTACATAAAAAGAAGCAGCGACCATCATTTTCTTCAATCACCGGAGCAAGCATTCGGACTAACTTATCCGCTAAGCCGTTACTGTTTGGCTCTGGCAGATACCTTGGCACACAAAGGCGCGCTTGTTTTTGATAATCAAAGGGGGACGGCAGAGAAAATTGCTTTGTAGGCTTGAGGCCAAGGCGCTCAGTAAAGTGCTTGAAGTCGCCCGATACGGCTAGGGTTGCTGACGTGAAAATCCACGCGCCTTGTTTAATCTCTATTTGCTCATGGAACTTGTCCGCGACAGAAAGAGGCGTAATGTGCAGAGCGAAATGACGAGGCGAGGTATCGTACCAGTATGAGTAGCCGGTAATATCGACATCACATACCCGGTCGATGCGGCCTTTGATCAAATTGGCTCGTTCAAAGGCGGTATCCAGTAATTGACTGCGCCCTAAGGCTATTTTGAGTACATCAATCGCCAATTCGAGGCTATCAGTTAAGCGCAATAATTCTCGCTTAATAGAGCCTGATTGCAACGCCTCACGCCAGTTGCCACGAAAGCCAGGCTCACCCAGTACAATCCGCATGTCCATTGCGCTTTGCATGAGTTTGTCGCCCACTTTTTGCAATTGGCGCATATCTTTTGCTTCGGTGCGATAGGCTATTTCAATATCTTTGGCAAGATCGTGAATTTGGCGACTTGATACTGACTGGCCGAAATATTCGCTCGCAATATCTGGCAACTGATGAGCTTCATCAAAAATAAACACATCGGCTTCTGGGATCAGTTCACCAAATCCTGTTTCTTTGATCGCTAAATCAGCAAGAAATAAGTGATGGTTCACCACAACAATGTCGGAATCCATGGCTCGCTTACGAGCTTTCAATACAAAGCAATCGGTGTAGCTCGGACACTCTTTACCTAAACAGTTATCATTGGTTGAAGTGATGGTCGGAATGATCATGCTGTCTTCTGGCAGATCATCACAATCACCAAGGTCACCTGTTTTGGTTTCTGATGACCAAGCACGCACTTTAACCAATTGAGTTAATAGCGTCGGGTCAGATTCATTAGTATGGCTTTCGACCATTTGGCGGCTCAAGCGATCCAAACACAGATAGTTAGAACGCCCTTTTAATAATGCAACTTGGCCATAAAAACCAAGCGCATTGACCATGAGTGGTAAGTCACGATGGTACAACTGCTCTTGCAAGTTTTTCGAACCTGTACTGATGATCACTTTTTTACCGCTCAACAGCGCAGGGACTAGGTAGGCGAAGGTCTTACCGGTTCCGGTTCCTGCCTCCACCACCAACTGGGTTTGATCTTTGATCGCACTGCTGACGGCTTCCGCCATATCGATTTGTGGCTGACGAGCTTGAAAGCCAGGAATGGCCTTACCTAACGCGCCATCAGAGGAAAAAGTTTTTGCGATCATGCTTGGTATTGAGTTTGAAAAATTATCGAGAGTATATCAGAGGAATAGGAGTGACATCAGCCCACAATCTGACCAGCTTGCGGCGACACGCGGATATTTTGTTGAAACCAACGTAAGAATAGATTATTTATGGTGAAACATGGCAGTACAGTTACACCCGCCAGGGAATAATAACAAATTCGTACGCTAAAATATTAATGCATGGAAGTACCTGATTTATGGAAAAGAAAACACTGTTGACCCACTGTTCTGACGCCCCGGGTCTCATCTCGAAAATTACTAATATCTGTTACAAGCACCAACTCAACATCGTTCACAATAACGAATTTGTTGATAATACCAGTGGCCACTTTTTCATGAGAACGGAGCTGGAGGGATACTTCAACGATCAAACGTTTCTTGCCGACTTGGACCAAGCTCTCCCGCAAGGTGCTAAGCGTAAATTGGTTGGCTCTCGCCGTAAGCGCATCGTCATTCTCGTCACAAAAGAAGCGCATTGTTTAGGCGATATTCTGATGAAAACCTACGATGGAAGCCTAGATGTTGAGATCGCCGCTGTGGTGGGGAATTACGACAAACTGCAAACTCTCACTGAACGCTTCGACATTCCTTACCACCATGTGACCCATGAAAACCTTAGCCGTGAAGAACACGAGCAGAAGATGCTAGAAGTGATCGACCAATACGATGCTGACTTTTTGGTGTTAGCTAAATACATGCGCGTATTGACGCCTACGTTTGTTGAGAAATACCACCACAAAATCATTAATATTCATCACAGCTTCTTACCTGCTTTTATTGGCGCGAAGCCATATCAACAAGCTTACGATCGCGGTGTGAAAATCATCGGTGCAACGGCACACTTCGTGACCAATGATTTAGATGAAGGGCCGATCATCAAGCAAGACGTAATTCCTGTCGACCATACATTCAATGCCCAAGATATGGCACAAGCGGGACGCGATGTAGAAAAGAATGTGTTGAGCAAAGCGTTGAATAAAGTCATTAACGACCACGTCTTTGTTTATGGAAATAAAACAGTGATCCTGTAATCCTTCCGCACTAGTTACAAAGAGAATGAAACCCGTCCAACTTGACGGGTTTCATCTTTTCAGGGATATCCCCCGACTCTAACCATCAAAATTAAACCGATATATTATAATTTTTCATTTCACTACAACTATTTACTGAGAGAATGATTCCGTTTATCATTTGGACCCCTTATAATAAACCACGTTAATATTACGGAATTAAAATGAAAAAAACGTTAGTGGCTTTTCTGATTGGGCTGACTTTGCCAGCAACCACAATCGCAGATACTCTTAAGCCTGTTCAGAATGATGTATCCACTCGCATTATTGGCGGCGAGCCAGCTAATACTTCCGACTGGAAGTTTATTGCTTCACTGGTCCGTAAAGGACAGCCAACATCTATTGGTCACTTCTGTGGCGGTAGTTTCCTTGGTGGAAAATACGTATTAACTGCTGCGCACTGTGTGGAAGGTCTTAATGCGGACGATATTGATATCGCTCTTGGTCTTTATGATCAAAACAACGAGTCTCACGCGCAGCGCATCGCGGTTAACAATATCTACTCGCATACTGCATATAACAGTAATACAACGAACAATGACATCGCTCTTATCGAATTAGAACGCAATGTCGATAGCGCAACTATTGATCTGGCAACGCCAGAACTTTTAGATAGCGTACGTGTGGGAGACAAGTTGCATGTGGCTGGATGGGGAAATACGTCCACGACAGACAGAATATACCCAACCGTTTTACAACAAGTAGATTTGGAATACGTAGATCGAGCTACCTGCCAAAACCTACCAGGAAACTACTCTAATGTATCAGATGACGGCATTTGCGCCGGATACTATTGGGGAGGTAAAGATAGCTGCCAAGGAGATAGCGGCGGTCCGCTCATCGTTGACGATAACGGCATCAACAAATTATTAGGGGTGGTCAGTTGGGGTGATGGATGTGCTCAACCAAATGCTTATGGTGTTTACGCAAACGTCGCTCATTTTCAGCACAACGGCTGGATAGATAGTCATCGTAATACTATCAGCTACACTCAGTATCGAGATCTTCATTTCGTTGAGCGAAAAGCGCAGCAAGAGACCTTTACTATTCGTAATGACGAGGGGAATACGCCAATTAACATCACGGGCGTTACCCTAACAAGCGGAATCAGCCTCGCCAAAAATACCTGTACTGCGACACTGGCACCATCTCAGAGCTGTCAAATTACGGTAGGCTACTACCCAAGCTACTCGCACTCAGTTGAAACGATTGACGTCTCTACTGATCATCCGAAACTATCTAAACTTTCGACTACCTTAATATATAGTGGTATTGATAAAGCAAGCAGCTCATTGAGCAGTGCCGTTACGCTAGCTGGCGCAAACGTGTACACCAATGAACACGCTTGGACCGCTGAAAATGGTGAACTTCAATCAGCAGACATGGGAACGTCTGCTGGCGCATCCATCTTGTATTTAACCGATCTTCCAAAAGGCAAACTATCAATGGACTTTAAAGTCTTGTCAGATGGTTTCGATGTTTTTGTCGTTTACGTCAATGGCCAAGAGTATGACTACACTCGCCAGCTTCTTGAGTACAATGAACTTTCTATCGATCTTTACCGGAAGTCAAACACGATTACTTTTGCTTATCTGAAAAACTACGAGTTTAGCGGTGGTTACAACGCGCAAGCGTATATTCGCAATATCAAGATGTCAGTTAGTTCAGATAACACTAGCGAGAGCAGCGTAACAACAACATCGAGTTCAGGCGGCAGCCTCTCACTTAGCCTACTAATGTTGCTAGCCGCAGGTCCTTTCCTGCGTCGCAAAAAAGGACAATAAGATGCAATATGTACTCAAAACAATGCTGCTTGGCTTGAGCTCCATCAGTTTAGTCGCTTGCTCGGCAAATACAGAAACGCAGCAAGGTCTAGAGTCTGAACATCAAGCCGTCATGGTTGAAGCGTACCGAACTAGCGATAGTCAAATTTCATTTATCGCCGAGTCTAATGGCTGCAGTAAGAACGATGACTTTAGCTTAAAAATAGAGCAAAACTCGTCAACGGAAGCCCTGCTCACAATCGTCAGGAACAAAGTGGATCATTGTAAACGAATGCCGTTTCCAAAGACTTTCACACTAACTCTAGACGAAGAGTTGAAAGGCAAAAAACTTTCCATTACCAACCCAAAAAGCAAGTCACTGGCTAAATAGTGATTCGCTTACGAAAGGGAGCCTCGGCTCCCTTTTTGCCTCTCGCAACTCAGCAATTTTCACTCTAGCGTTTTACGCCTGCTCAGACTCCACAATACGCTTAAGTGAATGCGGGTGCAGCTTGATACAAATGCCTTGGTACTTAAACGCCACGGTTGGGTTGTTCAAGCGTTCGCCTTCCCCTTTCGGGCTCGACAATTTGCTCTTTACACCCAGCTCTTTTAACTCATCAAAACGCGCGCCAAACGCTGGGTAAGTGTGTTTCAAATCAGCAAGAAACTCATCTGCGGTTTCGGCATGAGACGGAATCACAAACTCCACATGTTCCCAGCTTTCATTTGGGTAGATTTTGCCTTCCGCAGGGTATGGCAGCTCTAGACACTCAATCTTCCAGCCACGGCTTTCCAACGCTTTGTCGAATTCGATAACGATGATTGGGCGACCGTTTATTTTCGCTTGTGAAATCACCTTACCGTATTGATTCCATGCTTCATGCGCGGCTTTCGCTGTTTCAGTATCATTAATACGCAGCGCAATATGGTCAGCTTGAGCAAAGCTCAGATCCAGTTTTAACAGGGTTGCAAGCTCTTCAATCTTCGCCATAAATGCGTCCAGATCTTGGATCATCAATTCAGGCGTTAGGCGCTTTTCAACTAGTTGAGTCGTCATTGTGGGTCTCTTATGGGGCGATTTATCTCATTACTTTGAGTGCAATAGTAAACGCAAACTAAGCCACATTTCCATTCAATCGAAAAAGTAAAAATTTCGCCTATTCATCTCTGTATGAAAAGCAATAAAGTTGTTATGATTAGCCCCATTTTTGTGAACTCTAACAGAGCTCGGCGTACATATTGCCGAGTTCTTTGTCCTTGAATTGAAGGAAACGCGTGTGAATATCCAAGCACTTATTAATGACAAAGTATCTCAGGCTCTAGAAGCCGCTGGCGCACCTGCAGGCAGTCCTGCAGCCGTTCGCCAATCAGCAAAGCCACAATTTGGTGATTACCAAGCAAACGGCGTAATGGGCGTTGCTAAAAAACTGGGTACTAACCCTCGAGAATTTGCACAGAAAGTACTGGATGTTCTGGACCTAGATGGTATTGCGAGCAAAACAGAAATCGCTGGCCCTGGTTTCATCAACATTTTCCTAAGCGAAGAGTTCCTTGCGAAACAAGCCGACGCGGCGCTAAAAGACGAGCGTCTTGGCGTAGCTAAAGAAGAAGCACAAACCATCGTTGCCGACTACTCTGCACCAAACGTAGCAAAAGAAATGCACGTTGGTCACCTACGTTCAACCATCATCGGTGATGCGGTAGTACGTACGCTTGAGTTCCTAGGTCACAAAGTGATCCGCGCGAACCACATCGGCGACTGGGGTACTCAGTTCGGAATGCTTATCGCAAACCTTGAGCGTGTACAACAAGAGTCTGGCGAAGTTTCTATGGAACTTGCGGACCTTGAAGGCTTCTATCGTGAGTCTAAAAAGCTGTACGATGAAGATGAAGAGTTCGCAGTAAAGGCGCGAAACTACGTGGTAAAACTGCAAAGCGGTGACGAGTACTGTGCAGAAATGTGGAAAAAACTCGTTGATGTAACCATGATCCAAAACCAGCGCAACTACGACCGTCTAAACGTGTCACTGACTCGTGACGACGTCATGGGCGAAAGCATGTACAACGACATGCTTCCTAAGATCGTTGCAGACCTAAAAGAACAAGGTCTTGCCGTTGAAGATGATGGCGCGCAAGTTGTATTCCTAGATGAATACAAGAACAAAGATGGCGAACCAATGGGCGTTATCGTTCAAAAACGCGATGGTGGTTTCCTATACACAACAACAGATATCGCATGTGCAAAATATCGTTATGAAGAGCTAAGCGCAGACCGTGTGCTTTACTTCATCGACTCACGTCAACACCAGCACCTAATGCAAGCTTGGACGATTGTTCGTAAAGCGGGCTACGTGCCTGAGTCTGTATCTCTTGAGCACCACGCGTTCGGCATGATGCTGGGTAAAGATGGTAAGCCATTCAAGACTCGTGCGGGTGGTACCGTTCGTTTAGCAGATCTTCTAGATGAAGCAGAAGTTCGCGCAGCACAGCTGATCGAATCTAAAAACCCTGAACTAGATGCGGAAGAAAAAGAGAAGATCTCTAAAACAGTTGCAATGGCAGCGGTTAAATACTCTGACTTATCTAAACACCGTACGACTGACTACGTGTTCGATTGGGACAACATGTTAGCGTTTGAAGGTAACACAGCACCATACATGCAATATGCATACACTCGCGTAGCTTCTATTTTCGCTAAAGCTGGTGTTGCTATGGACGCTCTCCAAGGTGACATCAAAATCACTGATGAGAAAGAGAAAGCACTTATTGCTAAACTTATGCAGTTCGAAGAAGCGGTTCAATCTGTTGCTCGCGAAGGCCAACCACACATCATGTGTAGCTACCTATTCGAACTAGCAGGTCAGTTCTCTAGCTTCTACGAAGCGTGCCCTATCCTAGTTGCTGAAGACGAAGCAGTGAAACAAAGCCGTCTGAAACTAGCTGCGCTAACAGCGAAGACCATCAAGCAAGGTCTGTCTCTACTGGGTATCGATACTCTAGAGCGTATGTAATCCGCTTTTACGTAGTTAGCTTAAGTAGCACAAGCTAAATGATGACAAAGGTTGACGTGAAAGCGCCAACCTTTTGTTTTATCTGTCGTATACTAATTCAAACTAAAAATTAATCGGACAGCAATAATGAGTTTTGAACTTCATCCTCAATTGGCAAAAGACACTTCGGTGATTGGTCACTTCCCACTTTGCGTCGCGCTTCTTCATAAAGATAATGCTGTGCCATGGGTTATCTTGGTGCCTAAACGCGAAAATTTGAAAGAGCTACACCACTTGCCAATGCAAGAGCAACAACAGTTTTTGCTCGAATCTCAAGCGGTAAGCCAAGCACTCGAAGCGACATTCCGCCCAGACAAGTTAAACCTTGGCGCCCTAGGTAACATGGTGCCACAGCTGCACATTCACCATATTGCGCGCTTTAAAGACGATATGGCATGGCCGGGACCAGTTTGGGGTAACACCAAAGGTGAGTTTCGTACTGACGAAGAACAAGAAGAGATTCTTAACCGAATTCGTAATGTGTTGTCGTTAAGCTCTATCTTCCGTAAAGCGTAACCGTTATATAACTTTTAATTCAGGTAGAAAGTAAAAAGCCGCATCATTGCTGATGCGGCTTTGTTGTTTGTGCGCGATGGTTATTGCTCCTACTACATGGTTACGGTAAGTGACAAACCATCGTGCTTTGTGACTGCATAGCGTATTCGCGTTATATGATGAGCTTTATTTGTATCTACCAAGCGAGAAATGCGACCTTTGTTAATCCATACACTTAACATGGCGTCTGCACCGTCTTCACTCATTCCGAACTGTTTTGCTAGCTCAGATTGGGAAACCGTTCCTTTTTCGGCAATATATTGATAAAGCTCTTTTAAAATCATACGACTTGCGCCTCAAACTCGCCTTGATGTTTCTTGCCTACGCGCTTGAAAACGCGGTACGTGCCAAAGAAAATCGCAATAATTATGGCAATCCAAACGCCGCTGGTGATAGGGCTATCAGCGAAATGCATAAGCTGATGATAGAAAGTCGCACTCAAGTACGCGAGCCCCATTGTCCATACCGCTATAAAGCGCGCAAAGTTATTGCCGAATTCTCGAACATAGGCACCCATCGCAGCCACACAAGGAGTGTAAAGTAAGATAAAAACTAGGTACGCAAAAGCAGCATGACCAGAAACAAATTTCTCTTTTATGTTACCAAAGATCGATTCATCAATTTCTTGCTCCTCTGCGACTGCATGAGAATCTGCTAAATCACCGACGTCAATCCCCAGAGGATCAGAATAGCTCAGCCCTGCTAGGTTTTCAGGAATGCTCATCACCGCTTCTTCTAGGCTACCCATAAGATCAAATTCTGCATCCTCTCCATCGGTTGGCGTAGTATATAAGCTGTTCAATGTGCCCACGACTGCCTCTTTCGCGAAGATACCAGTAATAATACCAACCGTTGCTGGCCAGTTATCCTCTTGAATACCAATTGGTGCAAACACTGGCGTCACAACCTGAGCGGCTTTTGATAGAACCGATTTATCACTGTCTTCATTACCGAATGTACCGTCAGTTCCTAGCGAGTTGAGGAAGCTCAAGATAGCAACAACCACTACGATGGTTTTACCTGCACCCAATACAAACCGCTTAAGTTTTTGCCAAGTTTTGATCACGACGTTCTGCAATGTCGGAAGCTCATAGTCAGGCATTTCCATCACCAAGCTATCACTGCTGCCAGGATACAGCGTGTGCTTGAGGAACAAACCGGTAAACACCGCGGCGACAATACCAAGTAGGTAAAGTGCAAACACAATGTTTTGACCAGAGCTTGGGAAGAAAGCGGCAGCAAATAAAGCGTACACAGGTAAGCGAGCACCACATGACATAAACGGTGCCATCGACGCAGCCAACTTGCGCTCACGCTCTTGGTCTAGCGTGCGCGTTGCCATGATCGACGGAACGTTACAGCCAAAACCAAGAACCAAAGGGACAAACGCTTTACCCGGCAAGCCGATTTTCTGCATCACTTTATCAAGCACAAACGCAGCGCGTGCCATGTAACCCGAGCTCTCAAGCACAGCAAGGAATAAGTACAAACACGCTATGACCGGGATAAAGGTCGCAACTGTTTGAATACCGCCGCCTAAACCATCAGCAATCACCGTAACTAGCCATACGGGGAGGTGACCATCTAATAAGTGATGTCCACCATCAACCAGCAATGCGCCTACACCAATGTCAAAAAAGTCGATAAATGCACTACCGATGTTAATCGAGAACATAAACATCAAGTACATAACCACAAAGAAGAATGGGATCCCAATCCACTTGTTCAAAATAAACTGGTCGAGTTTTTCAGTCACGCTACGGCTTAATTTGCCTTCGCTTCGGCGAACTTTTTTACACTGTTCATGCAGGTATGTGTACTTGGTATCCGCGACATGCAAATCGATATCCAAGTCTAAAGTCGCAATGACTTCCAATACTTTGCTTCTATCAATATCGGAAAGGCTATTGAGAACCATCGTGTCTTTTTCAAGCGCACGAATTGCTAATGCACGATGGGCGACGGTTTGATCGTTAAAAAGTGCGGAAACAGTTTGAATCGCCGACTCCATCTTTTCACCGTAATGCAAAGATAGCTCTTTAAGCGCGACCCCTTGAACGATGGACTTATGAAGTTTTTCTTTAAACTCTGCAACTTGAGTTTTATTGGTTGCAGATAAACTTACTACAGGACAACCTAACGTTTTCTCAAGCTCTGAAACGTTAATCATTTGACGTTCACGTTTTAGCGCATCCATTTTGTTGAGAACAACAATCATAGGACGGCCAAGTTCGCGAAGTTGCAACGTCATATATAAGCTGCGCTCTAAACTCGTGGCATCAACCACGTTGATAATTAGATCAGCAGGATGAGTTAGAACCGCACGCGATGCAATGGATTCGTCAATACTATTGCTATCATTACCACTGTCTAACGAGTAAATGCCAGGGAGGTCAGTGAGCAAAAACTCGTCACCCGCATGTTTGAATTGTCCCGTTTTCTTTTCAACGGTGACGCCTGCCCAGTTACCAACTTGCTGTTTTGCGCCAGTCAAACCATTAAATAGCGTCGTTTTACCACTATTAGGATTACCTACGGTAAGCACTTGATATTGCATTACACTCGCTCCACTTCAATTTTCTGAGCAATGGTTTCTCGCAATGCGACAGACACACCACGGACTTCGACTTGTAAAGGATCGCCCATTGGAGCACGTCGAATCACTTTGACTTCTGTATTGGGAAGCAGCCCCATTACCATGAGTTTCTTTCTGATATCTGATGAAAGACCATCTAACAACCGAATCGTCACCGTATCGCCAGGATTAATCTCTGATAACTTCATAGTGGCCCTTAAGAGTATTGCTAATGAGAAATATTATTATTTAATAAGTTTAGGCTGCCAATATTACTCTTCTATAACCCTTCAATCCTTGTGTGAAATCAAAGATTTCATAAATGTTTTCATGCTTTCAAACGTCAACTCCGTAAATTTCCTCTCGTTATTTACGTCAAAATTAACAATTAAAAATCACGATCAATGAAATAAAAATGTCACAAACAAAGGGCAAAAATAAAAAATTCAATACAAAACAATAATTTAGCTGGAACTTAAAACTTTGTCGCTTTTCTCATATCAACATGGCGTTATTTTTATAAGAAAAATAAGTAACCTTTCGTATAGTTACTCCATCGAGAGGGCCACCTCTCAAATGAATTCCAGAGGTGGCATGGCAACATGTCACTCCGGCAGCAAGCGAAGGTGTCATTGACACCCGTGGTATAGTCCCCCCGGCTATACCACGATATTTTTTTCATCTCTCTCTAAACTCTTTATCTTATCCACCTTTTCAGCACAGTTCTGTTTTCACGAATTTCGCATACCCCCACTACTCAAATGAACCAACGCACTCTAGATACAAAAATACAACCATTCATCTATTTGTCGCCGTAGGTAAATCCGTCCTCTTAAGCCATGTATGGTTATAGCTAAGAACAGCGCTACTAACAGATAGAGCGTGACCGTGCTTACGTATTGAGAATGGATTTGTAGGCTAGATGTGATGAAGAAGCAATGAGAATCACTGCATTGGTAGCTCTAGAATAGTAGAGCGCTATAAGCAGCTCCCCAGTCTTTTGAATATTCACTAGGGAGTGTGTAATGAGGGTTTTTAGTTGGTTTCTTGGCTTTCTTGAGTCAAAGCAAACTTGGAAGGAGGCAAACCAAAATGCAATTTAAACTTTTGGCTAAAGTAAGAAGGATCATTAAAGCCGCAGTTAAACGCTACTTCGCTGATTTTCTCGCCCGCTAATAACTGCTCACACGCCGTTTCTAAACGAACTTCGGTTACATAATCTTTTAACGTTCTTGACGAGGCTGATTTAAAGCGCCTCTGTAAAGAGCGTTCTGACATGAACAGCATTTTAGCCGCTAAAGCAGTACCAAACTCAGGGTCATGGTAATGCTCAGCCACCAGCTGATAGACTTTTTGCAACCATTCTTTCTCTGGGGTCACTTTATCTTCGACGATAGGTTCAGACTCAAATTCTTGCAAAGATTCATCCACATAACTCATCTCTTTCGCAGTTGGCCATGTAATTTCGATTTTATTTTGAGCGTCGGAAGTAAACACCGCCAAGTATCCTCCACTCGTTGTCACTAACTGGGCAAGATGATCAATACTCAATTCAGAGTGGTTCATATTAGATGGACGCCCGGTCGTGACTTTATTAGGCAGTTGCGTCCCATAATCAAGAAAACTCAATGAAACAATATCATTGCCCTCTTCTAGCATGATTCTCACCGTTTGGCCTCGGAAAGAACGCTTGATGATATTGGCAAAAATGCTGTTGAAGATAACATCAAGGTTAAAGCTTTCCAGAGCAATTCGACTTGTTTTTCTCTCATCTTCAAGCTCCATCATAATCCCAGCCTTCGCAAAATCATCTTGCCATACATCAACCACCGATTGAGTTATCTGACTCAAATTGTAATTGTGACTGCCGCCGCTAGCTTCGCCAGGAACACTTTTTAACTCATTTAATTGCCATGTCGTTTTCGCCAGATGATCTTCCGTAGCTGCATCCAAAGGTATGGGTAATTTTGACGCTACAAAATCCACACTGGACTTAATAGATTGCGCCACGTGATCAACCAACAGGTTTCTGACTTGAATCTGTTTACGTAGCTGTTGGTTACTCGTCAACAACACTCGGCTTTGATGCCTCAACTGGTTAGTTTTGAGTGTCACTTGCGCAGCTAAATCACGGTTAGCCTGTACAACATAGCGAGAACGCCAGTACATAAGTAGTGCAACCATGGCAATACTCGCGACCACAAAACCTAAAATTGCGAGTTGCGATAAATACCAAGGATTAAGCACAATAAAATATGACTCGAGCCCAACCAATCCAGCAGCGACTTGAGACTCATTACTTACCTGTAGATGGTATTCACCGGAATTGAGATGCTCTAGAGTCAGTTGGCCTCCCTCTAGCGCTTGCCAAGGATCATCGCTATTCAATCGATAATACAAATTTTGGCTGTCTGGTTTTGGCATCACGCCAAATAAGAAACTTAGAGAAGAGCCATACGGTAATTTTATGCCATTCAAATCGGCGCTACCAACTTGTAGAATCTCGTTTTCAAGCACAACTTGGCTCACGATAAACTTCGACTCTGGAGGGTTGGACACAAGCAGCTTGGATGCTTCAGCTTTTACCAACCCGTATTTCGACCCTAGGACGAGCTCTCGCTCACCACCTTCTTTTTGCTGTATAACACTGCAGATTCCTGGTAGAAACTCGTTGTTCATTAAGCCAGACGCCGATGAATAATGTTTCACTAATTCACCCGAAAGGTGGTAATAGCTTAATCCGACAGAAGAGGCTAACCACACACCTTGCCTGTCTCTGATCAAGCAAGCAGGTCGCGCGTTGGGCACACTCATTTCAACAACATGTTTCTCGTTACTTCCTTTAATCGTTTTAAAAACGCCGTAAGATGACGCAAACCACTGACTGCCATCAACCGCCGTGACCATGTCTAATGATTCACCAAATTTTTCGGAATAGCGGATGAACTGGATGTTTTCATTGCTGTATTGATAAATCCCATGATCGGTCCCTATCAATAGAGAATCTTCAGTGTCGTATAAACGCGTAACCTTAGCTGGTAAGTACTGACTTACTAGCCACTCACTTCCAAAATTTCTTACGCTTTGCTTGGTTATATCAACATTGTAAAGATGGTATCCGCTTGATACCCAGAGACGCTCATTACCATCTACAGTCACATGCTCCACTCCGTGTCCAGCCATAACCTGTAAATAAGGAAATGTCACTTTGTTAAGACCATTCAGCTCGAATATTTCGAGCCCTTTAGAGGTCGCAAGCCAAAGCATCCCACCTTGAAATGCAAATTCATTGATCTGCGAATCAAGCTCCAAGACTTTGATGTTGCCACTCTCACCTGTCCGATAAAGCTTTCGGTCATCCGCGAACCAAAGCGCATCATCAGGTCCTGTGGAGGTTTGTCGAATTCGCCCTGATAAGGTTTGCGAGTCGTAACTACTGAAGGTTACTCGTTCAAACTTTTTACTAAACAAGGAGTAATAGCGAATGCCTTGGTTAGTCGCGATCCACATCCCTCCCATGTTGTCACTCAGTAGCGAATAGATCTTTGTATTATCCAGCTCCAGTTCAAGAAAGCTTGCAGGCTCGACTTCTGTCACTTCGCCTGACAAGAATGAGTATAAATACAGACCATGCTCAGTCCCCACCCAGTACTCTTGATTTGTCTCAGCGAAAGTCAACACATGAGAGCCGCCAATCTTAATCACCTCTTTATCAGGTTGATAAATATTGAAAATTAATGCCCCACGCAACGTTCCTACCAGAATTTCTCTGCGCGTGTGTGAGTAGTAGATCTTTTCAATGTAGTTCTGACCTGAAGCGACTACATGGTCAAACTTATCTCCTTCTGAAAGATAAAAGCCAGAAGTTGTAGCAAGTGCCCACTTCTCTTCGAGCAGAACTGCATCGTTAATATAAACATAGCTATTGTTGCTATGTTGATAGAGCTGCAACAAAGAAAAGGACTTTAACTCGCTAGTATCGATGTCGTAAGTATAGAAATGTGCGCCATCACTAACCCAAATATAATCTTCAGAAGAACCGATTTTTCTTATTTGCGACCCAGGGTTTAAGCTAAAGACTAAACGTCTTTCTTGATTTGGATAAGTTTGATACACCTCATTCTCAACAAAGGTCCAGAACGAGCCTTCATGATAAGCCAGTTGCTTGGCAGACGTTTGTAAAAAACTGCCTGATTTAGGTAGGATATTTTGGCCATCATAAAACAACACCCGCCCATGCACGTCGTGAATCCACAAGCCCCCTTGCTCACCCAAGAACAATTTTTTAGCCGCAATAAAAGTACCCTTAACCTGAGTCGGCAAAGGGTAAAAGATGGCATTCGCATTATGAAGAGCAAATGCTTGGAAAGATAGGAAAAAGCCCAACAAGACAAGGGCTAATTGGCGTAGCAAGACGAAAACCTTTTATATCAATTTGTGCTCGGCGCTCACCGTCCATATCTTCTACAGCATGGACTTATACGGTTATTTTGAGCTGCTAATTATTGATAATGATATCTCAATTACTGTTTGAGAAAAGGCTCGCCTTGCCAAAGGTTGTAATTCTTACTACTGGATCACGTTAAAAGGACTATTCCTACACAACAACACTACTTAATCCGTCTTTTGGCTCAAGCACTGCTCAAAATTATTCGCCATATTGTTGAGAAAAGTAAAGTAACTGCCCGGTTTTGCTTCAATTGTGCTCCCTAATGGGTCAAGTTCACCTTTGGCAACTTTGCTACCTCGCATCACGCTCTGAACGACAGCTGGAGTAAACTGAGGTTCAGAAAACACGCAGGCTACATCTCCTGAACTTAACTTTTGACGAATTTGGATTAAGGTTTTTGCGCCCGGCTTACGATCCGGGCTCACGGTGAAGTGCCCCATTTGATTTAACTCATAACGCTCTTCGAAATAACCATAAGCATCGTGAAACACAAAGTAACCTTTGTCTTTCACTGGCGATAATTTCTTCTTGATCTCTAGGTCCGTCTGGCTGAGCTCAGTTTCAAATTTTTTAAGGTTTTCTTGGTACTGTGCTGCATTTTCCGGATCAAGTGATCCCAGTTGATTCACGACAGCCTTGGCAACTTGTTGTGCTTGACTTACACCTAACCAAAAGTGCGGATCATGTGAACCATGATCGTGGCCATCATGGTCATGATTGTGCTCACTATCAAACTCACGCAAATCTAGATCTGGAATTTGACTAATAGTCAGCGTATTCGATCTGTCTGACACGACTTTTTCCAGAAACGGTTCGAGATCATGTCCGTACCAAATAACTAAATCAGCAGAAGCGATTTTCTTAACATCCGATGGGCGTAAAGCGTAATCATGGGGTGAAGTGTTGGACTGCAGTAATACATCTGGCGAAGTCACACCTTGAGTAAGTTCTGTCACTAATAACTGAATCGGTTTGATACTCGTTAGTACCGTTACTGCGTGTGCTGGCAACGTTAGCATCGCTGACGCAGCAAGAATTAATGCTCTTTTCATAGTTTTACTTGGGATATGGTGTAGAAAGTGTGATAATGTTACATTATAACATTATTGATTTGCAAATGAGTTTCATTCATGTCTTCCTTAGTCCATCTTGAGCACTTATGCGTCGAGTTCGATGGCCGCAGAGTTCTCGATAACATTAGTATGGAATTACAAAAGGGCAAAATAACAACCCTAATTGGTCCCAATGGAGCGGGAAAATCAACGTTAGTCAAAGTCATTTTAGGCCTTCAAAAACCGACTAGCGGCAAATTAAACCGACAAAGAAAACTAAAAATTGGTTATGTTCCTCAAAAATTGAAGCTCAATGACTCTCTTCCATTGAATGTCACCCGTTTTCTAAATTTAGCAGGAAAATACAGTAAACAAGAATGTATTGATGCATTAAGGCTTGTTGGCGCTGAGCATTTAATTAGTAGTAACATGCATCGCTTGTCAGGTGGTGAAAACCAACGCGTATTACTTGCGCGTGCTTTGCTTCAACGCCCAGAGCTGTTAGTGCTAGATGAACCTGCGCAGGGTGTGGATATTCAAGGTCAAATCGATCTCTACGATCTAATTGAAAGCATTCGTCACCGATTCGATTGCGGTGTATTTATGGTGTCACACGACTTACATTTAGTAATGGCCAAAACAGATGATGTCATTTGTCTGCATCACCATGTTTGCTGCTCTGGTTCACCTGCCACGATTACTCAGCACCCTTCTTACATCGCGCTATTTGGCAATGCAGCGAGAGAATCGCTCGCGTTTTATCATCACGACCACGAGCATCATCATCACGATTTATCCGGAACGCCAGTAACTGGCGATGCGACATCATGCTCCAACCATAAACACGGACATCATCACCATGATTGAGTTTCTTCTACCTTCTATTCTTGCTGGTATTGGCATCGCGATCATTGCAGGTCCTCTTGGGTCATTCGTCGTTTGGCGCAAAATGGCTTACTTCGGTGATACCCTGGCACATGCTTCATTGATGGGTTTGGCATTAGGCTTTCTGCTCAACGTGAACCTTTATCTTGCACTACTCGTTTGCTGTTTAGCACTCGCCGTATTGCTCGTGACATTGCAGAAACAACAACTGGTCGCAACCGATACGCTTCTGGGTATACTCGCCCATAGCGCATTATCTGTTGGTCTAGTTTCTGTTAGTTTCTTGGATAATGTCCGTGTAGATCTGATGAGTTACTTGTTCGGTGACTTACTCGCAGTATCTCCGCAAGATCTGATGTTCATTTACGCAGGTGTCGCTGCTGTTAGTGTGTGTCTTTACGTTTTTTGGCGACCTTTATTGTCGAGCACAGTTAGTGAAGAGCTTGCTGCCGTCGAGGGCGTCAATACAGACTTGGTTAGATTGGTGTTAATGCTTATGGTAGGTGTTGTGATTGCCGTAGGAATGAAGTTTGTTGGGGCACTTATCATGACTTCTTTGCTGATCATCCCAGCAGCAACAGCACGTAAGGTCTCTTCATCACCAGAGCAAATGGCACTGTTCGCATCTATTATTGGCTCTGTGGCAGTACTAATGGGGCTTAGCCTATCATGGCACTTCGATACGCCGGCTGGCCCATCAGTAGTAATCAGCGCAACATCTCTGTTTATGCTTAGCCAATTTATTCGCCAAAAATCGTAAAAAGTACCTTGATACAAAAAAGCCTAGCAATAATTGCTAGGCTTTTTTAGCTTTAAGCTTCGAGTTGGAAATTACCAGCCCGTTACTTCACGTAGACCTTGGCCGATCTCTGCTAGAGATTTCACAGTCTTAACGCCCGCCGCTTCTAGTGCTGCAAATTTGTCTTCAGCAGTACCTTTACCGCCAGAGATAATCGCACCAGCGTGGCCCATACGTTTACCAGGAGGAGCAGTTACACCAGCAATGTAGGAAACCACTGGCTTCGTTACGTTTTCTTTAATGTATGCTGCTGCTTCTTCTTCTGCTGTACCACCGATTTCACCGATCATAACAATCGCTTCAGTTTCAGGGTCTTCTTGGAACAGTTTTAGAATATCAATGAAGTTTGAACCTGGGATTGGGTCACCACCGATACCAACACAAGTAGACTGGCCGAAACCTTCGTCAGTTGTTTGCTTAACTGCTTCGTAAGTTAGAGTTCCGCTGCGAGATACGATACCTACTTTACCTTTCTTGTGGATGTGACCAGGCATGATACCGATCTTACACTCATCAGGAGTGATAACACCCGGACAGTTAGGACCGATCATACGAACGCCAGTTTCTTCTAGCTTCACTTTCACGTCGATCATATCTGTTGTAGGGATGCCTTCCGTGATTGTTACGATTAGCTCGATGCCCGCATCAATCGCTTCTAGAATTGCATCTTTACAGAAAGGTGCTGGAACGTAGATTACTGTCGCTGTTGCGCCAGTTGCTTCTACTGCTTCGCGAACTGTGTTGAATACAGGTAGACCTAAGTGAGTTTGGCCACCTTTACCTGGAGACACACCACCAACCATCTGAGTGCCGTATGCGATAGCTTGCTCTGAGTGGAAAGTACCTTGACCACCAGTGAAACCCTGACAGATTACTTTAGTGTCTTTGTTAATTAATACAGACATTATTTAGCCTCCGCAGCAGCAACAACTTTCTGAGCAGCATCCGTTAGCGACTCAGCAGCAATGATATCAACATCAGAATTAGCAAGAACTTCGCGACCTAGGTCAGCGTTAGTACCTTCTAGACGAACAACAACAGGTACGCTTACACCTACTTCTTTAACCGCACCGATAATACCTTCTGCGATCATGTCACAACGTACTATACCACCGAAGATGTTAACAAGTACCGCTTTCACGTTGTCATCTGATAGGATGATCTTGAATGCTTCAGCAACACGCTCTTTCGTCGCGCCGCCACCTACGTCTAGGAAGTTAGCTGGTTTGCCGCCGTGTAGGTTTACGATATCCATCGTACCCATTGCTAGGCCTGCACCGTTAACCATACAGCCAACGTTACCGTCTAGTGCTACGTAGTTCAGTTCCCACTGAGCTGCGTGTGCTTCACGCTCATCTTCTTGTGATGGATCGTGCATTTCACGAAGCTTAGGCTGACGGTAAAGAGCGTTTGAATCGATGTTGATCTTACCATCAAGACATAGCAGGTTGCCTTCACCAGTAACCACAAGCGGGTTGATCTCAAGTAGAGCAAGATCGTACTGGGCGAACATCGTGCCAAGACCCATGAAGATCTTAACGAATTGTTTGATTTGGTCGCCTTCAAGACCAAGTTTGAACGCAAGCTCGCGACCTTGGTAAGCTTGTGGGCCTACTAGTGGATCGATTGCAGCTTTGTGGATAAGCTCCGGCGTTTCTTCCGCAACTTTTTCGATTTCAACACCACCTTCTGTTGAAGCCATGAAAACGATCTTACGGCTTGCACGGTCAACAACCGCACCTAGGTATAATTCGTTTGCAATGTTTGAAGCTTCTTCAACAAGGATTTTTGTAACTGGCTGACCGTTAGCGTCAGTTTGGTAAGTCACTAGGTTTTTACCTAACCACTTTTGTGCAAACTCTTTAACGCCTTCTTTTGTATCGTGCAGCTCTACACCGCCCGCTTTACCACGGCCACCAGCGTGAACCTGACATTTAACTACTTTCTTTTCTGTACTGATACGGCCTGCAGCTTCAAAAGCTTCTTGTGGTGTATCACACGCGTAGCCTTCTGGCACAGGCAAACCGAATTCTGCAAACAGCTGTTTGGCTTGGTATTCATGCAAATTCATTTCGATATTCCGTTTGTTTTTCCCTTAAGGGATTTATTATTTCCATAACGCTGCAGTCTTGGCTGCTTGTACGTCTGTAGGGTCTTCTCAAATCAATCCCTCATCACGAGTACTCATGGAGTGGGATTCAAATGAAGGCCAGACGTTGAGCTAGTCTAGCCATTGAAATTTTTAACGTCTAGCTACCTACGATAACTAGACGTTTTAGCGATATTAAACGTCTAATAGGAGACGTGCTGGATCTTCTAGCAACTCTTTAATCGTCACTAGGAAGCCAACAGACTCGCGACCATCAATTAGGCGGTGATCGTAAGACAGCGCTAGGTACATCATCGGCAAGATTTCAACTTTGCCATCCACTGCCATCGGACGCTCTTGGATCTTATGCATACCAAGAATCGCTGATTGAGGTGGGTTGATGATTGGTGTAGACATTAGTGAACCGAACACACCACCGTTTGTGATAGTGAAGTTACCGCCCATTAGCTCGTCTACCGTTAGCTTGCCATCACGACCTTTGATAGCCAGTTCTTTGATGCCTTTTTCAACATCAGCGAAACCAAGCTTGTCACAGTCTTTTAAGACAGGTGTAACTAGACCACGTGGCGTTGATACCGCCATGCTAATGTCGAAGTAGTTGTGGTAAACAATGTCATCGCCATCAATCGAAGCATTTACTTCTGGGTAACGCTTAAGCGCTTCTGTTACTGCTTTTACGTAGAAAGACATGAAGCCCAAACGAATACCGTGACGCTCTTCGAACTGATCTTTGTACTGCTTACGAAGGTCCATGATTGGTTTCATGTTCACTTCGTTAAACGTCGTTAGCATTGCCGTGTTGTTCTTCGCCTCTAGTAGACGGTTAGCGACTGTCTTACGCAGGCGAGTCATTGGAACACGTTTTTGGCTACGAGCCGCTGCCGGCACGTCAACCACTGCTGGTGCTTCTTCTTTTGGCGCAGCTTTAGCGTTCGCAAGATGCGCTTCAATATCTTCGCGCGTAATACGACCACCAACGCCAGTGCCTTTCACTTGGCTTGCTTCTAAGCCATGCTCAGCCAATAAACGACGTACTGCTGGGCTTAGTGCATCATTGCTTTCTTCGCTAAGCGCAGCTTTATGACGTTTATCAGGAGATGCTTCCGTACCTTCTGTTTTGTCTGCAGTAGGCTCACCTGCAACTGCACCTGGCTTCAATTTAGCAATGATTTGTTTAGAAAGTACTGTCGCACCTTCTTCTTCAACGATAGCTTCCAAAACGCCTGCTTCCGGAGCTGGCACTTCTAGTACGACTTTGTCTGTCTCGATGTCAACCAAAACCTCGTCACGCTCTACTGCGTCGCCTGGTTGTTTGTGCCATGTCGCTACGGTTGCATCAGCAACTGATTCAGGTAAATCTGGAACCAGAATTTCAATTGTCATATCTGTTTCTTCCTTTAACTTCTAGTTCTTAATTCGAAGTTTTTGAGTTCACGTTCAGAGCGTCTTCAACCAACGCTTTTTGTTGTTTCAAGTGCACCGACATGTAGCCAACTGCTGGCGAAGCAGAAGCTGGGCGACCTGCGTATTTAAGATCTGCACCTGCAGGAATAGCGGCACGGAAGTTGTGTTGGCTACAGTACCAAGCACCTTGGTTCTGAGGCTCTTCCTGACACCACACGAAGTCTTCAACGTTAGTGTATTGAGCAATCGCTGCTTGTACTTCTTCCATCGGGAATGGATAAAGCTGCTCGATACGCACGATAGCGACATCGTCTTGCTCGTTGTTACGGCGCTGCTCCAGTAGGTCAAAATAAACCTTACCTGAACAGAACACGACGCGTTTTACTTTGCTTGGGTCTAAATCATCTACTTCTGGAATTGCAGATTGGAATGTACCGTCCGCTAAGTCTTCAATTGTCGAAGTACATAGAGGATGGCGCAGCAAAGATTTTGGCGACATAACAATCAGAGGTCGACGCATTGGGCGTACAACTTGACGACGAATCATGTGGTATACCTGAGCCGGTGTTGAAGGAACTACAACCTGCATATTTTGCTCAGCACACAACTGAAGGTAACGCTCTAGACGTGCAGAGGAGTGCTCAGGGCCTTGACCTTCGTAACCGTGAGGTAGAAGCATTGTGAGACCACACAAGCGTGCCCATTTCTGCTCACCTGACGAGATGAATTGGTCAATCACAACCTGCGCGCCGTTGGCAAAGTCACCAAACTGCGCTTCCCAGATAGTCAAACCACCTGGCTCTGCTGTTGCGTAACCGTATTCAAATGCCAATACCGCTTCTTCTGACAGTACTGAGTCAAACACTTGGAATGGCCCCTGATTGTCATGAATATTCGCTAATGGAATGTACGTACTTGCATCTGTTTGGTTATGAAGAACCGAGTGACGGTGGAAGAAAGTACCACGACCCGAATCCTGACCAGAAAGGCGAATACGCTTACCATCATCAACTAATGTTGCATACGCCAATGTTTCGGCCATACCCCAGTCGATTGCTTTTTCACCGGTCATCATTGCTAGGCGATCGTTGTAAAGCTTATTAACACGGCTTTGCAGTTTATGGCTTTCTGGATACTGACAAAGACGATTACCCAACTCGATAAGACGCGTCTTGTCATATTTTGAATCCCACTCCATATCCCATTCATGCCCTAAGTAAGGGGACCAGTCTACGGAGTGCAACGCCATTGGACGCCATTCTTTAACCACCACTTCACCGCGGTCTAATGCGTCGCGGTACTCATTGACTAACTGAGTCGCTGTCTCGATATCTGATTCGTTTTTATCGATCAGAATATCCGCATACAATTTGCGTGGTGTAGGGTGTTTTTTGATTTTTTGGTACATCAAAGGCTGAGTCGCGTTTGGCTCATCGGCCTCGTTGTGACCGTGGCGACGGTAACACACCAAATCAATCACGACATCGCGCTTGAACTCGTTGCGGTAATCCAAAGCAATACGAGTAACAAAAGCAACTGCTTCTGGGTCATCGGCATTCACATGGAAGATTGGCGCCTGAACCATCTTAGCGATATCTGTACAGTACATCGTTGAACGCGTGTCACGAGGGTTAGACGTCGTAAAGCCAACTTGGTTGTTAATAACGATACGCACCGTACCACCGACTTGGAAACCACGAGCCAGTGACATGTTGAACGTTTCGGCAACCACACCCTGACCAGCGATTGCAGAGTCACCGTGGATAGTGATAGGAAGCACTTTGCTACCTTGATTATCACCCAAGCGATCTTGACGTGCTCGCACCGACCCCATGACTACTGGGTTGACGATTTCTAGATGCGATGGGTTAAATGCAAGAGCTAAGTGAACATCACCACCTGGGGTAGCAAAGTCGGCAGAGAAACCTTGGTGATATTTCACATCACCCGTGCCCCAAGTTTCGTCGTGTTTACCGGCAAACTCATCGAATAGATCTTGAGGCTTCTTACCAAGCACGTTCACCAGCATGTTCAAACGACCACGGTGAGCCATACCGATAACCACTTCACGCATCCCACTTGTTCCCGCGTGACGGATCAACTCTTTCGTCATCGGAATCAGTGCGTCACCACCTTCTAGAGAGAAACGTTTTGCACCTGGGAATTTCGCCCCGAGGTAACGCTCCAAACCTTCAGCGGCTGTTAGCTCTTCTAGGAATGTGCGCTTCTCATCTTTGTTGAATGATGGCTGGCCTACGACAGACTCAAGACGTTGTTGGATCCAACGTTTTTGCTCTGTGTCAGTCATGTGCATGTATTCAGCACCGATGGAACCGCAGTAAGTTTTGTTGAGGGCTTCATAGATGTCTTTCAACTTCATGGTTTCTTGCCCAACAGCAAAAGAACCTACGTTGAAAGTTTCTTCGAAGTCATCTTCGGTAAGATTATGAAAAGCAGGGTCTAACTCCGCCACGGTTGGGCGTTGCCATAGACCTAGTGGGTCTAATTCTGCAGCTTCATGTCCGCGGAAACGGTATGCGTTGATTAGCTGTAGAACTTTTACTTGTTTTGCATCGACATCTGGGTCACTAACTTGGACATTGTAATGCTTTGTTTCTCTAGCGAGTCGACGGAAGTAGTCACGGACACGTGAATGTGGTTGTTCTGCCACTTCTTCTGACGGCTTAGGTAAGCCTTCAAAAACACGTTTCCACTCCTCACTTACCAGATCGGGATCACTTAGATACAGTTCGTAGAGGTCCTCTACATACGTTGCATTGGCGCCAGCCAAGTGTGAAGACTCGAGCCATGCCTTCATCACGCCGTTGTGCATATTTTCCCTTAACCAGTAGTTTTCACGTTTGCTTCGGTCTTTGCCGAGCTATAAGAGCCGACCAGAACTAGTCGGCAATTTTTGTATTCTTTACTCGAAATATTCTTGAAGCAGTGAAGCGGTCATATCGGGTGATCCGCAACACTGCGACATTCCTAAGAGCGAGTAAATTAAACCGAGCGATTAACCAGCATCGACTTAATATGGCCGATGGCTTTCGTCGGATTTAATCCCTTAGGACAAACACTTACACAATTCATGATGCCATGGCAACGAAAAACGCTAAATGCATCATCAAGATCAGACAAACGTTCATCTGTTGCCGTATCGCGGCTATCAATTAGCCAACGGTACGCCGCAAGAAGACCAGCTGGACCGATGAATTTGTCAGGGTTCCACCAGAATGATGGGCAAGACGTTGTACAACATGCACACATGATACATTCGTACAATCCATCTAAATGCGCACGGTCATCAGGCGATTGTAGGTTCTCGCGTGATGGTGGTAATGCACCATCATCAATCAAGAATGGTTTAACTTTCGCATAGTTATCATAGAACTGCGTCATGTCAACGATAAGATCGCGCACGACAGGTAACCCTGGCAGTGGACGAATAACTATCTTATCGCCTTGTAGAGCAGATAACGGTGTGATACACGCTAGACCATTTTTACCATTCATGTTCAAACCATCAGAACCACATACCCCTTCACGGCATGAGCGACGGAACGCGATGCTTGGATCTTGCTCTTTTAGCAGAATCAATGCATCAAGCACCATCATGTCTGAGCCTTCGTCTACCTCAAGGGTATACTCTTTCATGTAAGGCTTGGTATCCACATCCGGATTGTAACGGTATAAAGAGAAGTTCAATTTCATAGTCGTATCCTCCCTTTAGTATGTACGTACTTTCGGCGGGAAAGCTTCACGATGCGTTGGCGTCATGTTCACATCACGCTTAGTCATCGCTTCTGTTTCCGGGTTGTAGATAGAGTGGCATAACCAGTTCTCATCATCACGCTCAGGGAAATCGAAACGAGCATGTGCTCCACGGCTTTCAGTACGGTAGTTCGCCGCTACGGCTGTAGAGAATGCTGTTTCCATCAAGTTGTCTAACTCTAGACACTCAATACGTTGCGTGTTGAATTCAGAAGACTTGTCCGCTAGATGCGCATCTTTCAGACGTTCGCGAATTACTTTCAACTCTTCTAGACCCGTTGCCATTGCATCGCCTTCACGGAATACCGAGAAGCTGTTTTGCATGCAAGCTTGTAGGTCTTTACGGATTTGAACTGGATCTTCACCGCCAGTACTATTTTCCCAACGCATGGTACGCGCTAGAGATGCTTCAATATCAGATTCAGTTGCAGGGCGTGCCTCAGCTTGCGCTGCGAGCGTTTCGCCAAGATGCAAGCCTGTCGCGCGACCAAATACGACTAAGTCTAGTAATGAATTGCCGCCTAGACGGTTTGCTCCGTGTACTGATACAGAAGCAATCTCACCACATGCATATAGACCTTGTACTTCCATCTCGCTGCCGTCAGCCTTTTGCTTGATTGCTTGACCAGACACTTGAGTCGGTACACCACCCATCATGTAGTGACAGGTTGGAATTACTGGAATTGGCTCTTTCACTGGATCAACGTGCGCGAAAGTACGAGACAGCTCACAAATACCAGGCAGACGTGACTCAAGCACTTCTTTACCAAGGTGATCCAACTTCAGCTTAATGTGTGGACCCCAAGGGCCATCACAACCGCGGCCTTCGCGGATTTCGATCATCATTGAACGAGCAACTACGTCACGACCAGCAAGGTCTTTCGCGTTTGGAGCATAACGTTCCATGAAGCGTTCGCCATCTTTATTTAGAAGGTAACCACCTTCACCACGACAACCTTCTGTTACAAGAACACCTGCACCAGCGATACCCGTTGGGTGGAACTGCCACATTTCCATGTCTTGCATAGGTACACCCGCACGCAATGCCATACCTACACCGTCACCAGTGTTGATGTGTGCGTTAGTGGTCGACGCGTAAATACGACCTGCGCCACCTGTTGCTAGAATCGTTGCTTTTGATTTGAAGTAACAGATTTCGCCTGTTTCCATACAAATCGCAGTACAGCCCATTACGGCGCCGTCTTGGTTTTTCACCAAGTCTAGTGCATACCATTCCGAGAAAATGGTGGTTTTGTGTTTCACATTTTGTTGGTAAAGCGTATGAAGAAGCGCGTGACCTGTACGGTCCGCAGCTGCTGCTGTACGTGCAGCTTGCTCACCACCAAATTCTTTTGACTGACCACCGAATGGACGTTGGTAGATAGTACCATTATCAAAACGAGAGAATGGAAGACCCATTTTTTCTAGTTCGATAACGGACTCAGGGCCATTCTTACACATGTATTCAATCGCATTTTGGTCACCGATGTAATCGGAACCTTTAACGGTATCGTACATGTGCCATTGCCAATCGTCTTTGTGCGAGTTACCCAGAGCAACGGTAATACCGCCCTGTGCAGACACAGTATGAGAACGTGTTGGAAATACTTTTGACAACAAAGCACATGATAGGCCTTGTTCTGAAATTTGTAGTGCAGCGCGCATACCTGCACCACCAGCGCCGATTACTACGGCGTCAAACTCACGAACTGGAATAGACACTTACGCACCCCACAGAATAAATAGACCAGAGAAGACATAGCCGAATAGCACGGCAATAACACCAAGTTGCAGTGCGCCACGCAGTTTCGCGCACTTAATGTAATCCGTTAATACCTGCCACAAACCGACCCATGCGTGGATCAGGATCGAGACAAGTGCCAACATGGTGAATACTTTAGTGAAGGTACCACCAAAGAATTGGGTCCAAGATGCGTAAGAGATATCTGAAAATGCACAGAAGCTAATCAGATAAATCGTGTATAGCGTCATAATGATTGCAGTTGCACGAATTAGTAGGAAATCGTGTACACCATTACGACCAAATGAAGATACGTGTTTTACCATACCAAGATCCCCGCCAATAATGATAATACTGCTGTTGCACCAAACGCGACTTTAGCGCTCATCGTGCCAGAATCTAGCTCTTCAAAGTGACCTAGATCCATCAACAAGTGACGGATACCACCTGCAATGTGGTAGGCAAGTGCAGTAAGAATTCCCCACAGGATGAATTTTACGAAGAAGCTATCGACGATGTCAGCGGCTTCCATAAAACCCATTGGGGATGACAGAGAAATGGACAGTAACCACAGTAGTATACCCACCGCAACAAACGTAATTACCCCAGACACACGGTGTAGGATGGATGCGATTGCTGTGATAGGAAAGTGGATGGTCTGTAAATCTAAATTAACAGGTCTTGACTTTCTTTCTTTCACGGGCTTGCTCACTCAGCTCCATTGAGCATTTATTGTTATAACCAATTTCAGCTTCCAAACGTACAAAAGTTAACATCTATTTAACAAATATCGCGAGTAACCACCCAGATAATTGTAAACAACTTGTTAACAATCGGAGTCCAGCAACAAACCTCACTCTTTGTTTCTAGCCCCGAATTTATAAGGATTTAACTAAAATTTTCTTAGCCAATATACGGCGAGCAACATTCTAATACAATTGGTGTAACAAATTATGCTACATAGAACAGATTTTTAACGATTTTCATGAGAAAAATCATAACAAGTGCACACAAAGATGGAGAAAAATTGACTTTAAGCTTTAACAACAGTACAAAAATGGCACATAAACATCCTGGACGGATTAAATAATAAACAAAGGAGATTGTTATGGCGGATAAGAAAGCGACCCTTCATGTTGAAGGTCAAGCGCCAATCGAACTGCCAATTATGGACGGTACGCTAGGTACACCTGTAATTGACGTTCGTAAGCTGGGAGCCAATGGTTACTTTACTTTTGACCCAGGTTTTCTTGCCACTGCATCTTGTGAATCATCAATCACGTACATCGATGGCGGCAAAGGTATTCTTTTGCACCGCGGTTTCCCGATTGATCAATTAGCCAATAACGCAGATTACTTAGAAGTATGTTACATCCTTCTTTATGGTGAAGCCCCTACCCGAGAACAATACGAGCAATTCAAGACGACCGTAACGCGTCATACTATGGTCCACGAACAAATCGCAAGCTTTTTCCATGGCTTCCGACGTGATGCTCACCCAATGGCAGTAATGTGTGGTGTAGTCGGTGCACTTGCAGCCTTCTACCACGACTCTCTTGACATCAACAACGACGAGCACCGCGAGATCGCGGCGTACCGTCTGCTATCGAAGATGCCGACACTGGCTGCAATGTGTTACAAATACTCTATCGGTCAGCCATTTATCTACCCACGCAACGATTTGAGCTACGCAGAAAACTTCCTACACATGATGTTCGCAAACCCTTGCGAAGAGTATGAAGTAAACCCTGTCGTTGCTCGTGCAATGGATAAAATCTTCACGCTACACGCGGATCATGAACAGAATGCGTCGACGTCAACTGTACGTCTAGCTGGCTCTTCTGGTGCTAACCCATTTGCATGTATTGCCGCTGGTATTGCATCACTTTGGGGACCTGCTCACGGTGGTGCAAACGAAGCGTGCTTGAGAATGCTAGAAGAGATTGGCAGCGTCGATAACATCCCTGAGTATGTAGACCGCGCGAAAGACAAAGATGACCCATTCCGCTTAATGGGCTTTGGTCACCGCGTTTATAAAAACTACGATCCACGTGCGACAGTAATGCGCGAAACGTGTCATGAAGTTCTCAAAGAGCTAAACATTCAAGACCCTCTACTAGATGTAGCAATGGAACTTGAGCGCATTGCGCTTTCTGATGAGTACTTCGTTTCTAAGAAGCTGTACCCGAACGTAGACTTCTACTCAGGTATCATTCTTAAAGCGATTGGTATTCCAGTTTCTATGTTTACGGTTATCTTCGCGATTTCTCGTACCATCGGCTGGATTGCTCACTGGAACGAAATGCACAGCGATCCACTGAACCGCATCGGTCGTCCTCGTCAGCTATACACTGGTGAGACACAGCGTGAGTTTTCTCCACTTCACGAACGTGAATGATCTTTTTAGTTAGAAGATAAACAAAAGGGTTGAGATTTTGTCTCAACCCTTTTTCTTTTCAGCGTCTCACGTTATGAATAGCGAACACTAAACCGGATTATCAATATCGATAAACTCCACATGTAGGCCGTATTCATCCGCTAGCCATTTTCCTAAAGCCTGAACACCATAACGCTCAGTAGCATGATGACCTGCAGCAAAGTAATGAATGTCCATTTCTCGCGCAGTATAGGTTGTACGCTCAGAAATTTCGCCAGAGATAAACGCATCTAATCCGTGTTGTACAGCAAGCTCAATAAAATCCTGCCCTCCACCAGTGCACCAACCGACCGTCTCAATCATCTTATCGGTATTCTCTGGAGCAATATGCAGTGGTTCTCTATCAAGAACTTGATTGATCTTGCTCGCAAACTCAGCACCAGACATCGGTTTTTTCAAGCGTCCAAACATGGCTACTGATTGAGGATGTCCTTCAAGCCCACCTTCTACTTCTATTTCAAGTAAGCGAGCTAATTCGGCGTTGTTGCCTAGCTCTGGGTGAATATCCAGAGGAAGGTGATAACCATATAAGTTGATATCGTTTTTGATCAGACTACGAATTCGTTTACCTTTCATACCACGAATTGGCTCAGGTTCACCTTTCCAAAAATAACCGTGATGAACGAGTAATGCGTCTGCATTAAGCTCAATCGCTTTATCGATTAAGGCTTGGGAGGCAGTTACGCCAGTGATAATACGCTTTACGGCTGGCGTCCCTTCTACCTGTAACCCGTTTGGTGCGTAATCTTTAATTAACTGCGGTGACAGTTTGTCATTAAGAATCTGTTCTAGCTTTAAGTTATTCATTATTACTTCCAATTTCTAGCGCATGTAAACCTAAATAACCTCTCGATGAAATCAGACCGAGAGTGTGCAACCTAGTTGATACAACAACGTTTTGACATCTGGCACCTTGATATCATTTAGGTACTTAAAGTGTATCTCGAACCCTAATATCGATGCTAGCCACCCTACCCTCAAAAGCAAATTTAGTTACAATAACAAAGCTTGTCGCCTCACCATACATATAGGGATACGGATGAACCAACTGCAACGCTTTTACCAATGGATCGCCACTTCACCTCCTCTTTTCAAGTTACGCCCTCCGTTTACAACCTTAGAGGATCTTTCGGTAACGCCTTTAAATAACGCTGAGCAATACAATGGTAATCCAAGATTGGGCTTTTTATATCAGCACTTATGCACTGCAGTTCTCTCTAGTTCAGAACGATATCAGGTTATCGCGGAAGAGGTTCAGTTAAACGACATCGAAGGTAAGACTATTGGTGCTATCGACTTGGTGTTGCGGAATACAGAATCAAATCAAATAGAACACTGGGAAGTAGCGATTAAGTTTTATCTTCTTTATAACGGCGTATGGTATGGTCCGAATGCTCACGACCAGCTGCATACAAAACTGAATAGAATGCTTACTCATCAGTTGAAAATGAGCGATCGCCCGGAATTTCAAAAAATAATTCCGTTAAACGACGCTCCACAAGAACGTCTATTGATGCAAGGACGACTCTATATTAATCCGTTTACTCCAGAGCCAACTCCTAGCGAGTGCTTGGGTTATGAACTAAATCCAAGTCAGATTAGTGGTTACTGGTGCTACCAGAGCCAATGGGAGTTAATCGGTAAGCCACTTTATCATTTACACAAACCATGCTGGGCGATTGGTACGGACGATTTATCTCAACCCATTGAAAAGCCTTCAGACCGATTTGTACATGCACAAACGGAGGACGGTCAATTCTGGTTTGTGGTACCGGATTCCTGGCCCGGAAACAACTCAGTTCAGGAATCTTAAAACGCAAAAGGGTTGATGCTTGCACATCAACCCTTTGTTTTCTAAATCGACTATTGAATGGTTTACAGGCCGGCAGCTGCAAACACTTGATTAACGATCTCTTGTGCTTCTGCTTCGATTTGTTTTAGGTGCTCTTCACCTTTGAAGCTTTCACAGTAAATCTTGTAGATGTCCTCTGTGCCTGATGGACGAGCAGCAAACCAGCCGTTGGCAGTCGTTACTTTTAGACCACCGATTGCAGCACCATTACCAGGCGCATGCGTGAGACGAGCCGTAATTGGATCACCCGCTAGTGTTTCAGCCGCGACCATTTCTGGTGACAACTTCTTCAGTACGTCTTTTTGAGGGCCATTCGCTACAGCTTGAATACGGTTGTATTTCGACTCACCGTGTTTCGCCGCTAGCTCTTCATAGTAGTCTTGTGGGTTCTTACCCGTTACCGCAGTGATCTCTGCCGCTAGAAGACATAACAAGATGCCGTCTTTGTCTGTTGACCAAGGCGTACCATCTTTACGAAGAAAAGATGCCCCGGCACTTTCTTCGCCACCGAAGCCGAATTTACCAGTGTACAGACTATCAACAAACCATTTAAAGCCTACTGGTACTTCACATAGCTCACGACCTAGATCCGCAACAACACGGTCAATCAGTGCACTTGATACTAGTGTTTTACCAACAGCTACATCTTTACCCCATGCGTCACGATGGCGGTATAGGTAGTCGATACAAACGGCTAAGAAGTGGTTCGGGTTCATCAAACCTTTGGGCGTAACGATACCGTGACGGTCGTAGTCAGGATCGTTACCAAATGCTAAATCGTATTCGTCTTTCAGTGCCAATAGACCCGCCATTGCGTAAGGAGAAGAACAGTCCATACGTACAACGCCGTCTTTATCGAGAGACATGAATTGGAAAGAAGGATCAATCGCTTCACTTACTAGCGTTAGGTCTAGGTTGTATGCCTGACCAATTTGACGCCAGTAATCGATGCCGCTGCCACCCAATGGATCTACACCAATCTTCAGATTTGCTTTTTGGATTGCTTCCATATCGATAACGTTCACCAGATCATCGATATAGGGTTTAACCAAGTCCATCTCCACAAACAGATCCGATGCTTTTGCTTCTGCTAGTGGTAAGCGTTTAACACCTTGTAAACCTTCGGCAATCAGTGCGTTCGCACGATCTTCGATAGCTTGAGTCAACTCAGCTTCTGCTGGACCACCGTGAGTCGGATTGTATTTGATACCGCCGTCTTGTGGTGGGTTATGAGATGGTGTAATCACAATACCGTCTGCTTTTTCATCGTGCTTGATGTTGTAAGTCAGAATTGCGTGCGAGATACCTGGTGTTGGCGTGTAGCCGTTATCCTGCTGTACGATGACTTTTACGCCATTCGCAATCAAAACTTCAATCACGCTAGAAAATGCAGGTTCAGACAAAGCATGCGTATCTTTACCGACAAACAAAGGACCTGTGGTTCCTTGCTGGGCACGAACTTCTGCAACCGCTTGAGCAATAGCCAAAATGTGGTTTTCGTTAAATGTATGCTTATCAGCGGTACCACGGTGACCTGATGTGCCGAATTGAACCTTGTGATCGGGGTTCTTAGCATCAGGTTGAAGCAAGAAGTAATTGGCAACAAGTGCCGGAATATTATGAAGATCTTCCTGCTGCGCTTTTTGCCCAGCACGAGGGTGCATAGCCATGTTTGACATCCTTTCTTTAAATACAAATAAAATTAAAAAAGCCTCATAATATCCGCTAACTGCGACACATTATGAGGCTTCTATCAGGTTTCTTAGATTGAACCTGTTACTTTTTCTATTAAGTCAGGTTGGTACCCCATGTGTGTCATCACTTGTTCAACCATCTGTCTTTTACGACTGGTATTGTTGTTCGTGATAACCCAAAACGGTGTGCCAGGAATGGCTTTTGGCTTGGTCGTGTTGCCATTTGCCAACAAGGTTTCTTCATTATCTGCAAAGTACACGCGTTTGCGTCCCTTTACATTCGTAGCCTGCGCGAAACCTTCTGGATTTAATTTATGTAAGGTCGATAGTACTAACATAAAGCGATCAATCGCTTTTTTTAGGCCGGCAAACTCATCAGAAATAAGCAGCGAACGCATTTCTTTCACTACATCAACAGATTCCGTTTTACCCGCATCTTTACTTACTACAATCCCTTGTGGCTTCTCTACTACAGGCGCGGCTTCAGCTTCCTGCAACTGACCATCAAGGTTTAAAAGGCGTCGCAAAATATCCGAGGCGCTTTCACCGATATGCTTAGTTTGGCTAGCAATGTAACGGTATAGATCCTCATCAACCTCAATTGTTTTCATTCGCTTTTCACATTCTCAATGTTTAAACTCTGGGGGATTATAACGAGATCCTCTCGGATACTCCACGTTAAACCCATCACGAATAAGATAAAATGTCAGCATTACTCAACTATAAGCAGGAAGGCCAAGGCCAAACAGTTGTTTTGATTCACGGATTGTTTGGTAGTTTAAGTAATCTGGGTCTACTAGCCCGCGATCTTATTAAAGATCACACGGTGATCAGTATTGATCTGAGAAATCACGGCCTCTCTTTTCACTCAAACATTCATAATTACGCCGACATGGCAAAAGATGTGGCACAACTCCTACAACACTTAAATGTTGATCCATCTATTATTATTGGGCATTCAATGGGTGGAAAGGTCGCGATGACACTGGTGGACATTGCTCCAGAGCTCGTCAAACAGTTGGTTGTACTCGACATGGCACCTGTCGCCTACACAGCAAACCGTCACGATAATGTGTTTAACGGTTTACACGCCGTAATTAACGAAAAGCCAGCAAGCCGTCAACAAGCGATGGATATCCTAGCTCAACATGTTGAGATCGACGGTGTAAGACAATTTCTCTCTAAGTCACTATACAAAAATGGCGATAAAATGGACTGGCGGTTTAACGTATCGAGCCTTTTTGAGAATTACGCACAAATTATCGGCTGGCAGGAAATTGCCCCAACAGATATACCCACTCTGTTTGTTAAAGGTGGTGATTCCGATTACTTAATGCCAGAGCACCAACCTGCGGTGCAAAAACAGTTCAAACAAGCAAAAGCACATATTATCGCTAATACTGGCCACTGGCTGCACGCCGAAAAACCGGCCGAAGTAATGAGAGTCATTCGGAAATACATTTCGAGTTAACAAATTCGAAAAGCAACAATAGATTATTGAAATAACCCTTCTTGTAGTGCATTAACTTTACCGTTTAACAGTGGTATAGTGCGCCCAAGATTTTTCGGCATGAAGGACTAAAATGCTTTACGACTATATGGATATGCTCGAGTCTATTGGGCTCGATCTTCTTTTTGCTGCTATCTTCTTTTTCATCGGGATGGCGATAAAAGATGTGCTAAAGCAAGGCAATGTACCTGTTTTTGGTCGTCGTATTGTATGGTTAGTCCTTTTCCTAGGCTGTGCTGGCTTTATTGCAAAAGGTGTAATTCAGCTAACTTGGGAAGGCTCTGGGTTAGGTTAAACCCTTAGTACCATCGCCAATAACAAACAATGTAAAGGTATAGACTCTATGGCAAGTGTAGGTATCTTCTTCGGTAGCGACACAGGTAATACTGAAGCCGTTGCAAAGATGATTCAAAAGCAACTAGGTAAGCATCTAGTTCACGTTCAAGACATCGCGAAAAGCAGCAAAGAAGACATTGATAACTTCGATCTTCTTCTTCTAGGTATCCCAACTTGGTACTACGGCGAAGCACAATGTGATTGGGATGATTTCTTCCCTGAACTTGAGCAAATCGACTTCTCTACTAAGCTAGTGGCTATCTTTGGCTGTGGCGACCAAGAGGACTACGCAGAGTACTTCTGTGACGCGATGGGCACAGTACGTGATATCGTTGAGTCTAAAGGTGGCACAATTCTTGGCCATACTTCAACAGAAGGCTACGAATTTGAAGCGTCTAAAGCACTTGTTGAAGGCGACGACAGCCAATTCGTAGGTCTATGTATCGATGAAGACCGTCAACCGGAACTGACTGACGAACGTGTTGAGAACTGGGTTAAACAGATTTACGAAGAAATGTGTTTAGCTGAGCTTGAAGGCTAAATAAATCGAATTATACAAAGACCTCCGATTGGAGGTCTTTTTGTATATTTTCACAAAGCATCGGTGAGCACTTCCTCTTCGCGATACTGAGGTTTCTTTCTTACATAAAGCTTGCGTTGAACCTCTGAAACCACATTCCCCTGCTTATCTTTTACATGGGTAATAAATTCAGGAAAACACTTTTCTCCATTCCGTGTCATTTGATAAATGTTTTCTAGCATCCCTTCAGTAACTTCGAATTCTGCATATAAATCACTTTGCCCTGGCTTAATAAAGTTAATACTCGCCTCTTTATCCCACACGTAATACTCCTCGCGTAGAATCCCCATCAGCATCAACGAGTAAATGGGATCAGTTAAAGAGAAAATACTGCCACCATACTGAGTACGATTGGCGTTTTTATTCCACCAGCGAAGCTTCAAACGCACCTTCACGGTACGAAAGTCTTCAGAAATATGTAAGATTTTAATACCAGCGCCCCAAAAAGGTGGCCAAATATTGAGTGCGAATTTTACAATTCCTGGTTTGTATATCTTCGCAAGTCGCTTATTCATCGCAGTCCGTGCCCTCTCCAAGCTCAATGTTACATAATTGTAACTGGTCAGATCTGTAATATAATCGACCTGTTTCTAATTTACAAAAAGATTCTATTAACCCTTTAAAGTTCGTGGTTTAATGTTCTGAGCGCTTATCCTATAATGGTAGGAAGATTGAATTCTGTTAAATCGCTGCAGATGATCCAACGGGAAAGTATATGTCAGATAATAATCAGGCGCTGAAGGATGCGGGTTTAAAAGTAACCCTTCCAAGGCTAAAAATTCTAGAAGTACTTCAGCAGCCAGACTGCCAGCACATCAGTGCTGAAGATTTGTACAAAAAGTTGATTGATCTAGGTGAAGAGATTGGCCTAGCAACTGTTTACCGAGTTCTAAACCAATTCGATGATGCTGGTATTGTAACTCGTCACCACTTTGAAGGTGGTAAGTCAGTCTTCGAATTATCGACTCAACATCACCACGACCATCTAGTGTGCCTAGACTGTGGTGAGGTAATTGAATTTTCTGACGATCTTATTGAAGAACGTCAAAAAGAGATTGCAGCTAAGTACAATGTCACGCTAACAAACCACAGCTTATACTTGTACGGCAAGTGCAGTGATGGTGGTTGTAAAGACAATCCAGATGCACACAAACCAAAAAAATAACGGTTTGTTGATTTAAAATAAACGTCAGCTCATGCTGGCGTTTTTTGTTTCTGAGGGCGATATCTTTCAATAGCTGAATTGCCGTACCAACTTTTGTAAAGCGTCGATTAGACTTACCAATTCAAACCTTAATAAACATCATTGTTTTTTTTCAAACCGAACATTTATCAAACGCCCCTCGTTCTTAAGCAACTCCCTACACTACCTATAACCGCCGCATTACGATAATGAGAATAAAAAAATGCCAGCATTTGCTGGCATTTTTATCGATTTTTGCATTAATCGAGATTATTGGTTCTCAATTTTTGCCCAAGTATCACGTAGGCCAACCGTGCGGTTGAATACTAGTTTATCTGCTGAAGAATCTTTCGAGTCTGCGCAAAAGTAACCCATACGCTCAAACTGGTAGCCTTTTTCTGCTTCTGCTGACGCTAAGCTAGGCTCTACAAAACCATTGATCACAACTAATGATTCAGGGTTGATTGTAGAAGCAAAGTCTTCTGCTGCACCCGGGTTTGGAACCGTAAATAGACGATCGTACAGACGGATTTCCGCTGGTAATGCTTTATCAGCTGATACCCAATGAATCACACCTTTTACTTTACGGCCATCAGCCGGGTTCTTACCTAGTGTGTCTGCATCGTAAGAACAGAAGATAGTCGTGATGTTGCCTTCGGCATCTTTTTCAACGCGCTCTGCTTTGATCACGTAAGCACCACGTAAGCGAACTTCTTTACCTAGCACTAAACGCTTGTACTTTTTGTTCGCCTCTTCACGGAAGTCTTCACGCTCAATCCACAACTCACGAGTGAATGGTACTTCACGCACACCCATCTCTGGTTTATTTGGGTGATTAGCGACCGTCAAGTTTTCTACTGCACCTTCTTCAAAGTTTTCGATAACAACTTTAACAGGATCCAGCACAGCCATTGCACGCGGAGCGTTCTCGTTTAGGTCATCACGAATACAAGATTCTAGTGAGCTAAACTCGATCATATTTTCTTGCTTCGTTACACCAATACGCTTACAGAACTCACGGATAGATGCTGGCGTGAAGCCACGACGACGCAGACCTGAGACTGTTGGCATACGTGGGTCATCCCAACCGTTAACCAGTTTTTCAGTGACGAGTTGATTAAGCTTACGCTTAGACATCACTGTGTACTCAAGGTTTAAGCGACTGAACTCGTATTGATGCGGACGGCTTTCGATCGTGATGTTGTCCAGAACCCAGTCGTACAGACGACGGTTATCCATAAACTCAAGCGTACAGATAGAGTGTGTAATGCCTTCTAATGCATCAGAGATACAGTGCGTGAAGTCGTACATTGGGTAAATGCACCACTTATCACCAGTTTGGTGGTGCGTAGCAAAACGCACACGGTATAAAACTGGATCGCGCATAACCATGAATGAAGAACCCATGTCAATCTTGGCACGAAGACACGCTTTACCTTCTTCAAATTCACCAGCGCGCATTTTTTCAAATAACGCTAAGTTCTCTTCAACAGAACGGTCACGGTATGGGCTTGGTTTACCTGGCGCCTTTAGCGTGCCACGGTATTCACGAATCTGCTCTGGACTTAGCTCATCTACGTACGCTAAGCCTTTGTTAATCAATTCAATTGCATATTCGTAAAGCTTATCGAAGTAGTTTGATGAGTAACATACTTCACCACTCCACTCAAAGCCCAACCAGTTTACATCTTTCTTGATAGACTCAACGTATTCGATGTCTTCTTTTTCAGGGTTCGTATCGTCGAAACGTAGATTACATTGACCCTGGTAGTCCTGAGCAATACCGAAGTTCAAACAGATAGACTTAGCATGACCGATATGCAGGTAGCCATTTGGCTCCGGCGGGAATCGAGTATGCACGCTAGTGTGTTTACCATCCGCTAGATCTTTATCAATGATCTGGCGAATAAAGTTTGATGGACGAGCATCAGCTTCACTCATCTATAGCACCTCAAAAATATTAGTATTGTCAGAGAAAACGGAACTCTGCATCCAAGTATGGTTTTGCAGAGTACATTGTTTCTAATGATCCACAATTCTAAGCAATTAGACAACAAGAACTCGCGCTAAAACGACAATATTTATCGAGTTAGAGCGAAAGCACAGCAGATTCAAAGTGCCAAAACAAAAAAAAGACCTCCCGAGGGAGGTCTTTAGTCAGATATCAGTTCGATGTAATTAAGGCAATTTTACATTCGATAGGTCTTCATTAGCACCGATTGCTTTCATTTCGCCAGCAACGATTTCAGCTAGAGGGCCAAGGATAACTTGAAGGTTGTTTTCACCAAGTTTAACAACACCTTTCGCACCCAGTTTCTTCAGTACTTCCTCATCAGCGACTGAACGATCTTTTAGCGTCAAGCGTAGTCGAGTGATACATGCGTCGATTGAAGTTAGGTTGTCATGACCGCCAAGTGCTTTTAAGTATTGGCGAGCTAGGTCACCACTTTTCTTCTCACCAGCAGGCGCAGCTGCTTCGCTGTCGTCATCTTCACGACCAGGCGATTTCAAGTTGAATGCGCGGATTGCGAAGCTGAATGTGAAGAAGTATAGAGCACCAAAGCCAAGACCAACTGCACCAAGTAGTAGCGGCTTAGTTGCTAGACCGTAGTTCAACAAGTAGTCAATTAGACCAGCTGAGAATGTGAAGCCGTGTAGCGTACCAAGCATGTTAGCAACAACTAGCGACAGACCAGTGAACACTGCGTGAATCGCGTATAGTGCAGGCGCTAGGAATACGAACATGAACTCTAGGGGCTCTGTGATACCAGTTAGGAATGAACAGAATGCAACAGAGAACAATGCACCACCAACTTGGCTACGTTTCTCAGCAGGAGCCGCTAGGTACATTGCAAGCGCCGCACCAGGTAGGCCGAACATCATTACTGGGAAGAAACCGTTCATGAACACACCAGCGCTCTTATCGCCGCCGAAGAAACGGTGTAGGTCACCAGATTTAACTGTTTCAGTTACTTCCTTCACTGTTGCAGTGATTTCAGGAGTGACAGAGTTAGCGAATTCAAATGTATGAGTTTGACCAGCAACAAGCGTTTTCGCTAGCGCAGGATCCACACACAGTTGTTGTAGAGCAGGAAGCGCTTGACCCGCAGCATTTGCACCAGTTACTAGCACTTCTTGACAAGACCCCATACCAAACCAGAAGAATGAGTTAAGTACGTGGTGTAGACCTACAGGAATAAGGGCTCGGTTCAGTGTACCGTAGATAAACTGACCAATAGCACCAGAAGTTGAGATGCCATGAGCAAGCGCATCTAGACCACCTTGAATTGTTGGCCATACAATGCCACCAACTGCACCAGCAACTAAAGCGAATAGACCTGCCATAATCGGCACTAAACGTTTACCAGAGAAGAAAGCAAGCCACTCAGGAAGACGTGTAGCATGGAAAGCGTTGTAAGAGTGGCCAGCAATAATACCTGCGATGATACCACCAAAGAACGACATGTTTACTGATGCATCAATTGTTGACGCTGTCGCTGTCAGTACAAAGTACGCAACTGCACCAGCAAGGCCAGCTGCACCTTGACCGTCTTTAGATAGACCGATCGCAATACCAAGGCCAAACAACAATGGAAGGTTAGAAAAGATTGAGTTACCTGCTTGTGCCATAAATGCGATGTCAAAAACATCCGGCTGGCCCAAGCGCAGTAACAAGCCTGCGATTGGCAAAGTCGCAATAGGAAGCATAAGAGCTTTACCTAACTTCTGCGCGTATCCGAGAATATTCACCTTAAGTTCCCCCTATAGGATTAGATGTTATGTTGAATGACTTATTTCAGCCGTCCAATTTAGTCATCCTCAGTTTATGACATTAATTTTGCTCCGCAAATTAAAAGCTCACCGTTTGTGATCATAATCACCACAATTTGCCCTTTCGGAAGGTTTTTGCTAGCGAGATCATAAAACTTATTTTATTATACGAAAAAATGGCGTTTTAAAGATAATATTCTCGCACTTTATGCAAGGCAGAATCAGTGTTATTTTGGTATCTAGGCGGGTAAATCACTGTAACTTTGCTCTGAAAAAGAATCATAAAAAACCATACAATTATTACTTTTCAGTTAGTTACTATGACAATAACATCGATAAAACGCGACTTGCTGTATGTGACTCGTTATCTAATTCAGTGATACAAACTAAGTACCCATATGACTAAAGCAGTCTCCACTTAGGTAACGATATAGAAATTGAATTCTCATCTATAAGGACTAGCTGACTATGTACGCGCTAAGTAACTGTAAAATTTATACCGGTAGTGATGTTCTTACCGATCATGCGGTCATCATCGAAAACGACCTTATTCAATCTATTGTACCGGCTGCAGAGCTACCTCAGGGCATCGAAGTGAAAGACCTCGCAGGCGCAAACCTAAGTCTGGGCTTTATCGACCTGCAACTGAATGGCTGTGGCGGTGTAATGCTAAACGATGCAATCACACCGGAAACCATGCAAATCATGCACGAAGCAAACCTCAAGTCCGGCTGTACTAGCTTCTTACCAACGCTCATTACTTCATCAGACGAAGATATGCGAACTGCAATTTCTGCCGCTCGTGAATACCACAACCAATATCAAAACCAATCACTTGGTCTACACCTAGAAGGTCCTTATCTTAACGTCGCGAAAAAAGGTATCCACAACGTCGATTTCATTCGCCCGTCAGATGAAAGCATGATTGATCTTATCTGCGCAAACGCCGATATCATCGCTAAAGTAACGCTTGCACCAGAGCAAAACGATCCAGAGCATATTGCACGATTAAAAGCAGCCGGCATCGTAGTTTCTATTGGTCATACAAATGCGACCTACGCCGAAGCGCGTAAAGGCTTTGAAGCAGGTATTACTTTTGCCACACACCTATTTAATGCGATGACACCAATGGTTGGTCGTGAACCTGGAGTTGTTGGTGCAATTTATGATACGCCTGACGTTTATGCTGGCATTATTGCTGATGGTTTCCACGTAGACTACGCAAACATCCGAATTGCTCATAAAATCAAAGGTGACAAGCTTGTTTTGGTGACGGATGCCACAGCTCCAGCAGGTGCTAACATTGATCACTTTATTTTTGTCGGTAAGAAAGTATATTACCGAGATGGTAAGTGTGTTGATGAAAATGGCACACTAGGCGGCTCAGCTTTGACAATGATAGAAGCAGTTCAGAATTCAGTTGAGCACGCGGGGATCGCTTTAGACGAAGCTCTACGAATGGCCACGTTATACCCAGCAACTGCAATTGGTGTTGAGGATCGCCTTGGCCGAGTTCGAAAAGGGATGGTTGCAAACCTGACCATTTTCGATCGTGACTTCAAAGTAAAAGCGACGGTTGTTAACGGACAATACGAGCAAAATTAAGCATGAATGGCGGACAGATTGGTAATGTAGATTTAGTAAAACAGCTTAACAGCGCTGCGGTATATAGGCTGATTGATCAGCAAGGTCCTATCTCCCGTATTCAAGTCGCAGATGTGAGCCAGCTCGCACCTGCTAGTGTTACCAAAATAACCCGCCAACTTTTAGAGCGCGGCCTTATTAAAGAGGTCGCCCAGCAAGCTTCAACTGGTGGTCGTCGTGCAATCTCTCTGACCACCGAAGTCAAACCCTTCCACTCTATTGCGGTTCGTTTAGGTCGAGATTACGTACAATTTTGTTTGTACGATTTAGGTGGCACTGCACTTGCGGAAGATCAGCACGAACTGCATTACACCAACCAAGCAGACTTGATCGCTGGGCTTATCGATTTACTTAAAGACTTCGTTAACCGTTGCGAAGACAAAATTGATCAGCTCATCGCAATTGGTATTACGCTACCGGGCCTTGTTAACCCAACAACAGGCGTAGTTGAGTACATGCCGAATACCGATATCGATAATCTGGCGCTGGGTGAAATTGTTGGGGAGAAGTTTAATACCGCATGCTTTGTTGGGAATGACGTACGTGGCATGGCGTTAGCGGAGCACTACTTTGGGGCAAGCCAAGACTGTCAGGACTCCATTTTAGTTAGCGTTCACCGCGGTACTGGCGCAGGTATTATCGTTAACGGCCAGGTTTTTCTTGGCTTTAACCGCAACGTCGGTGAAATTGGTCATATCCAAATCGATCCGCTTGGTGAACAGTGCCAATGTGGGAACTTTGGTTGCTTAGAAACCGTAGCAGCGAACCCAGCTATTATCCAACGAGTAAAACAATTGATTGCTCAAGGCTATGAGTCAAGCTTGACTGACCTTGAAAACATCACGATTGAAGCTGTGTGTCAGCATGCAATGGATGGTGACGAACTTGCAAAGCAGAGTTTAGTGCGAGTGGGTAACCAGTTAGGTAAAGCGATTGCAATTACCGTTAACTTGTTTAACCCTCAGAAAATTGTCATTGCGGGCGACATTACTGCCGCACAAGATATTGTCTTCCCTGCAATTCAACGTAATGTCGAAAATCAATCTCTCAAAACTTTCCATAACGACCTTCCTATCGTGGCTTCACACATTGATAAGCAGCCAACGATGGGCGCATTTGCGATGATTAAACGCGCAATGCTAAACGGAGTTTTGTTACAAAAGTTACTTGAAGACTAAGTTTATACAACTAATTGAGTTACAATCTCGGGCTGTGTTTTCACAGCCCGTTTTTGTATATCAGGAATACAGCTCAACAGTATGGAAATTATTCTAATTACAACAGCTTTTTTAGCTGGCTTTATTGCGCTTAAATGTAGCCTCCCTCCCCTCGTTGGTTTTCTACTGGCAGGATTTGGTTTGCATGCATTTGGCTATCAAAGCAATGACGTTATCGTCACTCTTGCAGATCTTGGTGTCACTCTTCTTCTATTCACGATCGGACTCAAGCTTGATGTCAAAACGCTACTGTCCAAAGAAATATGGGGAGGAGCGACCGCCCACAACATACTGTCTACCGCTTTTTTTGCACTAGCGCTATCAGGTTTAAAACTACTGGGCTTAACTTCGCTCGCCAGTATGGATAGCGGTCAAATCCTACTTTTAGCTTTTGCACTATCGTTCTCCAGTACCGTTTTTGCCGTAAAAGCATTGCAAGAAAAAGGGGAAATGAACGCTACCTACGGCACACTCGCGATCGGTATCTTGGTTATGCAAGATATTTTTGCCGTGGTATTCCTGACTGCTTCAACTGGCAAAGTCCCAGAATGGTATGCCATTGGTTTGTTCGCATTGCCTTTCCTTCGTCCGCTATTCTATAAGCTGTTAGATAAAGTTGGCCACGGCGAAATGCTGGTGCTGTTCGGTATTTTCTTCGCGCTTGTTGTTGGGGCAGGGCTATTCGAACTGGTCGGTATGAAACCAGACTTGGGCGCGCTGATTTTAGGCATGTTGCTCGCAGGCCACCCTAAAGCTTCAGAGCTATCCAAATCGCTATTCAATATGAAGGAGCTGTTCTTAGTCTGCTTCTTTTTAAACATTGGCTTGTCCGCTTCATTGAGCGTCAATGGTGTCGTACTCGCCCTACTATTTATCTTACTGCTGCCAATAAAAGGGCTCTTGTACTTCGTCACGATTAATCACTTTAAGTTTCGAGTACGTACCTCTTTGCTCGCCTCTTTATCGCTGTTCAACTACAGTGAGTTTGGCCTTATAGTCGCAGGGTTGGCCTATAAAATGGGCTGGATGCCAAGCGATATGCTCGCTGCGATTGCGGTTGCGGTGTCCGTGTCCTTTATTATTTCTGCGCCACTTAACCGCCTTAGCCACAAAATTTATCAACACTCCGGCAAGTGGCTGCAAGAGACAGCCGCAGAAAAGCTTAACCAGCGTGACCAACTCATTAACCCTGGGCATGCCCAGGTATTGATCTTAGGCATGGGTCGCATCGGGACTGGGGCCTATGATGAATTACGTGCGCGCTATGGCAAAATTTCACTAGGCATAGAAATTCGTGAAGATGCAGCACATCAGCACCGTTCAGAGGGAAGAAACGTGATCGCTGGCGATGCCACAGACCCAGATTTTTGGGAACGAATTTTAGATACAGGTCATGTCAAACTGGTGCTGCTTGCCATGCCTCATCATCAAGGTAACCAAACCGCACTTGAGCAGCTTAAACGCAGAAAATATAAAGGGCAAATAGCTGCTATCGCCGAGTACCCAGATCAGTTGGAAGGTTTGCTGGAAAGCGGAGTTGACGCCGCATTCAATATATACAGTGAAGCAGGTAGCGGTTTTGCTCGACATGTGTGTAAACAACTCGAACCTCAGTTCACACCAATAAAATAAGCAACCATACTAATATTTTTTAAAAGCCTTTCTATTAATAGAAAGGCTTTTTTGTATGGTTTTTATACCAAACTTTGATTTCATTCACCAAACGAGCCATTAAGTTAAATAATATTTACACAACAAGGCTTTTTATCATTTTTATAATCACAAAACGTTGCTTTTTTTACTAGTAATGGCAAATTGAAGCCATACCGATTAGAAATTATTTAGTTTAGTAAGGATGTAGTATGTGTTCAGTATTTGGCATTTTAGACATTAAAAGCGATGCAGCCGCATTGCGCCCTATCGCATTAGAAATGTCGAAAAAACTTCGTCATCGTGGCCCTGACTGGTCTGGGATTTACTCTTCAGAGCGCGCTATTTTAGCGCATGAGCGCTTGGCGATTGTTGGTCTAAATAGTGGTGCACAACCGCTATACAGCCCTGATAAAAAGCTCATCCTTGCAGTCAATGGTGAAATCTACAACCATAAAGAAATTCGTGCTCGTTACGAAGGAAAATACGAGTTTCAAACCGATTCAGACTGTGAAGTCATTCTTGCACTGTACCAAGATATGGGTGCAGATCTCCTTGAAGAACTAAACGGTATTTTCGCTTTTGTTCTGTACGATGAAGAAAAAGACGAATACTTAGTCGGTCGCGACCACATTGGCATTATCCCTCTTTATCAAGGTCATGATGAGCATGGCAACTACTATGTTGCATCAGAGATGAAGGCACTTGTTCCAGTATGTAAAACAGTGAGCGAGTTCCCTCCTGGTAGCTACTACAGCTCAAAAGATGCCGAGCCAACGCGTTACTATGTTCGTGACTGGAACGAATACGCTGCCGTTCAAGGTAACACCACCAGCAAAGAAGAACTGACTGAAGCGCTAGAAGCAGCTGTTAAACGCCAACTAATGACTGACGTGCCTTACGGTGTACTTCTTTCAGGTGGTCTAGATTCTTCTATTACATCTGCGGTAGCAAAACGCTTTGCAGCGATGCGTATTGAAGATGATGAAAAGTCTGAAGCTTGGTGGCCACAACTGCACTCTTTTGCTGTGGGTCTAGAAGGTGCACCAGATTTAAAAGCAGCTCGAGAAGTTGCCGACCAAATCGGTACCGTGCACCATGAAATGACTTATACAATTCAAGAAGGTCTCGACGCGATTCGCGACGTGATTTACCACATCGAAACGTACGATGTGACCACCATCCGCGCATCAACACCTATGTTCTTAATGGGTCGCAAGATCAAAGCGATGGGCATTAAGATGGTACTTTCTGGTGAAGGTGCAGATGAGATCTTTGGTGGTTACCTATATTTCCACAAAGCACCAAACGCGAAAGAGTTCCACGAAGAAACAGTACGTAAGCTGCTTGCTCTGAACATGTTTGACTGCGCGCGCGCAAACAAATCGCTAGCGGCATGGGGAGTTGAAGGCCGAGTACCGTTCCTTGATAAAGAGTTTATTGATGTTGCAATGCGCCTAAACCCAGCAGATAAGATGTGTGGCAACGGCAAAATGGAAAAACACATTCTACGCGAGTGTTTTGAGCATTACTTGCCAGAGTCGATCGCATGGCGTCAAAAAGAACAGTTCTCTGATGGCGTAGGTTACAGCTGGATTGATACGTTGAAAGAAGTCGCAGAGCAAAAAGTGACGGATCAGCAGATGGAAACAGCTCAATACCGATTCCCATACAACACGCCAACCACAAAAGAAGGTTACGTGTACCGAGAAATCTTTGAAGAGCTATTCCCACTACCGTCAGCGGCTGAGTGTGTGCCAGGTGGTCCTTCGGTAGCTTGTTCATCAGCGAAAGCGATTGAATGGGATGAGTCATTCCAAAACTGTGTAGACCCGTCAGGTCGTGCGGTGCAAACCGTCCATAACGACGCTTACTAAGCAACTAAGTAGGGTGTCATACCCTACTCCTAATCGGTAATCATCGTTGTTTTACTAAGCTCGCTAACAGCGTCCCACTGCTGGTGATCACTAGCAAGATTAAAAAAGAGGTGCCAAAGCACCTCTTTTTTTGTTTGTACGCATTAGCTATTTCAAGTCTAAATCGCTATTGTCAATGCTGACAGGCACTCGTTTAGTGATCATCTGCACTAACATGATTGAGCGTTTCTCACCATCTTGCTCTTGGAAGATAGCATCTATACCTGCAAACTGACCGCTCTTAACTCGGATTTGATCACCTGGTTTTGGCATACACTCAGAAGCGGTATTTTCATTACAGCATTTTTCTAGCTGCATCAATTCAAAGACTAAGTCACCTTGGACTTCTTTTGGTTGAGCACCAAAACGCACAAAATCAACAACCCCTCGAGTGGAGCGGACTGAGGTGAAGTTAGGTCCCTGTTCATAATCAAAGTAAGCAAACACATAACAAGGAAACAGCGGCTCTTCGACTTTTTGTCTTTTCCCGCGCAAAATCTTCTCAACTTCTACAGTTGGATAAAAGCACTCTACACCTTGGTTTTCAAGGTGCTGTTTCGCCCTAACCTGCTCCCCACGTTTACAATAAAGTAGATACCAACGTTTCATCTTTTTTACTAGCCAATTCTATTTTGTTTTTATCCTAGCATTAAGCCCAAGTTGAGTCATTGACATTCAGTTTATCTATAAAAGTATGATTATACATCGCTCGCATTAACAGTATCTTTTCAAGAGCTTACGAGAAGAAGTCCATAGACAAAAATGGAAATTAAGTTTGTAACACAGCCAACACACCATCATATCATCTGCAAATTCACCCAAAAACAGTCACTTAACAAACAACTTTAGTCGTAATGCAAAATTTTATTGTTTGTCACTCATTAAATTGCAATGTATACGTAGAAGTCGTTAAAAAATGTAATAACTATTATTAGAAGAGCTTATGTCAAACCAACATCAATATTTCGGCCATCCTCGTGGCTTGTTCTTATTGTTCGGTACTGAACTGTGGGAACGCTTTTCTTACTACGCAATGCGCGCCATTCTAGTACTTTACCTTACAGATACAACGATGAATGGCGGCCTTGGCTGGTCAACCAAAGACGCACTAGACCTATACGGTATTTATACTGGTCTTGTGTATATCACACCTCTCATCGGAGGTTACTTAGCGGATAACTATCTAGGTCAACGCCGTTCAATTTTGCTTGGTGGCGCGTTAATGGCTATCGGCCAGTTTACACTCGCACTTCCTGCTGACGCTCTGGGTATTGGTTCGCTACACAGTTTCTATTTAGGTCTTGGTCTGCTTATCACTGGTAACGGCCTCTTTAAGCCGAATATCTCAACCATGGTTGGCGATTTATATAAAGAGGGTGACAACCGTCGTGACGGCGCATTCACTATCTTTTATATGGGTATCAACTTAGGTGCGTTACTTGCCGGCGTCGTTTCTGGCTCTGTGACAACCTCGTACGGTTGGAAAGCTGGTTTTGTGGCCGCAGGTGTAGGTATGATTATTAGCCTAGTGATGCAAATGGTGCTAGCTCAGTCTTGGCTTGGTGACATCGGTCGCGAGCCCGCAGCAAAACGAGATCTAAGCAACAAAAACTCAACCACGAAGCAACCCTTAACGAAAGAAGAAGTAAACCGACTAAAAGTAATTTTGGTCATGAGCTTATTCACTATCGTCTTCTGGGCTGGCTTTGAGCAGGCCGGTGGCCTGATGAACATCTACACTCAACAATATACTGATCGTATGATTGGTGGCTTTGAAGTACCTGCTGCGTGGTTCCAATCGCTAAACCCATTTTTCATTATTACCCTAGCACCAGTTCTGGCGGTCCTTTGGGTAAAACTGGGTAAACGCGAACCTACGTCGCCAGTGAAATTTGCGATGGCACTATTTTTCTTGGCAATTGGCTTCCTATGTATGGTTGGCGCTGTGCTAGAACAAGGTGGAGACACAACGGTAAAAACATCAATGTTGTGGCTGGTGGGTGCTTTCTTCTTCCACACCTTGGGCGAACTGTGTTTATCTCCAATTGGTCTTTCACTGGTAACCAAGTTAGCACCGCTTCGCTTAGCTTCACTCATGATGGGTGCATGGTTTGGCTGTAATGCGATTGCAAACTACGTTGCGGGCTATGTGGGATCTCACGTAGGAGAGTTGGGCGCAATGGCTATCTTTAGTGGCATTGCAGTCAGCGCTACAGTAAGTGGTGTCATCCTACTTCTGTTCTCGAATACGCTCGTTCGCTGGATGCATGGTGCAGAGAATACTCACAGCACAGCAGAACAAGTCGAAGAGCAGCAAGTACAAGTCGCTTAATCGCTCTACAAAAAAGGGTCGCTTTTGCGACCCTTTTTTGTACCTAAAGCTTAGAGTGAACTAACTCAGCCATCATTTCTATATGAAGCTCACTATCGTTCAAACAAGGAATGTAGGTAAAGCTTTCTCCACCTGCTTCAAGGAAGATCTCTTTACACTCTTCCGAGATCTCTTCCAACGTTTCTAAACAATCCGAAGAGAATGCTGGTGTCACTACATTGATATTTTTTACCTCTTTTGCAGGAAGTGCCTCTAGAGTTTTATCGGTATAGGGCTGTAACCACTCTTCTCGGCCAAATCGAGACTGATACGTCATACCTATCTGTTGCTCGTTTAACCCTAACGCTTCAGCGAGTAAGCGAGTCGTCTCTTCACAGTGCTGAGGGTAAACATCTCCATTATCAGCGTAACGTTTTGGAATACCGTGATAAGAACATAGCAAGTAGTCTCCCTTACCATACTCTTGCCAATGTTCACGAACTGAATGCGCTAACGCTTCAATGTATTTCGGGTGATTGTAGTAATCCCGAATAAAGCTAAAGCCCGGCATCACGGGCAGGTTTTTAAACGCTTTAGTGATTCCGTCAGAAACCGCTGCCGTTGTTGTGCCCGAGTATTGCGGATACAAAGGTAAAACGATGACTTCCTCTACCCCTTGGGCCAACAGCGCTTCAAAACCTGATTGCAAACTTGGATTTCCATAAGTCATGCCAAGTTCGACTGGCATATCAAGCTTTTGAGCCAACTTCTCTGTTTGACGCTTAGAGTACACCATCAGTGGCGAGCCCTCTTCCATCCAAACTGATTGGTAGAGTTTAGCAACCTTGGGAGCTCGGATTGGAAGGATAACGCCGTGCAATAGCGGACACCAAAGCCATCGAGTCATGTCTACCACTCGGTGATCATGAAGAAACTGACTTAAAAAACGCTTTACGGCAGGAGCGGTTGGTGCGTCAGGAGTACCCAGGTTCACGAGGAGTACACCCTGTTTATAATTCTCTTTCATAACATCCTATTCATGGTAAACGGCTTGGTTCATATACTTAAATAGCCTCAAAGTGCTGCATCGCTGCAGCTTGAAGTTATTTAGATATATGTTTACGAGTAAACTAAAAAAAGCGACCACTTGGGTCGCTTTCAATATATCAAAATATTAATTTTTTGACTTCAGTAAATTAAGAGAGTGCTTTCTCGATATCTGCACTAACTTCAGCTACTTGCTTAGTACCATCAAACTTAAGGTACTTAGTGTTGCCTGCTTCAGCTTCTTTACCGTAGTAGTTGATTAGTGGTGCAGTTTGCTCGTGGTAAACACCTAGACGTGCACGTACTGTTTCTTCTTTGTCGTCATCACGAACAACAAGATCTTCACCAGTTACGTCATCTTTACCTTCCACTTTAGGTGGGTTGTAAACAACGTGGTAAGTACGACCAGAAGGAAGGTGAGCACGACGACCTGCCATACGCTCAACAATCACATCATCTGCAACGTCAAATTCGATAACGTAGTCTACATCAACGCCCATTTCTTTTAGGCCGTCAGCTTGAGGAATAGTACGTGGGAAACCATCCAGTAGGAAACCGTTCGCACAGTCTTCTTGAGCGATACGCTCTTTGATAAGGCCAAGGATGATTTCATCAGAAACTAGCTGACCAGCGTCGATAACAGCTTTAGCTTGTTTACCAAGCTCTGTACCTGCTTTGATAGCAGCACGAAGCATATCACCAGTAGAGATTTGTGGAATACCGTATTTTTCCATGATGAAGTTTGCTTGTGTGCCTTTACCTGCACCTGGAGCACCTAGAAGAATGATGCGCATGATTTATCCTCTTTAATATTTAAGATTTATACCGAAGCTCACAATAGCTGGGCTTCTTAGACATCAAACCCGAGAAGCACTCGCAACGATAAGTTTCGGTATAACGTATATAGGCGAGCAAAAATACACGCCTTATTACTCACATTCAAGTCGCAGATTCTATCACAGGTTCGCCGCGCAAAGAGTGTATTAAGACTAAAGAATGTTAACGATACCCTCTTTCACGCCCTATTGATTATTAACTCAACACCTGAGATGCAAAATTTTGCGACAACAAACAAAAAGCTCGCGAAATGCGAGCTTTTTGATGTACTGAGGTTATTACACCTTAGTCAAAAGTTTATTAACAGCTCCTAAGAACTCCGTTGGGTCCTCAATTGAGCCTCGCTCTGCAAGCATTGCTTGACCAAGCAGGACTTCTACCCAACGACCAAATGCCTCTTCATCCGCTTCGTCAGCCATGCGCTTAACCAGCTCGTGCTCTGGGTTTAGCTCAAAGATGTACTTCACTTCTGGCACTGCCTGACCCGCCGCTGCAAGAAGCTTCGCCATTTGAGTGCCCATTTCGTAATCGTCCGTTACCACAACAGCAGGTGTAGATGCGAGTTTAAAGGTCGTACGAACTTCTTTCACACGATCGCCTAGGTAAGACTTCGTGCGTTCTACAACCGACTTAAACTCTTCTTCAGTTTCTTTCTGCTTCTCTTTTTCTGCTTCATCTTCAAACTGACTTAGATCGAGCCCAGCTTTTGTGATTGACTGGAACTGCTTGCCGTCAAACTCAGTTAAGTAGTTCATCAGCCACTCATCAATGCGGTCGTACATCAAGATAACTTCAATGCCTTTCGCTTTGAACTGCTCTAAGTGAGGGCTGTTTTTCGCAGCTGCATAGCTGTCTGCCGTCAAGTAGTAGATCTTATCTTGACCTTCTTTCATGCGCTCAACGTAAGCAGCTAGACCCACGGTTTGCTCCGCAGAATCCACTTCAGTTGAAGCAAAGCGCAATAGGCCTGCAACTTTCTCTTTGTTTGCGAAGTCTTCTGCCGGACCCTCTTTCATCACAAGACCAAACTCTTTCCAGAATGATTGGTATTTCTCTTCATCATTCTTAGCCATGCGCTCTAGCATCGTTAGCACACGCTTAGTACAAGCATTACGTAGAGACTGAGTCACTTTGTTGTCTTGTAAGATCTCACGCGATACGTTGAGTGGCAGATCATTGGAGTCTATTAAACCACGTACAAAACGTAGGTAAGACGGCATGAACTGCTCTGCATCGTCCATAATGAACACGCGTTGTACGTATAGTTTCAAACCTGATTTGTGGTCGCGGTTCATCATATCCCATGGCGCTTTAGATGGGATGTAAAGCAAGCTCGTGTAATCGTTTTTACCTTCTACACGGTTATGGCTCCAAACCAATGGATCGGCAAAGTCATGTGATACGTGCTTGTAGAACTCTTGATACTCTTCATCTGAGATATCCGATTTATTACGCGTCCACAGAGCTTGAGCTTTGTTGATTTGCTCCCACTTCTTCTCATCCGTTTCTTTGCCTTCGTCATCGTGAACAACCGTTTGGATGGAAACTGGGATGCCAATGTGATCCGAGTACTTGCTGATCACATCACGTAGACGCCATTCATTTAGGAACTCTTTACCTTCTTCACGCATATGAAGAATGATATCAGTACCACGCGATTCTTTAGTGATGTTTTCGATGGTGTACTCACCTTCACCGGCTGAGTGCCATTGTACTGCTTCATCAGCGGCTAGGCCCGCAGCACGAGTGCGTACGGTGACGGCATCAGCAACGATAAACGCCGAGTAGAAACCAACACCAAACTGACCAATAAGCTGAGAGTCTTTGCTCTGCTCTTCAGACAGCTTTGAGAAAAACTCCGCGGTCCCGGATTTTGCAATCGTACCTAAGTGCTCGATCACATCATCGCGGCTCATACCGATACCGTTATCAGAAATGGTTAAGGTATTTGCGCTTTCATCAAACGACAGTTTCACGCAAAGATCTGCATTACCTTCATATAAGTCTGGGTTAGATAGCGCTTGGAAGCGCAGCTTGTCCGATGCATCTGATGCGTTAGAAATCAGCTCGCGCAAAAAGATCTCTTTATTTGAATAAAGAGAATGGATCATTAAATGCAGTAGTTGTTTTACTTCTGATTGAAAACCACGAGTTTCTTTGTTTTGAGATACGGTTTCGCTCATGTGTGCTCCATAACATCTAAACTAATTGGTTTTTTCATGGAGATAAGTTTGTGACTTTCCCCTTGAAATTACCTTACTGAGATGTCATTTAACATGTGGCTGACAAATGTAAATTCAAGGTCAATATTGCTAAAAACGGTGTTTTTTTAGAAAAATTTAATTATCCTACCAGCCTAAAAGCATCTAAAATGTCGTGCGCACTCCATGCGCTTCGGTAATTTTGTGACATAAATCACTATAATTACAACATCATCCATCTAAGAAGAACTAAATGACTAACATCGGCACCAAATTTCTACTTGCTCAAAGGTTCACCTTTGATCCAAATAGTAATTCGCTCGCTGACCAACAAAACGGCAACGACGTTGTACGATTAGGAAGCAACGAAAGCCGTATACTTCTGATGTTGGCAGAGAGACCAAACGAAGTTTTAACCCGTAACGAGCTTCACGAGTTTGTTTGGCGTGAGCAAGGTTTTGAGGTGGATGACTCAAGCCTGACTCAAGCGATCTCTACTCTGCGTAAGATGTTGAAGGACTCAACAAAATCTCCAGAGTTTGTTAAAACGGTTCCTAAACGCGGTTATCAACTCATTTGTTCAGTGGAACGCTTAAGCCCATTATCTGCTGACTCTAATACTGACGTTGAAGAAGCCACTTCTGAAAATGAAGCGCACGCTGCGGAAATAGAAACAAATGACGCGCCGTCAACAGAAGCGGCGGCAGACACCACGACTGAAGTAGAGCCTCAAGTAGAACTACCTAAGGCACAGCCAAAACCAGCAGCTAACACTAATAACTGGCTGCCGCGTATGATCGTTCTTTTGTCTCTGCTGCTTCCTATTTGTGTATTGCTATTCACCAATCCTGCAGAATCCCAATTCCGTCAGATTGGTGAGTATCAAAATGTACCTGTGATGACGCCAGTGAACCACCCGCAAATCAATAGTTGGTTGCCGTCCATTGAGCAGTGCATTGAACGCTACGTAAAATACCATGCAGAAGATTCAATGCCGGTAGAAGTGATTGCTACAGGTGGCCAGAACAATCAGCTGATTCTGAACTACATTCATGACAGTCAACATTCATATGAGAACGTGACATTGCGTATTTTCGCTGGTCAAAATGACCCAACCGATATCTGTAAATAAGGAGGCCAGAATGAAGATAAAATTAGCATCTGCGGTTTTGGCCGTATCCGTCCTTTTCAGTGGTTGGTTATATTGGGGTAGCGACCTAAAAGTGGAGCAGGTCCTCACTGCCAATGAGTGGCAGTCAACCATGGTGACGGTCATTACAGACAGCTTGCCTGACGATCCTGTCGGCCCACTGCGTCGTGTTAATGTTGAATCAAATGTGAAATATCTCCCTAATGGAGACTATATTCGCGTAGCAAATATCAAACTATTCGCTCAAGGTTCAACGGCAGAATCCACGATTAATATCTCGGAAAAAGGGCGCTGGGAAGTCAGTGACAACTATTTGTTGGTTTCGCCTTCTGAGTTTAAAGATATTTCATCTTCTCAATCAAAAGACTTCTCCGAAGCACAGCTACGTTTGATCACTCAAATCTTTAAGCTTGATGCTGAGCAAAGTCGCCGTATTGATGTCGTGAACGAAAAAACGCTATTGCTCACTAGCTTGAACCATGGTTCTTCGGTGCTGTTTAAAAACTAACTTTGATTTGATGATAAGGGGGCAAGACGCCCCCTTTATTTTGCTTATGGATTGGCTAGATACCACCACCCTCTTTTTCGGCTCACTTATCGCCAATACTCTGGCTTCGCTTTCTGGCGGCGGTGCAGGCTTACTTCAATTCCCTTTGCTCATCTTTCTCGGCTTGCCATTCTCGGTTGCGCTAGGGACACATAAAGTGGCTTCCGTCGCTTTAGGCTTAGGGGCAGCAAGCACACATTTAAAAGCAGGCACAATTAAGTGGAAGGTCGCGCTCTACCTTATAGTCTCTGGCAGCATTGGCGTAGTCTTAGGGGCAAACCTAATTGTCCAAATACCTGATGGTATGGCGGAAAAAATGCTAGGGAGCATGATTCTCGCGCTCGGCATCTATTCACGGTTTAAGAAATCATTAGGCCAAGAAGAAATAATACGTAACCGTCACCCAATCGGTGGGGTCATCGGCGGTGTCGGACTAATGCTCATCGGTATCATCAACGGGTCGCTGACCGCAGGTTCTGGTTTACTCGTGACACTATTTTTAGTTCGCTGGTTTGGGTATAACTATAAACAAGCCGTTGCTTACACCATGATTTGTGTCGGCCTGTTTTGGAATGGCATTGGAGGCATTGCCGTCGTCCAAGCTGGCGCTCCGATACATTGGGCTTGGCTGCCTATTTTACTGTTAAGCTCTTTTCTAGGCGGCAGTTTAGGCGCATGGGCCGCGACTCGATACAGCAACCGAGTGATTAAAATTGCATTCGAAATTCTCACGTTTGCCGTGGGCATCAAGTTGCTAGTTTAAACCGATTAAAAGGAAAGTTTCATGGATAAAGCGATCATTGATATTTATTACTGCCGCCAATGCAACTGGATGTTGCGTTCAACTTGGCTATCGCAAGAACTACTGCATACTTTTAGCGAAGAAATAGAAACGATCAGCTTACACCCAGATACGGGTGGTCGCTTCGAAATTTTCTGTAATGGCCAGCAAATTTGGGAACGGAAAAAAGACAGCGGCTTTCCTGAAGCAAAGGTGCTAAAACAGCGCGTAAGAGACATTATCGACCCAGAACGCGATTTAGGACATTCAGACACAAAATAGGGAGCAATTCGCTCCCTATTTTTTTACTTAGTAAAACCGTTAAATCATGGTTTGTGCTAAGACTTCGCCTTCTGGCGTTTTTACCGTTAGCGTATTGTCTTCTAAAGTACCAAAGCTTCTCGGTAAGCCATTACGTGGGAATGTCATCGAGCCTGGGTTAAATATAATGGCTCCATCTTGCATCTCTGCGACAGGAACATGCGTATGACCGTGGGCGATGATATCACCTTCACGCAGTGGCGGCCGTTTTTCAGAGTTATACAAGTGACCATGAGTCAAAAAGATTCTCTTGCCAGATTCAAGTAGCACCCACGAGTAATCCATCATCATTGGAAACTTCAATAGCATTTGGTCTACTTCACTATCGCAGTTACCACGCACAGAAATAATTTGATCACTGTATTGGTTCAATAGCTCCGCCACCTGCGGTGGGTTGTAACCTTCTGGAATCGGGTTTCTTGGCCCGTGGTTTAGCGTATCCCCCAACAAAATCAGGTGCTCCGCACCAGAGGCTAAAAATAGCTCAATAGTTTCTTTAGTTGCTGGCAAAGAGCCATGCAGATCTGAGGCAAAAAATAGTTTCACGACATCGTCTCCTCACAAAGTACGAGGTCATTCTACGGCATTTTTATGACAGCTCAACCAACGACTACTGATAACGCAATGATTCAATGACCATAGGCAAAATATAGAACCATGCGGCATACGCAGTTCCAACCAACACCAGTATCCAAAACACCATCGACATAAATTTTGACTTAGCTAGGTGGTGCAGCGGGTCTGGCTCTCCGCATCCTGGACATGCGTGAGCGCGCTTTGAGATTTGTTTCTCACACACAGGGCAAGAGACTAAAGGCATGATACAAATTCCTCGACAATAGACTTAGGGCGCAAAGAATAATGGTGAATTAACACATATGCAACCTAACATATATTAAATATTTTAGTTCTTTGTAACAGTCGCTGACTTGAGAAAAAATGCGTTGATTTTTCATTTATATCAACCTATTACACTTCTTCTCGCACCATGCCATTGATGACAATATTGTTATAACTCACCATGCCAATGACCTCCCCATCTTCAATAACCGGAGCTCGGCTAATGCCAAATCGTTCAAATAGGCGCGCACAATATTTCACATTCATATCAGGGTCGACACACAAAGCGGGCTTGGTCATGATCTCATAAATATTCGTGCGCTGTGGAGAGCGATTATTCGCCAGCACCTTTTTGGCGATATCATTCATCAAGACGATGCCATATTCATCGTTGTCATCTCGCTTTTTCACCACCAGCGCTTTGACTTGGTATTTTTTAGCCAACGTTATGCCTTCATAAACTGTCATTAGCCCATCAACCATGACATAAGTAGCCGCCATTACATCTCGAACTCTAATTATCGTTTGACTGCTCATAACTCATCCTCGACCACTTTGGTCAACGTCTCTACTTGATGCGCGACACCGACTGCATCCTCAATATCGATCTGAATAGCAATGCCCTGCCCCGACTCTCGGTCGAACTCACCAACTTCATTGATGGTTTCTAATATGTGTCGAGAAAGGTGCTCCTCAACGACAAACAGCAGCACATCTTTTTGTACTTCCAGCGTTAAGCCAAAAAACGTTCGCTTTTGATTTAAGCCCTGTCCACGAGCGTTATTAATCACCGTCGCACCAGTCGCGCCAGCTTCGCGAGCAGCGTCCAGTACCTTGTCTGTTTTGCTGTCTTCAACAAACGCAAGTATCAATTTAAAGCGCATTTTCTTCGTCCTCCGAGACATCTTTATTCAGCCATTGGGTTATTTGCGCATAGCCCATCACAGAGATCATAGGAAACAGACTGGCAAAAGCGATCAAGCCAAAGCCATCAATCATTGGGTTTCTTCCTGGGACGGTAGAAGCAAGCCCCAGCCCTAGTGCGGTTACAAGCGGAACAGTGACAGTAGAAGTCGTGACGCCTCCAGAATCGTAGGCGAGTGGAACAATAAGCTTTGGCGCATAAAACGTTTGAATCACAACCACGATGTAACCCGCAATGATGTAATAGTGAATAGGGTCACCGACAACAATCCGATAGCTCCCTAGCGCGATGCCAATGGCCACCCCAAATGCAACGGCCACGCGTAAACCGTTAATACTGATACTGCCACCAGAAACTTGGTTTGCTTTTATCGCTACAGCGATTAGAGAAGGCTCAGCAATCGTGGTACTAAAACCGATAAAAAAGGCGAAGGTATACACCCAATAGTAGTCGACCCACACTAAGGCTTTTCCCACAGAGACTTTAAACTCTTGTAAAAATTCCGGCGCCGTCAGTTGCACGGCCATGGTCTCTCCGAGCGGAAACAGAGCCATTTCTAATCCGAGCAAAAAAAGAGCGAGCCCAAGAATCACATAAACAAACCCAAGCAAAACCTTCTTAAGGTTGTTAACTGGACGCCTTAACACCGCTAACTGAAAACCAAAAATAATGCTGGCGATGGGAATGACATCTCGAACGGTCGATAATAAAGTGTCTAGGAAATGTTCAATTGAAATCATGTTACGACCATTCCGTAAACCATCACAAACATCATCGGTAGTAGCGAGGCAAAAGCGATCAAACCAAAACCATCCACCATGGGGTTGCGCCCTTTAATCGCCGATGCTAAACCAACCCCTAGTGCAGTGACCAAAGGCACGGTGATAGTCGACGTCGTCACACCTCCAGAATCATAAGCAACGCCAATAATGGCTTCCGGTGCAAACCACGTCAGGACTACAACGCCGACGTAGCCGCCGATGATCATGTAATGAATTGGCCACCCTTTTAAGATGCGCAGAACGCCAATAACGATGGCGATTCCCACAGAAAGCGCTACCGTTACTCGTAGCCCTTGTCCATAATCCTGCATCGATTGCTCTGAGTTTGGGATCATCCCGCCTTCTGCCGCAACTTCTGATGCTTCTTCTGCTACGGCCGTTAATGCAGGCTCGGCGATCGTGGTGCCAAAGCCTAGACAAAACGCAAAAACTAACAACCAGAATACGCTGCCTTTTTTTGCAAAGGCTTGAGCCATACTCTCTCCGATAGGAAAAAGACCAAGCTCTAGACCAAAAATAAAAAACGTTAACCCTAAAACCACAAGCAATAAGCCAAAAAGAATGGAGATGAGATTAGGAAGTGGCTCTTGCAAAACAACTAATTGAAAAAAAGTGATAACAACAACGATGGGTAGCAGATCGCGAGCACTATTAAGGAGCGCTCGAAAAAGAGCAACAAATGCTTCCATACCTATCCCTCCTTGATGGTGCAAACTGATTACGCTTGTTCCGGTAGCGATGTTTTTAGTCTGACATAGATTTAGTTCTCCTACCGTGAACGAATTAGCGCCATGCATAACATTTAGTTACATTTTTTCAATATGTGAAGTCAGTAGCCTCGCTACAGGCTTGCCACTATCCTAGAAATAATAGTCTTGAGATGATCAAGCTCAGCACAAAACGACTATAATGTTCTAATACGTGTACATTCAAAGAGATAACATGAAGATATTACTCACAGGTGGCACTGGGTTTATTGGTTCGGAGTTGCTCAAGCTGCTATCCACTCACCAAGTTATGCTACTTACACGCTCTCCGGAGCAAGCAAAACAACGCCTCCAACACGCTGATTTGGGTAATATCGAATACCTTGACTCGCTTGAGTCATTCGCCGACCTCAATCACATTGATGCCATAATTAATCTTGCGGGTGAGCCTATCGCAGATAAAAGATGGACCAGCGAGCAGAAAGAAAAAATCTGTAAAAGTCGCTGGAAAATTACCGAACAAATCGTTGAGCTGATCCACGCCAGCACAGAACCTCCCGCTGTTTTTATTAGTGGCTCGGCCGTTGGTTACTATGGCGATCAACAAGACCATCCGTTTGATGAGTGCCTGCATGTTAACAGTGAAGACTTTCCTCACGAGGTTTGTGCAAAGTGGGAGCAAATAGCCAAACGCGCAGAGTCTGAACAAACACGTGTTTGTCTATTGCGAACTGGCGTAGTACTCGGCCTTAATGGCGGGGCTTTGGCGAAAATGCTCTTACCTTACAAACTTGGCGTAGGCGGCCCGCTCGGGAACGGTAACCAGTACATGCCTTGGATTCACATTCTGGATATGGTCCGCGCCATCATGTACTTGCTTGAAACACCACATGCCCACGGTGCGTTCAATATGTGCGCACCTCACCCTGTGACTAACCGTATCTTTAGCGGCACGTTGGCAAAAACGCTCAAACGACCACATATCTTGTTCACGCCTAAATGGGCAATGGAACTCCTAATGGGTGAATCTTCCTGCTTATTGTTCGATAGCATGAGAGCAAAACCCAAAAAGCTCACCGAACTTGGCTTCAAATTTAGCTACTCCAGAATAGAGCCAGCACTCAAGCACTTGCTTCATGACCGGAGCTGATGAATGATCACCTCATTCAATGTTTCTTGAGGCTTAGTTTATGAAAAAGTCGATTCTTATTACGGGTTGCTCAACCGGTATCGGTTACGTGTGCGCTCACGCCCTGCAAAACGAGGGATTTCATGTCATTGCATCTTGTAGGAAAGAGCAAGATGTCCAACGTCTAATTAATGAAGGGCTAACCTGCATCAAGCTAGACCTAAACAGCCCTGAAAGTATTTCTTCGGGCGTAAAGCAAGCATTAGAGCTAGCAGAGGGTAAGCTTTATGCCGTGTTCAATAATGGTGCCTATGGCCAGCCCGGTGCATTGGAAGACTTGCCCACCGAGGCTCTTCAAGCTCAATTTCAGACCAACTTTTTTGGTTGGCACCAGTTAGTCAGAGAAGTGCTTCCTCACATGCGCATACAAGGCGAAGGACGGATAATACAAAACAGTTCTGTTCTTGGCTTTGCTGCAATGAAATACCGCGGCGCCTACAATGCGTCAAAGTTTGCCCTAGAAGGCTGGACTGACACACTACGGCTAGAGCTTGCGGATACGAATATCAAAGTGGCATTGATAGAACCTGGGCCTATCGAAACTCAATTTAGAAACAATGCATTAAAAGCCTTCGAGAAGTGGATTGATATTGAATCCAGCCCTCACCGCCTCGCCTATGAAGGACAAAGAGAGCGACTCAACAACGACAAATCTAATAATCGATTTGTTTTACCTGCAGACTCCTGCGTCGCACCTGTTCTTCATGCATTAACTAGCGCTTCACCTAAAATTCACTATCGAATTACTACGCCGACTAAATTATTCGCAATCTTGAAAAGGTTATTACCAACCCGTGTGCTTGATAAAATTTTGCGACAAGCTGCATAAAAAAGTTTTGTCACAATGTAATTTCATCGTAACAATGTGATGTCATTATGAGCATGTAGGTTAAAAAAAACCTCAAACAAACGAATCAATTTCTACGCAATTCAGTGAGCACTATTCAGCCTAAAGTGAATGAGTTGCTTAGATTTGGTATCGCCACCCATTACGTTTTGTAGCAATGTTTTTACTACTGCGAGGCAACAATGACATTAAATCAGCTTAACTGGCTTAGTGTGGGTGTAGTGTTGACCATGTTCATCCTATTTTGATACCGCACTAACAAATAGCATTAGAACTGCGCTGCTTCGGCAGCGTTTTCTTTTTGCCTTACACCTATTCAGCAGTAACACTATTCTCTTACCGCATCCTTTCACAAAATAGAATGATTCATTATTGATGACGATTAGCAACCATCGCTTGAATTTCCCTTAAATCAACTCCATATCTATTATCAACGACAAGACACAAAGCAAGGATACTCTGATGCAATCCCCATTTATCGTTGAGATAACAGAACAGAACTTTCGCGAAACGCTTGAAGGATCAATGAACACGCCCGTTCTGATCCACTTTTGGGCCAATGCTCAACCAGAAAGCGCACAGATACTCCCTGAGTTGCAATCTCTTGCTCAACAGTACAACGGTGCATTTACGCTTGCTTTATTAAATTGTGAAGATCAGCCGGCTCTAGCGTCTCAATTTGGTGTGCAAGTATTGCCAACTATCGCGCTGTTTATAAATGGTCAAGCCGTCGATGGATTGGGTGGCCCTCAGCCAATTGATGCCATTGCAACCATGCTACAAAAGCATTTGCCAAGCCCAGATGAACAGCTATTAAAGCAAGTCAGTGAACTTCTTCAGCAAGGTGAACATGCTCAGGCTTTAAGCATCATCCACACTTTGCCGCCAGAACTGCAAGAGCGTGGCGATGTGAAACTCGCGATGGCTGATTGTTTATTAGAAACCAAACAATTTGATGTAACCCAAGAGCTACTGAACGCTATCCCTCTTGAGTATCAAGATAACTACTACAAGAGTCTAATAGCCAAGCTCGAGCTGCATTTGCAGGCTGCAGATAGCCCTGAGTTACAACGACTAGAACAAACATACGCAGCAGACATGGCAAACTTCGAGCTCGCTTGTGAATTGGCGGTACAGTACAACCAGGTGGGTCGTGATGAAGAAGCGCTGGAACTGCTGTGGAATATTCTTAAAAAAGACTTGGGCGCCCAAGACGGTGAAGTGAAGAAGACTTTTATGGATATTCTCAGCGCGCTAGGTCAAGGCAACGCATTAGCAAGCAAATATCGCCGTCAGCTGTATTCGATTCTGTACTAACTCGCTGAAAAGCGAAACTTCAACTAAAGGCCGGATATTCCGGCCTTTGTTATATAAAAAACCAATAACCTCTTAAGGTTCTCAGAACTTCAATTGTCTATTGTCTATAAATAGGTAAAAATGAATCGGACATTATGCACTTAAGGGAATAACTCATGCCAATTGATTCACTGATTACCATCGGTATTTTCGTCGTTCTTGCTGTAGTTATCTTATCTTCAGCCATTAAGACGGTGCCACAAGGAAATAACTGGACAGTCGAACGCTTCGGACGCTACACCCATACGCTAAAACCCGGCTTAAACTTGATCATCCCATTTGTTGATAAGATAGGGCAAAAAGTCAACATGATGGAGCGCGTTCTTGATATTCCAGCGCAAGAAGTTATTTCAAAAGACAACGCTAACGTGGTTATTGATGCCGTCGGATTTGTTCAAGTCATCGATGCTGCCAAAGCGGCTTATGAAGTCAACGATTTGGAACATGCCATTAGAAATTTAACTCTCACCAATATCCGTACCGTTTTAGGCTCAATGGAGTTGGACGAAATGCTGAGTCAGCGTGACATGATCAACTCCAAGCTGCTGGCAATTGTTGACCAAGCCACCAACCCGTGGGGTGTAAAAGTCACGCGAATTGAAATAAAAGATGTCCAGCCACCATCCGATCTAACGGCGGCGATGAATGCTCAAATGAAAGCCGAGCGAAATAAACGAGCGGAGATTCTCGAAGCAGAAGGGGTACGCCAAGCTGAAATTTTAAAGGCTGAAGGTCACAAGCAATCGGAGATATTAAAAGCTGAGGGCGAAAAGCAGTCTGCTATTCTCCATGCTGAAGCTCGTGAACGCGCCGCACAAGCAGAAGCAAAAGCGACTTATATGGTTTCTGAAGCGATTGCCAAAGGCGATATGCAAGCCGTCAATTACTTCATTGCTCAAGGCTATACCGAAGCGATCAAAAGCATTGGTCAAGCCGAAAACGGCAAAATCATTATGCTTCCATTAGAAGCGACCGGACTAATGGGCTCGGTTGCAGGGATAGCAGAGATGTTTAAACAACAAGATAAAGAATAACTTATGGACTTTTTCAGTTTGCTGGAAGGCGTCTCTTTCTGGCATTGGCTAGCCTTCGGTTTTGCACTTCTAGCGGTAGAGCTACTTGGGACGGCGGGATATTTTCTCTGGCTCGGAATTTCTGCACTTATCGTTGGGGCACTAATGACTGTTTTACCAATGAGCTGGCAATTACAATGGCTTTGCTTTGCAAGTTTCAGCTTAATCACCACTTGGTTATGGTGGCGACGACAATGGTCTCAAGACAAGAACGAAGACCAAGAAAGAGATCTGAACCAAAAGTATAAGCAGTTAATCGGACGCACACTTACCATTGAAGAGGACTTTTCTGTTGGACTCAATCGTATCAAGGTTGCCGATACCACGTGGTCGGCACAGTCGGATCAAGCACTTCCAGCAGGAACGCGCGTTAAAATAAAAGATATCGATGGTATTATTTTAATCATTGAGCCTGATTCTAAGTAATTTATGCCAAAGTAATGGGGCAAACTATGCTCCATTACTTTAATCTAGACAACCGCTTTCATTTCATTGATTTAATTAAAATCGAACAAAAAATAAGTAACAGCAATATTATTAATATCCTACCCTCTCCTTCCAGGAATTTAATTCCTCATCATACGACAATCAATAAGATAGAAATATATCGATATAAATTATCTTTCTAAATTTATTTTAAAAAATAAAACTTTATTGAATTATTTTTTGATCTTTTTGCCCCCCCATACATACTTAACGCATAAGCATTTAAGTTGAATGCTTTTTATTTGGTAAGTAAGAGGATGTACTATGAAGAAACTTCTCTTTTTAATGTTATGCGGTATCTTTTCTTTTTCTTCCTTTGCCTACACTAACGGAAATGGTGGTACAACTAATTTAGGACCGATAGTCGAATGTAAATTGCCAAGTGGTGATGTCACTAATATTCCAAGTGAAATGTGTCGATTTAGAGGCGGAGAATGGAACTAATATAGAAGTCAGTAGTTAGTTCGATATAAGTAAACTATTGATACCTTACTTTTCAGTAAAGTCATTATTTACCCAAGCAAGTAGATATTCAATGTCTACATTAAGGTGATGATTATGAGATTTTTAGCTGGTCTATTGTTAGCATGTTTTGCCCTAGCTCCATTAACTACTCATGCCAATGGTGCTTCAGGTGGACGTACGCTAGCCCCAGAGATAAAGTGTGAGTTACCAAACGGTAACGTGCATATGTTACCGCCGTTATATTGCAAAATATATGATGGTCGAGAAGTAAAATAAAAAAGGAGCCTAGCGGCTCCTTTTTATCATCTCACTAAGTATTAGTGGAAGCTGTAAGGGATAAGAACTTGTAGACGTAGGTCTGTTTCATCCGCATCACCAGCACCAGCGTACTCATCGCGCTCTAGGATTGTACCGTGTAGACGGATCGTAGAACCTTTCAGTGCGCCACTCTGTAGAGAGTAAGATACTGTCGCGTTAACTGCGTATTCACTTTCGTAATCCCAGTCACCTGATGCACCGCTTGCTGCAGAATCAGCACCAGTACCGTAACCAAAGCCTAGGTAGTAGTTCCAGCCGTTACCTTGGTTGTACGATAGACGGTTGTACCACGCTAGCTCACCCGCTTTGTTCCAGTCAGACAGTGCATCCCACCACTGAGACCAAGTACCGTTGTTCATACCGTAAGTATGAATTGTACGTGGAACGAAGTCAGCACGGTTGTCTGTGTCTGTGTAGCGTAGCTCAGACATCCAAGCTAGCTTGCCGAAAGATTGATTCAAAGATAGACCAGTGTGGAAACCTAGACCATCGTATTTCACATCATCGTCAACACCGTAGAAATCAAATGCTAGAGTTGTACGGTCACTCACAGTGTACTTCAAGTAAGCCTTGTAAGAAGTGTTGTCAGTTTCGTTGTGGTAGCTAGTTACTTGACCTGCACCCCAGTCGATACCATTTGCATATTGAACGCCAGTAGCTTGACCCAAACCAAGTTGCATAAACAAGCTGTCAGTTAGGTTACCGTTTAGGCCTAGAGAGTGTAGGTAGCTCCATGAAGTGTCAGACCAAAGCGCTGGCGCGTAGTCATCTTCGTGAAGTAGCCAAGGTGCTGTAAATTGGTCTGCACCAAAGTAGCTTAGGTTGAAATCACCTAGTTTAGCGTTCAGTTCGAAACCACGGTAAGTACCAGGTACGAAACTCCAAACGTTACCAATAGTACCGTTACCACCCGCTTGTAGCATACCAAAGCGCGCGTTGAAGCTTTCGTTTGCTTTGAACTTCAGTGCTGCTTTGTAAACTTTAAGCTGTTGACCATCACCTGCACCCCAGTCTAGGTTGTTACAAGTTGAAATTTCGTTACATAGGTAGCCTTCGTTTGAATTGTAAAGGCTATCGTTGTAAAGGTCGCCAGAATAGTAAGCCGCAACATCTGCACCAACCCAACCATCGTGGTAGCCAGAAGTAAAGTCTAAAATTGCGTTGTAAGAAGAGTAGTTTAGACGACTCCAACGGTCACCGTTTTCACCGCCTGGCTTACCTGTTGTACGAGTACGAGAACGAGTATCAACTAGAAATAATGCATTAAGACTAGAGTCTTGCATAAATTCGTTCACTTTCTCGACGTACTCGCCACCTGCTGCACTTTCAGTAGACGCTGTAGCTGGAGCAACAGCAACAACACCAAACATTGCTGCGGTTAACGCTGAAACCTTAAAAAATTTGTCCATGGAAAAACTCCTAAAAATGGATATAGCTGTATTTTTCTATCTCACCTTTAGTTGGCCGCCGAAGGAGAGAAGTAAATTCCTGATCAAACCTCATTATTTCTAATTTGGCTTTTTTTAGTTCCTGCATACACACCGTGTATCCACGTGATTAAGACTAACTTCGCAGCTAAAAACATCCAAACGGAACTTATTTTTTTTCTAAAAAAATATGAGCCAGTCCAAAGTTCCATATAAGTTGTTGATCCAGATCTTACTTTTAACAACACCAACACAAAAAGACAGTTAAACATTAAATATCAATAACTTAACCCCCCCCCTAGAACTCCAACTTGAAGTCACTCGCAGACTAAAGAAGTAAAAAACCTTAATAATTCAATGGGAGATCTTGATCACTGAAAAGATAAAAAGCATAAAAAACTCAATAAAAAAGCACTTAATTATGGGCAAAAAAAGCCCCACATGCTTACCATGTGGGGCTTTTAGTTATTTTTTAGCTTTTTTGATAAGACTTAATTCATCAACTCGAGTAAGTCTTGTTCTGTTTTGATCTCGATACCCAGTTCTTGTGCCTTTGCCAACTTCGAGCCTGCATTTTCACCAGCAAACAAAATATCCGTTTTCTTAGAAACACTACCTGTCACTTTTGCACCTAGTGATTGAAGGGCTTCTTTAGCCTCTGTGCGACCTAATTGAGAAAGTGTTCCTGTCAATACAACTGTCTTACCTTCTAACGGTAGCTCTCCTACCTGCTCAGTCGTATTAATCTCTGGCCAGTGGATCCCTTGTTCAAGCAAATCTTTAACCACTGCTTGGTTCTGCTCTTCACTGAAGAAAGTCGTAACATGTTGAGCAACCACAGCACCGATGTCTTGCACTTCAATTAACTGCTCTTCGTTAGCATTTTGGATGGCTTCCAACGTTTTAAAGTGCATTGCTAGGTTTGCGGCGGTTGCCTCGCCAACTTCACGAATCCCCAGCGAATACAAAAAGCGAGGTAACGTTGTTTCTTTGGATTTTTCTAACGCATTCACAATATTCTGCGCAGACTTTGGCCCCATGCGATCTAATACCGTTAAAATCCCCGCAGATAACTTAAATAAGTCAGCAGGGGTTTTTACCATCTCACGATCAACAAGTTGCTCGATCACTTTATCGCCTAGACCGTCAACGTCTAACGCTTTACGAGACACAAAGTGTTTTAGCGCTTGTTTACGTTGGGCTTGGCAAACTAAGCCACCCGTACAACGTGTTACCGCCTCTCCTTCGATCCGTTCAACATGCGAACCACAAACAGGACACTGAGTTGGAAAAATAATATCTCGCGCTGTTTCTGGTCGACGCTCTTTGATGACAGAAACGACTTGAGGAATAACATCACCCGCTCGACGAATCACAACGTGATCACCGATCTTAACTTGCAGACGTTCTATCTCATCTGCGTTATGAAGCGTCGCATTACTTACCGTTACCCCGCCAACAAATACAGGCTCTAGTTTAGCAACAGGTGTAATCGCACCAGTACGACCGACTTGGAATTCCACCTCATTCAACGTCGTCATTTCTTCCTGAGCCGGGAATTTGTAGGCAATCGCCCAACGTGGAGCGCGAGCAACAAATCCAAGACGCTCTTGCACGGCAATATCGTCAATTTTAATGACGACACCATCGATCTCATAAGGAAGGGCATCACGACGCTGCAAGATATCTTGGTAGTAAGCTTTTACATCCGCCAAGCTTTCAACTCGCTTGGTCTCCGGGCACATTGGTAATCCCCAAGATTTAATTTGCAAGAAGCGTTCGTAGTGACTTGCCGCCAATTCAGCGCCTTGCACCACGCCTACACTGTATGCATAGAAGCTAAGCGGACGAGAAGCCGTAATGCGTGAATCCAATTGTCGTAAGCTACCTGCCGCAGCATTACGTGGATTAACAAAGATTTTCTCGCCTTTCTTCCTTGCTAATTCATTGAGCTTTTCAAACCCAGCTTTCGGCATAAAGACTTCACCACGAACTTCAAGACGATTTGGCCAGTCATTACCTCTGAGTTTTAAAGGAATGGCTTTAATCGTGCGAACATTCTCTGTGATGTTCTCGCCGGTAGTGCCATCACCTCGTGTTGCCGCCTGCACTAGCACTCCGTTCTCATACAGTAAACTAACTGCAAGTCCATCCAATTTCGGCTCACAACAGTATTCTTTTACACTCTGACTGCCCACCCGCTCTTGTGCTCGCTTATGGAAACTATCAAGTTCGCTGTCATCAAACGCATTATCAAGCGAAAGCATCGGTACTTCATGTGTCACTTGGCTAAACGCAGAGAGAGGTTGTCCACCGACACGTTGACTTGGTGAATCTACGGTAATTAAATCAGGGTTCTCAGCTTCAATATCCAGGAGCTCTCGCATTAAGCGGTCGTACTCGGCATCAGGGATCTCTGGGTTATCTTCCACGTAGTAACGCACAGCGTGGTAATGCAACGACTCTTTTAGTTCTTCTAATCGCTGAAGTACTGATTCAGACATAGTAAAGCCCCGTGTATTTTCAATCGGTGAGGTTGGGAAATCCAAGAAAAAGGGCTCCATCCGGAGCCCTATTATTATTTGCTGTTAAGATTATGCGTTAGCGGCATTAAACTCAACTATTTGACGTCGATAAGACGCTAAACGGTCTGGCGTCATTAAGTTACGCTGGTCATCAAGAACGTTACCACCTAAATCATCAGCAATTTGCTGCGCAGTTCGGAGCATTAAGTTGAAGTTCTGTTCAGCCTCGCCATAACAAGGCAATGTCATGAAGAATGAAATACCCTTCGTTGTAAACTCAGCAGGATCAGCATGCTCAAACGTACCAGGGTGCATCATATTAGCGACGCTAAACAGCACTTTGCCGTTACCGGACAAGTCGACATGACGGTGGAAAATATCCATCTCGCCATAAATTAAGCCGTTTTGTTGCATACTCTCAAATAAAGCAGTACCAACAAATGGCTCTTCACCCGCACAGTGCACATTCAATACAATCACTTGCATTTCAGGTTCAGGCTTCGGCTCTTCCTTAGGCTCTGCAACGACAGGCTCACTAACCGTTTCGACTTGCTGTTCTTTCTCAGCAATATCAAACGCGGCGGGAATAGCTTCTTCTTCCACAGCAGGCTGGAGTGGCTCTTCAACTGCTGGTGCTTGAACAACAGGCTCAACGTCCTCTTCTTTATCTTTTTCTGCAACAAATGAAGGGATGTCATCTGGCTCCTGCTGTGTCTGTGTTACTTCAGATGGGCCACCGAATAGCGGGTCAGATTCAAATTTGTTGTCGAAAGAACTCGCCATCCCAAAATCTGGTTCTTTGCGATCTTTACGAATGATCTCAAAGTCATCTTCAGGAGCGGGAGCGAAGTCTCGTTCTTTCTCGACAAGATCATTTTTGTCCCCTTGGTCAACATCCAGCTTACCAAGCGGCTTGTTACCAAACTTTGCTTTGCCTTCTTTTTTACTGCTCCACAAACCATGAAACAGCAATGCCGCGATGGCTAATGCGCCAACAACAATGAGTACGAATCGCAATTCCTGCATTATTTACTCTCAATATACTTGTTTTTACTACTCGCAGTTCCTTGAGCAGCAACCCAAGTGCAATAAATCTGAATGATACGTTTACTTTACCAAAACTATATGTAGATTTAGAACAACTTAATGCAAGAAGTTCCGTTTTTTGTTGTGATTCTTGCCACGATTCCACTTAACAAGACGTCATTTGTCAGGGCATTGAAAGAAAAGCCCTCACAGGTACAATGAGTTTTCATTTACACGAAGCCAAAATAGACATGAAGCAAAACAATCAGCAGAGAACCGGATTCGGTTATTTTCTATACGGGATACAATTGGCACTTGCCCCTAAAATCAGACGCTTTGTCATCTTACCTCTACTTGCAAATATCTTGCTTGTGGGTGGTGCCATCTTCTATCTATTTTCAAACCTTAATATATGGATCGAAGACTGGATTGGGCAGCTGCCTGAGTTTTTATCCTGGTTAACTTACATTCTTTGGCCTTTACTCGCTCTGACGATACTCGCTACCTTCTCCTATTTTTTCAGCACGCTCGCGAACTTTATCGCCGCGCCATTCAATGGCCTCTTAGCTGAAAAAGTTGAAGAATACTTAACGGGACAAAAAGTGAATGATGATGGTTTCACTGCCGTTCTGAAAGATGTTCCTCGCGTTTTAGCTCGTGAATGGAGAAAGCTGCTTTACATCTTACCTAAAGCAATAGGCCTATTCCTGTTATTGCTCATCCCTGCCCTTGGGCAAACAGTAGGCCCATTTTTATGGTTTATTTTTACCGCTTGGATGCTCGCGATTCAATATTGTGACTACCCGTTTGATAACCATAAAATCCCATTTAACGACATGCGTTACAAATTGAAACAAAAGCAAGGTAAGGCCTATGGCTTTGGGGTATTGGTGTCTGTGTTTACGACGATCCCAATTTTGAACCTCATTGTCATGCCTGTAGCAATATGTGGCGCAACCGCTATGTGGGTGGCGGAGTTTAAGCACCAACGATAGTCGATTAGAGATTAAGGAAAGGGATCTGCGCCAGCTTTTCCCTTTTCTTTTATCGAGTTCTGGGCCAACCTAATAAGATATAACTTTTTAATCCTTTTCCCTTTTTTTCATACCGCATATTCTTCTATCCATATTCACACAACGTGTAATGAAGGAACATCACTATGAGCAAAATCTACGAAGATAACTCTCTTACTATCGGTAATACACCTCTCGTTCGTCTAAACAAAGTAAGCAAAGGCAAAGTTCTCGCGAAAATTGAAGCGCGTAACCCTAGCTTCAGTGTTAAGTGCCGTATCGGTGCAAACATGATTTGGGAAGCAGAGAAAGCGGGGCTTCTTAAGCCAGGTGTAGAGCTTGTAGAACCTACCAGTGGTAACACAGGTGTTGCTCTAGCATTCGTAGCGGCCGCTCGCGGTTACAAGCTAACATTGACCATGCCTGAATCAATGAGCCTAGAACGCCGTAAGCTACTTAAAGCACTGGGCGCTAACCTTGAGCTGACTGAAGCGGCGAAAGGCATGAAAGGGGCGATTGCTAAAGCAGAAGAAATCGTAGCAAGCAACCCTGAGAAGTACCTACTTCTTCAACAATTTGACAACCCTGCGAACCCAGAGATCCACGAAAAGACTACGGGCCCTGAGATTTGGGAAGCGACAGACGGTGAAATCGACGTATTCGTTGCTGGTGTCGGTACGGGCGGTACTATCACAGGTACAAGCCGTTACATCAAAGGTGAAAAAGGCAAAGCCATCACTTCTGTCGCAGTTGAGCCAGCAGAGTCTCCAGTTATTGCACAAGCACTTGCTGGCGAAGAAATTCAACCTGCTCCGCACAAAATCCAAGGTATCGGTGCTGGTTTCATCCCAGGTAACCTCGATTTAGACATTATTGACCGCGTTGAGCAAGTCACCTCAGAAGAAGCGATTGAGATGGCTCGTCGCCTAATGGAAGAGGAAGGTATCCTAGCTGGCATCTCATCCGGCGCGGCTGTTGTTGCAGCTAACCGACTTGCAGAACTCCCTGAATTTGAAGGAAAAACAATTGTAACCGTTCTACCAAGTTCAGGTGAGCGTTACCTAAGTACAGCACTCTTTGCAGGTATCTTTACCGAAAAAGAGAACCAACAATAATATGTGTTCAAATCAATTTTTAGTTTAAAAAAGCCCCGTTTAGGGGCTTTTTTGTTGATCCCTGCCCTACCTTTGGTAATATCAGGGTGTTTTATTTCTAGCTTCAAAATAAAGAAGCAGAACACAAAAAGGTTTCAAAGTGATTACGCACGCAAACAGTTGCGTAGTTACCAAACTTTTGACTAGTATCAGAACTGACGCGCTTTGAACTCTTCCCGTGCTAGCGCACAAGATGTAAAGCAGTTAAGCTAAAATCTAGTCACAAACTAACAAAAAAATACATTTATTGGGGTATATCACATGTACGAGAAGCAAGTAGAAATCACAGCAGAAAACGGCCTTCACACTCGTCCAGCTGCACAGTTTGTTAAAGAAGCAAAAGCATTCGACGCAGACATCACTGTGACTTCTAACGGTAAAAGCGCTAGCGCTAAGAGCCTATTCAAACTACAAACACTAGGCCTAGTAAAAGGTACTCAAGTAACTATTTCTGCTGAAGGCCCACAAGCTCAGCAAGCAGTTGACCACCTAGTTGCTCTAATGGACCAACTACACTAATCCGGTCTCCTACTCCAGAAGCCATTTTGTGAAAGCAAAATGGCTTCGTTGGAAATAGGCTCAAAACTAAGCTAAAACTATTCGTTAGCGCACCCATTATTCTCCCGTTTTATAAAGTTGACCAAACTTAAGGTAAGGCTATGATTTCAGGCATCCTAGCATCTCCTGGTATTGCAATCGGTAAAGCACTACTACTTCAAGAAGATGAAATTGTCCTAAACACAAACACTATTTCTGACGATCAAGTAGAAGCTGAAGTTCAGCGTTTCTTCGACGCTCGTAACAAATCTGCAGCTCAGCTAGAAACTATCAAGCAAAAAGCGCTTGAAACGTTTGGTGAAGAAAAAGAAGCGATCTTTGAAGGTCACATCATGCTTCTTGAAGACGAAGAGCTAGAAGAAGAGATCCTAGCACTTATCAAAAACGACAAGATGACTGCGGATCACGCTATCCACTCAGTTATCGAAGAGCAAGCATGTGCTCTTGAGTCACTAGATGACGAATACCTAAAAGAACGTGCAACTGACATCCGCGATATCGGCTCTCGTTTTGTGAAAAACGCACTGGGTATCAACATTGTTTCGCTTAGCGACATCAATGAAGAAGTTATCCTAGTTGCTTACGACCTAACGCCATCTGAAACAGCACAGATTAACCTAGACTACGTACTTGGTTTTGCTTGTGATATCGGCGGTCGTACATCTCACACTTCAATCATGGCTCGCTCTCTTGAGCTTCCAGCTATCGTTGGTACTAACGACATCACGAAAAAAGTTAAGAATGGCGATATGCTGATTCTTGACGCGATGAACAACAAGATTGTTGTTAACCCATCAGAAGCTGAACTAGAAGAAGCGAAAGCGGTTAAAGCGGCATTCCTAGCTGAAAAAGAAGAGCTAGCGAAACTGAAAGACCTGCACGCAGAAACGACTGACGGTCACCGTGTAGAAGTTTGCGGTAACATCGGTACAGTGAAAGACTGTGACGGTATCCTCCGTAACGGCGGTGAAGGTGTTGGTCTGTACCGTACTGAATTCCTATTTATGGACCGTACTGCGCTACCAACTGAAGAAGAACAGTACCAAGCGTACAAAGAAGTTGCAGAAGCAATGAACGGTCAAGCTGTGATCATCCGTACAATGGATATCGGCGGCGATAAAGATCTCCCATACATGGATCTTCCAAAAGAGATGAACCCATTCCTAGGCTGGCGTGCTGTACGTATCAGTCTGGATCGTCGTGAAATCCTTCGTGATCAGCTACGTGGCATCCTACGTGCGTCTGCACACGGTAAACTGCGTATCATGTTCCCAATGATCATCTCTGTTGAAGAAATCCGTGAGCTTAAGAAAGCGATCGAAGAGTACAAAGAAGAGCTACGCGCTGAAGGCCACGCATTCGACGAAAACATCGAAATCGGTGTTATGGTTGAAACTCCTGCTGCTGCAGCGATCGCACACCACTTAGCGAAAGAAGTATCTTTCTTCTCTATCGGTACAAACGACCTAACTCAGTACACGCTAGCGGTAGACCGTGGTAACGAGATGATCTCTCATCTTTACAACCCACTATCACCAGCAGTACTAACCGTGATCAAGCAAGTTATTGACGCTTCTCACGCAGAAGGTAAATGGACTGGTATGTGTGGTGAACTTGCAGGTGACGAGCGTGCAACGCTTCTACTTCTAGGTATGGGTCTGGACGAGTTCTCAATGAGCGGCATTTCAATCCCTAAAGTGAAGAAAGTAGTTCGTAACTCTAACTTCGCAGAAGTGAAAGCAATGGCTGAAGAAGCCCTTTCTTTACCAACAGCTGCAGAAATCGAAGCAGTGGTAGAAAAGTTTATTGCTGAGAAAGCTCAGTAATCGGTAGTACCAAGTAATTCAATACTTAATGGCCATTAGACGGCGAAAAAAGTCGTCTAATGCGCTATATTGGTATACTATAATTCGACAGAATAAAACCAAACCTTAGGAGCATGACACAATGGGTCTGTTTGACAAACTTAAGAAGCTTGTATCTGATGACAGCGCTGACGCTGGTGCTATCGAAATCATCGCGCCACTTTCTGGTGAGATTGTAAACATCGAAGACGTGCCAGATGTTGTTTTCGCTGAGAAAATCGTTGGTGACGGTATTGCTATCAAGCCAGCAGGCAACAAAATGGTAGCTCCTGTAAACGGTACTATCGGTAAGATCTTCGAAACTAACCACGCATTCTCTATCGAGTCTGACGACGGTGTTGAGCTTTTCGTTCACTTCGGTATCGACACAGTTGAACTAAAAGGTGAAGGCTTCACGCGTATCGCTGAAGAAGGTCAAACTGTTAAAGCTGGCGACACTGTAATTGAATTCGATCTAGCTCTTCTAGAAGAGAAAGCGAAGTCAACGCTAACTCCAGTTGTTATCTCTAACATGGACGAAATCAAAGAGCTGAACAAGCTTTCTGGTTCTGTGACTGTTGGTGAAACTCCAGTTCTACGTGTAACTAAGTAATTTTTACTTAGCCGAACACGAAAAAACGCTGCCATTGGCAGCGTTTTTTATTACCTGAAGTTTATACTTTCTTACCAGATTCAACTGAGTAGACCAAGTGCCGAACTCGGCCTTTGCTTTGCCTGAGCCAATAACGCAGTTGTCGCATCTTGGAGCACTTGAGAACGTACCATTTCCGTAGATTCTCTTGCGAAGTCTGTATCTCTTATTCGACTCTTGGATTCTGTAACACTCCGATTCACAGTATTTAAGTTATCCACCGAGCCATTTACACGGTTCTGAAAGCTGCCAATTTCACTTCGGTGCGAATCAACGTACTTAATTGCTGCATCAATCACCCCAATTGAAAGCTGCGCCTTACCTGCCGTCGACATATCGATGTCATCCATTGTGACTAATTGACCAGTGCTTATATCAAGCTCATCCGCTAAACTGCCTTCTAACTCCACTCCTTCTGGCGCCTTCATCGTAGAGGCAAAGAATTGCAGTTCATTGTTTTCCGTTACTGAGGCACTCACTACCGATTGTTGAGCATTGATGTAAGTGGCGACCTGTTCTATGCGATCACCCAATTTGAGCCCAATGGATTCCGTTTGGGTTTGCCCTTTACTGTCTTGGTATTCGACTTTTAGAGTTTGGTTATCTTTAGTGACTCGCCAATCTTTATCGACCGCATCACCAACATAATGCTGCCCTCCCATCTCTGGGATATGGCTACGCATATTACGTAACGTCAAAGAGATTGAATTAGCGTTCGCTCCAATATGAAAGCTTTGCGAGCCATAAGATCCATCAAACAGGTTTTTATCCGCAAATGTTGTCGTGATCGCGACACGATCAAGCTCATCCTGCAGCGCTACGACCTCGTATTGGATGCTTTGTCGGTCACTGGTATCGTTACTACCATTTGCCGCTTGAAGCCCTAGAGAGCGTAACCGTTGCAAAATATCACTGCTCTCATGTAACGCGCCTTCCGCGGTTTGCGCGACCGAATAAGCATCGTGCGCATTTCTTAAGGCGACATCAAGCCCTCTCGTTTGCACATGGAGAGTATTGGATATCTGTAAACCTGCCGCATCATCACTCGCCGAGTTAATTCGAAAACCAGAAGTCAGGTTGCGTTGTGATTCGACGTTTTGCGCTGCTGCTTGACTCAAGTGTCTCTGCGCCACCATCGCGGCAACATTAGTATTTAAAGAGACCATCTAATCGATATGAGTGCCTTGTCGAACATCCTGTTGGGACGCATCTAAACGTTATAGCCGATAAGCAAAAAAGCCAGGGATGAGCCTGGCTTTTGTATCTTGTCTTATCAAGGTGATTAACCTAGCAGACTTAGCGCTGAGTTTGGCGCTTGTTTCGCTTGCGCAAGGATTGAGCTTGACGCTTGCGATAGAATTTGTGACTTGGTCATTTGAGTCGTTTCTTTCGCGAAGTCAGTATCTTT
>NZ_JAKKCK010000020.1:0-1211 GCF_021725735.1 Vibrio sp. J2-3(2022)
ATTAACCTAGCAGACTTAGCGCTGAGTTTGGCGCTTGTTTCGCTTGCGCAAGGATTGAGCTTGACGCTTGCGATAGAATTTGTGACTTGGTCATTTGAGTCGTTTCTTTCGCGAAGTCAGTATCTTTGATACGGCTCTTCGACGCGTTCACGTTCTCGTTAATGTTGTCCAAGTTGCTGATTGCATGGTTGAAACGGTTCTGGAATGCACCCAGCTCTGCGCGGTGGCTGTCTACGTATTTCAGTGCCGCATCGATGATAGCCACAGATTCTTGTGCGCCACCAACTGAGGTTACGTCGATAGTATCTACTGTTACTTTTTTACCTTCGCCCAAACCTAGCTCGCCAGATAGGCCGCCTGAAAACTCGACTTCGCCTTCGACTTTGTTGTTGCCAGCAAAGATTTGCAGTTTACCGTCTTGGTCTACTGAGGCTTTCACTAGGTCAGTTTGACCGTTAATGTAAGTCGCAAGCTCTTCGATATCGTCACCTGCTTTTGCGCTGATGTTGATTTCTTGCTCTTGGCCGTAGCTGTCCGTTAGGTTGATTTTTAGGTCGTTCTTACCTTCAGCAACGTTCCAGTCTTTACCTTTACCACTTTCAGCTTGGTAGCTCACACCGCCCATCATTTTGTTGTCTGAACGCATGTCTTTTAGCTCAAGCATCACTGCTTCACCGTTATCCGCACCGATTTGGAACGATTTCGCGCCGTGTGTGCCGTTTAGTAGCTTGTTACCACCGAAAGAAGTGGTTTCTGCGATACGGTTTAGTTCGTCATTTAGCGCGGTCACTTCTTCTTGAATCGCCACACGCTCTGATTTCGAGTTTGAGCCGTTTGCTGATTGTAGAGACAAGTCACGCATACGTTGAAGAATGTTAGTGGTCTCGTTCATTGCACCTTCAGCGGTTTGTGCAATTGAGATACCGTCGTTCGCGTTGCGAACCGCCACATCCAAACCACGGCTTTGTACGTTCAAACGGTTCGAGATTTGTAGACCCGCAGCGTCATCTTTTGCGCTGTTGATTTTGAAACCCGAAGACAAACGCTCCATAGAAGTTTGTTGAGCTGAGTTTGCGTTGTTTAGGTAACGCTGAGCGGTCATCGCTGATACGTTAGTGTTTACATTCACTGCCATGGTGATTTCTCCAATTGATTTTCCGGTATAGCGGTTTCCGACGTCTCGGAAAACCAAGTAGTTCTCTCAAAGTTAC
>NZ_JAKKCK010000021.1:0-1035 GCF_021725735.1 Vibrio sp. J2-3(2022)
GTCTATTTTTTGGATCTTGATAAAAACTTAATAGAAGTCAGCGTGTATCAATAGGCTCTGCGCCCTAACAAACTGTTCAAGAGGGATTCGCAACGCGTGGCATTTTTACTATGCGTTGGTTTTAGTGGTTAAGGTGGTATGCGGCGGCTTCGGTATTGCGTTGCTCACCCCTTAACAGGGCGTTAGGTTTTAAGAGGATGTTAAGTGGAAAGTATTGATTTTGTGTCAATTTCCGAATGGTTAAAAACAACTATTCCGGGGATCGTTCTCCTTGGTGCGTTTGGTAGTGTTGCAGGGGTAGCGTTACTTGCGCTATTGAAAAAGTTACTAGAACGTCTTATCGACTGGTAAGTGATGCTTTTTTAAATCGATTCTTTGACTTGTTTTTGATCTACGTTAAAGCCTATCTATCGGCTAGATCGAACGTTTTTCAGCTCAAAAATAAAAGTAAAGATGTTGAGCTATTAGCTTATTACATTAAGGTCGTTTCTGAAAAGCGTTCTTCTACCATGTTAGCTTGGTTGAGTTTTTTCATTATTGTTCTATTGTTTGTTATTACCGGAACGGTATACATAAAAACTTTGGTCTTTTTCATCGCAATATTTTTTGTAATGTTCCATGACTCTATCTGTTGGTTAGTAATCCAGGCGTTAATGGATAATGTATTCCATAAAGAAGAACTTGATTTTGCAAAAAATACGTATTCAGATGAGCATGTTGCTATTACAGAGCTTGACCTCTTGCTAAAAGAGCGTAGAGCAAATGAGAAAATTAAAGCAGAGCAACTAAAAACCTAACAAACTGTTTAATAGTGATTCGCAACGCGTGGCATTTTTGCCATGCGTTGGTTTTAGTGTTTAAGGTGTTATGCGGAAGCTACGGTATTGCGTTGCTCACACCTTAACAGAGCGTTAGTCGCCAGAAAAAGCTAGCAATCAAAATCATGTTTCTGAGCTTAAAACTTAGCAGCAGTTTTTTGGTATACAGATTCATCGTCGATCACTAGAACTTAGTTTTAGCTGTTTCGAGTCCAAA
>NZ_JAKKCK010000003.1:0-325873 GCF_021725735.1 Vibrio sp. J2-3(2022)
CGTTATCGTTCCCCGAAGGTTCAGATAACTCGTTTCCGCTCGACTTGCATGTGTTAGGCCTGCCGCCAGCGTTCAATCTGAGCCATGATCAAACTCTTCAATTTAAGATTTTGTTCGGCTCAATGAATACTGAACATTACATAAGTAATGTTTGAATTGACTGTGCTGAATCCGAAGATTCAATGGTCACTTCGTTTCATTGAAACCTAATTTGAAACCGCTCTTTATTAAGAGAAATTTCTAATTGGATTATCATCAACGAGTGCCCACACAGATTGATAGGTCTATATTTTTAAAGAGCACACTTTGAAGTTCTCTTCAAAGTGGACGGCCATTTTAGCTAGATAACTTATCGTGTCAAACACTTTTTTAAGTTATTTATCTGCGAGTTAATTCTTAACTCACTGACCTTGTTGTCTAGGCTTCGCTTAACTTGCTTTCCCTTGACAACGGAGGCGCATTATAGGGCGTTCATTAAGGAACACAAGTGCATTTTTAAAAAAAACTCACCTTTTTAGTTCATTCGTATAGAAAACAGGCAAAAGGTTCTAAAACATTATAGAAAAGGGGCCAAATGGCCCCTTGAATGTGATTTTTATCTCATTTCTTATTGTATCCGTGCAATTACTGATGGGCACGAATTTGGTCATTAGTAACGATTAGCTGCACTTTCTTGTCTGGAACAATTTCACCAGAAAGAATCGATTTGGCTAATGGGTTCTCGACATTCTGTTGAATTGCGCGTTTTAAAGGACGCGCACCATATACAGGGTCGAAACCAACTTGAGCGATCAAATCGAGTGCTTTGTCAGAAACCTCTAGTTGATATCCTTTTTCTTCTAGTCGTTTCGCCAAACGTTCTAATTGAATAGAAGCGATGGACTTGATGTGCTCTTGACCAAGTGGATGGAACACCACGATTTCGTCAACACGGTTCAAGAACTCAGGACGGAAGTGTTTGCTAACCACATCCATTACTTCACTCTTGATACCTTGATAGTCTAATGTTGCGAAATTCTCTTGGATACGAGATGAACCCAAGTTCGATGTCATGATCACAACCGTATTACGGAAGTCAACAGTACGACCTTGACCATCCGTTAAACGCCCATCATCGAGAACTTGCAGCAGAATGTTAAATACATCCGGATGCGCTTTCTCTACTTCATCTAACAAAATTACCGAATACGGCTTGCGACGAACCGCTTCCGTTAAGTAACCACCCTCTTCATATCCGACATAGCCTGGAGGCGCACCAACCAATCTTGCCACTGAGTGTTTCTCCATGAACTCAGACATGTCGATACGGACCATCGCATCTTCGCTGTCGAACATAAAGCTCGCAAGTGTCTTACAAAGCTCTGTTTTACCTACACCAGTTGGACCTAAGAATAAGAAGGAGCCAATTGGTCGGTTTGGATCAGAAAGCCCAGCTCGACTACGACGAATGGCATTCGATACAACAGAGACCGCTTCGCTTTGCCCTACCACACGATTATGCAGTACGTCTTCCATACGAAGTAGTTTCTCTTTTTCCGCTTCTAGCATCTTGGATACTGGGATGCCAGTTTGCTTAGAAAGTACTTCTGCAATCTCGTTGTCGGTTACTTTATTACGCAATAGTGTCATTTCCTGCATTTCCGCTTGGGTTGCAAGATCTAACTGCTTCTCAAGTTCAGGAATACGACCATATTGAAGTTCCGACATGCGGTTTAGATCACCAGCTCGGCGAGCAAACTCCATATCCATACGAGCTTGTTCAAGCTCAGACTTAATATGTTGAGTGCCAGAAAGTGCGGCTTTTTCTGTATTCCAAACCTCTTCTAGTTCAGCGTACTCACGTTCTTTTTCATTGAGTTCTTCATTAAGCGCTTTCAAACGCTTTTCACTCGCTTCGTCGTGCTCGTTACTAAGCGCCTGTTGCTCAATCTTAAGTTGGATGATTTTACGTTCAAGCTTATCTAATGACTCTGGTTTAGAGTCAATTTGTAAACGAATGCTTGAAGCCGCTTCGTCGATTAAGTCGATCGCTTTATCTGGCAGTTGACGGTCAGAAACATAACGATGTGACAAACTCGCCGCTGCAACAATCGCTGGGTCAGTAATTTCAACGTGATGATGAAGCTCATAACGCTCCTTCAAGCCACGTAAAATCGCCACGGTATCCTCAACGGTCGGCTCATCCACCAGCACTTTTTGGAAACGACGTTCTAACGCCGCATCTTTTTCGATGTACTGACGATATTCATCCAGTGTTGTTGCGCCAACACAGTGCAGTTCACCACGGGCTAATGCAGGTTTGAGCATGTTCCCCGCATCCATTGAGCCTTCACCTTTACCCGCACCAACCATAGTGTGGAGCTCGTCGATAAACAGAATGACATTACCTTCTTCTTTAGCGAGTTCATTCAATACCGACTTCAAGCGCTCTTCAAATTCACCACGGTACTTAGCACCAGCAACCAGTGCGCCCATATCTAATGACAGCACACGGCGACCACGCAGACCCTCTGGCACTTCATTGTTGACAATGCGCTGAGCTAAGCCTTCAACAATTGCGGTCTTACCTACGCCAGGTTCACCGATGATCACAGGGTTGTTTTTAGTACGGCGCTGCAATACTTGGATGGTACGGCGAATTTCATCATCACGGCCGATAACCGGATCCAGTTTGCCCTGTTCTGCTCGCTCGGTAAGGTCAATGGTGAACTTTTCCAATGCTTGGCGAAGCTCTTCTGCATTCGGATCATTAACCTTTTGACCACCTCTGATCTTTTCGATTGCTTGGCTAACTTTTTGCTCTGTTAAACCGATCTCTTTGAGTAATTGCCCCAATGGTCCGCGATCTTCTAAAGCAGCAAGCAGGAAGATTTCAGACGAGATATAGGAGTCTTGACGCTTTTGCGCCACTTTGTCACACAGGTTAAACAACGTGCCCATCGAACTAGAGAGCTGTACATCTCCACCGATGCCACTGACTTTTGGTAATCGATCTAGCATTTCACTCAATTTAGAGCGTAAATGCGTTACGTCCACATCCAGCATAGTAAGCAATGGACGAATTGGACTGCCATTTTGGTCAAGCAAAGCCACCATTAGGTGAACTGGCTCGATATATTGATGATCGCGCCCTAACGCTAGTGATTGAGCATCAGAGATAGCGATTTGAAACTTACTTGTGAATCGATCAAGACGCATATCTACCTTCCTAACCTCAACTAAAGGAAATTCTTTTGACAGTTAGAAAGATGGATACTCAGAGGAGGAATTTCAAGGGAGTGAATGAATAAAGATAGCTTTGCAAAAATAGCACTATGCATCTTGGCACTTTAGTGCTTATAACTAATCTTCAATCCAAATAAAGGTGGCTTGCCGACCAGTTTTACCATCACGGCGATACGAATAAAAAGAGGCTTTATCTTGGTAAGTACAAAGTCCAGAGTCAAACACTTGTGTCACACCAGCTCGATTTAGACGTTGCGTTGCCAGCTTTGACATATCAGCCAACCATTTACCTTTAGCCCCTCGTGGCATAAAAGCTTGATGTGCCAGAGAATCGACATCAACAAAAGCTTGCAGAACATCTTCACCGACTTCAAAAGCTTCAGGCCCAATAGCAGGCCCAAGCCACGCTATCACTTCACCTGAAAACAACGCTAATGCATTTTCGACAATACCATTTGCTAAGCCGCGCCACCCTGCATGAACGGCAGCGACCTGCGTGCCTTGTGTATTAGTCAATAATACAGGTAGACAATCGGCGGTCATCGCTGAACAAACAACATGGCTTGAAGAAGTAAATACACCGTCCGCATCAAGCACTTGTGTTGTTGGTTCATTTGCTTGAGCCACAACGGTCGAATGCGTTTGGTTTAACCAGATTGGCGCATTGGGCATGTTCGCCTGCTGCGCCAACCAAGCTCGGTTCTTCTCTACTAAAGACAAATCATCCCCAACGTGAGTACCTAAATTTAGCCCTTGATAAGGGCCTGTCGAAAAACCGCCTATGCGTGTTGAGGCAAAAGCTTTGACATTTTTAGGCGCACGCCAATTCGGAATGATTGTCTTCATCTTAGAACTCTTCCGGTAAACCGTGCTCTTCCGTATCTTGACGAAGCGCTTCAGTCATCGCCACCATGTCATCAGGCACAGGGGCATGGAACTCAAGTACTTCTCCCGTAATTGGATGTTCAAAGCGTAGCATTACGGCGTGCAATGCTTGGCGATCGAAGCCACGGATCATTGCAGTTAGCTCTTCAGAAGCACCTGTCGGGATGCGAGCACGTCCACCATATGCAATATCACCGAGCAGCGGATGCTGAAGGTAAGACATGTGCACACGGATCTGGTGCGTACGACCCGTTTCAAGACGCAGACGGATACGTGTGTGTTCGCGGAAACGTTCAGCGACACGGTAGTGCGTTACCGCTGGTTTACCCATTGGTGCTACCGCCATAAGCGTGCGCTTGGTAGAATGACGACCAATAGGTTGGTCCACTTTACCGCCCGCTGTCATACGACCAATAGCGATCGCTTCGTACTCTCGAGTAATATTACGTTTTTGCAGTGCGCGAACCAGACGAGTTTGTGCAGGAACGGTTTTCGCCACCACCATCAGACCCGTTGTGTCTTTATCCAGACGGTGCACAATACCTGCACGAGGTACTTCTGCGATATCAGGGTAATGATGCAACAACGCATTAAGCACCGTACCATCTGGCGTACCGGCACCTGGGTGAACCACAAAGTCACGAGGCTTATTGATAACGATAATATCGTCATCTTCAAAAACGATATCTAGCGGGATATCTTGCGCTTCCCAGCGTTCTTCATCTTCTAACTCGGCTTGCAATGTAATTTCCTCGCCACCCATTACTTTGGTGCGAGGTTTGGTGACAACTTCACCATTAACTTGAACTTTCCCATCAAGCAGCCACTCTTTCAGGCGCGAGCGAGAGAAGTCCGCGAATAATTCGGCGATAGCTTGGTCTAAACGTTGACCTAACTGGCTATCTTTTACGGTATTTGTTAATACAATCTGCTGAGCCATATCGAACTTTTTTAAAAACTGTGAGACTAATGCTCACGACTGTGAAAAAATAGACTATTACGTCATTGTATCTGTTACTGGAAAGAAAGTAACGGCAGCTTAAGAAATATTTAGATTCAAGGAACAGACTCCTGATATGAAACGTCAGACTTTAACAGGCCTTTTAGCGGTATCCCTTCTGTTTGGATGTGCAAGCAAAGAAGAAATCGTTCCTGATGTGCCGCCTTCGGAACTGTATGCAGACGCACAGATTTCTCTTCAAAGTGGTAATTGGCTTTCTGCAATTGAGAAACTGGAAGCATTAGACTCACGTTACCCATTCGGTGCCTACTCAGAACAGGTGCAGCTTGACCTAATCTATGCGTACTACAAAAACGACGACCTTGCTTTGGGCTTGGCAACCATTTCTCGCTTTATGCGTTTAAACCCAACCCATGAAAAAATGGACTGGGTACTGTACATGCGCGGTCTAAGCCATATGGCGCAAGATCGTAACTTTATGCATGATCTGTTCAGCGTAGATCGAAGCGATCGCGATCCTGAGCCAGTAAAAAAAGCGTTTGATGACTTCAAAAAACTGCTCCAACGCTACCCGAACAGTCCATACGCAGAAGATTCACAAAAACGCATGGTTGCGCTAAAAAACCGCCTAGCGAACTATGACTTAGCGACGGCTGACTTCTACCTCCGCCGTGAAGCCTGGGTAGCTGCAATTAATCGCAGTCAAGAGCTACAAAAAGCATTCCCAGACACCGAAGCGGCACGTAAGTCACTGACTATCCAGCTAGAGGCCTACAAGCAACTCGGTTTGGAAGACGCCGTAGCAAGAACTGAAAAGCTTATCGAGCTCAACCCTGTGAAGTAACTGAGCCGCTTCAAACTAAACCGCCACCGTTTTTACCGTGGCGGTTTTTTATTACCCGCAATAGCGTGTTCTGCCCTTGCTTGATGATCTACGGGGCTCTACATATGCTTAAAGTTCCCCTCCCCTTTATAAAAGGATGTGAACGTGACGATACCTAAGCTATGCGCAGTTATGCTGCTCTTATTGTCTGCTTCCGTTTGCGCACTGCAAATATCACCACTCAAGCAACCTCCTTACACTGGGGATCTCGATGTTATTAAAGAGAAGAATGTTTTACGTGTCCTCGTTTCTGCTGATCTAGGCTTCTATTACATTGAGGGCGGTACACCAAAAGGAATAGGTGCAGAACTGCTGGCGCATTTCGAAAAAGACCTTCGTAAGCTCAAACCGAAACTTAACGTACAAATTATTCCTCTAGCCCGTGACCAACTCCTGCCAGCCTTAGAAAATGGCTCCGGTGATCTAGTCGTCGCCAATCTGACCATTACCAACACACGTAAACAGAAAGTCGATTTTAGTTCACCCATTCTTACTGGTATTGACGAGTGGATAGTCACGAACAAAAGCACACCAGCCATGACTAACATTGAGCAACTGAGCGGCAAAGAGGTTTGGGTACGTGCCAGTTCTAGCTACTTTGAGAGTATTCAAGCACTAAATAAGAAGCTAAATAAAAAAGGCTTGCCACCCGTTGTCGTACATTTTATTGAAGAAACACTGCAAGACTACGAACTGGTTGGGATGCTCAATAACGGCTACGTCAAAGCCATTGTTCTCGATAGTCATAAAGCCAAACTTTGGCTGAAAGTGATGGATGATATTCGAGCTCACCCAGAAATCCCTATTCGTGAAAATGGTAAAATCGCTTGGGCAATGCGGGAAAACAGCCCAAGTTTGAAAGCCGTCGTGAACAAGTTTATTCAGAAATCTCGTTCTGGGACACTGCTCGGTAACGTCATTTACGGAAAATACATCGATAACACAGGTTGGCTAAACAAAGCCCTTAACCCCAACAAAATTGCTCAACTAGAAAAGCTTGCTACGTTGTTTTCACGCTATGGTGAGAAGTACGATATCGACTATCTACTGATCGCAGCCGTCGCTTATAAAGAGTCCGGCTTTAATAACGACCTCGTTGGAAGTCGAGGTGCAGTCGGCATAATGCAAGTTCTACCCAGCACGGCTCGAGACCCTAATATCAATATCAAAAACGTTCGGCAGCTAGAAAACAATATTCATGCTGGCGTGAAGTATTTAGCATTTTTGCGTAAACAGTACTTCAGTGATCCTGCTATTACGGCGGAAAATAAACTCTACTTTACCTTAGCGGCTTACAATGCTGGCCCCGGGAATGTAGAACGAATTCGTAAACGTGCAGCCCAGCAAGGCTACGATCCTAATGTTTGGTTCAATAACGTGGAAGTCGTTATGCGGAAAAGTTTAAGCTCAACGGTTGGATACGTTACCAGCATTAATCGCTATTACGTTATATACAAACAGCTAGAAAGTTTGGACCAAGTCAAAAGTCTAGAGCGGGTATCACTGGCTCCAAAGGATCCCTTCTTCATGATACCGCTACGAAAAGTCAGTCAAACGCCAGACACAAAAAAGCCGCTTGTACAATAAGCGGCTTTGTAAATAAATTCGTCTGAGAGACTCAGTGACTGTCATCACACTTTACGTATAGTTAAATTTTAACCACCTCTAATATTAGGCCGTAAAACTTCCCTAAAAACGAAGACGTTTTCAGCTGAGTACTCTATCCAATCTACGGATTTACTAACCGATAACAAGCAATTTCACGATAAATCTCAGCAGATCTTGAGTGAGATCACATTCATTTTTCATCATAAAAAACCCGAACAAAATAATGATCTGAGTCACATTTTTTTATACTTAAAGCGGTAATCTGAACTCAACCCATGAGGGATGCAACAGAGGAAAAACACTTATGACAATGAATATCACTGGCAAAAACATCGAAATCACCTCTGCAATCCGAGCTCATATTGAGAGCAAGTTTAAAAAACTGGAGAAATGGCAAGTAGACCTAATTGGTTGCCAAGCAACTTTCAGTGAGGAACCAAACAAACAGAAGAAATTCGAAGCGGTTATTAAAGTTCCTAAAGGCCAGCTCATTGCCTCAGCAACTCACGAAGATCTTTACGCAGCTATCAACGAAGTGGAGCAAAAACTAGAACGACAATTGAACAAGCTGACCCACAAACCTGAAGCTCGACGTGCAAATAAGCCTGAGCTAGTGGAAGAAGAAGAGTAAACTGACCAGATTGAGGAAATAGCGCCGAAAGGCGCTATTTTTTTGCTTGACGCTCTCCCCTGCCTTGCTTATTGTGTTTAAACACTCATAAATTAAGCACTATTTATGCATTTAACCTCACTGTTTATTTTTGACTTCTTTTTCCTCCCATAGTCGGAGGGGCGAACTCGTTTGTGAAAGAAAAGTCAAAAACAAACAGAAAGCCTCCCAAATCGGGAGGCTTTTTTATAAGGAAAGAATTGATGACTGACCAACCTATTTCCCTCGAAGAAATTCGTTTGCGCTTGAATGAGCTAGATGACCAACTTCTCAGCTTATTGTCTGAGCGCCGTAAACTCAGCATTGAAGTAGCCAAAAGCAAAGTACAAACCTCAAAACCCGTTCGTGATGCCGTTCGAGAACAACAACTATTAGTTAAGCTGATTTCTAATGGCCGAGATAAATACGAACTCGACGCGCAGTACATCACTAAACTTTTCCATACCATCATTGAAGACTCTGTGCTTCTTCAGCAAAGTTACCTGCAAAACCTCGTTAACCCGCAACAAAGTCGTAAGCCACTTGCTCGCGTCGCTTTCTTAGGAGCCAAAGGCTCTTACTCGCACTTGGCAAGCCGCGAATACTTCAGCCGTAAAAATACAGAACTTATCGAGCTCAACTGCGAACACTTCAAAGAAGTGACTCAAACAGTAGAATCGGGCCATGCTGATTATGGTGTTCTGCCTATCGAAAACACCAGCTCAGGCTCTATTAATGAAGTGTATGACCTACTACAACACACGACGCTGTACATCGTTGGAGAGCTAACTCAACCAATCGAGCACTGCTTGGTTGCGAAAAAAGACATTCGTCTGGAAAACATTAAAACGCTGTATTCACATCCTCAGCCACACCAACAGTGCAGTGAGTTTTTAAGCCGTATGAAAGGTGTAAAACTGGAGTCTTGCGCCAGCACGGCAGATGCAATGCAAAAAGTCCAAGAGATGGATCGTGATGATGTTGCTGCAATTGGTAATGCATCAAGCGGTAAGCTATACGGCTTGCAAGCAATTCAAGGCAACATCGCAAACCAAACTGAGAACCATACTCGTTTTATCGTGGTTGCTCGCAAACCAGTTGAGGTTTCAACTCAGATTCCAGCAAAAACCACCTTGATTATGTCGACCTCCCAAGAGGCTGGCTCATTGGTTGAAACACTATTAGTGCTGCAACGTTACGGCATCAATATGACCAAGCTAGAATCACGTCCAATTATGGGGAACCCATGGGAAGAAATGTTCTACGTAGACTTGGAATCCCATCTTGCTTCGACAGAAATGCAACAGGCACTAGAAGAGCTAACAAAAATAACTAAACACTTGAAAGTATTAGGCTGTTACCCTAGTGAGAACGTAAAGCCTACCCAAGTAAAATTGAGTTAATAGACACCAGTGAGTAAAAAGATCATGGCAACCCAAAAAGTCGTAATCGCATCGCTAAACCCAGCTAAAATTAATGCCGTTCAAAGTGCATTTAACAGTGCATTTCCGCACCAAGAGTTCCACTTCGTCGGCGTCAGTGTACCTAGTGAAGTCGCAGATCAACCTATGACTGATGAAGAAACTCATCGCGGTGCACTAAACCGCGTTAAAAACGCAAAAGTAGAGATGCCAAACGCGGATTACTATGTCGGACTTGAAGCGGGAATTGAAACAAACGTGACGTTCGCGTGGATGGTTATTGAGTCGAATACTCACCGCGGTGAATCTCGCTCTGCGAGCTTAATGCTGCCGCCCAAAGTATTGGAAAAACTCGAGCATGCGAATGAGCTGGGAGATGTCATGGATGAGGTGTTTGGTACCGAGAACATCAAACAGAAAGGTGGTGCCATCAGCCTGCTCACCCAAAACCAGCTGACTCGAAGTTCGGTTTACCATCAAGCCTTGATTCTGGCTCTGATTCCATTCACAAACCCTGAGCACTTCCCTTCAAATTTATAACGCTCATCCTATTCGCTAAGTACGAAAAAGGGCGGATATTTCCGCCCTTTTTAACACGTTATCTTAACCACTTGTGATACCAATACCTAAAAGCGAATTGGAATCACTGGCTACTTAGATACCGCAACTTGCTCTAACAAAACCTTGAGTTTGTCTTTCTCTTCATCAGATTTAGACTTTAACTCGTTAGAGCCACGAGTAATAGTGGCAATACCCACGCCAAGCATCTGGCTGATCTGGCGTTGAGATAATTCTCCTTTAAGAAGCTCGTTAATAATATTAACGCGTGATATTAATGATTCTCTCTCATCACGTGACATCAGCATGGTTAACAGCATGTCATCTTGCTCACTGTCCATGCTAGTTCGAATTAGCTCAATAATCTGTTGCCAGTCTTTGTACTCGGGTTCGTGCGACATCAAGTTACCTCACTCAATACTTGGTATTGATCTCATGTTGATTCAAGAACGCGCCATCGATACCCAAAAGATCACGGTAATATGTTTCAAACATCAGGATGTTTTGTACATAACCGCGTGTCTCTCTAAATGGAATTGCCTCAATAAAGGCATAAGCATCCACTTTTCCTTGGGTACGCTCTCGCCACGTTTTTACTCTGTTAGGACCTGCATTATAAGCAGCAAGAGCAAAAATACGATTATTATCGTAATCCTCTAATAAGCCTTGCAAATAATGGCTACCAATTTCGATATTTTTGCCCACATTGTAGAGGTCCTGCGTACCTTGATAACTCAACTTATATTTACGTGCTGTGTACTTTGCTGTAGCGGGCATGATCTGCATAAGACCACGAGCACCAACTGGAGAACGGGCTTCGACATCCAACGCACTTTCCTGTCGAGCTAGGGACATCATCGTTACGGGATCTATGTTGTGTTTTTTTGCATAAAAGTTAAACCACCAGCGATGCGCAATCGGGAACCTCAGTTCGATATTATCCCACATCTGCGCTTGAATACTCGCGGTCACCGTTAGGTTATGCCAACGCTTAGAAGACGCATAAGCCGCCAGCATCGCCTTTTCATCTTTCCCTACGCGGCGCAATAAATGTGCCCATTCACTTTTCGCTGCTGCAATTTTATCCGTCGCGATCAACTCTTCAATACGAACTAACGAGTCTTGATAGGGTTGAACCACTCGCTTATCAAACTTAACCGTATGCGTAGGGTATTTGATTGATTGTCCAATCGCATTGGCGGCTGCCACACTATAGAAGTTTCGCTGCCCGACCAAAGTCGCTAAACGCTGTTTCCCTGCGATGTCATCACCTAACGCAATTTCACTTCGTCCAAGCCAGTATTGCCAGCGAAGCGACGCTTGCTCCTCTTTATTGAGAACGGCAATCCACTCTTGTACGCCCTTCCAATCCGCGTTCTGAATCGCTAAGCGAATGCGAGTTTCAATGAGCGGTAAGTACTGGCTGGTTTTCGTTTTATCATCGCGCCACTTAGCTAGTGACTCAGACTCCGTACGGGTCAATCGAAATGCGATATAGTCAGCCAGGGCTTGCGCCTTTTCTGGAGAAAACTTCTGCCCTTTAATGACGGCATCATACGCACTCTGCGCTTGACTGGTATTCATGCGAGCTAGCTTTTCCAGCGCATATTCGCTTTGCGCTCGATTAAAATCATTAGCCGGTTTTTTCTTCGCGAACTCCGCAACGCTTGAAGGGTTATCAAACAACGCCTTCATTTCTTTCGCTTGTTGCCTTGCCTGCGAGGATTTAGGCAGTTTAAGTAAGTAACTCATCAAACTGCCATTACGTGCATCAAACGCCAGTAGCATACGCTGGAGAATTAATTCATCAGTACGTTCACCGGCCTTGTCCCATGCTGCGAATAATGGATCGCACTCATCGGCAATACTTCTGCCACGCAACCACATATGCTCAGCCCCTTTAAACGCGGCGACTTTCTTACCTTGCTCTAACTGAGCCACGTAGAAAATACATTGGTAACGCTCGCCACTTGGAATGACTTTTTGAAACTCAGTAATGGTTTTCCAATCTTTTTGCTTATAAAGATGGTTGAGGTATGGAGCGCGAACACGACGAGAAAAAGGAAACGACTCGTACTCCGAAATAAATTCGTTCACCTGCTGTGGCGATTTTTCCGGTAACTGTCTAATAAACGTTCGGTAGTCCACATAAGGCGTCAGTGGATAGTCAGAAATTTTAGGACGGATCGAAAGGTATCCGTCGATGTCATTTTTATCTAATAAATCTTGAGCTTGCTCATAAACTTCACGCTGCTTTTCCAAGCTCAGCGCGGCATTAGCACTCAAACTCATCGCACACAGCGCGGCTGCACAGCATACGTTTTTAGCCAATTCAGATACGTTGAATCTCATTTGTGTCATTTTCCCCAGACATATACTGCCCCAAAGCCTCGTTTTGTTAGCGTTCATGTGATGTTAAGGCAATTTTCACACATGCATCTATTTACACAGAATGCAGATGTCCATGTAAAGCAACTTAGTGTATTAAAAATTGTACTCGTGAAACTTTTAAGACGATGGAGACAAGGAGTTCCTAACTTGTGCAGAAAGCACTTCGTCATTTATAACGAATAACAAAAGTGTATACCCTAACCGTGTAAGTTTCCGGTCAGCTCAAAATAAGAAATCCATTCGAAAGGGAAATTCTTGCAATGCGGTAACAAAAACAAAGCACTTGGTATAAAATGATGGGTTTGAATGACAGTTAATTTAGGAACGATCGGCAATGGCTGAATACGTATATACCATGTCGCGGGTGAGCAAGATTGTGCCACCTAAGCGTCAAATTCTTAAAGACATCTCTCTGAGCTTCTTCCCTGGTGCGAAAATCGGTGTTTTAGGTCTGAACGGTGCAGGTAAATCCACACTGCTACGTATCATGGCAGGTATCGACACGGATATCGACGGTGAAGCACGTCCACAACCTGGTCTAAACGTAGGCTACCTACCCCAGGAGCCAGTATTAGACGAATCAAAAACCGTTCGTGAAGTTGTTGAAGAAGCAGTTGCTGACGTTGCTGACGCACTGAAACGTTTGGATGCGGTCTATGCGGCTTACGCAGAACCAGATGCAGACTTCGACGCACTTGCAAAAGAGCAAGGCGAACTTGAAGCTCTGATCCAAGCGAAAGATGGTCACAACCTAGAAAACGCACTTGAGCGAGCAGCAAACGCACTTCGTTTACCTGAATGGGACCAAAAAATTGCGCACCTATCAGGTGGTGAACGCCGCCGTGTCGCTATTTGTCGCCTGCTACTTTCTAAGCCAGACATGCTGCTGCTTGATGAGCCTACCAACCACCTAGATGCAGAATCTGTTGCTTGGCTAGAGCGCTTCTTAGTGGATTACACAGGTACTGTAGTCGCTATCACCCACGACCGTTACTTCCTAGATAACGCCGCGGGTTGGATCTTAGAGCTTGACCGTGGTGAAGGTATCCCATGGGAAGGTAACTACACCTCATGGTTGGAGCAAAAAGACGCTCGTCTACAACAAGAAGCATCTCAAGAAAGTGCTCGTCAAAAAACCATCGAGAAAGAACTTGAGTGGGTACGTAAAAACCCTAAAGGTCGTCAAGCGAAATCAAAAGCACGTATGGCACGCTTTGAAGAACTGCAAAGCTCTGATCACCAAAAACGTAACGAAACCAATGAACTGTTTATCCCGCCAGGTGAGCGCCTAGGTGATAAAGTTATTGAAGTGAAGAACCTAACGAAGTCATTTGACGGCCGTGTTCTAATTGATGACCTATCATTCAGCATCCCTAAAGGTGCGATTGTTGGTATCATCGGTGCGAACGGCGCAGGTAAATCGACCCTATTCAAGATGTTAAGTGGTACTGAACAACCAGATTCAGGCACAATTGAAATGGGCGACACTGTGAAACTTGCATCGGTCGATCAGTTCCGTGACAGCATGGACGATTCTAAAACCGTATTCCAAGAGATTTCTGAAGGCGCAGATATCATTAAGATCAACAACTTCGAAATCCCTGCTCGCGCGTACTGTTCACGCTTTAACTTTAAAGGCAGCGACCAACAAAAAATCATTGGTGAGCTATCAGGTGGTGAGCGTAACCGTGTCCACCTTGCGAAACTGCTTAAAGCGGGCGGTAACGTGTTACTACTCGACGAACCGACCAACGACCTTGACGTGGAAACACTGCGTGCTCTAGAAGAAGCACTACTAGAGTTCCCTGGTTGTGCAATGGTTATCTCGCACGACCGTTGGTTCCTTGACCGTATCGCGACCCACATCATTGACTACCGTGACGAAGGCCAAGTTAACTTCTACGAAGGTAACTACACCGAGTACATGGACTGGTTGAAGAAAACGTTGGGCCCTGAAGCCGCAGAACCACACCGCATCAAATACAAGCGTATTGCGAAGTAATCGCAACCCGCAAAGTTTGATTGTAATTTGTACAAAGGCCGCTATCATAGCGGCCTTTGTTTTCTTTGTTATAAAAAAGAGCTCATTAGCCCGTCTCGTTCGTTAAGAACATGACATTGCACTTACGTCACTCTGTAGCGACCTCGACACTTTTCAAACAGCAATCGAACATTTTTTGTTCGTATTGATATACTATTCAATTCTGTTTGAAGACATGACGAGAAAATGCACATGGCAGAGAGACGACGCTTTTCACGCATTCTCCATCAAGCGCCAGCGAAGGTAGAACAACGTGACTTGGCAATTGAAGCTAGGATTCAAGATCTTTCCTTACATGGTTTACTCATGAAAGTGGAAGAGACTGAGGCTTTGGATCCAACCCTTCCAGCCCATGTTACTTTTTCATTTGATCAATCTGAACAAGTGATTACGTTAAAAGCGCAAATTGTGGATGTTTCTAAGTGTGAGATTAGGTTAAAGATCATCAAGATAGACATCGAGAGCATTAGCCAACTAAAACGATTTATAGAATTGAATGTAGGCAATAACGACCTTCTGAACCGAGAGTTAGAACATCTCTCTGATTTAGGAGAAAAATAAATGAACGCCTATTTAAGTAACAATAACTATGTCTAAAAAAATCATCATGCAGATCCCGACGAAAGACGGCGATCAGCAGTTCTATTTGGGCCGCAGTTCGGTCCTAGCAGTATTTGCTTCGGTATTGGCATTACCCGCCGTCGTTGGTGGCGCGTGGTATCTCAATCAACAGCAGATACACAATAAAGACGAACTAACACAAACCATCGCCAAACTAGAAAGTGAAAAGGCCGAAATCACCGCTCTTTATGAAGAGCAGCTTGATACCAACCACTCGCTTTCTCAGTCATTGACCGATAAAAACAATCAAATTCAGCTATTAGGAAAACGAGTATTCGACGTCGAATCGGTTCTAGGTCTCGCTGACGAAGAGCTGATGATCGATGAAAACAACATGGCGTTAGAAGAGCGAATTGATGCAGCAGCTATCGATTCCGCGGTTCGAGCAACCATGTTTCGTTTGATTCCAAATGATAGCCCAGTGACATACCAACGTATTTCTTCTTCCTACGGCAGTCGCATTAATCCTATTTCAGGTAAACGACACGTTCATACTGGTATCGATCTTACCTGTAAACGAGGAGAAGAAATCCTCGCACCTGCAGACGGAGTGGTGGAAACCGTTCGCCCGAGTAATCGTGGCTATGGCAACTATGTCACTATTCGTCATTCATTTGGCTTTATGAGCTCCTTTGCTCACTTACAACGCTTTAAAGTGAAAAGCGGCCAATTTGTCAGTAAAGGCGATGTGATTGCTCAATGTGGTAGTTCAGGTAATTCCACTGGCCCGCACCTGCATTATGAGGTGCGCTTTCTCGGGCGAGCACTCAACCCTCAATACTTGATGGAGTGGACACCTGAAAACTTCAATTATGTATTTGAAAAAGAGAAAAAAGTGAAATGGGGCCCTTTAGTTCAATTGATTGATAATGTCGTGCGTCTGCAAGTCAATTTAACCAACTCCCCCTATCGCGACACCAGTATCAATACAGTATCAAGTGAAGATACCAGCAATACCGCGACTAACTGATTTATCTCTCGACACAAAAAAGAGCAGCGTAAGCTGCTCTTTTCGTTTCGGGCTCCACACGGATAGATAACCCGCGATTAACCGCGATGAATATTATCATTCGCCTGTTTGAGTAAGTTTTGGCTCTCATTCATAAATTGTTGTGAATAATCACCAAACCACTCACTCACCTGCTCAAAGCTTTCGACAAATTTGGCTTTATCTTTGCTATCCAAAATCGCAAGTGCTTCGCCGAAGCGTTGGTGGAATCGCTTAATCATGTCGATGTTTTCTTGCGATGAGAGAATAATGTCACCGTAGAGGTTTGGATCCTGACCAAACAGACGCCCTACCATCGCCAACTCCAGGCGGTAGATTGGTGAGCTCAACTTTAACAGTTGCTCAATGTTCGGGTTCTCTTTGCTTAGATGCATGCCGTAAGCAAATGAGGTGAAGTGACGCAGCGCTTGGATTAACGTCATGCCATGATCGTGCTCTTGCGCATCAATCTGGCACAAGCTCGCGCCCCAAATACCAAACTGTTGCAGCAACCATTGGTATTGATCATTTCCACGCCCATCACAGTACACAATCACCTGCTTGGCAAGGCTCGGCACATCTGGGCCAAACATTGGGTGTAAACCAACCACCGGTCCTTGGTGCACATTCAACATTGCTTGCAGTGGCTTAGATTTTATAGAAGTCAGGTCACACAGAATACAGTCTTGTGGCAGATTACCTAGCTTTTCAATCACACCTTCTGTTAGGTGAATTGGCACAGTAACCACCACCAGGCCCGCATCTTTTAGGATGTCATCCGCACGATCCCAGTCTTTGCTACCAAGCACTTTGACTTGATAACCAGATAACTTAAACATACGCCCAAACAGGCCGCCTAACTGGCCATTACCACCAATAATGACCACTGAGCGTAATTCAGGGTTCAAACACTTAAAACCGGAGTCTTTTTCACTGGCATAAGACTCACGCATGGTACGACGCAGAATATCTTCAATAAGCTGTGGAGGAATTCCCATTTTCTCAGCTTCTGCTCGGCGAGAAGCCAGCATCGCCGCTTCACGATCAGGGGCATAAATAGGCAAACCATGTTCGCTTTTTACTTCCCCAACTTTCTCTACGAGCGCCAAACGCTGAGCTAATAGCTCCAACATTTGCTTGTCGACTGCATCAATCTGATCGCGTAATGCGTTAAGTTCAACTGCCATTGATGTTCCTTAAATCCTGTATTAATTAGCCTTTAGACGATTTTCTAAGAAAGGCACTAGCTCTTCATGTGCATGACGTAATAGTGCCTCAGTTGAATCCCAATTGATACATGCGTCAGTGATAGATACACCGTATTTCATCTCTTCAAGAGCTAAGTCAGAAGATTGATTTCCTTCATTGATATGGCTTTCAATCATAAGGCCGATAATGGACTTATTACCTTCACGGATTTGGTGAATAACATCTTCTGCGACTAATGGCTGGCGACGGTAATCTTTACGTGAGTTGGCGTGACTACAATCCACCATTAATGATGCATCAAGGCCAGATTTCGCCATTTCTTGCTCACACTCAGTAACTGACACTGAGTCGTAGTTAGTTTGCTTGCCGCCACGTAAGATCACATGCCCATTAGCATTACCCTGAGTGGTCAATAGCGCTACTTGTCCCTCACGGTTAATTCCCATAAAACGGTGGCTAGAAGACGCAGCTTGCATCGCATTGATTGCGGTTGCCAAACTGCCATCCGTGCCATTTTTAAAACCGATTGGCATAGACAGGCCACTTGCCATTTCACGGTGAGTTTGTGACTCCGTAGTACGTGCGCCGATCGCAGCCCAACTAAAAGTATCCGCCAAGTATTGTGGGCTAATTGGGTCCAGAGCTTCAGTCGCGAGCGGGATTTCCATCTCTGCCAATTCCACTAGCAGTTCGCGTCCAACATGCAGACCATGTTCAATATCGAAGCTGCCATCGAGGTGCGGATCGTTAATCAGCCCTTTCCAGCCGACCGTGGTGCGTGGTTTTTCAAAGTAAACACGCATAACAATATACAGTTGGTCACTTAGTTGTTCAGAGAGCGCTTTAAGACGTTTTGCGTAATCCTTCGCCGCTTCCACGTCGTGGATAGAACATGGACCACATACAACCAGCAGGCGATGATCCTTTTTATGAATAATATTAGCGATAGTTTGGCGAGACTCTTGAATAAAGCGGCGCGCTTTTTCACTCAAAGGAAGCTTGGTTTTTAGCTCCTCTGGGGTAATAAGAACCTGCTCTTCGCTAATATTAATATTGCTCAACTCACTTTTCTGCATAACTCTAACCTGTATATTTATTTTTACACCCAACCAAATCCTTGGTGAGACAACTAAGCTTTAACGACAAGATAACAGGCTAAAAAAGAAAAACAAGCGTACACAATAAAAAACATTTGGTGTAAGTTTTTATTTACAGATAAATAAAAAGCCAAAGTATAATTAACTTTAGCTTCTAATCGGTGTTTTGAATCGTTTACAAGAGGTTTAGCTGGTCAAGCGTTTCATCGCTTCACTCGCCGCTTTCCACTCTTGAGATAACTTGAGATCGCTTAGAGAAAACGACTGTTTTTTCAGTAACGCATCCGCCAGTGGCACTGTTGATACTGGCAAGTTATCCAACACCTCAATGTGTGCTTCACGCTTATTACACATCAATAGCATATCGCAACCGGCTTTCAAGGCTTGAGCCCCACGCTCGGCAGGGCTACCCATGATTGCAGCGCCTTCCATCGTCAGATCATCGGAGAAAACCAAGCCTTTAAAACCGAGTTGCTGTCGCAAAACTTGTTTCAACCAGTATTCTGAACCACTCGCAGGCTGAGAGTCGTAGTTCGGAAAAATAACGTGAGCAGGCATCATGGCATCTAAAATACCGGCATCAATTTGCGCTTTAAAGATAGCCATGTCTTGTTCAAAAATGTCGCTGCGCTCGTCGTATGGCGTTTCTAAGTGTGAGTCAGCAATCACACCACCGTGACCCGGGAAGTGTTTGCCTGTTGTTGCCATTCCAACGCTCTTCATACCCTGCATGTAAGCGGTGCTAAATCGAAGAATGGTATCGGCATCTTCGCCAAATGCTCGGTTACCGATCGCTTTACATTGATGACCTTTATCGAGCACGGGTGCAAAGCTTAAATCAATGTCGTGTGCTATCAACTCCGCTGCCATTAGCCAACCGCCCATACATGCTAACTCTTCACCATTTTGATGTTTGGCGTATTCTTCGGCTGCAGGGATCAACGAGAAACCTTCACGGAAGCGTTGTACTCGCCCCCCTTCTTGATCCACACCGATCAAAATCGGGCGCTTGGCTGCCTTGCGGATTGATTGAGTAAGTGCTTGAAGCTGTTCACTATCATGATAGTTACGAGCAAATAGAATTAAGCCACCAACCGTAGGATGTTCCAGAATTTCTTTGTCTTCAGCGGTCAGTTCATAACCCGCGACGTCAACCCATAACGGTCCCATGTTTTCTCCTCAAAATCGGCTGAATATCTCGTATTCGATGAGGTTATTCGCTTCAGATTTGCTTTACAATAAGTGAATGAAGAATTGACGAGATCGGCTATGAAATTTAACGAACTGTACATTGGTGTGATGTCTGGAACGAGTATGGACGGCGTTGATACCGCTCTGGTTGAAATAAGTGATGAGCACGTTCGTCTGGTTGCGCACGACGATTACCCAATGCCCGCAGCACTGAAAGAAATGCTGTTATCTGTTTGTACCGGTCAAGCCACAAATTTAAAAGCCATAGGTGAATTGGATCACCAACTTGGCCACCTCTTCGCTGACGCCGTTTTACAACTGCTCAATAAGTCTGGCTACGTCGCGGAACAAATTCGTGCGATTGGTAATCACGGTCAAACGGTATTCCACCAACCTACTGGAGAGTTACCCTTTACCACTCAGTTGGGTGATGCCAACATCATCGCAGTGAAAACAGGGATTGATACGGTTGCAGATTTTAGACGTAAAGATATGGCGCTAGGTGGTCAAGGTGCACCGCTGGTTCCCGCTTTTCATAAAAGTATCTTTGCCATGCAAGATTCCACCACCGTCGTGCTGAACATCGGTGGCATTGCCAACATCTCTGTACTGCATCCCGAGCAACCAGTCATTGGCTATGACACAGGTCCGGGCAACATGTTGATGGACGCGTGGTGTGCACTGCACACTGGGCAAAGCTTCGACAAAGATGCACAATTTGCACTGAAAGGAACGGTAAACGCTACTTTGTTGACTCAATTACTTAAAGAAGCTTACCTCGCCATGCCAGCACCTAAAAGTACCGGGCGAGAACTGTTCAATATTGACTGGCTGCATCAGCAACTGGCTCATTACAATTTACCAACCGAAGACGTACAGCGTACACTCTGCGAATATTCTGCGATTACCATTGCCAACGAAGTCGACAAGTTTTCTCATGGCATCACGCCTCAACTATTGGTCTGTGGCGGTGGAGCAAGAAACCCACTTTTGATGCAGCGACTGGCCAAGTTATTGCCACAATGGAGCGTTGCGACAACGGCAGAAAAAGGCGTTGATGGCGACTACATGGAAGCAATGGCGTTTGCTTGGCTTGCGCAGCGCCATATTCACGGCCTCCCTAGCAACTTACCGGAAGTTACGGGGGCAAGTCGTCTCGCTTCACTGGGTGTACTCTATTCAAAAAATTAAGGGCAATAGATCCTAAACAAAAAGGCTTAATTCATTATGACGAACGATGCACTTATCGCAGCTTTATCCCATCTGGTATCTGAAGGGCGAAATCCAGACACCATGGACATCGACTTGCTGCCTTCTCTCGATATTGTTCAACGCATCAACCAACAGGACAAACTCGTTCCTCTTGCCGTTGAAAAAGTGTTGCCTGAGATCGCTGAAGCCGTTGATAAGATCACGGAAGCATTTAAGGTCGGAGGTCGGTTGTTTTACATCGGTGCAGGCACCAGTGGTCGGCTCGGCGTCTTGGACGCTTCAGAATGCCCGCCGACTTTTGGCACGGATCCTGAGATGGTCGTTGGTATTATTGCGGGTGGAAAAGAGGCAATGTTCCGTGCAAAAGAAGGGGCAGAGGACGATCCTGCACTAGGCGAGCAAGATCTTAAAGAGAATGCGCTAACACAACGCGATGTCGTCGTTGGTATTGCGGCAAGTGGACGAACACCGTACGTGATTGGTGGCTTAGAGTATGCGAACGAACTTGGTGCCACCACTGTAGCACTATCTTGTAACCCTGACTCTCCGATTGCAGATATTGCCGATATTGCGATCAGCCCCGTTGTTGGACCTGAAGCGTTAACGGGATCCACTCGCTTAAAATCAGGGACGGCGCAAAAGCTCGTCCTGAACATGCTCACTACTGCAAGCATGATTCGCCTAGGCAAAAGTTATCAGAACTTAATGGTAGATGTGAAAGCGACAAATGCAAAGCTAGTTGCAAGAGCGGCTCGTATTGTTATGCAAGCAACAGATTGTACTAACCAAGAGGCTAAAACTGCGCTCAAAGAAACGGACTACGACGCCAAGTTAGCTATTTTGATGATTTTAACCGGGCTGGATAAAGAAAGCGCGACTGAGCAACTGAAAGCCAAACAAGGATATTTAAGAAAAGTCGTGATCGATCAAGCGAATCAATCTTAATCAATAAAGCGCCTCACTTATTTAAAAGTCAGGCGCCTTTTATGGCTTAATTTAGTAGTTCAATCGTTCAATGTGAGTAATACCGACTTTACCTTCAAGGTCGCTGAACATATGAACCATTGCTGGGTATGGTTGTGCTCCAGGGTAGACAACTTCTGCATTACAGAAAAACGCATAGTTTTGTCCGGCTACGACTTGAGTAGCCACAACCAAAGGGGAATATTTGACGCCGACAAACCCCTCGATACCTTTAGCAAATACTTCTTTATCCTCTGCTTTGAGTTCATTAAATGGACTCCAGCCACCAGCCATTTGCGTTGACATAATGTGATTCCTTTTTTCTGTGCTCACTATCAAGCAATATGAACATAGTTTAATAATGAGAATTTTGCCACAATTATGTTTTGGACGGTATCACAACGGCTTTATTGACTATTAATTTGAGTACTCATTCCAGCCACGCTGCCATTCCATACGGAATTTTTGTGCTTGCTCAGTACCCTCACAAACCCCTTCATAATACTGACCAGATAGCCCCATTTGATACGCAAAAGCAGGGTTGCAGTATTCACGTAGCCCCTCTAAATAACCTTGGTCGTAATCACTTTGCTTAACGCTACCCAACTCACGCAGCTCGCTCATCGTGCGTGATGTATGTCCGGCTACACCATCTTGATATCCGATCTGATGCCAATCTCCTGACTTGGCAAGATCTTCCGTCGTTGCAGCGCATCCTGCAAGTAAAGCCAGCGCCAAACCTAACGTTGCCTTTTTCATGGTTCTTCCTTAAGTAATTGTTTTCAAAAATAAGCTTACCACTAATTATTGGCGTTTGCCGCTTAGCTTGCAGATTAAACCACTGACGCCTCGAATCAACCGCTCACTACTGCAATCAACCGTTCGCCAATTTTAAAAACCGCTCAAGCAGTATATCGACCACTCAGTGCTCTATTCGACCACTCATCTACTAACCGAATGCATTTAACACAAGTGACGCATAACATGCATCCTGAGATTAAAAAATTACCCTACCCAACTAAGACCAAGGACAATTGCTATGATGTGGTTTCTAACCTGTGTCGCAGCCCTAATCGGCGGATACTTCATCTACGGCGCTTTCGTCGAGAAGATTTTCGGCATCAATGAAAAACGCCAAACGCCTGCTCACACCAAATCGGACGGTGTTGACTTCGTTCCAATGTCAACAAAGAAAGTTTATCTAGTTCAGCTACTTAACATCGCTGGTGTTGGTCCAATTTTCGGCCCAATCATGGGTGCACTATACGGTCCAGCGGCAATGCTTTGGATTGTTGTCGGTTGTATTTTTGCTGGCGCAGTACACGATTACTTCTCTGGCATGCTTTCAGTACGTAACGGCGGCGCATCTGTACCTACTATCACGGGTCGCTACCTAGGTAATGGCGCAAAACACTTTATGAATATTTTTGCCATTGTCCTACTGCTTCTTGTTGGCGTAGTGTTCGTTTCTGCTCCTGCAGGCATGATTACTAACCTCATCAATGATCAAACAAGCTTGAGCGTAAGCATGACTACAATGGTTATCGCTATCTTCGCTTACTACATCATTGCGACGATTGTTCCTGTCGATAAAATCATTGGCCGCTTCTACCCACTGTTTGGCGCTCTACTTATCTTTATGTCTGTTGGTCTAATGACAGCCGTTGCGTTTTCTAGCGAACACACAGTAATGGGTGACTTCCAAGTTTCAGACATGTTCTCGAACCTTAACCCAAATGATATGCCACTATGGCCAGCACTGTTCATCACTATCGCATGTGGCGCGATCTCTGGCTTCCACGCGACTCAGTCTCCACTGATGGCGCGTTGTATGGAAAACGAGAAAAATGGTCGTTTCGTCTTCTACGGAGCAATGATTGGTGAAGGTGTTATCGCGCTAATCTGGTGTGCTATCGCTCTGTCTTTCTTCGGCTCTCTAGACGCACTATCAGAAGCTGTGAAAAACGGTGGCCCTGGTAACGTGGTATACAGCGCATCATTTGGTCTGCTTGGTGTGTTCGGTGGTATCCTTGCGTTCCTAGGTGTGGTTATCCTACCAATTACGTCTGGCGATACAGCATTCCGTTCAAGCCGTCTGATCCTTGCTGAATACTTCAACATGGAACAAAAGACGCTACGTAACCGCCTACTGATGGCACTTCCACTGTTCGTTATCGGCGGTATCTTAACTCAAGTAGACTTCGGCATTATCTGGCGCTACTTCGGTTTTGCTAACCAAACAACAGCAGTAATGATGCTTTGGACTGCGTCCGCTTACCTACTACGTCACAACAAGCTGCACTGGATTACCACTATCCCTGCTATCTTCATGACCACGGTATGTGTCACGTTCATCTTAAACAACAGCTCGCTAGGTTTTGGCCTGCCAATGCAACTATCAACTATCGTCGGTATTGTGTTTGCCCTAGCAGTGACTGGTTACGTTATCAAAACCTCTAAGGGTAAAGGAGAAACTGAACTGGCTGACGAAGAGAAACCACAAGCCGTGTCAGAAACAGCGTAATACTCGTCACATCCGAGTGACTAAGATAGGAGCCTGCCAATTGCAGGCTCTTTTTGTTTTATACCCAAGTCACTTTAAGATTCAGAACTCGGAGCGCAGCGTCATTTACTTAGCTGTTCTTATTTATCTGAGCCAAGCATCTTGAGGTGACTTAGGTATACAATAACAACATTGATTCTAGGTTAGGTTCACTATGGAACTGGTCGTTTCCCTTTTACAACAGATGTGTGTGTACTTAGTTTTGGCTTACATGCTAAGTAAAACGCCAATCATCTTACCTTTGCTGAGTATTTCTTCGCGCTTAAGCCACCGCCTAATTTGTTACGTACTCTTCTCTGGCTTTTGTATTCTCGGCACCTATTTCGGTCTGCACATCAACGATGCTATTGCTAATACTCGCGCGATCGGCGCGGTCATGGGCGGGCTGTTTGGTGGCCCAGTGGTGGGTTTCGCCGTCGGATTTACTGGTGGCATCCATCGATACTCTCTTGGTGGCTTTACTGACCTCGCCTGCGCAATTTCAACCACCGCCGAGGGCGTAATTGGTGGCTTGCTCCACGTTTACCTTATCAAGCGAAATAAAGGCGCATTGCTGTTTAATCCAAGCGTCGTATTCAGCGTCACGTTTGTTGCAGAAGTTGTGCAAATGATTTTGCTGCTCGCCGTCGCTAAACCCTTTGATCAAGCCTATGAGCTGGTGTCTGCCATTGCAGCACCGATGATCATCGCGAACTCATTTGGTGCGGCATTGTTCATGAGTATCCTGCAAGACAGAAAAGCGATCTTTGAAAAGTTTTCTGCGACGTTTTCGCGTCGAGCACTCACCATTGCTGATCGCTCAGTGGGAATTCTAAGCAACGGCTTCAACACCGAAAACGCTGAGAAAATCGCGCGTATTATTTACGAAGAAACCAAAGTGGGCGCTGTCGCGATTACCGACCAAGAAAAAATCTTAGCGTTTGTGGGCATTGGCGATGATCACCATAAACCGAACACGCCGATTTCATCGCAAAGCACATTGGATTCCATGGAGAAAAACGACATCATTTATCTTGATGGCTCAGAACGTCCATACCAATGTTCCATCGCAAAAGACTGCAAACTTGGCTCCGCGCTGATCATCCCACTGCGTGCAGGGAAAGAGGTCATTGGTACCATAAAGCTGTATGAACCGAAGCGTAAATTGTTCTCTACGGCCAACATGTCAATGGCGGAAGGGATAGCTCAGCTTCTCTCTAGCCAAATCTTGTATGGCGACTACCAGCAACAACAAGCCTTACTCGCTCAAGCAGAAATCAAACTGCTTCACGCTCAGGTGAATCCACACTTTTTGTTTAATGCACTCAATACCATTAGTGCGATTACTCGCCGTGATCCTGACAAAGCGCGCGAGCTAATCCAAAATTTATCGCACTTCTTCCGCAGCAATTTAAAGCAGAACATTAATACCGTGACGCTAAAAGAAGAGCTAGCACATGTGAACTCGTACTTGAGCATCGAAAAAGCTCGTTTTACGGACCGCTTAGAGGTTGAAATCGATATTCAACCTGAATTGCTGGACATCAAATTGCCAAGCTTTACACTCCAGCCTTTGGTTGAGAATGCCATTAAACACGGCATTTCAAACATGCTTGAAGGTGGTAAAGTTCATATATACAGCGAAGCACACCCACAAGGTCATTTGATTACCGTCGAAGACAATGCAGGCAGTTTTGAACCGCCAAAAGAAAACCACTCCGGGCTAGGTTTAGAAATTGTCGACAAACGTCTCACTAATCAATTTGGGCGTGATGCATCGCTAAAAATTACGTGCGAGCCACATCAATTTACTAAAATGAGCTTTATCATTCCCCCAAAATCATAAAAGCACGTTGAAGCAATAAAGGTAATGTTGGATGTTAACCGCACTCGTCATTGATGATGAACAGTTTGCTCGTGAAGAGCTGACAGAGTTATTGGATGAAACAGGCCAAGTTGAAGTGGTGGACAATGCCTCAAACGCGATCCTTGGTCTAAAAAAAATCAATGAGCTCAAACCTGATGTGGTGTTTCTCGATATCCAAATGCCTCAAGTCACTGGGATTGAACTACTTGGAATGCTTGATCCAGAAACCATGCCTTATGTGGTTTTTGTCACGGCTTACGACCAGTATGCAATTCAAGCGTTTGAAGACAACGCCTTTGATTACTTGCTCAAACCTGTCGACCCATGCCGTTTAACCAAAACGGTCAAACGGCTAAATAAAGTCATTAGTCAATCAGCCCTAACTCAACAACTGTCTGCTATTACGCCCGACACTTTAGATCAGATTCCGTGCATCGGGCACAACCGTATCGTCATCATGGCCACCGACACGGTAGAATGTGCATACAGTGACATTAGCGGCGTGCATGTACGCTCCACCAGCCAAGCCGCGAGCACTCAACTAACATTAAAAACGCTAGAAGAGAAAACCCCACTGGTACGCTGTCATCGCCAATACTTAGTCAATATTAAGGCCATCAGCGAAATCAAATTACTCGAAAACGGATTAGCAGAAATCATCACCAAAACTGGCTTTGAGATACCAGTAAGCCGCCGCTACCTTAAAGTGCTCAAAGAGATGCTGGGCATTAGCCACTAACACAAAAAGTTCACACATCACCGCTGAGTTTCCGCTAGCGTATAAATAAGACGCTCCGAAAAGACGAGGCGATGATGTATAAAGTTTTGTTCATATGTAAGCACAATGCTGGACGAAGTGTGCTCGCTGAGTCGATCGCAACCCATATCCTGCCAGCAGAGTTTAGTGTCGCCAGCGGTGGCTCTCATCCCACAGGCACAGTTCACCCTGTGGTGCAAAAATATTTAGATGACCACCAACTTCCCATTCCACATATCCACACCCACTCATGGGAAGAGCGAACTCAGTTTCTTCCTGACATCGTGATTATTCTCTGTGACTCTTTACATCAAGAGACAGCTCCTCAATGGCTTGCGGGGGGCGTTCGAGTAAACTGGCAAGTCGATGCCTTTCCGACTGAAGGTTCTGATGAAGAGGTGTACGCACATTGCGAAAGGGTTGCTCAGTCGCTTGAGCGAAGAATCACGAAGATGTCCGATATGATTATCGATGGCTTAGGAAAAGACCAAATTCGTGATTACCTAAATGAGTTAAGAGAGATGTAAAAAAGGCGACCCACAGGTCGCCTTTTGAATATTCGATAAATGGAGACTAATCCACTTGCTTGATTTGCAGTTCTTTAGGTACTTCAAAGAACATATTCTCTTCGCGACCAAGTACTTCATCAACCGCTTCGGCACCGACGAGTTCTTTGATTCGCTCTAGAATCTGATTAACGAGCTCTTCCGGAGCAGATGCCCCCGCAGTCACGCCGACCTTTGTTTTGCCTTCGAACCACTCAGGTTTGATATCTTCCGGACAGTCGGTTAAGTAGCCAGGTGTCCCTAGCTTTTCAGCTAGCTCTTTAAGACGTGTAGAGTTTGATGAGTTTCTAGAACCCACCACAACCATCACATCTACGTCACCCGCTAATTCACGTACGGCATCTTGGCGGTTTTGTGTCGCGTAACAGATATCGTCTTTACGTGGTCCTTGGATATCTGGGAAGACGCGGCGTAGCTCTTCGATAACATCGGCAGTTTCATCTACAGAAAGTGTCGTTTGGCTTACGTAATGAAGATCTGATGGATCTTTCACAATCGACTTCAGTTTCTCAACATCGGCAGGGGTTTCAACCAAGTACATACCACCCGTTTCACTCGCGTACTGCCCCATTGTGCCTTCCACTTCAGGGTGACCTGCGTGACCAATCAGAACCACTTCCATATTGCGGCGGCTTGCTCGCGCTACTTCCATATGCACTTTGGTTACCAAAGGACACGTTGCGTCAAATACCGTCAAATCTCGCTGCTTAGCTTCCTGACGAACCGCCTGCGATACACCATGAGCAGAAAAAATCACAATGTTGTTGTCTGGCACTTCATGCAGCTCTTCAACGAAGACAGCGCCACGTTGTTTTAGCCCTTCAACCACAAAACGGTTATGCACCACCTCATGACGAACATAAATCGGTGGCTGATACATCTCTAGCGCACGCTCTACGATGCTAATCGCACGGTCTACACCAGCACAAAAGCCGCGTGGGTTAGCTAATAGGATTTTCATTTCATTGCTCATGGAAATTATCTTTATTGGGTTCGCTATTCTACTGACAAAATTTCAACTTCGAAAGTCACGTCTTGTCCCGCTAGAGGATGGTTGAAGTCCACAGTGACTGAATCGCCAGCAATCTCTGTAATAATGCCCGGGATTTCCATACCATCAGGACCACTGAACGCCATGATTGTACCCACTTCTACTTCTGCATCACCTACAAACTTAGTGCGATCCATATGGTGTACATGGTCTGGGTTTGGCATGCCAAACGCGTCTTCTGCTTTTAGCTCAATCGCTTTTTGGGCGCCTGTTTCTAAGCCTATTAAGCACTGCTCAAAGTTTTCACTCAAGCTGCCATCACCCATAACAAATTTCGCTGGTTTACCCATGTTATGAGTACTATCCGCAACCGATCCATCTTTCATTTTAATCGTAAAGTGAAGGGTTACTACAGATTCATTGGTTATTGTTGTCACGTTACTGCTTCCTTGTTCTTGGGTTATTACGCTGTCAGCTTGGTCTTTTTATACATTGATATGCTGATTGGCGCTCCAACATAATAAAAAGCGTCGCTCGAATCAACGGGCGACGCTTAGGGTTATTCAACTTTTCGCAATATACACTGCCACTACTTAGGCTTTCGCCTCGTCTTTCTTTCGAAAGCCGTCAAGAATAATCATCGCGGCACCAATACAGATCGCCATGTCTGCAAGGTTGAACGCTGGCCAGTGATAATTACCCCAGAAAAAGTCCAAATAATCCACGACAAACCCATGTATTACTCGGTCGAATACGTTGCCTACTGCGCCACCAATAATCATGGCATAAGCAATATTATTCCATTTCTCTTTCGCTGGTAGTTTACTCATCCAGTAAGTCAAAAGACCCGTAACGATAAAAGCAATACCTGTAAATAACCAACGTTGCCAGCCCGCTTGATCACTCAAAAAGCTAAAAGCAGCACCATAGTTATGCACGTACAAAAGATTAAAGAATGGCAAAATTTCTATGCGGTTTGCCCAGCCATATCCCATGTTGTTCATTACAACATACTTAATGCCAATATCAGCTAAAAAGATAACCACCGCTAACCATAACCAGCGAATACCAGATTGCTTTAAAGACAGTGCTTTTTCACTCATTACTTTACCTACAAACAGCCCCAGTAAATACTGGGGCTGTTAATTTTAAAAAAAGTTCAGTCGTTCTAGGCAATTACGCGAATTTACGTACTTCACCTTCGCCTTCTACGTTAGATACACAACGACCACAGATTTTCTCGTGACCTTCAATTGTGCCTACGTCTGGCGTGTGGTGCCAACAACGATCACACTTCTCGCCTTCAGCTGCTGCTACTTCAACAAACAAGCCTTCGATATCCGTGGCTTGTGCTGCATCAGTCTTCTCACCTAGAGGCTTAACTTTCGCCGCAGAGGTTAGTAGAACAAAGCGCAGTTCATCTTCAAGTTTGTTGATCTTCGCCGCTAAAGCGTCATCAGCAAATAGAGTCACTTCAGCTTGTAGTGCACCACCGATGGTTTTCTCTTTACGCGCATCTTCTAGAAGTTTGTTTACTGCACCACGAACCGCTTGGATCTCAGCCCAGAATTCATTGTTCAGCTCTTCACCTTCAGCAAGGCCGAATAGACCGTCGAACCACTCACCAGTGAATACGAACTTGTCGCGCTCGCCTGGCATTTCGTTCCAGATTTCATCTGCAGTGAACGACATGATTGGCGCCATCCAACGAACTAGCGCTTCTACGATGTAGTAAAGTGCAGTCTGACAGCTACGTTGAGCGTTGCCGCCACGTTTTGCTGTGTACTGACGGTCTTTAATTACGTCTAGGTAGAAAGAGCCCATTTCGATCGAACAGAATTGCATTAGACGCTGAGTCACACCGTGTGTGTTGTACTCTTCGTATGCTTTAACAATCTCTTCTTGTGCTGCTAGCGCACGACCAACTGCCCAGCGATCTAGCGCAACCATCTCTTCAACAGGAACGATGTCTGTTTCAGGGTTGAAGCCGCTTAGGTTAGCAAGGAAGAAACGCGCTGTGTTACGGATACGACGGTAAGCATCTGCGCTACGTTTTAGGATTTCATCCGAAACCGCAACTTCACCAGTGTAGTCTGTTGAAGCAACCCATAGACGAAGAATGTCAGCACCTAGCTTGTTAGTTACGTCTTTTGGCGCAACCACGTTACCGATAGATTTAGACATCTTACGACCCTGACCATCAACCACGAAACCGTGTGTCAGTACTTGTTTGTAAGGCGCTTCGTCTTTCATCGCGATAGATGAAATTAGAGAAGACTGGAACCAACCACGGTGTTGGTCAGAACCTTCTAGGTATAAGTCTGCACTGTTGCCATTGTACTCTTCACGAGCATCAACAACGGAGAAGTGAGTGACACCTGAGTCGAACCATACGTCTAGCGTATCGAGCACTTTTTCGTATTGGTCAGCGTCAGCACCGAGTAGTTCAGCTGCGTCGACATCCCACCATGCTTGGATGCCTTTCTCTTCAACCAACTTCGCGACTTTTTCAATCAGCTCTAGTGTGTTTGGATGAAGTTCTGCTGTTTCTTTATGAACAAACAGAGCGATTGGCACACCCCAAGTACGTTGACGAGAGATACACCATTCAGGGCGACCTTCGATCATACCTTCGATGCGGCTTTGACCCCACTCAGGCATCCACTCTACGTTCTTGATTGACTCTAATGCTTTAGCACGTAGGCCAGCTTGGTCCATAGAAACGAACCATTGAGGTGTAGCACGGAAGATGATTGGAGTCTTATGACGCCAACAGTGTGGGTAGCTGTGCTCGTAAGCGTGGTGGTGTAGTAGTGCACCTTTTTCTTTCAGTACTTCTACTACTGCATCGTTCGCTTTAAATACGTGCTGACCAGCAAATAGCTCTGTATCTGGTAAGTAAACACCGTTTGAACCAACTGGGTTTGCTACTTCTAGGTTGTACTTGTTACCAACCGCGAAGTCTTCTTGACCGTGACCAGGTGCAGTGTGAACAACACCAGTACCTGAATCAGTCGTAACGTGATCACCAAGGATAGCCGGTACAGTGAAATCGTAGAATGGGTGTTGGAATTGAGAAAGCTCTAGATCCGCACCTTTAGCAAAGCCAAGATTGTGGAAGTGCTCGATACCAGCACGGTCCATTACGTCTTTCGCTAGTTCAGCTGCAACGATGATACGTTCAGGTTGCTCGCCTTCAACTTGGATAAGTACATACTCAAGGTCATCACGTAGACACACAGCACGGTTCGCAGGAAGCGTCCAAGGTGTTGTCGTCCAGATGACAATAGAGATATCGCCTTTACCTTCATGGCCTTCAGTCAGCTCAAACTTAGACAACAGTGCCGCTTCGTCAGCCGCTTTAAAACGAACGTCGATAGATGGCGATACTTTATCTTTGTATTCTACTTCCGCTTCAGCAAGAGCAGAACCACAGTCTGTACACCAGTGAACAGGTTTGAAACCTTTTAGCAGGTGACCATTGCTTGCGATCTTACCAAGAGCACGAATAATGTTCGCTTCAGTTGCAAAATCCATGGTGCGGTATGGCTTGTCCCACTCACCCATGATACCAAGGCGTTTGAAGCTCTCTTTCTGACCTTCAACCTGACCTGCTGCGTATTCACGACATTTCTCGCGGAATTCTGCTGCCGTCACTTTTTGGCCTGGCTTGCCTACTTTTTTCTCTACCATTAATTCAATAGGTAGACCGTGGCAATCCCAGCCAGGAATGTAAGGTGCGTCAAAACCTGAAAGTGTTTTGGATTTAATAATAATGTCTTTAAGAATCTTGTTTAGTGCGTGACCAATATGAATGTCACCATTTGCGTAAGGAGGGCCATCGTGCAATACGAATGACTTTTTGCCTTTCTTAGCTTTACGGATTTCACCGTAAAGATCTTCTTTGTACCAACGCTTAAGCATTTCTGGCTCACGATTGGCCAGATTGCCGCGCATTGGAAACCCTGTTTCAGGTAAGTTCAGGGTATCTTTATACTCACTCATCGATTCTTAATTCCGTTATATTGGGCGAAAATTAGACATTATGTTGAACGGTGGAATAAACCGCTCAACGCTTAAGCTGACGCAGCCACACCCTTGCTGCTTCAGCATCCAATTCGATTTGTTGTTTAAGTGCTTCAAACGACTCAAACTTTTGCTCATCTCGAAGTTTATGCAAAAGTTCCACTTCTAGTTGCTTGCCATATAAATTGGCATGAAAGTCGAATAAGTGTACTTCTAACTGCTGGCGAACGCCATTGACAGTCGGTCTTTGACCAATATTAGCGACACCACCAATTGGCTTATTTCCTAAGCCAAGCGCTTGAACAACATAGACTCCGGAGACCGGAGAAACACAGCGTTTCAAAGGAATATTCGCAGTAGGAAAACCTATCGTTCTTCCCAGCTTTCTTCCGTGAGAAACACGACCGCTGATGCTGTAGTTTCTTCCCAGCATCTGTTGCGCGGAATGCAAATCGTCACGCGCCAGCGCTTGACGGATAGCCGTACTGCTGACACGTAATTGTTGTAAACAAAAGCTCTGGGTACTCACGACATCAAAACCGTACTTTTCCCCTGCTTCCTGCAGCATTGCAAAGTTACCTGTACGGCCTTTGCCAAAGCAGAAATCATCACCAACGACAAGAAACTTAACACCCAAACGCTCGACCAACAAGTCACGGATAAATTCTTCCGCGGTTAAACTTGCAAAATGACGATTGAAATTGACGCAGAGCAAGCGATCAATATCGAGCTTACTCAATTGCACGAACTTATCGCGTAATCGCGTCAACCGTGCAGGTGCCTTATCTTTGGCAAACAGCTCCATCGGCTGAGGTTCAAAGGTCATCACAACAGAAGGCAATGATAGCCTGTCCGCTTGCTCAGACACTTGGTGCAATACTTGTTGATGGCCTTTATGGACACCATCGAAATTGCCAATAGTCAGCACGCAACCATGATGTCGCGGGGTGATATTGTGAATGCCTCTAATCAGTTCCATTGGATACTGCTTTCTGCCTCTGTTTTTACTTTACACTGTGTGAAACTGACGGATTATATACTAATCACCCTTAGTCTGTCCCAGCTTTTAGGTCTTTTAAGCGTGCACCAGTTAAAAATAGAACCACTAGGTAAACCACGGCTCCTAGACCGATCAACATTCCTAGTACACCGCTGCGGTGAGCAAAGCTCCAATCTAGCCACACTGACATGTCTTCCAATTGCCATAAGATCGCAGCCACCATCGCCGCACCTGCAATAACCAAACGTATAATAAAGAAGACGGTTCGTTTGGTGATTTGGTATACCCCTGCGATATGTAGACCACGATACAGCAATGCCATATTCACAAACGCCGAAAGTGCCGTCGCGATAGCCAAACCAACGTAACCATAAAAGTACGCAAAAATTGCGTTAAATACCATGTTGGTCACCATCGCAATGATGCCGTACTTTACTGGCGTTTTAGTATCTTGACGCGAGTAATAACCTGGCGCTAGCACCTTAATCAGCATGAAGTTCAACAAACCTGAAGCGTAGGCAAAAAGCGACAATGATGCTTGATGTACGTCTTGAGGAGAAAATTCACCTCGCATAAACAGAACCATCAGCATAGGTTTTGCCAGTACCATCAGACCAAGCATTGCAGGAAGGCCAAGCAAGATCACCATGCGCACCCCCCAATCCATGGTTTGTGCGAAGCCTTCACTTTGTGCGTCAACGTGTTTACGTGAAAGCGCGGGTAAAATCACAGTCGCAATCGCAATACCAAACAGGCCTAAAGGAAATTCCAATAAGCGGTCTGAGTAATACAGCCAGCTGATCGAACCGGTTTGCAAAAAACTGGCGATGAACGTATCAAACAACAGGTTAATCTGACTGACCGATACGCCAAATAAAGCGGGGATCATCAAAGTACGGATTTTCACTACACCCGGATCGCGCCAGCCCCATTTTGGCTTAACCATGACGCCTGCTTTAATAAGGAAGGGAATTTGGAATAAGAACTGGACCAAACCACCTAAGAAAACACCAATGGAAAGCCCTATTTCTGGCATTTCCATTTGCGGCGAGATAAACCACGCCGCCAAAATAATCATCACATTGAGGAAAACAGGGGTAAAGGAGGAGACAGCAAATTTACCTAATGTATTGAGGATAGCGCCCGATAGAGCGACGAAGGTAATGAACCATAAATAGGGAAAGGTGATTTTGAGCATCACGCTAGCAAGCTCAAACTTTGCTGCAGCCGGGCCACCATGCATCCAGTCAAGGAACCAACCAAAACCAAACACTGCAGTGACCACGCCGGAGCCTAGGACACCTAAAATGGTAACAATAGAGACTATCACCCCTAACGTACCCGCCGCTCTAGCAATCAGTTCCCGAGTTTTATCCATGTCGCCTTGAGCATGGCTTTCCGTTAAAACAGGTACAAACGCTTGGGAAAAAGCCCCTTCAGCAAACAAACGTCGTAAAAAATTAGGAATTTTATTGGCGAAGAAAAAGACGTCTGCGCTTGCTCCTGCCCCCATTAAATTTGCCACTACAACATCACGAACTAGGCCAAGAACGCGGGAAATAAATGTCATAGCACTGACGATCATGCCAGACTTGAGTAGTCGTTTACTCACTGTAACCTCGGAATATCACCATAAGACAGCTAACCCTATACTGTTTCTCTGACAGGTGCTGTAAATAGACGTCAAAAATCTATCCGCGGGTTGTAAGGAATAAGTGTGCCTTTCGCGGATAATTATTAGCATTGGTATAAAAATGCTGTTAGAATCCCCGCCATCTTAACCGCGATAACCTCTCTTACCAAAATTTGTTTTGGCTTAGATCGGTTTTTGCACAAATCATTTGACATTTAAGCGCAAATGAGGGATATTCCTCGCCCTTAAATTGTCACAGAACTAAGTTTTTGGGAGTTAGACCCTTGGCAAATAGTAAATCTGCTAAGAAGCGCGCTATCCAAGCTGAGAAACGTCGTCAGCACAATGCTAGCCGTCGCTCAATGATGCGTACTTACATGAAGAAAACTGTTGCTGCTATCGAAGCAGGCGACAAAGAAGCTGCAACTGCTGCATTCGCTGTAGTTACACCTATCCTAGACCGCATGGCAACTAAAGGCCTTATTCACAAGAATAAAGCAGCTCGCCATAAGTCTCGTTTCGCTGCACAAATCAAAGCTCTTTAATAGAGTCCTGATTTTACAGTGAAGAAAAAACCGACCTTGTGTCGGTTTTTTTATATCTACAAAATTTTCTTAATAAAAAAGCTGGCAATGCCAGCTTTTCTTTTTTCTGCACGCCTATTCAAAGGCATCAGCTTATTTACCTTATAAAGCTCAAACTGGAAAGCACCAATAAAACACTTGAGAACAAAGCAAATTGGTCGATGCGCAGCAACTCTACCATCAAAAGTTTAACGCCACTCTCAAATATTCCAACGAGTTAGATTCACAGCCTAAAATGAACGATATATTAGGTATATGTAATTAACGCTAAGCGCTTTCAGCACAATAAAGACTATGCAGTGTTTTTATTAACGCTTTCACTTCATCACTCTTTAATGTGTAGTACACGGTTTGTGCTTCTTTCCTTGTCGTGACTAGCTCATCACGGCGAAGCCAAGCAAGATGCTGAGATAATGCCGACTGGCTTAGCTCTAACTTTGCACACAGCTCTCCCACGGACAGCTCTTGGTTATGCAGCATACAAAGGATTTGTAGGCGTCTCTCGTTTGCCATCGCTTTGAGCAACACGACGGCTTTTGCGGAGTTCTGCTCCATTTCTTGTAGATTCATGTGTTGGACCTCTAGCTACAACTTACTTATTCCAACCCTGGCCAGCTTGTTGTGTTGCACTGATTTATATATCTAAGAAAATCAAGATACACTTCCAGAGTCTTCATTATTAGAACCTCTAATTTAGTTGTTAGTGATACACCAATATTATCCACCAAAGTGGAGAATTGATGCGCCATCAATAATTAATAGTTTTGCTCACTAAAACAAGTATCTTGAGTTACTTAGGTATTATTTAGAATTATATTTTTATTGATAGTAATCTATTTATTTGCGCAACGATACGGGTTTACTCAAACATTTGACTGAAATCAGCATCACAAACATTTTTTACCGCTGGGTGTTGGATCATTCGTTCCGCAAAAATCACGTAGTACTCTTCTTTTAACCCATCGACATGACCAATTAGCTGTAGATTTCGGTCGTCCTCAATCTCCGACATGTATACGGTCGGCGCTAAGAAAATCACATCATCGTGATACCGTGCGAAAGCCTTCATCAACGCGACATCATCAAACTCTCCCAACACATTAGGCTGAAGACCTTGACGATCAAACCACTGAATAACCTTACGCCCCATTGCTGTTCGGCTTGCAGGAATCAAAAGCTTTTTCTGTTCCAGAATCTCAGGGAAACGCACATTTTCAATTTCAGAAGAGGCGAAAAAGCTCATGCTGCTCTCACCTAGCTTTTTGCTATAAAGGCTAGGGCTTTGAGTTGAGTCAACGGGACAATCCGAGAGGATCATATCCAGCTTGTGCTGAGACAGTCGTTCAAGTAGCAATTCGTGGGTTGACTCATAACAGCGTAAATGAATACTGTTATCTTCCGGGACAGTCGTCATTAGTACTTTACTGACCAAGCGTTTAGATAACGCATCGGCTACGCCAACTTCAAACAGAATGTTCGAGTGCTGGCTGTAATTGACGATATCTAACATCTCATAACTCAAACCAAACATTCGGTCGGCGTACTTAAAAACAAGTTGCCCTAACTCAGTTGGCTCAACTGTACGACCATTTCGTTTGGTTAACTTTCCTTTCATGCGTTCTTCAAGCGCTTTAATCTGCCCTGTCACGGTTTGCGGTGTCAGGAAAAGCGCATCGGCCGCTTTAGTTACAGAGCCCTGTTTGCACACCATCCAGAAATAATATAGATGGTTGTAGTTTAGATGTGACATGATCAAGTCCCGAAAAGAAAGTGATGCTTTTTATACCAAATGTGACAGAGACAAACAATAAACTCGACAAAACCATACAATACATTACAAAAACATAAGTTTTACCGAATATATAAAATTAACACTGTCATAAAAGTTGAACTGAGGCGCATTTTCTTTCTAAAGAAAACGCAATAACCACACAAAACGAAAGCAAAATTTATTTATTAAATTCAAACAGTTAAAAACCTTCATTTTTCCCTACTCACACCACTATCAAAAAGAACAATAAAAATTACTCACAGCAAGAAATCTGTAATATTACTGAAATATTTGTTCTCTAACATCGCCCGCAGTTTCAACTACAGACCGAAAAATGAACTGAAAGGTCAACGGAGAAAATTATGATGAACCAAGCTACTTCAACAGTGGCGCCAATTTCGAGCACTGCTCGTTGGTTACGCTGGACTAACTTGGCATTCATGTTGTATCTGCTTCTTCTAGCAGTATCTATGGTTGGTAGTGGCTTCAAATGGGCAACTGGCGATCAAGCTAAGGTGCTATTTGAGTTTGCCGCTCACCCTGTTGCAGGTCTAATGATCGGCTTGGTGGCAACAGCCTTAATTCAGTCCTCAAGTACTGTAACGTCTATTATTGTAGGTTTAGTTGCAGGTGGCTTACCAGTAGAAACCGCGATTCCAATGGTGATGGGTGCCAATATTGGTACCACAGTGACCAATACGCTTGTTTCTCTTGGTCACGTACGTTGTAAAGAAGAGTTCAAACGTGCATTTGCAAGCGCAACTATTCACGACTTCTTCAACTTACTTGCTGTTGCTATTTTCCTTCCGTTGGAAATGATGTTCGGCATTTTAGAGAAAGTTTCTCATTGGCTTGTTTCTCCACTACTTGCTACTGGCGATATGAGCATTAAAGGCTTCAACTTCATTAAGCCAATAACAAAACCAGTTGTGGGTGCAATTAAAGAGCCACTTTCAACATTCGGTGATACTGTTGGTGGCATTATGCTTATCATTTTGGGTATTGCGACAATCTTCGTTGCAATTACGGTAATGGGTAAGCTAATGAAGAGCCTAATGGTTGGCCGCGCACGTGAAATTTTGAAAAACGCGATTGGTCGTGGCCCTATTCACGGTATTGTATCGGGTTCAATCGTGACTGTGTTGGTACAATCTTCATCAACAACAACTAGCTTGATGGTTCCACTTGTGGGTACAGGCGTTCTTAAAGTTCGTGATATTTACCCATTCACGCTAGGTGCAAACATTGGTACTTGTATTACGGCGCTACTAGCAGCAACAGCCGTATCGGGTGAGTTTGCGGTATTCGCGCTTCAAATCGCTCTGGTACACCTAGTATTTAATATCATGGCAACGCTGTTTATCTTTGGTATTCCGTTCCTACGTGAAATTCCAGTGAAAGGCGCTGAGATGATTTCTGAAATGGCTATCAAGAACAAAGCTGTTGTCGGTGGCTACCTAATGTCTGTATTCGTTATTTTACCAGGCGCGATCTTAGCCCTAACGACATAACAATAACTTACATACCATCGCTTATTGTTTAGGCTCCACATTGTGGGGCCTTTTTTGCGTTAATGACGCTGTTCAAATTCATTGTCTGGTGATAATTTGAGCCATACCAGCATACTTATGCTGGGCTACCTCATTTGGAGTCGACAACATGACGCAGCTTAATGGCACTATTTCTGATCAGCTACTCGCAATAGACGAAAACCTAACTCAACTGGTTGCTGATATTGATATCCTCAGTAGCGTGAATCCTCTCAATTATGCTCAGGAAAGAGAGCGCTTTATTAAGAACAAATACTCTCAAGAGCCTAACTTCCAATACTCAACCACCAATCTAGATACTCACAGCGCAAAACGACGTCTGTATGAACTGCCTTTAGAAAATATTCAAGACACCCAATTACAAAAGCTGTACGCGGATGTGATTCAGTCTTACGCAGATAAATTGGATCAAGTGAATACTATCGGTACACAAGAGTTTCTTTATAACTCCCTGCGCTATTACGGAGAGCCGAGCGCCAAAGATATTGCCAACGCCCATTTCATTTTACACCTTCCCACGGAAGAAGAGAGCAAACCGCAGCATGATAGCCGCGCGATAGCACACTTCATGCAAAACTTTGCTCAACGTAATGGATATGAGTGTGAAATACAGGTGTTGGATGGGATGTTAGCAAACGCACTCGTTTCGGGATCTCGAGTCAAAATTAACCACGCAGCATACATCACGACCGATGAGTTAGAGGCTCTCGCACATCATGAAATGGGTGTACACCTTCTTACTACGCTTAACGGTCGTCAACAACCGCTAAAGGTCCTGAGCTTAGGGTGCCCAGCTAATACAAACACCCAAGAAGGGCTGGCTATATTGTGTGAATATCTGTCAGGACATTTCAGTATCAAACGCCTAAGAACCTTAGCCTTACGAGTCCTGGCGGTAGAGTCGATGATCAAGGATCGCGATTTCCGCCATACGTTCATGCTATTAAAAGAACAGTATAAAACGTCTGACCTTCAAGCATTTACAACGACTGCTCGTGTGTATCGAGGAGGCGGTTTGACGAAGGATTACTTGTACCTCAGAGGGTTCCGAGAGGTGCTCAATGCCTACGATAAACTGGGCAATGACTTTTCATTGTTGCTATGTGGGAAAACAGAACTGAAATATTTTGAGCTTATCCGCTCATTAGTGAGCAAACAAATATTCACCCAACCCAAGTTTATTAGCCCGGCACTGTCTGCGCCGAAGCAGACCAACCCTATTCACCGCTATATTGTCAGTGCACTCAAGTAATATCTTCAAAGTACGAAAAAGCAAAAAAGCTCCATTCGGAGCTTTTTTCATATCTTGAAAAACAACACTGGTTACACTGAGAATGGGTAACGAATAGGGTCGTGATGCTCGTATCCTTCAACCCAAAAGTCATCCAGTGTGACCCATGTTTCCAGATCTTCTAGAGATTTAATCTCTGGATTGATGTGGAACGTCGGCGCTTTTAATGGTTCACGTTTCAACTGAACATCACGCATCAGTTCAAGCTGATCTTCATAAACGTGCGCATTCACAATCTTATGAAATGCCTGACCAGGTTTCTTGCCCGTGATTTGCGCCATGATCGCCAAGAACACGTAAACTTGAACCATATTGAAGTTTAAGCCAAGCGGTACATCACACGAACGCTGAGTACTGTTCAGGTAAAGCGTATCATCCAGCAATGAAAAATGGTGGCTATACATGCAAGGACGCAAGCACCCCATGTGGAATTCACCCGGGTTGTAGAAGTTCAAGATTTCACCGCGATCATCAACACCACGCGTTAAGTCATCCACTATCTTGCGTAATTGGTCAACATGCCCGCCATCAGGCTTCGCCCATGCGCGCCCTTGGACACCGTAGACACGGCCCATGTCGTCTTCACCTTTACGGTATGGGTTATTTAACCAAGCATCATTTAGGTTGGCATTGGCATCCCAGGTTTTCGTGCCCAGCTTACGAAAATCTTCCGCATTATCGTAACCACGAATGTACCCTAGTAGCTCTGCAACGGCCGCTTTCCAAAAACTTTTACGTGTGGTTACCAACGGAAATTGATTGTTCGCAACATCGTAGGTTAAATCCGCGTTGATTACGGTCAGGCAACGCTTGCCTGTACGCTCATTTTCAACCCAAACACCTTGGTCAACGATGCGTTGACACAAATCTAAATACTGTTTCACACCAATACCTTACTTCGTCTTTTGTGGTAACTCGTCTTTGTAATGACCACGTTTGTATGCCCAAACCATCATTAGGACACCGATAACCACCATTGGCAGGGATAAAATCTGTCCCATGGAAATAAAGCCACCGAATAAACCCAAATGAGCGTCTGGTTCGCGCACGTACTCAACTAGGAAGCGGAATGTACCATATCCAGCTAAAAATAGCCCTGAAACAGAACCTAGAGGACGAGGTTTCTTGATGAACCAATTCAAGATGAAGAAAAGTACGATACCTTCAAGCGCCATTTCATAAAGCTGCGATGGATGACGTGGCAGTGGACCACCATTTGGAAAAACGATCGCCCAAGGCACATCCGTTACTCGGCCCCACAATTCGCTGTTCATGAAGTTACCTAAACGCCCCATACCCAAACCAAATGGCACAAGCGGCGCGATAAAGTCGGCAACACCGAAGAAAGTTCGCCCGTTTTTGTGTGCATACCAGAACATCGCGGTAATAACCCCCAGTAAGCCCCCGTGGAAAGACATACCACCGGTCCACACTTTAAACAGATACAAAGGATCAGCCAGGAAGAGCTCAAAATTGTAGAAAAGCACGTAGCCAACACGGCCACCAATCACCACGCCAAGAAAGCCTGCGAACAACAAATCAGAAACCTGTTCTCGTGTCCAACCACTTCCCGGCTTATCCGCACGTCGGTTCGCCAACCATAGGGCGAACATAAAGCCCACAAGGTACATCAAACCGTACCAACGAACCGAAACAGGACCAATAGAGATTAAAACCGGATCAATATTGGGAAATTCAATATATCCCTGAGACATAAATCATTCTCTTCTTATCACAACAAAATAAATATACCCAAGTAACCTCTAGATGCTTGGTTCAGCGAGAATGACTTGGGTACAAACTTAGAGCAGCATGGTCGCTGCTACAAACATTAAGAACACCGCAAATATCTTTTTTAATACCGCAGTTGGAAGGTTAGTTGCCAGCTTTGCGCCCACTTTTGTTGTGAGCATCGAGGCCATGGCAATTGCTAATAAAGCGGGAAGATAAACATAGCCAATACTGTATGAAGGCAAGCCTTCTACTTTGTAGCCATGTAAGATGAAACCGATCATACCAGAAATAGCAATCACGCAACCACAAACGGAAGATGAACCTACCGCTTTACGCATTTCTATCCCGTGTTTATTTAAAAATGGGACCGATAGTGAACCGCCACCAATACCAGCAAGGCTTGATACGACACCAATCCCCGTGCCATATGCAACGGTCACCGGGCTGCTCGGCATAGGTTTACTGCTCGTAACTTTAATGGAACGGAACATTTGTACTGACAGGCAAAGTACAATCACACCAAATACTTTCGGCAAGTAGTGCGTAGGGATCCACTCAGCAATATTGGCACCGACAAAACCACCTATAACCACACCTGGCATCAACCATTTTACGACGAACATATCGACATTGCCGAGCTTAAGGTGATTCATCGCCGATGAGCCTGACGTGACAATAATACTCGCTAACGAAGTGGCTAGGGCCATGTGCATACTCATTTCTGGAGAGATTCCAGCAAGAGGAAGCAAATACAACAAGGCAGGAACAACAATCAAACCACCACCGATACCGAGTAACCCCGCCATCACCCCCACAAAAGCGCCTAGCGCCAACAATAACAAAAATAAAGAGACGGTCACGATTTCCTACTTTTTACCTGCACGGATAAAGCCCGCAAAACCCTGTTGGATGAAGAAGTCATGCATCATTTGATGAATGTCCTCCCCGTAGGACTTTGTCATTGCTTGCTCCGCTAGTTTTTCTAATTCTTCTTGTTGGCTATGACGAATCAAATATTTCACCTTAGCCACGTTGGAGGTGTTCATACTCAAACTGGTATACCCTAACCCAAGTAAGAGAAGAGCGCCAAATGGGTCACCAGCTAACTCACCACAAATACACACTGGCACCTGATACTTATCGCACACATCATGGATTTGCTTAAGCGCTAACAGTACCGCAGGATGCATAGATTCATAGACATCCGCGACGCGCGAATTGTTCCTATCAACCGCTAATAAATACTGGGTTAAATCGTTTGTCCCGACAGAAACAAAATCAACACGGTGAGCAATCGTTGGCAATAAATACACCATTGATGGCACTTCGATCATGACCCCAACTTGTGGGAATTGAATTCTATCATCAAGCAATACGGCTTCGCTGTGGGCTTGATTAATCAAGCTAATGGCATCGTCTAGCTCTTTTACCCCAGACACCATTGGCAACAAAATACTTAAGTTACCGCTTTCTGCACTCGCCCTTAACATTGCACGCAGCTGGATCAAGAAAATATCTGGGTGATCCAATGTAAAACGAATGCCACGCCAGCCTAAAAACGGATTATCTTCTTCGATGGGCAAATATGGCAAAGGTTTGTCACCACCAATATCCAAAGTGCGCATCACCACTCGTTGATTCGGATAACTGTTGAGTATCGCTTGGTATTGATGATACTGCTCATCTTCCGACGGAAAGTGATGCTGAAGTAAAAATGCAATCTCAGTTCGGTACAACCCAACACCATCAACACCTGTATTGATGGCAATATTACTGTCTGCACTGAGCCCCGCATTGAGCATAATTTCGATATGGTGATTATCTTGCGTAACCGCAGGGAGTGCGAGGTCCTTGTTTACCATGGCAAACAATTCAGACTCTTCACTTACTAAACTGCGATACTCTCGCAATAATTGACGGTTTGGCTCTAGGAAGATCTCGCCCGTATAACCATCCACTATCCCGAGTTTGCCATTCACCACATCCGGGTTAATGTTGGCGCCCATGACTGCGGGAACTCCAAGTGCGCGAGACAAAATAGCCGCATGAGAGTTCGCGCCACCTTCTAGTGACACGACGGCTAACAAAAATTCTTTAGGTACAGACGCGAGCAAGGTGGCTGTGAGTTCATTCGCCACCAAAATAATGGGACGATCAATTGCAGAATTTTCTTGCTCACTGTTATGTAGAAAATAGAGCAGCCTTTGCCCTAACTCTCGGATGTCTTGCGCTCTCTCGCGCATGTAGACATCCGACATTCTGGCAAATCGATTCGAGTATGATTCTACCACTTGGCGTAACGCCCAGTCTGCCCTATCTCCTTTTTCAATCTGCTTCTTCAAATCACCGCGAAGCATCGGGTCATTGAGTAAGTGCGTAAACAGATCGAAGATCGCCAGCGCATCTTTGTTGATTTCACTGTCCAGCTTTTTCCGCATACGGCGAAAATCATTTAACGCTCGCTCTATGGCCACCAGCAATGTCTCGTGCTCACGTTCCTTATCTAACGTGGACGATGGGAAAACATCCGATAAACTCGGTTGGGTATTGTCGAACCAAAACTCTCCAATCGCGACACCAGTAGATGCAGGCAAACCTTTTAATACCGTGGGTTTAGATGCCAACTGCCAATGCCCAAGATTCTGCGCATGCGCAATAAGCACTGCTAGCTGAGCGGACAACGTGACAAGAAAAGACTCTTCCATTTCACTGAACAAGCGAGGTGTTTTTTGCTGGATCACCAACACACCTAAAACTTGTTTTCGATGAATGATTGGAGTGGCTAAAAAGGAGTGGTAAATCTGTTCGCCGAGTTGAGGGAAGAATTTAAACTCGGGATGTTTTGAGGCTTCGGCAAGGTTGAGTGGCTCTGCGCTTCGTTTAACCAACCCAACCAAGCCTTCATTGAAGTTGATATGAATACTATCACCTTCAAAAATAAGGCCTTGAGTTGCCATTAACTCAAGGCGCTGCATTTCTTCATTAGCAAGATAGATAGTACAGCACTCAGTGCGAAGGGCAGCACAAGTCTCTTTCACCAATATATCGAGTGCCAGATGCACATCATCGACCCTGGAGACTTTCTCAACTATTTCCCTTAGCTGACTGAGCATGATTATCCTCTACGTTGCTTTTTTCTTTTCCCTTTCGCTTTTCTCTCTCGAAAAGGCATGGCTAAGGATGCAAACTCTTTCATCGCTCGTCGATAAACATCTCGCTTGAAAGAAACAACTTGCCTAACTGGATACCAGTAACTCACCCAGCGCCAACCATCAAATTCAGGGGATTTTCCGCGTTGCATATTAATACGAGATTCATCGCATTCTAATCTCAGCAGAAACCATTTCTGTTTTTGGCCGATACAAACAGGCTTGGAGTCCCAACGCACCAATCGCTTTGGTAGCTTATATCTTAACCAATGACGACTTGTTGCAATGATCTTAACGTCTTTTTTCGTTAAACCGACTTCTTCGTATAACTCCCTAAACATGGCTTGTTCAGGGGTTTCACCTTCGTCAATCCCACCTTGTGGAAATTGCCATGAGTGTTGCCCGTATCGTTTAGCCCAGAAGACCTGACCATGGTTATTACATATCACAATACCAACATTAAGTCGGTAACCATCGCCATCTATCACTGGCTAACCTCTATGAATAAATTTTTATTACCGTGATTTTTCCACATATCCCCATTACTAGCAAACTTACTGATGTGATATGAGCAAGATTTATTACCTTTTCACCATATTTGGATATCTTTTAATCAAGCCATACCTTATCAACACAAGAGTGAGACATTGCCCACATTTATTCACCTTTTCTGTGAATAACTTTGTGAAGAATTCAATTCAAATGAGTAATTCTGTTCAACCCCATCACAAGCAAAACAAATAAAGAAACAAGAAAACAAGCATAAAACATTGATAAAAAAGTCTTTATTTTAAAAAATAGCGATAAATCGATCTTCAGTTTCTTGATGATCTTTTCACCAAACCCAGATCGGTCAAAGATCCACCAATAGGCTATTTATCCACACTCACCTGCTATTCGTTTAGATAATTACAACAAAATCAACCCCAAAAATGCATTTTAACCCCTGTTTATTCATACAGACCCCGTCAGGATCTTATCAACACCTCCTCCTCCTGTGGATAAGTTATGAATTGATCGTTCTTACACCGCCTCGGTGAAATCTTAAACAGTAGATTTGGCCGGAGTTTGATAAACTATATTTTTTGTAATACCACCTTGTGACTATGAAACCAGAACCACAAACAGAAGCAGAGCTATTGGAACGAGCGCATGATATGGCAGGACTCAGTTTTGCTGAGTTGGCCGCCGAGGCGAATATGATTGTTCCTGAAAACTTAAAACGTGATAAAGGTTGGGTGGGTCAATTACTCGAATGGCATTTGGGCGCTCCGGCTGGCAGTAAACCTCAACAAGATTTCGCTAAGCTAGGGATCGAGCTGAAAAGTATTCCGATCAGTCACTCTGGCAAACCATTGGAAACAACCTTTGTTTCGGTGGCTCCTCTCACAGGTGTTCATGGTCTTACATGGGAAACAAGCCACGTACGCAACAAGCTGTCTCGTGTGCTTTGGGTACCAGTGGAAGGGGAACGAGAAATTCCACTTGCAGAAAGACGTGTTGGTAGCCCACTGATTTGGTCACCAGACGAAGACGAAGAGCGTATTTTACGAAACGACTGGGAAGAGCTAATGGAGATGATCGTCTTGGGGAAATTTGATCAAATTTCCGCCAGACACGGAGAAGCGCTGCATCTTCGCCCTAAAGCCGCGAATGCAAAAGCCCTCACCGAAGCATATAGCTCAAATGGCAAGCCGATAAAAACTCTGCCCCGAGGTTTTTACCTCAGAACACAGTTTACTGAGCAGATCTTACTCAAGCACTACATCAGCACGCCATCTGAGTAATGTTGTTTCCGCCATTTAGTGCGTCACGAGCGATAACTCGATATCACAGTACGAGGCTGCCTCTTCAGTGCCACATTCGTCATACGCATTGTGCAGCCTTAAGTACGCTTTATCTACCCCTAACCTCAGCAGCTCTTCTTTCACCAAATCTAGCGAACCGAAATGTATCGGATCTTCACCGTCTTTAATCGGCTCAAGTTGATGCTTGTACTCCACTGCTAGCAAATAGTCAGAGACATCAGAACACCCAATCACAAATACTTTGGGAGTTTTATAAGTATCTTTATGGGGACCGTGTAACCACATGTCCAATTGATGCTTCTGCATAACGTACCTCCTTTACACGATCATTTAAGTGTAGTTAGGCTATGTATAGCTTTCGAGTTTGGTCTTCCTTTATACGTAAATCATTTGCGATAGCGGTTAAAAATCCCCTATATTGGAATCACTTATTTAGTCGGTAACTCTTCAAGGACGTGATATGCAATACACAAAACTACCGCACTCATCACTTGAGATCAGTAAAATCTGCCTCGGAACCATGACGTTTGGCGAGCAAAATACAGAAAAGGACGCCTTTGAACAGCTCGACTTTGCCCTTGATCATGGGGTGAATTTCATTGATACCGCAGAGATGTACCCTGTACCTCCCAAAGCGGAAACGCAAGGACTCACCGAGCAATACATCGGTAATTGGTTAGCAAAGAGCGGCAAACGTGAAAAAGTTGTGCTGGCAACAAAAGTGGCTGGCCCTCGTGGTGTCCCTCACATCCGAGACAACATGAGCCTTAATCGTCGCCACATCCATACAGCAATTGATGACAGCCTTAACCGCCTGCAAACGGATTATGTCGATTTATACCAATTACATTGGCCTCAACGCCAAACTAACTGCTTTGGTCAACTCAACTACCCTTACCTAGACAAACAAGAAGAAGTCACATTAATTGAAACCTTGGAAGCGCTGACTGAGCTAGTGAATGCAGGCAAAGTACGCTACATCGGTGTATCAAACGAAACGCCATGGGGTGTGATGTCATTACTGCGTTTAGCTGAAAAGCATGATTTGCCACGCATTGTCTCGATTCAAAACCCATATAACTTGTTGAACCGCAGCTTCGAAGTTGGCTTGTCTGAAATCAGCCACTATGAAGGTGTCCAGCTACTGGCCTACTCTCCACTGGCATTTGGCTGCCTAAGTGGCAAATACTTGAATGGTGAGAGACCAGAGGGTGCTCGATGCACGAAGTGGGAGCGTTTTGCGCGCTACTTTACTCCTCAGGGGATAAAAGCGACCGAAGCTTACGTCAATTTAGCCCAAGAGCATGGTTTGGATCCTGCACAAATGGCACTCGCATTTGTCAATCAGCGCCCATTTGTAGCATCTAATATTATCGGCGCGACCAACCTCAACCAATTAAAAACCAACATCGACAGTATCGATCTAAAACTAAGCGATGAGCTCCTTACTGAGATTCAAGCAATTGGTACAACCTACTCGAATCCATGCCCTTAACAGTAAAGCTCCCCTCAAACGAAAACAGCTGACCTTCAAGGTCAGCTGTTTATCAAATGAAGTATGACTTCATATCGCACGTTAAGCGTGTTGAATGACTCGATAGCAACTCAGTCAGTCCAACACGCTAACGATTACGTCATTATTCGCGACGTTAAAACTCGACGAAGGTGACGAACTCGACGTTCAACTTTTACTGCATCCGGAACATTGGCGCGTGTGGAACGACCATCGCTATCTAAACCAATATCCCTCAATAGATGAACATTCGTCCATGGAACATCATGAGCAGTGCGGCGTATGGTTCGCTGCCATTGCTTTTCTTCGCGTTTAAGGTCTGCTTTCAATAGCAAAGTTGCCAGTTGTAGGTAAATAGAGTGACGCATAATATTTTCTCCGATTATCGATGTATTCGACTGGGAAAAATAGTGCGTAAAATGAACAGAAGTGCTCTGTTGATACTAAGCCGCTACTTTTCCGCAGCCTAGTAATAAATAAGATAGGTTACGGATTAATTTTTATCTTGTGAGCCAGTGGTATTGGTATCATCCGACTTAAGAGTCATCGGAGCGATAGGCATACGATCAGCGCAAGCAGTGGTGTTAACAACGTAATGTTTCATCTTGCGCCTCCTAGCTAAAAATTAATCCGTTTATGAAAGGTATAACTCATTGAGTTACGGTTAAATTGTAAGCTTTGATGAATATATATCAAACATTTTTTGTCTTTTTGATTAAAAACAAATCAATACACCGCAATTCAGTTTCATATACTTTTCTATATAACATATTCACCTAGGGAATATATAAAATTACGGATTTTATAAATCAAACTGAATACAAAACAAAAAGAGCGGCTTTGTAGCCACTCCTTTACTGATATTCATTCACCAATTTAACTTCAGAAAGAACAAATTACATGGCTTGATCGGAAATCAAATTATGTTTGTTCAGTAGTCGATACATGGTCGCGCGTGAAACACCAAGCTCCTTCGCCGCATTCGAAACTTGACCAGAATGCGATTCCAAAACAACCAGTAACGCGTCACGCTCACTCTTCTCACGAATCGATTTCAAACTACGCTTTGAGTCATTACGCTGAGGCAAATCTAGGTGATGCTCTTCAATCATTACGCTGTCAGACATCAGAACCGCTCGTTTCACTTGGTTCTTCAACTCACGTACGTTACCTGGCCAGAAATAACGTGTCAGTGCCTTGAGTGCATCCTCAGAAAAGCTTTTTGCTTGCGAGTTATACTCTTTAGAAAACTCTTGTAAGTAGTAGCGCGCTAACAAAGAAATATCGCTCGCGCGCTCTTTTAAGCTCGGGACATTAATGCGTAATACATTAATGTAGTGATAAAGCTCTTCATTAAAATCTCCGTCAATCAAGGCTTTTTCTACATCTGACGAGTTAGCCGCAAGGATACGCACGTTGACCGCTTTTACACCATCTTTGGTATCAATGGTGCCTTCTTGCAAGAATCTCAGCAGATTCATTTGTTGCTCTTTTGAGATGGTAAGAATGTCATTAAACAACACCGTACCGCCATCCGCTTGTTCGAGCATGCATGCTTCCATATCTTCATCGGCGTTAATACCAAATACTTCCGCCTGGAAACGTTGCTCATTGAGCGCGCGACAGTTAATTGCCATAAACGGTTTATGAGAACGTGAAGAGACTTTGTGGATAGCGCGAGCAACCGCTTCTTTACCTGTACCACTTTCCCCAGAAATCAGAATACTGACGTCCGTCGGACCGATTCGCTTTACTTGATCGCGTAAACGCTTCATCGGGATAGATTCACCGATCAGCCCCATGTCTAAGCTGCTACCAAAACTAGGCCAAACTTTTTTCTCCAACTTGAGCATACCAAGCTGGTGACCAATCGTGCTTAAAAGCTGGGCATCCGGGATTGGCGCAGTGAAAAAGTCGATACAAAAGTTAACAATGAACTGGCATATGGTGTCAGTGCCAAGCTGAGATTCACGAATAAATGCTAACCAACGCACGTGTTTGTGAGAACTGACTAAGTTCGCCAAACCGTTCAAGCTGAATTCGTCATGGCTGAGATCGACAATACCGATACATGGACCAATATCCTCTAACAACGTATTAGCTTTGCGTAAGTCACCCACTTGGTGACACTTCCAGCCCACTTGCTCAAGTACTGATAACCAAGGCTCATAAGTACCGCCAACTACCACAAGCGATCCCGGGATGGAATCCATCTTAAACTGCCCAGCCATTCTCTAACCCTTTTCATTGTTAATAGAAATTTTGCGCCACAAACCTATCTTTGCGAGCGGGTAACATTATCGAGACTCCGCGCCCCCACGTCTGTCTCAGTATTAAGACTATGCAATAGATTGAGATTTGGCGAATGTTTATTTGCATATCCTATTAAAAAGCAAATGCAACAACTTGAACTTATTTAACTAAAAGGCATAAAAAAACCACCCGAAGGTGGTTTTTTTGATCATCCTGCCAAATTACGCTTGTGGGCGCATTGCTGGGAATAGGATCACGTCACGGATAGTGTGCGTGTTAGTCAGTAGCATAACCAGACGGTCGATACCGATACCTTGGCCTGCCGTTGGTGGTAGGCCGTGTTCTAGTGCAGTGATGTAATCTGCATCGTAGAACATAGCTTCGTCGTCACCAGACTCTTTAGCTTCAACCTGTGCTTTAAAGCGCGCGTCTTGATCTTCTGCATCGTTAAGCTCTGAGAAGCCATTCGCCACTTCACGACCGCCGATGAAGAATTCAAAGCGGTCTGTAAAGAACGGGTTGTCATCGCTACGGCGAGCCAATGGAGAGATGTCCGCTGGGTAGCCAGTGATGAACGTTGGCTGCATTAGCTTAGGTTCTGCTGTTTCACCGAAGATTTCTTCTAGAAGCTGACCACATGTCCAGAAGTCTTCTACTTCAACATGTACTGATTTCGCGATAGAAACCATCAGTTCACGGTTTTGTAGATCTTCTTCGGTTAGCGCTTGGATTTGCGCGTGATCTGGGTTGTACTGCTTGATTGCTTCAAACATGCTCATACGAGTGTAAGTGCCACCAAATTCAACCGTTTCATCACCGTAAGGCATTGATGTTGAACCTAGAACTTCTTGCGCTACCGAGCTTAGTAGTTCTTCAGTAAAGTCCATCAGATCTTTATAATCCGCGTACGCCATGTAGAATTCCATCATAGTGAATTCTGGGTTATGACGTGGAGAAAGACCTTCGTTACGGAAGTTACGGTTAATTTCGAATACGCGATCGAAGCCACCAACTACTAGACGCTTCAGGTATAGCTCAGGTGCAATACGTAGGTACATTGGCATGTCTAGCGCGTTGTGATGCGTGATGAATGGGCGTGCACTTGCACCACCAGGGATCACGTGCATCATCGGCGTTTCTACTTCCATGAACTGTTTTGAGATCATGAAGTTACGAATTGCAGACATCACTTTAGAACGTACAATAAATGCTTTACGTGAATCTTCGTTCACAATCAGATCAACGTAACGCTGACGGTAACGCATTTCTTGGTCAGTAAGACCGTGGAACTTCTCAGGAAGTGGACGAAGTGCTTTAGTTAGCAACTCGTATTCTTCCATGTTCACGTATAGGTCACCCTTACCAGATTTGTGCAGCGCACCTTTAACACCGATGATGTCACCGATATCAAGACCTTGGTATTTCTCTTTTAGCTCTTTTTGTACGTCTTTAGCAGCGTAAGCTTGGATACGGCCAGATGTTTCTTGAATTACTAGGAATGGACCACGCTTAGCCATAATACGGCCAGCAATTGCAACCACGTGGTTAAGCTCTTCTAGCTCTTCCTTCGTCTTTTCACCGAACTCTTTTTGAAGGTCGCCCGCTAGTGCGTCACGACGGAAGTCGTTTGGGTGGCCGTTTGCTTTGCAGCTCTTTCGGATTTCATCCAGTTTAGCGCGGCGTTCAGCAATCAGCTTATTTTCTTCTAGTACAGTTTCGTTTTGAACAGCATCAGTCATTTTCGATGTATCCTGTTTTTGTCGGTGAAAAGCTTTATAGGCCTGATTTCAGGCTAGCTTCAATAAATTTGTCCAGATCGCCATCAAGAACCGCTTGAGTATTACGGTTTTCAATGCCCGTACGGAGGTCCTTAATACGTGAGTCATCCAATACGTAAGAACGGATCTGGCTACCCCAGCCAATGTCAGACTTAGCGTCTTCATTAGCTTGTTTTTCCGCGTTTTGCTTTTGCAATTCAAGCTCAAATAGCTTCGCTCGAAGCTGTTTCATTGCCTGATCTTTGTTCTTATGTTGAGAACGGTCATTCTGACACTGAACCACGGTGTTCGTTGGTACGTGCGTAATACGTACCGCAGATTCTGTGGTGTTGACGTGCTGACCACCTGCGCCTGACGCACGGTAAACGTCGATGCGTAGGTCAGAAGGATTAATGTCGATGTCGATGTTTTCATCAATCTCTGGATAGATGAACGCAGACGCAAATGACGTATGGCGACGGCCGCCTGAATCGAACGGAGATTTACGAACAAGACGATGAACACCCGTTTCAGTGCGCAACCAACCGTACGCATACTCACCAGAGATGCGAACTGTTGCCGACTTAAGACCCGCGACCTCACCTTCAGAGACTTCAATCACTTCAGCTTTGAAGCCCTTCGCCTCTGCCCAGCGTAGGTACATACGCAGCAGCATGTTGGTCCAGTCTTGTGCTTCCGTACCACCAGAGCCAGCTTGCAAATCGATGTAGCAATCTGAACTATCATGGTCGCCCGAGAACATACGACGGAATTCAAGCTTTTCTAGCTTCTCTTCCAACTCAGCAAGTTCTGGTTCGATTTCGTCAAATGTTTCTTGATCTTCTTCTTCTACAGCCAGCTCAAGAAGACCTTCTACGTCTTCTACACCTTGCTCTAGTTGATCAATAGTTTCAACAACCGCTTCTAGCGATGCACGCTCTTTACCCAGTGCTTGTGCACGTTCAGGTTCGTTCCATACATCAGGTTGTTCAAGCTCTGCGTTGACTTCTTCTAGACGCTCTTTCTTCGCGTCATAGTCAAAGATACCCCCTCAGGACATTTGTGCGCTGAGACACGTCCTGCAGACGGTTTTTAATTGGATTGATTTCAAACATGTTTACTCAACATTTTAGAATAGAATTTAACCGAGAAATTCTACTGAAAAATGTGACCGAGATACAGGAAAATTTCGGATGAGAAATCAGATTGCGGTTAGAGAGAGCACGGTCATAAAATTTTACACCCTCTTAGGGGCAACCGTACTCTATAAGAAAGGTTAATCTAAATATTACTTAGCTTCGATATGATCGATCATCAATTGCAGTGATTGATTACCACGAAATTCATTCACATCCAATTTGTAAGCTAAACGTACCGTTTTAACTGATGCATCCGGCCAGCGACGCAAATCGACATTAAATGCAATGCCGTCGATCATCACATTGGTAGGGTGACCTTTGTAAAGCGGCTCTAACATCAATTTAAGATGCTTCTCACCCACCAGCTTTTGATGCAACACTTTAAACTCACCATCAAAGATTGGTTCAGGAAAGGCTTGTCCAAAAGGGCCACCAGACCGTAGCTGTTCAGCGACATGCATAGAGAATTCTTCAGGCTTAAGTTCACCATCTGACATGATCACGCCTTTTAGCGCCGCTTCATCGAGTTCTTTTTTTACCACTTCATCAAATAAACGGCTGAAACGTTCAAAATCCTGCTCTTTAATTGTTAAGCCTGCCGCCATCGCGTGACCACCAAATTTGATGATCAAACCTGGGTTTTGCGTGTCGATGAAATCCAACGCATCGCGCATGTGTAACCCTGGAATTGAACGACACGAACCCTTAATTGTCCCTTCTCCGCCATCAGCAAATGCGATGACTGGACGGTGAAACTTCTCTTTGATGCGCGAGGCCAAAATACCAATCACACCTTGGTGCCAATCACGTTGGAACAAGGCTAATCCGTAAGGAAGCTCACTGCCTTCACCAAACTGGAGACGCTCGCAGAAAGCCATCGCTTCTTGCTTCATGCCTTCTTCAATCTCTTTACGAGTTTGGTTCAAACCATCCAGTTCACTTGCCATACGACGAGCGGCGTGAATGTTGTTACACATCAACAGTTCAACACCAAATGACATATCATCAAGGCGACCTGCAGCATTGATACGAGGACCTAAAGCAAAACCAAAATCGGACGCCACCAAACGACGCGCATCGCGCTTCGCGACCTCAATCAATGCTTGAATGCCAGGGCGCGCTTTGCCCGCACGAATACGCTGAAGGCCTTGGTGCACAAGAATGCGGTTGTTTTCATCCAGTGGGACAACGTCGGCAACTGTACCAAGTGCAACAAGGTCAATCAGTTCCATCAACTTAGGCTCTTGCATGCCCTGCTCAGCAAACCAATTGTGTTTTCGCATATGAACGCATAGTGCCATCATGAGATAAAATGCGACCCCGACACCAGCGAGCGCTTTAGACGGAAAATGACAGCTCTCAAGGTTTGGGTTCACCATTGCATCTACATCAGGCAACACTTGTCCCGGTAAATGGTGGTCGGTAACGAGCACGGTAATACCGTTTTCTTTTGCGTAACGCACGCCTTCGATTGATGACACACCGTTATCTACCGTCATGATCATCTCAGCGCCAAGCTCTAATGCTTGGTCAACGACTTCTGGGCTTAACCCATAACCGTCTTCAAAACGATTCGGTACTAGGTAGTCCACATTGTGACTACCAAGCATACGCAGCGCGAGCACCGACAATGCAGAGCTCGTCGCACCATCAGCGTCAAAATCACCGACAACGATGATGCGTTTTTGTTCTTTTATTGCCTGAAACAAAAGCTCGACAGCTTGCTCAATCCCCCCGAGTTTTTGGTAAGAATGCAAACCACGAGCTGACGTTTCTAGTTGCGCAGGATCCGTAATCCCACGGTTGATGTAGATACGTTTGAGAATCGGAGGAATGGAATCAGGAAGAAGGGAAAGATCAGGTTCAGGACGTCGTTGAATTTCTATCATGCTTGAAAAGAGCCGGCGACTTTGCCGACTCTGCTCCTAAAGGATTATTGTTGCTTTAAACGTTTCAGTAGCTCTGCAGGTGGTAGGTAACCGCCAACCATTTCGCCATTCGGTAAGAAGATCGCTGGCGTACCAGAAATTCCCAATTGGCGACCTAGATTGTAATGTGATTGGATGGTTTCTTTACACTGTTTTAAGTCTTTCGCAGGGTTATCAAACGTACGATTCACTTTCGCGTTGTGCATTGCCGACTTTGGATCTTCAGCACACCAAATCGTCGCCATTTGCTCTGCCACTGGGCCAGTAGCACCTTGGCGAGGGTAAGCCATGTAACGCACTGTAATGCCTAGATCGTTATAGCCTTGCATTTGGCTGTGCAGACGCACACAGTAACCACAAGTGATATCAGTAAATACCGTCACAGCATATTTTTCATCGTCGGCTTTGTATTCAATCATGCTATCGGAGAACTGCGCGATTTTCTCCGCATTAAGCGGCGCTTGGCGCTCTGCAATGACATCTTTGTAACTGCCATCGTCATTGATGGCATAAAGCGTACCGGCGATAAAATGGCTACCATCATTTGAAGCAAACAAGATCCCGCCATTAGTTTGGATTTCCAATAAACCAGCAACTTCTGATGGCTGAATATCAACGATAGATAAACCAAGCTTTGAGAACTTAGTTTTTAATGCTGCTTCATCAAAACTGCTTTGCGCAGCTGGTGCCACTTGCTGTGCAGGAGTGTCCGTTTTAGCCTGACTTTCTTCTGCACCACACGCGGTAACAAAAAATGGTAAAGTCAGCAGAGTTAGTCGGCGTAATACGCTCATGAAATTCACCTTAATATAAAATCGTTTTTCCAAGAGGACATGGATGAATCTAACCATTGTTATGCTCTTGGGTGGTGTTGACTGTGGATCTGCTTCAATCGTTCAGTCGCCACGTGAGTATAAATTTGCGTGGTCGATAAGTCACTATGTCCTAATAGCATCTGTACGACCCTGAGATCTGCGCCATAGTTCAATAAATGCGTGGCAAAGGCATGACGCAGTACGTGCGGCGACAGCTGTTCAGTGTCAATCCCTGCTATCAAAGCATAGTACTTAATACGATGCCAAAACGTCTGACGAGTCATTTGCCTTGCGCGTTTGCTAGGAAAAACAATATCAGATGATGTATCACCAAGTAACGCAGGGCGCCCTTGTTGAATAAACGTCTCGATCCAATCTACCGCGTTCTCCCCCATTGGCACTAAGCGCTCTTTACCGCCTTTACCTGTGACACGTACAACACCTTGACGCAAGCTTATGTTTTCCATAGTTAAACTGACCAATTCCGTCACACGCAAACCAGTCGCATACAGCAGTTCCAGCATCGCTTTATCCCGCAATTCCACAGGATCATTCGGGTCTGGCGCTTCGAGCAAGGCGTCCACTTGCTCTTCACTAATATCTTTGGGCAAGCGTTGTGGCAGTTTAGGACTGACCAAGAGCGCACTCGGATCATCAGCACGTACTTTCTCACGATGCAGATATTGGAATAAACGGCGAATTGCCGACAACATACGCGCACGGGACGTCTGCTTGTAATCCAAGTCTACAAGGTAGCTTTGGTATTCTTGCAAGCCAGACAAACTAATGAAATCAAGACGGTAGCGATGTTTCTCCATCCACGTGAGCAGCTTCATCAAATCATTTCGATAGGAAGCCAGCGTGTTCTCTGATAGCCCACGCTCCATCCACATCGCATCTAAGAATTGCTCAACAAGCGAAAAATCTTGTTGATTGACAGGCTGTTGTGCCGTCATGAACGCTTCCTTATCTGTTTATATTTACAGTATTTAGATTAAGGCACCTGCCGATCCAATACCATAAAAAAATCATCCCGCTTAGGATATTCGCTGCAATCTTCCTCAATTTATGGTTAGAATCTTCCACAACAGCAACACAAATAACGATGAATATAATGAAAATCGGACTCTTTTACGGCTCAACGACCTGCTACACCGAAATGGCAGCAGAGAAAATTCGTACCATTATTGGTGAAGACCTTGTCGACATTCACAATGTGAAAGAGACACCGTTATCACTAATGGCAGACTACGACTTACTACTCCTTGGCATCTCAACTTGGGACTTTGGTGAAATTCAAGAAGATTGGAATGCGATTTGGCAAGACATCGCAACAACACCATTAAAAGGTAAAGTTGTCGCGCTATTTGGTCTGGGTGACCAAGAAGGCTACGGTGAGTGGTATTTGGACGCGATGGGCTTACTTCACTATGAATTACAAGCGACCGGCGCAACCTTTATCGGTTACTGGCCAAATGAAGGCTACGAATTTGAAGCATCGAAAGCACTGATTGAAGATGGCAGCAAGTTTGTTGGACTAGCGTTAGATGAAGACTCGCAGTACGAACTGAGTGATGAGCGCATCGAAAAATGGTGTGAACAAGTTCTTGTAGAGTTCCACGACACACTTTAATAGTGTGAACGCTTCAAAGATAAAAAATAAAAAGCCCGATGAAGTCATTCATCGGGCTTTTTAATATCTTGATAGTGCGAAGTTATTACGCTGTTTCTTGTGCTAGCTCTGGACGAGGTTTCGCGATGAAGAACATGCACACGATAGCCGCAAATGTTGGAAGCACCCAACCCATACCCACTTCGAATAGTGGCAACATGTTAAACGCAGAAACATCAACACCCGATACTTTTGCCGCGTCAACCAACGCAAACAGCAGAGATACAAGCAGTACCGCGCGGTAAGCAAAACGTGGATTTGGCAGTTTGCTGCGTACAAATGTTAGTGCAACCAACGCAATCGCCACAGGGTACAGCGCAAACAATACTGGCACTGACAGAGAAATCAGTTGTGCAAGGCCGACATTCGCAACCAACGCACAAACAGAACCGTTAATAAGTACCCATTGCTTGTATGACAGTGGCGTTTTCGAGCTGAAGAAGTCTGAACACGCAGAAATCAAGCCAATAGCCGTTGTCAAACACGCTAGTAATACAATGACAGACAGAACGATTTGACCGTATGGACCAAACAGCGCTTGAACGTATTGGCTAAGTACCAGACCACCGTTATCTGCACCAGCAGCAACAGTTGCACTCGTCGCGCCCAAGTAGAATAGTGAGATGTAAACAAACGCAAGACCAGCAGCGGCAATACAACCTGCATAGATCAGATATTTAGTCGTTGCAGAACGCTCAGTAATGCCTTTACCGCGCAGTGCATCAACCATCAGCATGCCAAACATCAATGACGCGAACGTATCCATTGTGTTGTAGCCTTCTAGGAAGCCTTTGGTCAGTGGTTGCGTTAAGTACTCACCGTGCGCGCCCAGCATGTCACCTTGAGGATCAATAAATACCGCGACAGCAAGAATGATCAAACCGACAAACAGCGCTGGAGTCAGCACTTTACCAATCAAGTCGATAAGACGGCCTTGGAACCATGAGAACATCATCGCCGCAATAAAGAAGATCACTGAAAATGCAGTGAGATGCGTTTGTGACGCTTCAAGGAAGAAAGGTTTCACCGCCATCTCGTAAGCCACTAGGCCAGTACGAGGCGCAGCAAATGCAGGACCGATGATGATGAAGATCAACGCAGCCATAATAACCGCTGCTTTTTTCGGAAGGTCTTGCGTTAAGTGATCCCAAGAACCACCAGCAACAGCAATAGCAACGATAGTAATAAGAGGTAGACCTACCGCTGTTAGCAAGAAACCAAACATCGCTGGCATTAAGTTTTCACCGGCTAGCTGACCCGCTAGAGGTGGAAAGATGATATTGCCCGCACCTAAAAAGAACGCAAATAGCATAAAGCCTACTGCGATAATATCTGTTAGTTTTAACGTCTGCTTCACAGATAACCCTTGTCTTTTAATTAATGAATGTTGTGTATGCTTAGACCACTTTTTGTATACCTAAAGTCAATAAGTACACGTGGTTCAATCTATAAAATTTTCGCCGCATAATGACGAAAGACTCATCATTTGGCAACCTTTAAGAAAAAAACACCATATTAATTTAGTTTTCAAACTTAAAAGCAGTGGATATAACCAGATCTAAATAACAGACCAGTTCTTTATCTCGATCAATTAACAATACAATTTAATAACCAACAAAACAACAATCTATACAATTAAGAAACAATAGAGAAATTCACTTAATTATTGAGCAAACATAAAACAATCATGAAGAGCAAAAAACTGAAAACTAAAGGCTTCAATTTTAAGCAATTTTGTATTGAGGGCGGCGAGAGTGGTATGCCCGTCAGCACTGATGGGGTCATGCTTGGTGCTTGGATTCAAAGCCCGAACAACGCTCAAATTCTCGATATTGGCACTGGCACCGGGTTGCTTGCCCTGATGTGTGCCCAACGCTTTACAGAAGCTCAAGTAACCGCGGTCGATATTGAATTAACAGCCATTGAAGCTGCGCAAAAAAATGTGGTTCAGTCGCCTTGGTCAGCTCGTGTGAGTGTGCATCATTCTGACGTACTAGACTTTACGCCGACGCATCCATTCCAACGTATCATTTGTAATCCGCCCTACTTCAATAGCGGCGAGCAATCGAAACACAGTCAACGTGCAACCGCGAGGCACACTGATACGCTACGCCACAACGCATTGCTACAACGTTGCTATCAGTTGCTTGATGAACAAGGGAAAGCTAATTTTGTGTTACCAATCACCGAAGGCGAACGGTTTATTGAACTAGCATTACACCAAGGTTGGCATCTATCGCGAGTCTGTCGTGTACAGCCATCAGAAAAGAAACCGGTACATCGACTGTTATTTGAACTGGCGAAGCAGCCTTGCGATACTCAAGAATCACATTTAATAATTCATTCGCATGACGGTTACAGTGACGATTTCGTCCAATTAACCCGCGAGTTTTATCTTAAGATGTGAAATAACATGTGATCCTTATCACCAATCACTTTATAATGTGCGACCTTTTTGTATTCTATGCTGTTGTGGCGAACCATTAACCAAGCTTTGCTTGTGGAGAACTCATTGTGATCAGAACCTTTGCTGAACTTGATCTAGACCAAAACCTACTTGAAGCCATTGAAGAGATGGGTTACGAACGCCCAACAAAAATTCAGGCAGAAGCGATTCCACAAGCGTTGGATGGTCGTGACATTCTAGCGTCAGCGCCAACAGGTACTGGTAAAACGGCAGCCTTCGTTCTGCCTGCATTGCAATACTTGCAAGACTTCCCTCGTCGCAAGCCTGGACCTGCGCGTATTTTGATCCTAACGCCAACGCGCGAATTGGCGATGCAAATCGCTGATCAAGCACGAGCTTTGGCAAAAAACACTAAACTGAACATTTTCACCATCACAGGTGGTGTTCAATACCAAGAGCACGCCGATATCCTTGCGACAACACAAGACATTGTGGTTGCAACGCCTGGCCGTTTAAAAGAATACATTGATGCAGAGCGTTTTGATTGCCGTGCGATTGAATGGTTAATTCTGGATGAAGCAGACCGTATGCTAGACATGGGTTTTGCTCCTACTGTCGATCGTCTATCTAACGAGTGCCGCTGGCGTAAACAAACCCTTCTGTTCTCAGCAACTTTAGAGGGTAAAGGCGTAGAAGGCTTTACCGCTGATCTGTTGAATGACCCAGCAGAGATCGATGCAAAATCGCCACTGCGTGAGCGTAAGAAGATTGCTCAGTGGTACCACCGTGCTGATGATGCAGAACACAAGCTTGAATTACTAAAACACATTATTACTCAACAAGCAGAACGCACCATCGTCTTCTTGAAGACACGTGAGCGTTTGGCAGAGCTACGAGCGCAGCTTGAGAGCGCACAGATTCCATGTTCTTGGATTCAAGGTGAAATGCCTCAAGATCGTCGTAATAACGCGATTACACGTTTCCGTGATGGTACTGTGAACGTGCTGCTCGCGACAGACGTAGCGGCGCGTGGTATCGATCTTCCAGATGTGTCACACGTTATTAACTACGACATGCCACGTACGGCTGATGTTTACCTTCACCGTATTGGCCGTACGGCTCGTGCGGGTAAGAAAGGTAATGCTATCTCAATCGTAGAAGCACACGACCAACCAATGATGGATCGCGTTGCACGTTACGTGAAAGAAGACATCAAAGAGCGTTTCGTAAAAGAGATGCGTCCAAAACACAAAAAACCTGTGTTTAAGAAGAAAAAGAAAAAAGAAGACAAGAAGAAGCCAGCGAAAAAGAAAACCGCTAAGAAGAAGTAATCTTATTGGGGCGAAATAGCCCAAGCTAAAACATAACAAAGGGTTGGTACTGCCAACCCTTTTTCGTTTGTACTGATGGAGATTAACGTAGACTACGTCTCAATCAGTTTTAGTTTTGCTCTTCGCGTTTAAATACTAACTCTGTTGGTGTCGATTCATCTTCAACAAAGTAGTAACCCGCCGTATCAAACTTAGTCAGGTCTGCCACGCTCTCAATACGGTTTTCGATGATGTAACGCGCCATCATGCCGCGCGCTTTCTTCGCGTAGAAGCTGATGACCTTGTATTGGCCATTCTTACAATCTTTGAATACTGGCGTGATCACTTGCGCATCTAAGTGCTTTGGCTTCACCGCTTTAAAGTATTCATTTGATGCAAGGTTGATAAGCACATTACCACCTTGAGCAGAAATCGCTTCATTCAGCTTATCCGTAATCACATTGCCCCAAAACTGGTACAAGTTCGTGCCCTTGTCGTTTGCAAGCTTGGTACCCATTTCAAGACGGTATGGCTGCATCAAGTCGAGTGGTTTTAGTAAACCATAGAGGCCAGATAACATGCGCAGATGATCTTGAGCATATTCGAAGTCCGCCTCAGATAAGGTTTCGGCGTCTAGTCCTGTGTAAACATCACCTTTAAACGCTAGGATCGCTTGTCGTGAGTTTTCTGTGGTAAACGTTTCACTCCACTCTTGAAATCGCCCGACATTCAAATCGGCAATCTTGTCGCTCACTTTCATTAAAGAGGCAACATCAGCAGGAGTCAGTTTGCGGCAAACATCGATAAGCTCTTTTGAGTATTCGACCAACTCAGGTTGAGTAAATTTTTCTGTCGCTAACGGAGACTCGTAATCAAGAGTCTTCGCTGGAGAAACTACGATAAGCATGACTTTCCCTTCTCTAATTTTGTTTTTTAATAGGGTACAAAAAAAGCCATGCATTGTCTGCATGGCTTTTTACATCGTACTAATAGCTTTCAACTATGAGTGATAGCTCACTTAGTCTTTTTTATCGTTGTACCAAATGCCTTCTTCAAGCTGAGATTTCAGCTCAGGGAAGTCATTCGCATCAAACGTTGGTACTTTACCTTCACCAAGTTGGCGGTTGTAATCTTTTGCTAGCTTAATCACGATGCCAGATAGCAAGATGATTGCCACCAAGTTGACTATCGCCATCAGCCCCATCGAAACATCAGCAAGTGACCATACGACTGGGAGCGAAGCAAGTGCACCAAACATCACCATACCAAGAACAACAACGCGGAAAATGCTTAGGCCCGCCTTATGGTTGTGCTCTAGGAAGATTAGGTTCGTTTCAGCGTACGAGTAATTCGCGATGATTGATGTAAATGCAAAGAAGAAGATTGCCACGGCAACAAAGATGCCACCCCAATCACCAACTTGCGAGCTCAATGCACGCTGAGTTAGCTCGATACCCGTCACTTCTGTTGCTTGACCGACATACTCACCTGACATCAGGATGATAGCCACTGTCGCTGAACAGATAACGATCGTATCCATAAATACACCTAGCATCTGAACATAACCTTGAGATGCAGGGTGTGGTGGGTAAGGCGTTGCTGAAGCCGCCGCGTTTGGCGCAGAACCCATACCCGCTTCGTTCGAGAATAGACCGCGTTTAATACCGTTAATCATTGCCTGTGCAATCGCGTAGCCAAGACCCCCAGCCGCCGCTTCTTGCAGACCAAATGCACTCTTAAAGATAAGCATTAATACATCAGGTAGCTTCTCTAGATTAGAGAACATGATGAACAGTGCTAGAGCCAAGTAAAGCAGCGCCATGATCGGAACGATCATCTCTGCGACTTTTGCGATACGCTTGATACCACCGAAAATTACAATCGCAGACAGTACTACAACCGCGATACCAACGTACAGGTCACTCCAACCAAATGCTGTGCTCATTGCATTTGCAATTGAGTTAGCTTGTACGGCGTTGAATACCAAACCAAAAGCGATGATTAGGAAAACTGAGAACAATACGCCCATCCAACGCATGCCCAGGCCTTTTTCCATGTAGTAGGCAGGACCACCACGGTAGTTGCCATCATCATCTTTGGTTTTGTATAGCTGCGCCAGAGTACTCTCTGCAAACGACGTTGCCATACCAAGCATTGCGATCAGCCACATCCAGAAGATCGCGCCAGGACCACCTGCAGTCAATGCAACTGCAACGCCCGCCATGTTACCTGTACCAACACGTGCAGCAAGACTAGTACAAAGCGCTTGGAAAGAAGAAATACCAGCTTTGTCTGCTTTACGACTGTTCTTAAGAACAGAGAACATGTGGCCGAAATGGCGGAACTGAATGAACCCTAATCGAACGGTGAAGTAAATACCAACACCAACAAGAAGATAAACCAGAATCGAACCCCAAAGGAGATCGTTCATCAAATTGATTAAGTCTGTCATGTGTACCTCAAAGTGAGTTGCGCCGGTCTATGCGTCCAAGCCATCCACCAAATTGCCTGCTAAGTGTCAAAGTGTGCTTAGCTTTTTAAGTAATGTTTATGGGCAATCTAGAATCGTAAACGTCGCTTCATGCATCCATTTTACGTACCAGCGTATTTTTTGACGGGCGGATAATGCAACCTAGGAGCGCAAAAATCAATATGCAATCATGATAATAACATTGTTATTTTTCACTATAAAGTCACCAAAAAATAACATAAATGGAAGACTTAACACCCATAAGTCGCAACATTTCAATTACCAAATGCCAACATAAATAATTATCGCCCACCAAACAGAACGGAGACCCATATAATTAAGAGCAAGCTAGTATTCACAAGGTGTTACATAAATTTGCTCTAGTGCCTTACCATCTAATTGAACACTATTTCATCAAACTGGTTTTATGCAACTTTGACCTTTGCACTGTCCCCCCACTCGCCAAATTGAATTAACATTGAAAATCTCTCTATTTAATCGTTTTCTTGAGATCGTTTGTGCATTTTTTAGCCATCACATTGCCATGAAAAGTGTGATTTTGAGAATATTTTTGCACGAAAATGTCATGCTACCGACACAAATGCGAAATATATCATGGTTATTCTCACGGCTATTGTGGTACTTAAAAAACTCCACAAGGACTGGTTACAACAGTTTAGCTTAAGAAAGGTAAAGGTGGCTTATGGAAGGCTTTCAACTAGATGACATTTTTAATCTGGATACTACCTCAACAACCAAATCTCGTGCCAAACCAGTAAAGCGAAAGTGGCGTGAAATAGAAGAGATGAACGACAGGCGCAATTTGCTTAAAGAGCTACGCGAACTTGATGCCTGTACCGACTACAACTTGGAAGACATTAAACTCTAATTCAAACAAAAGGCACCTTAAGGGTGCCTTTTGTTTTTGTTTACAGTAACCGTAAACGACGTGTTTAAGCGCTAGGATTTGAGTATGAGTACCGTTATTACTCAATAGGAATTTTCCTGTCTTTTGGTTGAGAAGCGCAAAAGATAAATTTGCGTCCAATTCTCAATAAATAAGAAATGCAGCTAACAAACCCGAGTGATACTTTCGCTCACTCAGGTTTCATCGCACACACTTAAACATACTCAGCATCACTTTGACGCACACGTTCAGCTAACTGTTTATAACGATCGGCGATGGTGTCACCAAAAACTGGGTCATCTTCACTGACGCTCCATAAGCTTTCAACATGCTGCCAATCCTCGGTAGTGAACAGCTCCTCAATGAGAGGCAGGATTTTTCGTTCCTCTAACTCCAAGTGACGTCTTTGTGATTCAATGAAATCCTCTAGGTGGGCCACAAACATGTCTTGAGGCACAACAGCATCCTGCAGGATCATCTCTATCAAGGAAGCAAACTCTTTGGTTTTACTTGCTAGCTCTTGGTGTTCTTTCTCTAAGTTTTCCATGGTCTGTTGCTTACCATAGTGCTCCAGAAAGTGGTGATAGAGAATATCTTCTTTCGGATGGTGAACTTTTTCTGAATGATTAGAGAGGTAATCAACTATCTCGCTTACTAATGCGTAGTTGATCGCACGTTCTTCTTTTATCTCATTAAGTTTATGGCGCAGTATCGCCAACAGACGAACCATATAGCCGTGTTCGCGTCGAATTCTTTCGATCATCATAGCGTCTCTCCTTAACACCTACTTTTAATAAGTGTACATGAGAAATTTGCCATCAGCCTCGAGCGTGCTCAAAAAAACAGCGATAATGGCAGCATTATCGCTGTCTCTTCTTTTATACAGTTAATGGCAAATGCCAGTTGATTGGTGCTTTTCCTTGCGAGGCAAGTAACTGGTTTGCTTGAGAGAAATGCTTACAACCAAAAAAACCTCGGTGTGCTGAGAGTGGTGATGGATGTGGTGCGGCTAACACATGATGTTTATTGCGATCAATAAAGCGCCCTTTCTTCTGAGCGTGAGAGCCCCACAATAAAAACACCACGCCTTCCTGATGCTGGTTTATCGCTTCAATCACTCGGTCAGTGAACGTTTCCCACCCCGTTTTTGAATGTGAATGCGCTTTACCTTGCTCAACCGTCAATACCGTATTGAGCAGCAATACACCTTGCTCTGCCCAGCTTTGTAAGAATCCATGCTGAGGGATTTGGAACCCTTCAATATCTTGAGCCAGCTCTTTATACATATTAACGAGTGATGGTGGCGTTTTGATTCCAGGAAGAACGGAAAAGCACAAGCCATGCGCCTGATTTGGACCATGGTATGGGTCCTGCCCCAGAATCACTACTTTAACATCGTTAAACTCGGTAAAACGAAACGCATTAAAGACATCTTTCGCTGGCGGAAAAATCGCTTTGCCTGCGGCGCGTTCTGCTTCTACAAAATTCAAAGTGTCTACAAAGTAGCTCTGCTTTTTCTCTTCGCCGATCACATCGTGCCAAGTGGGTGACTGATTCATGGAAAGTTCCTGTCCTAAATTTTGCTTCTATTCTAACGAGCGAAACCCAAACAAACAAAAACTTACCACGAACTTGAGAACAGTAATAAAGGACTAATGCTTCTGTGGCGTTCGAAAATGCCCCTGTCCTGTAATGTGACGATTAGGCATCGGCAAACGAAGCACGCGGCGGCTATATGCGTAAGAAGCAAAAGAGAGTGGTCGAGACATAGTGGCATCCTTCTTTCTTAATTCAAATTGACTTAAGTGGCTAAGAAAGAAAGGTGCCAACTCTGTGATCACATCATTGGTTACCTATCGCCGCTAGATGAAACTGACGCAGTGCGTTGATTTCTTGCTGCCAGATGTCCGGATCAATTGTTTCTAAAATCAGAGGGATACCATCAAATCGAGAGTCTTTCGCGATGTACTCAAAGCAATCCCACCCGATTTCTCCTTTGCCTAATGAGTGGTGGCGATCCACTTTGCTGGCAAACTCAACTTTTGAATCATTTAGATGCATTGCTCTTAAATAGTGCATCCCAACAATACGGTCGAATTCCGCAAAGGTATGCTCACAATCCTCTTTAGTACGCAGATCGTAACCGGCGGTAAACGTGTGGCAAGTATCGAGACATACACCAACACGTTCTTTGTCTTCCACTTGCTCGATGATTTCAGCAAGGTGCTCAAACTTCCAACCTAGGTTTGTACCCTGACCAGCCGTATTCTCGATTACCGCGATCACATTCGGCACCGCTTTGTGCGCAAGATTGATCGACTCAGCGATCGTCGCTAAGCACTCCTGTTCCGAGACTTTCTTTAAGTGGCTCCCAGGGTGAAAGTTCAGCAACGTTAAACCCAATTGATTACAACGCTCCATCTCATCGATGAATGCAGCGCGTGACTTATCCAACTTATCCGCTTCTGGTGCACCTAAGTTAATTAGATAAGAGTCATGGGGAAGAATATGTTCTGCGCCGAAACCCAGCATTTTACAGTTCGCTTTAAACGCACTGATGGTTTTTGCTTCTAAAGGCTTCGCCACCCACTGGCGTTGGTTTTTTGTAAATAGTGCGAACGCATTCGCGCCAATTTCGCGAGCTCTCAACGGCGCTTGATCGACCCCACCAGCAGCAGAGACATGTGCACCAATGAGTTTATTCCCAAGCTTGTTTTTCATGTTTGTCATTTAATCACTTTAGACTTTCAGTATTGCTACCTAAATACAGATAGTTGCGTTAATCAGTTTAAACTTTAAGCTCAATTTGTAGTAAATTTACAACAAAATAAGTTATTAAATATTTTTTATATTATCAAATAAATTGTAATTAGTTTGTTTTCAAAGGTTTTATTGATTTAACTCAACAAAATTACCTTAATAAAAATAATGTTTTTGGTTGTTTTTTGACTTAAATCAATATTAAAATAGTGGATATTAGCTATATAATACTCAGCTCAACGAAAATTCGAAAATTAACACCAATAATCACCACGTAAGTGGTCTAGGAGATAGTGATGATCCAAGGTATCCAAATTACAAAAGCGGCAAACGACGACCTACTAAACTCTATCTGGCTATTAGATAGCGAAAAAAATGAAGCTCGTTGTGTTGCTGCAACTGCTGGCTACGAAGCAGACCAAGTTATCGCAATCAGCGATCTAGGTGAATACGAAAGCCGTGAAGTAGCAATCGAAACAGCTCCTCGCATCGAAGGTGGTCAACACCTAAACGTGAACGTGCTTAAACGCGAAACACTAGAAGATGCAGTTGCACACCCAGAGAAATACCCACAACTAACTATCCGTGTTTCTGGTTACGCAGTACGTTTCAACTCGCTGACTCCAGAACAGCAACGTGACGTAATCGCTCGTACTTTTACTGAGACTCTATAATTTCTCAGTAAACTAGCTCGCTAGAATTTAAAAAGCTTGGTCAGCAATGACCAAGCTTTTTTTGTTTTTCCATGCATCTAACCGTTCTGTTCCTTTACGGAGCATTTCTCTGTGACGGATCCTTCTTAAACACTTCAGCCAGTGAGGTTGGGTCAAGCCTTTCTCTTTGTTGTGAAGCGCCTTCAGCCCACCAAATGAGTTGATGTATTGTGCGATTCATATAGCTGTCCCACTGCGTCTGCTCAGACTCATCCGCAACGACGCCCTGTTCATCAAACACCTCTTGCGCTTTCGGAATGTGGATCATTGCCGACACAGGCAAGCACCCCAGCTCAGATAAGAAAGTACGCATCGACACTGCAGCACGAGCACCACCCCATTGCCCAGCAGAATAGGTCACGATAGCACTTGGCTTATAAGAAAACAGCGAACTACCAAAATGGTTAAGCATATTAGCCAAGGCAGGACTCATCGAATGGTTATATTCCGGACTGACCATCACATAGCCATCGGCACTTTTAATTTTGTCCGCCAGTTCTCTCAAGTGGGCTGGCACTTTAGCGCGATGATAAGCAAACTCAGGCTTAAACACGTCGTCAAAGTCGTAGTTCAATGGGTCAATGATTTCGACGGTATGTTGCGAATACTGATTCTTAAACAACGTTTCACAAGCTCTACTCACTCGCATGCCCAAGCGGGCTGGTCGTGGTGGCGTGCTGTCTCTCACTGAGCCAAGGAAAATCAAAAAATGCATGCTTTTCTTTCCATCTCATTTAGTTAAGTTCGTTTCTCAATCATAAAGAGAGTCAAAACTTACCGACAATAAAAAAGGCGAATGATTGCTCATTCACCTTTCGTCGTTCATCATTTTAATAATTACTGTACGCGGCGCAGTACTTGTTTCAATGCATCAAAGTCTGCGTCTAGCTCTTCCGATAGCAGTTCCATCGCCGCGTGCTTCGCTAGCGGTGCAGGAAGCTCGATGTCAGATTGCAAAATGTCATCCACCACTTCTTTGAACTTCGCAGGGTGAGCAGTACATAGGAACAGACCGGTTTCACCTTCTTGCAGTTGCTCTTCAAGAACGCGGTAAGCAATCGCACCGTGCGGTTCACATAGGTAGCCCAATGAGTACAAGTCTTTCACAGATTGTGCGCTTTGCTCATCTGAAACCGCGCCTTTACCTAGTGTCTCTAGGCCCCACTCTTTCACTCGGCAGAGCTCTTCAATACGCGGCCAGTTGTTCGGTTGACTTACATCCATTGCGTTCGATGTCGTTGCAACCGTTGGTTTTGGCTCCCACTTACCTGTTTCTAGGTAGCGTGGCACGGTGTCATTGGCGTTGGTTGCAGCAATGAAGCGTTTGATCGGCAGACCCAGCGCTTTTGCCAGTAGACCTGCCGTCAGGTTACCGAAGTTACCACTTGGTACAGACACGACTAGGTTTTCACGCTCTTCCTTACTCATTTGCGCGGCTGCTTCAAAGTAGTAACAGATTTGCGCCATCAAACGGCTGATGTTGATTGAGTTTGCAGAGTTCAGGCCGATCTCTTCACGCAGTGCGGAATCATCGAAAGCTTGCTTAACCAGAGCCTGGCACGCATCGAAGTCGCCATCGATCGCGACAGTGTGAATGTTCTTGCCTAGCGTACAGAATAGCTTCTCTTGCAGTGGGCTGATCTTGCCTTTCGGGTAAAGAATCACAACGTTGATGTCTTCCATACCATAGAAAGCGTGCGCAACGGCTGCGCCAGTATCGCCAGAAGTCGCAGTCAGAATGGTGATCTTGCCACCGTCCGATACCGCCGCAAGAGATTGCGCCATAAAGCGACCGCCAAAATCTTTAAATGCCAGCGTTGGACCATGGAAAAGCTCTAACGCGTAAACACCATCTTTGACTTGATTGATTGGCGCCGGGAATTGGAACGCTGCGTCCACAAGCGCGTTGACTTGCTCTTCCGCCAGCTCATCACCGATAAACGCTGATAAAATCTTCGTGCTACGAGAGACAAAGTCTTCTGCCAGTAGCGCATCAACGTCTTCAAACTTTGGTAATTCCGATGGGAAAAATAGACCTTGGTTACGGCCTAACCCTTGGCGAACGGCTTGGCCAAAGGAAACTTGTTCATCATTTTCTTTTATATTGTAAAGCTTCATAGCTCACTTCCTGTTACTTTCGAACCCTGCTTATCTAGACGACAAACATGGACGAATCCTTCTTCGTTTTGTACGTAGTTCTGTTCTAACCAGCGAGCAACTCGCTCAGCGACATCTTTCTCTTTGCAAATACTGAACAGTGTCGGCCCACTGCCAGAAATACCGGTAGCCAATGCACCCGCAGAGGCTGCGTATTGACGTGCATTCGCAAAGCCCGGAAGCAGTTTCTCACGATACGGTTCTGCGATCACGTCTTTGATCATTTTTGCAGCTAGCTCTGGCTGACCAGAATGACACGCATGAATAAAGCCCGCAAGGTGACGACCATGAGCGATGATATCTTGTCGGCGGTATTGAGATGGTAGGATCTCACGCGCTTCTGCTGTTGATACTTTGATTCCCGGATACGCCATGACCCAGTACCAATCATCAAAACAAGGCACTTCTTGGCTAATGATACCAAGCTCTTCAAGCATCAACTGGACACCACCAAGGTAACACGGCGCGACGTTATCGTAGTGAATACCACCAGAGATTTTGCCTTCCATTTCCCCCATCAGTGCTAGCAGCTCAGTCTCATTCAGCGGTTGACCATGGAATCGGTTTAAGGCATCCAGCGCCGCCACGATAGAACATGCACTTGAGCCTAAACCTGAGCCTATTGGCATGTTCTTTTCTAGCGTCATTTCAAGTGGTTTTAGCTCAACACCTTTTTTATCTAGCTCGCGAGAAAACACCAGCCAACAATCGTAAACGATGTTTTCTTTTGGCTCTGTAGGCAACTTAGAGACAAAATTACCCGCAGTTTTCAGACTGAACGGCTCAGCCCCTGCCTTAACTTGCACTCTGTCACCTAGCAAGGTCCCATCCACTGGGGACACCGCCGCCCCCAATACATCAAAACCAACACTTACATTACCAATTGATGCTGGGGCATAAACCACTACATCCATATCACTTGAACTCATTCTTGTTATACCCCTAGTTTCCAACCTAAAGTACGCATCACGTCAGAGAATACACCCGCAGCCGTTACCTCAGTACCTGCGCCATAGCCACGCAACACAAGTGGGATTGGCTGGTAGTAACGGCTGTAAAATGCCAGTGCGTTTTCACCGTCTTTGATTTTATACATCGGATCGTTTTCATCCACCGCAGCGATGCTTACTGTGCACTTGCCCTCGTTAATTTCACCAACGTAACGCAGTACTTTGCCTTCTTCTGCTGCTTTAGCCGATAACTCTTTGAAGTAAGCGTCTGCCTCTGGAAGACGCGCCATAAACTCATCAACACTGCCTGAATCATCAAAACCTGGCGGTAGCGCTTGGTCAACAACAACATCTTCAAGCTCTAGTGACATGCCCGCTTCACGAGCTAGGATCAACAGCTTACGCGCGACATCCATACCAGACAGGTCATCACGAGGATCTGGTTCAGTAAAGCCATTTTCTTTTGCGATATTCGTCGCTTCACTTAAGCTCATTCCTTCATCTAACTTACCGAAAATATAAGAAAGAGAACCCGAAAGAATACCGCTGAAACGCTCCAGTTCATCGCCTGCAGAAATTAGGTTTTGCAAGTTTTCAATAACCGGTAGGCCTGCACCTACGGTTGTTTCATACATCAATTTACGACGGGAGCTACGAGCCACATCGCGAAGCTGATGGTAGTACGCCATGCTTGCTGTGTTTGCTTTTTTGTTTGGTGTTACAACATGAAAACCTGCCGCTAGGAAGTCGGCGTATTGTTTAGCAATGCCTTCACTGGACGTACAATCAACCAATACTGGGTTGATAATATGATTGCGTTGTACCAAAGAAATCAGACGCGCTAGGCTGAACTCTTCTGTGGCTGCTGACATACGATCACGCCAGTGCTCGAGCGGTAAGCCTTCGCTATCAAGCAAAAGACCTTTGCTGTTTGCTAAGCCACAAACTCGAATCACAATGCCTTTCTCAGCCAGTTTGACTTGTTGGCGTTCGATCTGATCCACCAGCTCGCCACCCACACCACCGACACCAACAACGAACACATCGAGGAAGTGTTTCGAGTTGAATAGGTTTTCGTGACACGCTTTGATCGCTTCAGAAATTTTGTCTTCTGGAATAACGGCAGAAATCGCACGTTCTGATGAGCCTTGTGCTATCGCCACGATGTTCACGTTCACTTCAGCAAGAGAAGAGAAGAAGCGAGAAGCCACACCACGCGATGTGCGCATACCGTCACCAACAAGCGTAATGATTGAAACATTATCAATAAACTCGACCGGTTCTAGTAAGCCATCTTTCAGTTCTAGCTCGAACGCATCTGCCAGCACTTGCTGCGCTTTCGCTTTATCTTCAGCCTCAATACAGAAGCTGATGCTGTATTCAGAAGAAGACTGAGTGATCAGAACAATAGATACACCAGCAGAAGACATCGCACCGAATACACGACTCGCCATGCCTACCATGCCTTTCATACCAGGGCCTGATACGTTAACCATGGTTAGGTCGTTAAGTGTTGTAATACCTTTGATCGCAAGATTATCTTCACCAGTATCTTGGCCGATAAGAGTACCTGCACCTTGAGGGTTAAAGCTGTTTTTGATCAGACATGGAATATGGAATTGAGCAATAGGGGCGATGGTTTTCGGGTGCAGAACGGAAGCACCAAAATAAGAAAGCTCCATCGCTTCTTGGTAGCTTAGTGATTTAAGCAGGCGAGCATCTTCGACTAAACGTGGGTCACAGTTGTATACACCATCAACGTCGGTCCAGATTTCACAACAGTCTGCGCGTAAGCAAGCTGCAAGAACCGCTGCCGAGTAGTCAGAGCCATTCCGACCAAGCGTGACAAGCTCTCCTTTTTCGTTGCCAGCTGTAAAGCCCGGCATAATGTTCACATGACCCTGAGGAAGGGGTTTTTGACGGAAGTTTTGCGTTGAAATATCCACATCAACCATAGCTTCAAGATGATCACCTTGGGCATACAGATACTCGACAGGATCGATCAAGCTCGCTTGTTGTCCCTTCGCCTCCAAGACAGCTTTCATCAACTGAATGGAAACACGCTCACCTTTACTAATAATGCGCGCATTTACGTTGTTTGGGCACATACCTAATAGATTGATGCCGTGAACAAATTGACGTAATTGAGATAGCGAGGTTTTCACTTGGTTATCGAAAGCTGAACCATCAATATTGGGGAGTACTGCTTGGATTTGAGTGAAGAGCGTTTTAAACGATTCATCCAACTCTTTGATTTGCAGCTCTGCTTCACCATTGCGCAACGCGCCTTCAATGACCGCAACCAACTTATTTGTTGTTTTACCTGGGGCTGAAAGAACAACCGCCACTTCTTCTTGTTGAGCGTTATTGGCAATGATGTCTGCCGCTCTTAAAAAGCGATCTGCATCAGCTAGTGATGAACCGCCAAACTTCAATACTCGCATCCCTTCCTCCGGTATATCTTCTCAAACTTGTCTAAATTCTGGATAAAAAAGCATAAAAAAAGGCCTGTATCTTGTTGGATACAGGCCTTTTTTGTGAATTTCTTTCGCTCAGCAGCCTGCCCCAACATGTGTCGTGTCGGTAATAATAATGGTCGTGGTCATTACTACTAGGCTGTTAGATGGCATAAATAAATATTCAACGTTAATTGTGTTTGCTTAACCCTACGTTTACCGAGTTTCCGATTCATAGTCAACAAAAAATTGTTTGTTTTTCAGTCTTACAGCGATTTCTGCTAAGCAATCTTATTGATATTTAAAGCTAATTGGATGTTATTGCTCGTTAGGAAATCTGTCGCTTATTTTTGTAGGGGGCTCATCCCATCGTCATCAGTCTCACTTTTTACTCCATAACTAGTCTGATCTTCGTCATAAAGCGTAAGATCAAATTATGAAAGGGAGTTGTTGACACTTAACAACAACTTAACTGTGACCTATGTTCACAGGATCGAATTATTTAGAAAATAGGTGAGCTAGCTTTCATATTCTATGCTTTAATAGTGAGAAGCTTTGGGCACATACTAATAAAAAAGTTGACACAAGGAGTGGTGAGCATGAAAAGAGGGCTTTTTCTGTTGCTGTTTTTTGTGCCTGGCGTTTGTCTAGCGAACGAGCTTCCGCCTCTTCCAGGCAAAACATCCCCTTCTCCTCATAAACTGTTTATTTCCAGCGACAGCTATCAATCTGACAGTTTCGATGTTTGGAATATCGACACGGGTTATGCGTACGAACTCTTTGACTCCGTAGACGTTTACGTCGGTGCACGAGTCAACAACTCTCCAACCCAAAACCAAAGCGGTTTTTTGAGTGGGATCAGCTATCACTTCAATGATCGTGTCACACTAAAAAGTACGGTTCGCTCTTACAAGAATGAGACTGCGGAAGGTATTCGACAAGAAGACAGCAGCCTCGCAGCTGAAGTCTCAAGTCGCGTAAAAATCACCGATAAACTGGATTTTCACGCGACTCTTGATTACCAAGATTGGCAACAAGGTATTGAGGTAGGTTTAGGCTTTCGTTTTTAGAAATCTAATTTTTGCTTTGAAATCAACACACCATTCCAATCAGCGTACACATAATGCTTCGGCTGCACGATTTGGTTTTGCATCGTTAAGGTCACATTGACCTCTCCCATACCTCGCTTCTCTGTCTTAAACGGATTGGTACCAAGTGCTTGCACACCAATGTCCATCTGAGATATTTGTGCTACGTCGCGTATTGCACCATAGACAATAATGCCTTCCCACCCATTTTCTATTCCGAGTATTGCTAATTGATCGCCAAGCAATGCTTTCTGACACGAACCATGTCCGTCAACAATCAATACTTTCCCCGTCCCATCTTCGCCCAGTACTTCACGTACTTTTGAGTTGTCGTGATAGCAACGCACTGTGACAATTTCTCCGTAAAAAGCGGTGCGTTGACCAAAGTTCTGCAGTGGCAAAGTAAGCAGGGTAACTTGGTCTTCAAATTGGTCACAAATATCGGGTGTAATGTCTCTCATATTTCCTCCGTGAATTTTCTCACCCAAGCAGTGCTTCGGTGAGTAGTATCCTTTCCTATACGAGTCGAGGCTTAAGGGAGCCTAACTTATGCAACACTTTCGGCTGTGAGCACGCAATAAGGTAAAGTTGATCATCAATGACGTAGTAAATCGCGTTTTGTTGAAAGTCATTCGCCAATGCGACCGCCGCCTCTGGTGATAACTCGACGGCAAAGCTTTCCTCATACCATGTAAAAGAGCTGTCACCTACTGTGATAGGCGCGTAATTAACGTGCTGTAGTAGCGTTTCTAATGCTTGATTGCTTATGCAGTTCTCTTCTTTGGACCGCAAATTACTGTATGGGTTCCAAGCGGTTATCACAGCGTAGTTTGAAACGCACCACTCGGCCTCGAATCTGAAAAAAGATTCTGAATAAGCATTCCATAACGATGCGTCTATGTTCGTATTACTTTTTTCTATCATAAGTCTTAAACGATTAATAACAGTTACATTTCATCAATTGATATAAATCAACAAACTGAATGGAATTAACATTTGAGCATTGTTAGCATGCTGTTAACAATATAAAATCCGCTCCATATCTTAGGGTGTTTACGTTTCAGGCCCCACAGAAAGCAGGAAATGAAAGGTAAACAAGCCCTTTAGAATAAACGTCGCCATTGGATACTGGTGAGTTGGCAAAATTCCATGGAGGGCGGATAACTGAAAGAAGTGTTTTTTTGATCAACTTGATTTATTATCAAAATCACATTACCTGTATGTTATATTTTTGCCTAGAATTTATTCTATTAGCACAATTTTGTCACAAATTTAGGTACCGCCAATGCAAACCCCGCAGATTCTTATCGTTGAAGATGAGCAAGTAACTCGTAACACTCTTAAGAGTATTTTTGAAGCAGAGGGATACGCTGTTTTTGAAGCCAGTGACGGTGAAGAGATGCACCAAGTGTTGTCTGACAACTCAGTCAACTTGGTTATTATGGACATTAATCTTCCAGGCAAGAATGGCCTTCTGTTAGCGCGTGAACTACGCGAACAAGCGAACATTGCTTTAATGTTCCTGACAGGCCGTGACAATGAAGTGGACAAGATCCTAGGTCTTGAGATTGGTGCAGATGACTACATCACTAAACCATTCAACCCACGTGAACTGACTATTCGTGCTCGCAACCTACTTAGCCGCTCAATGAGCTCTAACGCGGTGCAAGAAGAGAAACGCTCAGTAGAAAAGTATGAATTCAATGGTTGGGTACTGGACATCAACAGTCGCTCTCTAGTAAGCCCTGCTGGTGATAGCTACAAGCTCCCTCGCTCTGAGTTCCGAGCTCTACTGCACTTCTGTGAGAACCCAGGTAAGATTCAAACTCGTGCCGATCTTCTTAAGAAGATGACTGGCCGTGAACTTAAGCCGCATGACCGTACTGTAGACGTAACGATTCGTCGCATTCGTAAACACTTTGAGTCTGTTTCAGGTACTCCTGAAATCATCGCGACTATCCACGGCGAAGGTTACCGCTTCTGTGGCGATCTAGAAGACTAATTGAATCGCTAATACGCAAAGGGCTTGCTCATTGAGCAAGCCCTTTTATTTTGGGTTTAGCAATTAGCGGATAATCACTGAATCTAATAAACCTTGTTAATCTTCACGTACTTTTCCACTAACCAGCGCTGTTTACCTGCGTCGTCTAAAAGTACCGCGATATCAACCGATTTTTCTGTGTCCGCGTCTACCTGAGACGTGAAGGCTACTTCCCATTGGCTCTCACTATGAGTTCGAGTTTCTAAAGAGTCTTCATCCACCCACCACTCTTTTTCCCCTTGCTTGATGATAAGCGCTTCGGCAGTCAGGTTGGCTGGGAGTAACTGGTCTCCTTCAAGGTAAAGTGATCCTTGAATGCTTTGCTCTTGTACTTCCCCAACAGTCGGCATCAGGTTCACCCATAAGTTACTTTTGAGCTCGACATTCACCTGGTTAATCGTAATCTGACTGTTTTGTTGCCAGTTCACACTTGGAACGGAACTGCAGCCTGCCATAAATGCTATAACCAACGCCAACGGTGCGATTTTTTTCATGTTATTTCCTTTGTTCCAACCAACTTTTGAGGACTTGAATATCGTTTTGGTATTCATTTTTGATCTCTTCAACCCAGTCTGAAATGTTTTCCCACCATGCTGGCATATCGGGAGATTGCGCTTTCTGCGCCACACTTTGGATACGTTTGAGGCCAATCGAACCTGCAGCGCCTTTAATTTTATGCGCTTCAGAAACAATCCCATCTTGATCTTTTGCCGTCATGTTTGAGTCTAAGACATCAATATAGTCTGGCATCATGTCTTCAAACATTTTTATGCTGTCGTAGACCGGCTTGGCACCAACAATGTCGACGTAAGACTCTAACATATCCATATCGAGCAAGTGTGTCTCAATCACAGGAGAAGGGGTCGGCTCTTCCACTGTTTCTGGAACGCTCTCAGGTTGCTCTTGCGGCTCTACCTGATGCGCGAAGAATTTATCAATTACAGACTGAATGGCATTCACAGCAAGCGGTTTACTGATGGCATCATCCATACCGTTATCTAAGTATTCACGACGATCTTTCATCACATTAGCTGTTAGGGCGACCAATGGAGGCAGATTGTTATAATGCTCGCGATAATAATTTGCGACATCAAACCCCGTCATATCAGGCAGCTGAATATCCAACAACGCCAAGTCATATTTTTCTGGCACAAAGTTCACGAGCGCTTCTTGTCCCGTCATCGCCACGGTAACGGAGTGTCCTAAGCTCTCAAGCAACGATTTGGCCACGGTGACGTTAAGCTCAATGTCTTCAACCATAAAGATGTTGAGATGCACATTATCGCGTTTTGCATCAATGACAGGTTCTTCGAGTTCCACAATAGGAACGTGAATCGATACGGTAAAAGTACTACCAAAACCTTCTTCACTGGTAACCGTAATGTCACCATCCATCATATTGATCAGCTGTTTTGACACCGCCAAGCCTATACCAGTCCCGACAGCATGCAGGTTGTCTTTACCTGATTTCACTTGGTAATACATGGCGAAGATTTTATCGAGCTCATCTTCCGGTATACCAATACCTGTGTCTTCCACTTCCATAATAATGGTGGCAAAATCGTCTTCTACATCCGCGCTCACCGTCATCACAACGCCACCTTCTTTGGTAAACTTCATTGCGTTGCTGACCAAGTTCCAAATTACCTGACGCAAACGGGTCGCATCCACTTCAATTGCTTTTGGTAAATCACTCAAACGTTCTAAGTCAAAGCGCAGCCCTTTTTGCTCCGCCATCAAAGCTGAGATGCTTTCAATCTCAGCGACGAAGTCTTCGAAGTTAAGTGGCGCAGGTAATAGTTCTAGCTTGCGGCGATCAAACTTATCCATATCGATAATATCGTTGAAGATGTTACCTAGCGTAATCGCACTCACATTGATGGTCTGCATGTGTTTGCGCTGCTCTTCTGTCAATGGACTATCGAGAAGCATACGACTTAAGCCCACAATGCCATTTAGTGGCGTTCGCAGTTCATGACTGATGGTTGAGATGAAAGTAGTTTTATCACGGCTTGCTTTCTCTAACGACTCTTCATGACGTTTACGTTCAGTGATATCACGGCCAAAACCTACCAAGCCAAGGTGACGACCATCTTTGCTGTAAAACGGCACTTTACGCAGTTCAAAGTAATGTTTGCGTCCATCAGGATACTCTAGCCACTGCTCGTAAGTGATGGCTTGATTATCGGCGAAGACCTTTTGGTCAGTATCAACGATGTGCTCAGCGATTTCTTTGCTATAAACATCCCAAGGGCTTAATCCGACTAACTGGTGCTCTTTCTTGCCCGTTAGCTCTTCCATTGCCCGGTTACAACCGGAGAACACACCATCGGCATTGCGGTAGTAAATTAAGTCTGGCGAGGCATCAATAAATGAACGCAGTAGTGCAGTGCGTTCTGCAAGCTCTAACTGAGTACGCTCTCGTTGGAACACCTCGTTTTCGAGATCTTGCATCGCCTCTTCACGAGCTTCTTCTGCTTTAATGCGCTCTTCAATTTCTTGGTTGAGCTTTTCGATGTTTTGTTGCAGTTGATAATTCAGTTCTTGGTCTCGCGAGCGCATGTCTTTCAGTTTGGACACCAACTTGGTTAAACGCTGGCGAGACTCTTCTAGCTGATCAACAACAACAGAAAGAAAATAAACCGCCCAAGGTGTAATCAAGAGACCAAAAAACACCGAACGGACAATGTCGATATCGTCGACTCGCCCCTTGAGAGCTAAAGTAATCCCCACCTGCACCACAACGGCTAATGCCACCAGCGCAAGGGCCAGCAAAATCGAGAAACGAACAATCCCCAGTTTGACTAGCAAGTCGACATAATACTGGGCGAGATTTTTCATGGGTTTCATTAACTACTCCATGGTGCTGGCTAGATGTTGCCCTCAATGATAAAAAACGAGCAGACATATTCGGCCTAACGCAATTTAGGTCTGTGTGATTAGTGAAAAATACGTAGTGCGAACTGCGCTTGCTAAACAAGATAAAAAGATAAGTTAACCAACGAACGCACAGGCTTCGGTAAGTTTAACGTGTTTAATACGGCGATTTAAACAATCAGCTATCAACTTAGAGCAAGCGGTCACAAAGCGTTAGCAAGAACTGGGGTGAATACAGGTGCGATTACGTCCATCCGCTTTGGCTTGGTATAGCGCACTGTCAGCCATGGCAATACCCATTTCCGGTTCATCACCATGTTGAGGAATATAAGAGACAAGACCGATACTGACCGTGAGACGTTCCGAAGCTTCTGAGCTGTCGTGCTCCATATCGAGTTGTCGAATTTGTTCATGAATACGCTGCGCTACATTGCTCGCGCCTTCCGTTGTGGTATTCGGCAGGATAAAACCAAACTCCTCACCACCATAACGCGCAACACAATCCGAAGAGCGATTGATGACTTTTGTGAATACGGTAGCAACACTGACCAATGCTTCATCACCTTGCTGATGGCCGTAACAATCGTTGTAATCTTTGAAAAAGTCGATGTCACACAACATGATAGTGAGCGGCAGCTTTTCGCGGGCATGGTGGTACCATAGTACCTGCAGTTGTTCATCGAAGCGGCGTCGGTTCGATACCTGAGTTAAGCTATCCATAAAGCTCAACTTTTCTAACTCTAAATTGGCTCTCTCCAACTTTTGTTCGGCAAGGTAACGTTCAGAAATATCACGCGCCATGATCAACACACCATTCGTTCCTGAAGCTTTATCTTTAAAAGGCGATTTCACCACATCAAACCACGTACTTTTGCCATCACTGCTAACGACTTTATCTATGTATCGGACAGGCTCTGACTGACGCAATGCATCCAAATCACTAGCGGCTAAGCGAGCGTACATCTCTTCAGGAATGACATCTTGAAGGCGCTTACCGATCAAATCAGACACGTCTGAAATACCTAATGCATTAACGAACGGTTTATTACACGCTTGATAGACCATATTCTCATTGAAGATACCGATAGAGTCAGGGCTAGCGTCAAGAATAGTTTGTAAGATAGTATCCCTTTGCGCCAACGCAACTTCTGTATCTTTACGCCGCTCCATTTCATCTCTCAGGTTTTGCTGCATTTTGTGCCACTCGGTCACATCATGACTAATGGATAATGTACCGATCAGCTCACCACTCGGTGACACAAGGGAGTTTTGATTCACTTCCAATAAGCAACTGCGACCTTGTGGATCCGTCGTCCACTTGCGCTCACTCTTTCTGGTAGCCTCACCCATGGAAGCCTTTGATGCGCAGGCTTCTTCCCTTCGCCCTTCCCAAAATTGATCAAATGCTCGGTTCGTCGTTAATAAATTCCCTTGGCGATCTTGGGTACAGATTAACTCAGAGAGTGAGTCTAGTGCCGAACGGGCGATCGTTAATTGCGCAAGCTCTTGTTGCTGCTCTTGATGAGTGGATTGATATGGCTGCGCGTAGATGATCCAAACACGGTGATTGCGCAGCAAACTCTTTCTTCCTGACAACTCCACCTTGATAGATTCGCTTTCAGATAAGCGCCAATCAAATACCTGCTGGCTAAAATGACGACTAGAGACACTGTCGAGAAACGACTCAAGCTCACGAATATCGAATAAAGCGGGATACAAATATCCCGTGCCTAGAGAGCGAATACCTAATAACTGCATCGCAGCTTGGTTAGATAACAAGATCTGAGCATGGCCAGTATCCAGCACTATGACTGGATAGGGTGAATCCGTTACGAGTTGCTTAAGTGATGTTTGAAAGTGCAAATAGATCAGTGCTAACGCGCACACGCTAGCAATTAATAACAAGACGACATAGCCATAACCGCCTTGACCATCCCAAAGCCAATTGAGTAACTGATCCATCGTTTAAACCTTTAAAGAAAACTGGTTAAAATATATCAGTTATTTATTGAGCGATCTGCTATTAATTCCGGTTTAGTATAGATAAAAGCGTTTCCCGTTAGGCTTCCTTGAGCACCATGTTCACTGAGGGCTCGACCAATTTCAGTCATCGCCAGCCAGCGATTTTCACACCACAGTGGCGATAATAAGGTAGGTCTACGAGCTGCTGATGAAACGCGATGGTAAATCACGTCCGGTGGCGTCATACGAATCATCTCACTGGCAATTGCGACATATTCTTCTAGCTCTGGCGCCTCTAATCGTCCTGCACGCCACGCTTTCGCCATGGTGCTGCCTTCCACAATATGCAAGCCATGTAACTTAATGCCATCCGTGCCCACGGCTAACACTTTTTGCAGCGTCTCAATATTATCGTCGCGGCTTTCTTTCGGTAATCCAACAATTAAATGAGTACAGACTTTAATACCTAGCGCACGCGCACGCTTGGTGATCTCGGCATAACATTCGAAATCATGACCGCGATTGATGCGCTTAAGGGTGTCGTTATTAGCGGTTTGAAGCCCTAACTCTAGCCAAATTTCATAACCTTGCTGTACATAGTCAGACAGCAAATCTAATACGGCATCAGGCACGCAATCTGGACGAGTCCCGACACACAATCCCACAATATCAGCCGCTTTTAGTGCTTCTTCATACATATTTTTCAGCACTTGCACTTCCGCATAAGTACTGGTGTAAGCCTGAAAATAAGCGAGATACTTCTTCGCTCGATGAATTTCGCCCGCACGATCTTTCAACTGATCGTGAATACTCTTTATCTGTACTTCTTCATCCGCAAACGAAGCCACATTACAAAAAGTACATCCTCCCCGACCAATCGTGCCATCTCGGTTAGGGCAACTAAATCCACCGTGCAACGTTAGTTTATGGACTTTTTCACCGTATCGACGCTGAAGATCTTGGCCGACTGTATTGACCAACTCATGTAACTGCATAAATTCTCACCAACAATGAACCGTAATCAATCTCACTACGATCTGTGTAAATAAATTACATCCCTGCAAGAAAAAACACACAATACTAGTCAATTCAAACAAACATCATACGGCTCAAAATCAATAAACCTGCATAAATACAGATAAAAAACGTTCATGTTGCGTAAATGTTAAACTAAAAATGCATAATTAAACGAAAAAATTGGGTCACAACGTCGACTTTTTCATTGCATTCTGAAGTGACAAAATTGTAGGATACTTACACAACCCCGTTATTTTTGTGACTTTTATTACAAAGTACACTGCGGGATTTGTCGGTGTTATCCCACTCCTACCTATATAAATCACTAAATAGTGGCAATAAATAAAGGGATACCACCAAGGATTGTTTTTCTCGCAAAACTTTTCCTGCGAGATACGGAAAGGAATCAAGATCGGTCAACCTAGATCGGTGGCGATAATAAATATAAAGGACAAGACGTAATCAATGGTCTAGGTGGCATTTGCCTGCCTGGTGCTTTTGCGTCGACATTGAACTGGAAGGATGTATCTATGGTAGATAGAGAGCAAAATCCACAGGGTCTATATACTCCTGAATTGGAGCATGACGCGTGTGGTATCGGTTTTGTTGCTCACCTTAAAAACCGTAAATCTCATGAAGTAGTGACTCAAGCATTGGATATGCTAGCTCGCATGGAGCACCGTGGTGGTCAAGGTTGTGATCCATGCAGCGGTGATGGTGCGGGTATCTTGCTACAAAAACCTCATGAATTCCTATTAGAAGAGGCCGTTAAGCTCGGCATTAAACTACCTTCATTTGAAAAGTATGGTGTGGGTGTCGTACTTTTCCCGAAAGACGAATACAAACGCGAGCAATGCCGTGACATTCTAGAACGCAACGCTCAGCGTCTAGACCTTGAAGTTATTGGCTACCGCGTATTGCCAACCGATAACTCAATGATCGGTGCCGACCCGCTAAGCACAGAGCCTCAGTTTGAGCATGTGTTTATCTCTGGTGGTCCAGGTATTACACCTGAAGAGCTAGAGCGCAAACTGTACGTACTTCGTAACTACACTGTACGTGTTTGCCTAGAAAGCGTTTCGAACATTGGTGATGACTTCTATATTAACTCTATGTCTTACAAGACATTGGTGTACAAAGGTCAGTTAACGACCGAGCAAGTACCTCAGTACTTCCTTGATCTGCAAAACCCGACCATGGTGACCGCACTGGCACTAGTACACTCTCGCTTCTCTACCAACACCTTCCCGAAATGGCGTCTTGCACAACCTTTCCGTTACATTGCCCACAACGGTGAAATCAATACAGTTCGAGGTAACTTGAACTGGATGAAAGCCCGTGAGGCGATCATTGAATCCGATCTATTTACCCAAGCTGAAATCGACATGCTGCTTCCTATTTGTCAGGAAGGCAGTTCGGATTCATCTAACTTTGACATGGCTCTTGAGCTCCTAGTTCTTTCTGGTCGCAGCCTGCCGCACGCATTGATGATGATGATCCCGGAAGCATGGCAAGAAAACAAAAACATGGATCCTAAGCGTCGTGCGTTCTATCAATACCACGCGAACATCATGGAACCATGGGATGGTCCGGCTTCAGTATGTTTTACTGATGGTGTTCAAGTTGGTGCGACACTCGACCGTAACGGTCTGCGCCCTTCTCGCTACACAGTGACCAAAGATAACTTCCTAGTAATGGCATCAGAATCTGGTGTTGTGGATATTGAGCCAGAGAACGTTGAGTTCCGCGGTCGTCTACAACCAGGTCGCATCTTCGTTGCAGACTTAGAGCAAGGTCGCATCATCTCTGATGAAGAAGTGAAAGACACCATCGCAACAGCGCAGCCTTACGAAAAGTGGGTAGAAGAAAACCTACTGAGCTTGAAGAAGCTGCCAGATGCGAGCAACCAGTTCAGCCAACCTAAGCCAGAACATCTTCTACACCGCCAACAAGCGTTTGGCGTAAGTACTGAAGAAGTGAACGAAATCATCGTTCCAATGGCGAATGACGCAAAAGAACCATTGTCAGCAATGGGTGCCGACTGGCCTCTTGCTGTTCTATCTCATCAGTCTCAACATCTTTCAAACTACTTCAAGCAGCTGTTCGCACAGGTAACTAACCCACCGATTGACCCGATCCGTGAGCGTATGGTGATGTCGCTGAACACTTACTTGGGTAAAGACCAAAACCTTCTGACTGAAACACCACTTCACTGTCAGAAAGTCGAATTGGAATCGCCTGTTCTGGCGAACTCTGAGCTTGAGAAACTGCGTGCGATCGATAACGAGCATCTTCAGGCGAAAACGCTAGATATCGTATTCCAAGCCAGTGAAGACCAAGGCAAGCTTGAGCGCGCACTAAAACGTATCTGCCAATACGCAGAAGACGCGGTTATTGATGGTTACTCAATCATCCTGCTAACTGACCGCGCAGTGAACTCAAACCACGCCGCTATCCCAGCCATGCTGGCAGTTGGTGCAGTGCATCACCACTTGATCCGCAAAGGTCTACGTGCGAAGTGTGACATTGTGGTTGAAACCGGTGACGCGCGTGAAACGCACCACTTTGCAACGCTAATTGGTTACGGTGCCAACGCCGTTAACCCATACCTAGTGATTGAAACCATCATTGAGCTTCAGCGTACGAAGAAGCTGGACCCAGAAGCGAACCCTCGCGATCTGTTCAACAACTACCGTAAAGCGATCAATGGCGGTCTTCTGAAGATCTTCTCGAAGATGGGTATCTCAACCCTGCAGTCGTACCACGGTGCGCAAATCTTCGAAGCCTTAGGTATTCATAAGTCAGTGGTAGACAAGTACTTCACAGGTACAGTTTCTCGTATCCAAGGTCTCACCCTTGACGATATTGCTAAAGAAGTGCTCGTTCGTCACCGCATCGGTTACCCACAACGCGAAATCCCAATTCAAATGCTGGATGTGGGTGGTGTTTACCAATGGAAACAGCGTGGTGAGAAGCACCTATTCAACCCAGAAACCATCTCGCTACTGCAAGAGTCTACGCGCAACAAGAACTACGATCAGTTCAAGCAGTACGCGACAGCAGTCGATAAACAAGGTGACAACGCGGTAACTCTGCGTAGCCAGCTAGAATTCATTAAGAACCCAGCTGGTTCTATCTCTATCGACGACGTCGAGCCAATTGAAAGCATCGTGAAACGCTTCGCGACAGGTGCAATGTCATTCGGTTCTATTTCTTACGAAGCACACTCCACATTGGCTGTTGCGATGAACCGCCTTGGCGCAAAATCGAACTCTGGTGAAGGTGGTGAAGACCCAATGCGTTTCGAGCGCAAAGAGAACGGCGATTGGGAACGCTCTGCAATCAAACAGGTAGCTTCGGGCCGTTTCGGCGTAACCTCTTACTACCTAACCAACGCTGATGAGCTACAAATCAAGATGGCTCAAGGTGCGAAACCAGGTGAAGGTGGTCAGCTACCAGGCGATAAAGTAGATGACTGGATCGGTGCTACACGTCACTCAACTCCGGGCGTCGGTCTTATCTCGCCACCACCACACCACGATATCTACTCAATCGAAGATTTGGCTCAGCTTATCTACGATTTGAAGAACGCGAACCGCGAGGGTCGTGTAAACGTGAAGCTGGTATCGGAAGCTGGCGTAGGTACGATCGCTTCCGGTGTAGCGAAAGCGAAAGCGGACGTTGTACTAATCGCAGGTTTCGACGGTGGTACTGGTGCATCCCCAATGTCTTCAATCCGTCATACTGGTCTTCCTTGGGAACTTGGCTTGGCAGAAACGCACCAAACGCTACTGAAGAACGGTCTACGTAACCGTATCGTGGTTCAAGCGGATGGTCAGATGAAGACTCCTCGTGACCTTGCAGTCGCAACACTACTGGGTGCTGAAGAATGGGGCGTGGCAACCGCAGCCTTGGTGGTTGAAGGTTGTATCATGATGCGTAAGTGTCATAAGAACACCTGTCCTGTTGGTATCGCAACTCAGAACAAGACGCTTCGCGAGCGCTTTGATGGTCGCGTAGAAGACGTCGTAACCTTCTTCCAATACATGGCACAAGGTCTACGTGAAATCATGGCTGAACTTGGCTTCCGCACTATCGATGAGATGGTCGGTCAAGGTCAGAAGCTGAAGATTCGCCAAGACGTTTCTCACTGGAAATACAAGAACCTAGATCTGTCTCCTGTTCTACACGTTGAACAGCCACGTGAGTCAGACGGTATCCATAACCAAACGCAACAGAACCACAACCTGGAATCGGTACTAGACCGTAAGCTGATTCAAGCGGCGATTCCTGCTCTCGAGAAAGGCGAGGCGGTGAATGCCGAATTCCCTATCGTCAACACTGACCGTTCTGCGGGCACCATGCTGTCGAACGAAATCTCGAAAGTGTACAAAGATGCCGGCCTACCTCGACCAATGAACGTGAAGTTCAAAGGTTCAGCGGGTCAGTCATTCGGCGCATTCCTAGCTAAGGGCGTGAAGTTCGAAGTAGAAGGCGACGCGAACGACTACTGGGGTAAAGGCTTATCTGGCGGTACGTTAGTACTTTACCCAGATGCGAAATCAAGCATTGTCGCAGAAGATAACATCGTGGTTGGTAACGTGTGTTTCTACGGTGCCACTTCGGGTGAGTCTTTCATTCGCGGTATGGCTGGCGAACGTTTCTGTGTTCGTAACTCAGGCGCGAAAGTAGTAGTAGAAGGCGTCGGTGACCACGGTTGTGAATACATGACGGGCGGTGCAGCAATTATCCTTGGTTCAACAGGTCGTAACTTTGCCGCAGGTATGAGTGGCGGCGTGGCTTACGTATGGGATAAATCAGGCGACTTTGAGTCGAAACTGAACCCAGAGTTAGTAGACCTAGATCCAATCGAGCAAGAAGACAGAGATCTATTACTCGACATGCTAACTAAGCATGTTCAATTCACAGGAAGTGAAGTCGCTCAGTCTTTCCTAGACAACTTTGAAGCAAGCCTAGCCTCTATGGTTAAGGTAATGCCGCGTGACTATAAAGCGGTGCTTCAAAAGCGTAAAGCTGAAGCACAGTCTCAAGGAAACGAAACTCAAGTGGAGGCCGTATAATGGGTAAGCCTACTGGATTTTTAGAGCATGGTCGTGAACTACCACAGAAGATCGACCCAGCTGAACGCATCAAGAACAACAAAGAGTTCGTTCTGAACGAGGAGTTTGGTGACAAGATCAATACTCAAGCGTCTCGTTGTATGGATTGTGGTGTGCCGTTTTGTCATAACGGCTGCCCTATCGGTAACATCATCCCAGAGTTTAACGATGCGGTTTATCGTGATAGCTGGGAAGAAGCATGGAACATTCTAAGCTCAACCAATAACTTCCCAGAGTTTACTGGTCGTGTTTGCCCTGCTCCATGTGAAAGTGCTTGTGTACTTGGCATCAACCAAGACCCAATCACCATCTGTAACATCGAGAAAACCATCGTAGAAACGGCGTATCGTGAAGGGTACGCCAAGCCAAAAACGCCACGTTCTCGCACTGGTAAAACGATAGCGATCATTGGATCTGGACCAGCGGGTCTTGCGGCTGCTGAGCAGCTAAACAGCGCTGGTCATACTGTGACAGTATTCGAGCGAGACGAGAAGGTTGGTGGTCTGCTGCGTTTCGGTATTCCAGATTTTAAACTGAGCATGGAAGTCATTGATCGTAAGATCAATCTAATGGCAGAAGCTGGCGTTGAGTTTAAAGTAAACCAACACGTCGGTGTTGATGTAAATGCTCAGCAACTGCGTCAAGAGTTCGATGTGGTTCTACTGACGGGTGGCTCAACGGTTCCACGTGATTTGCCAGTTCCGGGTCGTGAGCTCAAAGGCGTTCACTTCGCAATGGAATTCCTAGGTCAAAACAACCGACGTGCAAATAACATGGACCTGAAAACGGAAGAGATTCACGCAAAAGGTAAACATGTGGTTGTCATTGGTGGTGGTGATACCGGTTCAGACTGTGTAGGTACGTCAAACCGTCACGGCGCAGCAAGCGTAACTCAAGTGGAAATCATGCCGATTCCACCAGAGAAGCGCCCAGCCAATATGCCTTGGCCTCAATACCCAATGATCCTACGTACTTCGACCTCTCATGAAGAAGGTGTCGATCGTCACTGGAACATCCTGACCAAAGAGTTCATCGGAAATGACAAAGGTGAAGTCACAGGCCTTCGTCTTGCTGATATCGTTTGGCAAGATGCAAAACCAGGCGAGCGCCCAAGTTTCAAAGAAGTAGAAGGCAGCGAGCGAGTGATCCCATGTGATATGGCATTCCTAGCAATGGGCTTCTTACACCCAGAACCTACAGGCGTGCTTGCTCAACTGGATATCGCGCTAGATGATCGCGGTAACGTAGCAACTCAAGGTTTTGCTACTAACCAAGAAGGCGTATTTGCTGCTGGTGATATGCGAACAGGCCAATCTTTGGTGGTTCGTTGTATCAACGAAGGTCGCGAATGTGCTCGTGCTATCGATGACTACCTAATGGATGGCACAAACCTAGAAGCAAAAGCAGATTCATTGATGCTTTCTGCTTAACGGAAGTATTCACGCTTCCCTCTTTCAATGCCATAAATAGCCATCAGCGATATCGATGGCTATTAGCAAAGAAAGAAAACAATTCCTTCCAATCTTTCTATTTTGACCAGCATTTTATGCTGGTCTTTTTTATTTCCCACAGAATCAAATGTTACTTTTTTGTAACAATCAATTTTCTATCTATTTGAAATCATTAAACTATTTTAGCTTATTAAATGGTAAATCGCATATTTACGTGATTATCCACTAATAACTTGACCTTTTTTACAATAAGCTATAGCTTGTGAAGTTGATGAAAATAAAACACTCAAAAAATGTTAAATATTTCACAGCTTTTATTGAATAAATATACATAAAACCATAAAAGATGACGCATATTCAGTCATAACTATCAACGTAAGCAGTGTTGATATATCTGTCGGGATGACGGATAAGCAAAGGGAGAATTGCAATGGCTCTTTATGATCCAAGTCTTGAGAAAGACAACTGTGGATTTGGCTTGATCGCGCATATGGAAGGCGAACAAAGCCACAAGCTGGTTCGTACAGCAATTTCTGCACTTGACCGAATGACCCACCGTGGTGGTATTGCCGCCGATGGTAAAACCGGTGATGGTTGTGGTCTTCTATTACAAAAGCCCGATTCCTATTTACGTCTTATTGCCGAAGAAAATGGTTTCAACCTTGGCAAGCAATACGCCGTAGGGATGATTTTCTTCAACCAAGATCCGGTCAAAGCTCAACTCGCTAAAGACATCGTCAACAGAGAACTTGCGCAAGAGACGCTAACAGTGGCCGGTTGGCGTGAAGTACCAACTAATTCAGAAGTACTCGGTCCAATTGCGGCTAACTCGCTTCCAAATATTCAGCAAGTCTTTATCTCTGCACCGGCTGGTTGGCGAGAGCGTGACATTGAACGTCGTCTCTACATCGCACGCCGTCGCATCGAGAAACAAATCACCGAAGATCCGGATTTCTACATCTGTAGCTTGTCGACTCAAGTTTTAGTGTACAAAGGCCTGTGCATGCCTGCGGATTTGCCTCGCTTTTATCTTGATCTTGCCGATCTACGGATGGAATCCGCTATCTGTCTGTTCCACCAGCGTTTTTCCACCAACACTCAACCGCGTTGGCCACTGGCTCAACCGTTCCGCTACCTTGCTCATAATGGTGAGATCAATACCATTGAAGGTAATCGACAATGGGCACGAGCTCGTGCTTACAAGTTCTCGTCACCACTGCTGCCCGATCTTCAAACTGCAGCACCATTTGTGAACGAGACAGGTTCAGACTCCTCCAGCTTAGATAATATGCTGGATCTCTTCTTAGCTGGCGGCATGGATATCTTCCGCGCCATGCGTATGCTTGTGCCGCCTGCATGGCAAAACCACCCAGATATGGATCCGGATCTACGGGCGTTTTACGATTTCAACTCCAAGCACATGGAACCATGGGATGGCCCAGCAGGTATCGTACTGTCCGATGGTCGTTATGCTGCTTGTAACCTAGACCGAAACGGTCTGCGTCCTGCGCGTTATGTAATTACCAAAGACAAGTTGATCACTCTGGCATCTGAGGTAGGGATTTGGAATTACGCCCCAGATGAAGTTGCCGAAAAAGGGCGTGTAGGTCCGGGGGAATTGCTTGTCATCGACACTCGTAAAGGTAAGCTTTGGCAGTCTAGCGAGATCGATAATGATCTGAAATCTCGTCACCCTTATCGCGAATGGATGGAAAACAACGTTCGCAAACTCACACCATTTTCTCAGCTACCTGAGGAGCAAGTAGGTGAGCGTAGCTTTGATGAAGACTTACTTAAGACTTATCAAAAGCAGTTTGCCATGAGCAATGAAGAAGTCGATCAAGTGCTGCGTGTCCTCGGTGATATGGGGCAAGAAGCCGTCGGTTCCATGGGGGACGATACTCCAATGGCAGTGCTCTCCTCAAAAGAGCGCTTGGTAACTGACTACTTCCGCCAGAAGTTCGCTCAGGTCACCAATCCACCGATCGATCCACTGCGTGAAAAACACGTGATGTCACTGGCGACCAGTATCGGTAAGGAAATGAATGTCTTCTGTGAAACCGATGGCCACGCGCATCGCGTAACATTTGATTCGCCTGTACTGCTTTATTCAGACATGCAGCAACTGCTCGAGCTTGGTGACGATCACTACCGTAATACCATTCTAGATATCAACTACGACCCACAAGAGAAAGATCTTAAACAAGCCATTAATGATCTCTGTGAGCAAGCAGAGCAAGTCGTACGTGAAGGCACGGTTTTAGTGGTACTTTCAGATCGCGCTTTGGTCAAAGGCAAGTTACCAATTCCAGCGGCAATGGCAGTCGGCGCCGTTCAAACTCGTTTGATTGATGCGAACTTACGTTGCGATGCCAACATTGTAGTCGAAACCGCAACTGCACGTGATCCACACCAATTTGCTGTCTTACTTGGCTTTGGTGCGACTGCAGTTTACCCATACCTTGCTTATGAAGCGTTAGGTAAACTGATTGATGATAAGGCACTAGAGAAAGACTATCGCGATGTGATGCAAAACTACCAATACGGCATCAACAAGGGCCTGTATAAAATCATGTCAAAAATGGGGATCTCAACCATCGCCTCCTACCGCTGCTCACAACTGTTTGAAGCAGTTGGCTTGAGCCAAGATGTGGTCGATCTGTGTTTTAAAGGCGTCACAACTCGAATTGAAGGCGCGAATTTTGACGACTTCCAGCAAGATCTTACAAACTTATCTCGTAAAGCATGGGCGAAACGCAAATCGATTGATCATGGCGGCTTGTTAAAGTATGTCCATGGAGGTGAGTATCATGCTTACAACCCGGATGTTGTCGGCACGCTGCAACAGGCCGTTAAATCTGGCGAAAGTAACGACTATCAGAGCTTTGCTAAGCAGGTAAACCAACGCCCTGTTGCCATGCTGCGTGACTTAATGTCGCTGAAAAAATCAGACTCACCGCTGCCACTTGAGCAAATAGAACCGAAAACCGAACTGTTCAAACGCTTCGACTCTGCGGCCATGTCCATTGGCGCACTTAGCCCTGAAGCGCATGAAGCACTCGCGACTGCGATGAACCGTCTTGGTGGCTATTCAAACTCCGGTGAAGGCGGTGAAGATCCTCGCCGTTTCGGCACTGAACGTAACTCGCGCATCAAGCAAATTGCTTCAGGCCGATTTGGTGTAACACCTCATTACCTGACGAATGCGGATGTACTACAAATCAAGGTAGCGCAAGGAGCTAAACCAGGTGAAGGTGGTCAGCTACCAGGACACAAAGTCACCGCTGAAATCGCAAAGCTGCGTTATTCGGTACAAGGCGTGACTCTGATCTCCCCTCCTCCGCACCACGATATCTATTCGATTGAAGATTTGGCCCAGTTGATCTTCGACCTTAAACAAGTCAACCCAAATGCGCTGGTTTCGGTGAAACTCGTCTCCGAGCCAGGTGTCGGCACCATCGCAACGGGCGTAGCCAAGGCTTACGCTGATCTTATTACCATTTCGGGTTACGACGGTGGTACTGCAGCAAGCCCATTAACTTCGGTAAAATACGCAGGTAGTCCATGGGAATTAGGTCTAGCAGAGACGCAACAAGCACTGGTTGCTAATGGTCTGCGTCATAAGATCCGCCTACAGGTAGACGGTGGTCTAAAGACTGGTCTAGACGTGGTTAAGGCCGCGATTCTTGGTGCGGAAAGCTTCGGATTTGGTACCGCGCCAATGGTTGCTATGGGTTGTAAGTTCCTGCGAATTTGTCACCTCAATAACTGTGCAACAGGGGTTGCGACTCAAGACGAAACGCTGCGTAAAGAGTACTTCAAAGGCTTACCTGAAATGGTGATGAACTACTTCACCGGACTGGCAGAAGAAGTGCGCGAGCTGCTTTCTGAGCTAGGCGTTGAAAAACTGACGGACTTGATTGGTCGTACCGATTTACTTGAAGCAGTAGAAGGCTTTACCGCGAAGCAAACCAAATTGGATCTATCCAACATTCTAGAAGCTCCCGTCTCGCCTGAAGGTCATCCGCTGTTTTGGACAGAGCCAAACAAACCGTTTGATAAAGCTGAGCTCAATCAAAAGATCATTGATGATGCCATGCATGCGGTAGAAAACAGCCAATCAGCAAGTTTCTTCTACAATGTCATCAACACTGATCGTTCTGTGGGTGCTCGCTTATCTGGCGAAATAGCGAAGCGCTATGGCAACCAAGGATTGGCGGCTTCCCCTATCAAAATCTATCTTGACGGCACTGCCGGCCAGTCGTTTGGCGTTTGGAATGCGGGAGGCGTAGAGCTTTACCTCACAGGTGATGCGAATGACTACGTAGGGAAAGGGATGGCAGGCGGCAAGATCGCCATTAAACCTCACTTAGGTACAGCGTTCAAGTGTCATGAAGCCACCATTATTGGTAACACGTGTTTGTACGGCGCAACGGGCGGTAAACTGTTCGCGGCAGGTAAAGCGGGTGAGCGTTTTGGGGTACGTAACTCAGGTACGATTGCCGTCATTGAAGGTGCGGGAGATAACGCTTGTGAGTACATGACAGGCGGTATTGTTGCCATTCTAGGTGCAACAGGCGTGAACTTTGGTGCAGGTATGACCGGAGGCTTTGCCTATGTTCTGGATGAAAACCAAAGCTTTGAAGGTCGAGTCAATACTGAATCTGTCGAAGCCATTTCATTGTCCGATCTATACATCCACCAAGAGCATTTGCGCGGCCTGATTGCGGAACACCTTGAAGAAACAGGGTCGAGCCACGCAGAAAATATTTTGGCGAACTTTGATGAATGGATTCCAAAGTTCTATTTGGTGAAACCACAAGCGGCAGATCTTCGCACGCTACTTGGTCACCAGAGCCGCAGTGCCGCTGAGCTGCGCGTTCAAGCCCAGTAATCATGGAGGATGTTTGAATCATGAGTCAGAACGTTTATCAATTTATCGATGTTCAACGCGTAGATCCTGCGAAGAAGCCTATCAACGTTCGTAAGATCGAGTTCGTTGAAATCTACGAGCCGTTTACTAAGCAACAAGCCACTGCACAAGCAGACCGCTGTTTAGATTGCGGTAACCCATACTGTGAATGGAAGTGCCCAGTACACAACTACATCCCTCAATGGCTAAAACTGGCAAATGAGGGACGTATTCTTGAAGCGGTTGAGCTATCGCATCAAACCAATAGTTTACCTGAAGTATGTGGACGCGTTTGTCCTCAAGACCGTCTATGTGAAGGTTCATGCACGCTTAATGATGACTTTGGTGCCGTCACCATCGGTAATATAGAAAAGTACATTACCGACAAAGCCTTTGAAATGGGCTGGAAGCCAGATATGTCCAAGGTGGAGTGGACCGATAAAAAGGTCGCAATCATTGGAGCTGGCCCAGCAGGCTTGGCAGCCGCTGATATCCTAGTGCGCAATGGCGTTAAGCCAGTCGTGTTTGACCGCTACCCGGAAATCGGCGGACTACTGACTTTCGGTATCCCTTCGTTCAAGCTTGAAAAAGGGGTAATGGAAAATCGTCGCCGTGTGTTCACTGAAATGGGCGTCGAGTTCCGCATGAACGTGGAAGTCGGTAGAGATGTACAAATGCAAGATCTAATCGATGAGTACGATGCCATTTTCTTAGGCGTTGGCACCTATAAATACATGCGTGCAGGACTAGAAAATGAGGATGCGCCGGGTGTGTATGACGCGCTGCCATTTTTAATTTCGAATACCTACAAAGTCATGGAGCTTGAGAACAACCAACCTTTTATCGACATGGCAGGAAAGAAAGTGGTCGTGCTTGGTGGTGGCGATACCGCAATGGACTGTGTACGAACCTCTATTCGCCAAGGAGCCTCCAATGTGATTTGTGCTTATCGTCGTGACGAAGCCAACATGCCAGGTTCACGTCGAGAAGTGAAAAACGCTAAAGAGGAAGGCGTGAAGTTTATGTTTAACCTGCAACCACTCGGTGTGGAGGTCGACGCCTCAGGTAACGTATCGGGCGTTAAAGTGGTAAAAACCGCTTTAGGTGAGCCCGATGATGCAGGTCGTCGCAGACCAGAACCAGTGGAAGGCAGTGAACATGTATTGCCTGCGGATGCCGTGATCATGGCATTTGGTTTCCAACCACACAAAATGGACTGGTTAGAACCGTATGGTGTCGATTTAGACCAATGGGGACGTATCAAGGCACCTGTTGAGCAAGCATTCATGTACCAAACCAGCAATGCGAAAATCTTCGCTGGCGGTGATGCGGTCCGTGGCTCAGACCTCGTCGTAACCGCCATTGATGAAGGGCGAAAAGCGGCAGAAGGCATTCTTGATTACCTCGAAGTTTAATCTCAGCTAACATCACAAAAAGGATCCTATTATTGGATCCTTTTTCTTTTGTATCCATATAATTAGAAGCAAAACTATAAGAGTAAATACAATGAAAAAAGCCGCTCTCCTTTCCATCACTTTACTCAGCCTTACAGCCTGCAGCCAAGGAGTCACCAGTATGCCAGATCGTTCTCAATCACCTTGTGGTGACAAACCAAATTGCGTTTCAACTCAGGACTCAAGAGACAAGTTTCAATTAGCACCTTTTTTGCTCACTGAGTCCGCAACGTTAGATGCCATTGAGCAAGCCGCGCTTCAACTTCCTGGCGCCAAAACCGCGGTAAAAGAGGGTGATTACCTTCGGATAGAATGCACATCTAAAGTCATGCGCTTCGTGGATGACCTCGAATTAAAAGTAGCAGGAGACAAACTGATTGTTCGCTCAGAGTCACGTGTGGGTTATTCTGACTTTGGCGTAAACAGAAAGCGCGCCGAACAATTACGAGAAAAGCTCACTCAAGCTAAGCTCATCAAATAGAAAACTGCTCATGGGGAGTGCTATACTCTCGGCCAACTAAAATATTTACCGAAAGAGAGTGTTATGAAAGTTGGTATCATCGGTGCGATGGAACAAGAAGTGACCATCCTGAAAGAAGCAATCACAAACTGCAAAACCGTAAATAAAGCAGGTTGTACGTTTTTCTCTGGTCAAATTGATGATGTAGAAGTAGTCTTACTACAATCAGGTATCGGTAAAGTTGCAGCTGCAGTAGGCACTACCATTCTTCTTGATGAATACCAGCCAGATGTTGTGATTAACACAGGCTCTGCTGGTGGCTTCGATTCAAGCCTAAATCTAGGTGATGTTGTTATCTCAACAGAAGTTCGTCATCACGATGCAGACGTGACCGCTTTTGGTTATGAAATTGGCCAAATGGCTGGCCAGCCTGCTGCATTCAAAGCGGATGAAAAGCTAATGGATTTAGCAGAAAAGGCACTAGCGCAAATGGAAAACACTCATGCAGTTCGCGGCCTGATCTGTACTGGTGATGCATTTGTTTGCACCGCTGAACGCCAAGAGTTTATTCGTAAGCACTTCCCATCCGTTATCGCGGTAGAAATGGAAGCATCTGCTATCGCTCAAACTTGTCACCAATTCAACACGCCGTTTGTTGTTGTGCGCGCAATCTCTGATGTCGCTGATAAAGAGTCCCCAATGAGCTTTGATGAGTTCCTACCGCTAGCAGCAAAAAGCTCTTCTGAAATGGTATTCAAAATGCTGGAACTCATTAAGTAAACGACTCATTCATGGAAGAAGTTTTTCAGTCATTTTATGCCAACGGTGCGCTCCTTATTATGTGGGGCGCACTGCTCTTTCACCTTATTTTACCAATCCCCCGTTCATCGCATCCCATCACTTTATGGCGAAAGTTAGCTGAGAACCTCGCCAACAAAGTGAACAATAATCATAGTTACTCACAGAGCCTGACCTCCGGCAGTCTTGCATTGGGCTTGATGCTATTGCCTTGCTTGATCTTGCTGATTGCCGTGGAGCCATTCGTTTGGCAAGTGCCTTTATACGAACTAGTGCTATTGATCATTGCTTTGGACTGGCGCAACAGCGAAGCCTTAACGAAACAACTCGTCACAAGTATGTCGAGAGAAGACAAAGCTCAGTGCCGACAATTACTAAGACCATACCTTAATCGCGATACTGACAGCCTCTCGATCATCGGCATAGGTAAAGCAAGCTCAGAAGCTGTGATTATGGGATACAGCCGCAACGTAATCGGTGTGTTATTTTGGTACGCACTAGCAGGTGGTATTGGTGCGTTAATGTATCGACTAGCCACAGAGTTAGCTCGAGTTTGGTCCCCTAGCCGACGCCAATATTTGCCCTTTGGTAAACCTGCCGTTCAGCTGGTTGCCGCTCTGGATATTATTCCACTTCGTCTCTTTGCCATACTTTTAGCTGTAGGAAAGAACGTAAGCAATGTGCTTTCTGGTGTACAGCAACAAGCGAAGTCTTGGCCACTACCCGGGCCCGCCTGGGTGTTGTGTACCATCGGACACAAACTACAACTCTCTTTATGCGGCCCTGCTATCTATCAAGGTATACGTGCGGAACGCGCAAAAATCGGTGGACGAATCGCCCCATCGGCTATTCACCTTTCACAAATACATACGCTGCTCGTTTGGCGAGTCTTCGTTTGGATAGCTATCCAAAGTCTGCTTTTAGGAATGATTTATCAAGGATTATGATGAATAAACTATGCTTCGCATTAACGCTGTTTGTTTCGACAGCGACCTTCGCCCAAACACCAGCGCAACGCATTGTAAGTTTAGCTCCGCATGCCACTGAAATTGCCTTTGCGGCAGGGCTAGGAGACAAGCTTGTTGCTGTCAGCGAAATGAGTGATTATCCAGAGCAGGCAAAGCAGCTGGAAAGAGTCTCTAATTACCAAGGAATTAAATTAGAGCGCATTATTGCTCTTCAACCGGATTTAGTCATTGCTTGGCCGGCAGGAAACCCGGCAAAAGAGCTGGAGAAAATTAAACAGTTCGGCATTCCTATCTATTATTCCACTACAGGCTCACTGGAAGATATCGCCAATAATATCGAGCAGCTAAGCCAATACAGCGAAACCCCGCAAATAGGACAAAAGGCCGCTGAAGATTTTAGAACGCAACTGAATACACTAAAAGAGAAGTACAACACGCACGAGAAAGTTCGTTACTTTTATCAGTTGAGTGAAAAGCCTATCATCACTGTCGCCGGGAAGAACTGGCCAAGTGAAGTCTTTACTTTTTGCGGTGGTGAAAACATTTTCGCAGCATCCAGCGCGCCTTATCCTCAGGTCAGCATCGAGCAGGTCATCACTCGCCAACCAGAGGTTATTTTTACTTCTCGTCACGCAATGAGTAATGATGGTATGTGGGCAGAGTGGAGCAATGAGCTTCCCGCACTTAGAAATAAACACATCTGGTCTCTAAACTCAGATTGGATTAACCGCCCAACCCCACGCACACTAAATGCGATCACAGAAGTGTGTGAGCACTTTAAAAGCGTTCGTCAAAAACGCTAACGATTTCGTGGCAAATACCGTACAATTTCCGCCCATTTTTTCTCACACTATATAAAGGTACTAAGTAACATGGACTCCATGCTGCTTTATATGATCGATTTGTTCGGTACCGCTGTTTTCGCTATCTCTGGCGTGTTACTGGCGGGCCGTTTAAAAATGGATCCATTCGGCGTTATCGTTCTCGGCAGTGTGACTGCTATTGGTGGCGGAACAATCCGAGACATGGCGCTAGGTGCCACTCCTGTATTTTGGATAACAGATACTACGTACTTATGGGTGATATTTGTTACGTGTCTACTAACCATGCTTGTTATTCGAAGACCCAAGCGACTCTCATGGTGGGTATTACCCGTTTGTGATGCCATCGGTCTCGCTGTATTTGTGGGAATTGGAGTAGAGAAGGCACTCGCCTACAATGCATCTGGAATGGTCGCTGTGATAATGGGGGTTATTACTGGCTGTGGAGGTGGCATTATACGAGACGTGCTGGCTCGCGAAGTTCCTATGGTATTAAGAAGCGAAGTCTACGCTACGGCATGTATTATTGGCGGCATCTTCCATACGATGGCGGTAAACATGGGTTATGACCACTCAACGGCTTTACTCGCTGGTGTAATCTCAACGCTCATTATACGTCTCGGTGCTATTCGTTGGCATCTATCCCTGCCAACTTTCGCAATTAATCGTTAAACACAAATTACATGATTCGGTCATGGAGTCGACTGAGTGTCGGCTCCTCTCATTTATACTCATTTGATTCGCCAATTCTTGTACAATTCGCTAAATTATTTCAACCATTCCTAACTTTCATTAATTATTATGTTGCTTGAAGGTATTGAGACGTTACTTGTCCTCAGTAAAGAAAAAACCATGAGCCGTACGGGCAGCCAACTCTATATTAGTCAATCTGCGGTGAGTAAGCGCATTTCGAATCTAGAGAAGAAGTTAGGAAAAAAATTGATTGAGCCAAGTGGTCGGCACATAAAGCTGACCTCCGATGGCCTTGCGCTCATCAACACGATCGAGCCAACGTTCAATGAGTTAAGAGGTCAGATCTATGATCAGCAAGAAATAGAAGATACTTCTTTGATCAAGATAGACTGCTCTGAAACCTTAGTCGCTGGATACCTTAGTGTGATCATGGCAGAACGCTTTGCCCATGACCAGTACATACGAATATCGACCAATCATACACCACGCATTATTGAGAACGTCAAATCAGGTAAAGCGACACTGGGATTCTGTGCTGGTTATTTACCGCCTCATCATGGATTAATGAGCCTTCACCTCGCTGATGAACCTTTTTCAATCGTCAGTAGATACCCACTTTCGCAACTACCCAAAGCCATTTTGACCAATGACTTAACCAATCCTGCCAACACTTACCAACAAGCTATTTTGTCAAAATACGGAATTGAGCCTTTGATGGAAATGGATTCATACACTGCGGCAGCACAACTGGCTTTGGGCGGAATGGCTCCCGCTTTAATTCCTAAATCTATCCTGAAGACACTTAATATCACACCCAAATTCTGCTATGACTTTGAAGAACTAGGACAGTTAATTCGACCAATACATATCTGCTTGCGCCACAGCACATATCGCAGTAAACGAGTTAAAGCACTGACAAAATCCATTGCTGATGTTGTTGCCAAAGAAGTTTCGTTGCCATGAGCATCGACATCACAATAACTAGAGGACGAATCCATTTTTGCCCTTTACTTACCACGACCTTCGCCCCTAACTGAGCACCAAGAAAACCGCCAACAGCCATGGTTAAGCCAAGCTTCCACACTGGCAACCCGGCTAAGATAAAAAAGAGTAGTGCCGCTATGTTTGACGTGAAATTGAGGATTTTTGTTCTAGCAGTGGCTTCGACCAAAGAAAAGTGACCCAGTGCAACAAAACAAACAGTAAAAATAGATCCAGTCCCAGGGCCAAAAAAGCCATCATAGAAACCGATCCCCCCACCAATGCATAGCGCAAACATCGCTTCAGATAACTTTGGTTCTCCATCGATTTTTCGCGTACTTGGCGCGAGTAAAAAATAGAGGGAAATGGCTATCAAAAGAACAGGGATCAAACTGGTGAGTACGCTAGCATCAATAAACTGCACAGCCTCGGCACCGATCGCTGCACCGATAAAAGTACAGAGTATCGCGAAACGCATTTCCTTTAGGCTGACAATACCGTTACGCACGAAATACCAGCTAGCAGAGAAACTGCCAAACGAACTTTGTAACTTGTTGGTTGCTAGAGCTTGAGTCGGACTCAACCCCGCTGCCAAAAGCGCAGGGAGCGTAATGAGCCCTCCCCCACCAGCCATCGCATCAATAAAGCCTGCGGCAGTCGCAACAAAAAATAGAGCCAACAAAATCTCAACCGTGATTTCCACTACACATCCTTTTTATTTAAAGAGGCATCAAAGAGGAAAAACGGTAGCACTTATTCACAAAACCACCAATGGAAAGTCAAGACACCAATCTATTCCTAATTTTCATCTTTGTGAAATTTTCATTTTAGTTTCACAAAAAAAGATACATGCCTCAAGGATACGAATGAAATAGTATTTTCATTGTGTCAGCCGTGTAGGCAAGGTCATAATAAAATTATGGTTTCAAGGAGAAAACGATGTACCCTGCAATACAACAAGACTCAAGTAGCAATACCAAAGAAGTACATATAGTATCAGTAAGCGTATTTGATGACTTAATTAACAAAAACATCAAAAGGAAAGGTGTTACTGAAAAATGGAAAGTTATCAAAAATAAACTAGAAAATACTGCAAACTATTACACAACATCCGATGATCTTATATTTTTAACAAAACTAGCGAATAATCTAAGCGGAGCAACAAACCCTGTCCATATAAATTACTATTCTGGCCAACCACATTTTGTCTTTACGGGGACACCGGCTCTGAGAATAAAGTTAAGTGCTTTGGGTTCTCTGCACCGACTCCAACAATTACTAACTTTGCTGTAGGTCCAAAAAGTGCTATCCAGTCTATTAAAAGTGGAACAATTATTACAATCGTACTAGTAAGCTCTTTTAGAGCAATGGAACACTTCTTTTCGGAAAAGAATAAATCAACATTACTGAGTTTGTTTGGCACAATAACTAGTGACATCCTAAAGTTAGGAATTTCATCCGCAATTGCTGCAATTGCTGTAAAAGGAATTTCTGGAGCTACTACTATTTTCGCTCTAACTTCTGGCCCATTATTTTTAGCTATAGGTATAAGCTTGGTTATTGGGAGCATATTAAATCATATAGATAAAAAGCATAATATAACAAAAAAATTCAAATTAACATTAGAGAAAAAACTAGATGAATCAATAAAAAATGAAATAAATCAGAAGAAGCAAGAATAAAAAATTTAATTGGTTATACATATATAAAAAATGGAATTTTTTTATGAAAAAGAAGACAACCTAGATCTAACATCAACATTTTTAACATCACTGTTATTCCTTTCTCTAGGATTGTTATGCATTTATTTTTTTACAACGATACCATAAATAACATAAAAGACATATATAACGAAGAATGTATTATAGAAATTTCTCAGGGATCATTTTATGGGTTATTTGGAAGCTGGGTATTTATATCTATATTTATTCTTTTAATTACTGTGTTTTTAAAAAAAGAAAATTATCATATAAGAAAGAAGGCATGTTCATTAAAGTTATAATCTCTTTTTCAATTATAACAATTATAGCACCAAGTGCATTTGTGTTTCTCACTAAAAAACACTTAACAAATCAGGGTTACTCTGTTTCAATTGATAAAGAAGACTCCTGGCTACAAGATAAGGTTTATATTTTCAAAAAATAAACTTCAATTTATGTTACATAAAAGAAATTAAAATTTGAGAAAAAATTCAATTAGCATAGCGAACATCTCAATAAGTGTATGTTTATACTTGGCATTGACTATTGGTCTGACTATTAGCTTAAGCATTTGGAATGACTGGTTTTCTTTTACTCAATACATTGATCTAGATACGTACCTTCTTACATTGGGAGCTATTACGGTTGTTGTTGTATGCATTCCAAACATCCTGACAATAAGCAAAGGATTAAGTATTGCTGCAAAAATAAACTTAATCACTATCTCTTTTATCATTCTTACCTGCAGTATCAACTTTGTTGTAGCAAGTGGTAGTACTATTTCTTCATCTTTAGGAACATTGCTTGCCATAATTAGCTTGATGCTCTTCAAAAGCGAAGCATACCAATCGTTCCTAGCACATTTTAATACTCTTCATTTTAGAAAAACCTCGATATAAAAAAGCCCGCTCAAATGAGCGGGCAATGAGGTTGTCATGTAAGCCCTGACTAACGAGCTTACTGATTTTTATCTGTTACGCGTCTAGACTCGCTTTCACTTTAGCGTGTAACTCTTGAACCGAAGTTACTGACGCTTTTGCGTCTGCAGTGTGAGACATACATGTAGCGAACGCTGCGTTCAGTGTCGTTGTGTAGTTCACTTTCTCTGCCAGTGCGCCGCGACGTAGAACTTTCGAATCTTCAATCGCTTGACGACCAGCAGCCGTGTTTACGATGTAGGTGTATTCGTTGTTCTTGATACGGTCAAGAATGTGTGGACGACCTTCGTGTACTTTGTTTACCAAACGTGGGTTGATACCCGCTTCGCCCAGAATCACAGCAGTACCATGTGTCGCATCCAGCTGGTAACCCAGTTTCACTAACTTAGAGGCCAGGTCAACAACACGCTCTTTATCGCCTTCACGTACTGACAGTAGCGCACGACCACCTTCAGGGTAAACCGCACCACAACCTAACTCTGCTTTCGCGTAAGCTTCTGCGAATGTTGCGCCAACGCCCATTACTTCACCTGTTGAGCGCATTTCTGGGCCCAATAGCGGGTCAACGCCAGGGAACTTGTTGAACGGCAGAACCACTTCTTTCACTGAGTAGTAAGGAGGGATAATCTCTTTAGTAAAGCCTTGTGACTCTAGAGATTGACCCGCCATTACACGTGCAGCGATTTTCGCTAGAGGTGCACCTGTCGCTTTCGATACGAATGGAACCGTACGAGCAGCACGAGGGTTCACTTCGATTAGGTAAACATCGTTGTCTTTCACAGCAAACTGCGTGTTCATCAAACCGCGTACACCGAGTTCGAACGCCAGCTTCTCAACTTGCTCACGCATCTTGTCTTGAATTTCCTGACTTAGCGTATATGCAGGCAGTGAACATGCAGAGTCACCAGAGTGAACACCGGCTTGTTCGATGTGTTCCATGATACCGCCGATAACGACGCGTTCACCGTCACAGATAGCATCAATATCAACTTCGGTTGCATCATCCAAGAAACGGTCTAGTAGAACTGGAGACTCGTTCGATACGCTTACTGCTTCATTGAAGTAGCGACGCAGGTCTTGCTCGTCGTATACGATTTCCATCGCACGACCACCGAGTACATAAGATGGACGAACAACTAATGGGAAGCCAATTTCTTTCGACTTCTCAACCGCTTGCTCCATCGTTGTTACTGTCGCGTTTTCTGGCTGAAGTAGACCTAAACGGTCAACAGCGGCTTGGAAGCGTTCACGGTCTTCCGCACGGTCTATAGCATCTGGGCTCGTACCAATGATTGGAACACCAGCCGCTTCTAGAGCACGAGCCAGTTTAAGTGGCGTTTGACCACCGTACTGAACAATTACACCTTTTGGTTTTTCAACGCGAGCGATAGACAGTACATCTTCCAGAGTTACTGGTTCGAAGTACAGACGATCAGACGTATCGTAGTCAGTAGATACCGTTTCTGGGTTACAGTTAACCATAATGGTTTCGTAACCGTCTTCACGCAGCGCAAGTGATGCGTGTACACAACAGTAGTCGAATTCAATGCCTTGGCCGATACGGTTTGGACCACCACCAAGAACCATGATCTTGTCTTTGTCTGTTGGGTTGGCTTCACACTCTTCATCGTAAGATGAGTACATGTAAGCCGTGTCAGAAGAAAACTCTGCGGCACACGTATCCACACGTTTGTAAACCGGGTGAATATCAAACTGCTCACGAGCACGGCGAATTTCACTTTCAGCGACACCAAGCAGTTTAGACAAGCGCGCATCAGAGAAGCCTTTACGTTTCATCTGGCGAAGCACTTCTTTGGTTAAACCTGCGTAGCCGCCCGCCTTGACTTGCTCTTCGAGTTTTACGATTTCTTCGATTTGAACCAGGAACCAACGGTCAATTTGAGTCAAGTTGAACACGCCGTCAACTGACATGCCAGCTCGGAATGCATCGGCGATGTACCAGATACGCTCAGCGCCTGCTTCTTTAAGTTCGTGACGAATCTTAGTCAGTGCATCTGGTGCTTCTAAATCGACCATCTCGTCAAAACCAGTTGCGCCAACTTCTAGGCCACGAAGTGCTTTGTGAAGAGATTCTTGTTGGTTACGACCAATTGCCATTACCTCACCAACCGATTTCATCTGAGTAGTCAGACGGTCGTTTGCGCCAGCAAATTTCTCGAAGTTAAAGCGAGGAATCTTAGTTACGACGTAGTCGATAGTTGGCTCGAATGATGCTGGTGTTGCACCGCCCGTGATGTCGTTTTGTAGTTCGTCTAGAGTAAAGCCAACAGCAAGCTTCGCGGCAATCTTAGCGATTGGGAAACCTGTTGCTTTTGACGCTAACGCAGAAGAGCGAGATACACGTGGGTTCATCTCGATGATAACCATACGGCCATCTTTCGGGTTGATACCAAACTGTACGTTTGAACCACCTGTTTCAACACCAATTTCACGTAGAACGGCTAGCGATGCATTACGCATTAGCTGGTATTCTTTGTCAGTCAGTGTCTGTGCTGGTGCTACTGTGATGGAGTCACCCGTGTGGATACCCATTGGATCAAAGTTTTCGATTGAACATACGATGATACAATTGTCCGCTTTGTCACGAACGACTTCCATTTCGTACTCTTTCCAACCGATTAGTGACTCATCGATAAGAAGTTCGTTGGTCGGAGATAAGTCCAGACCGCGACGACAGATTTCTTCGAACTCTTCTTTGTTGTACGCGATACCACCACCAGTGCCGCCCATGGTGAACGATGGACGGATGATACAAGGGAAGCCAACCATATCTAAAACTTTGTAAGCTTCTTCCATGCTCTTCGCTGTATCTGCGCGAGGACACTCAAGGCCGATAGACTTCATCGCTTTATCAAAACGAGAACGGTCTTCCGCTTTGTCGATTGCATCAGCCGTTGCACCAATCATCTCTACGCCAAACTCTGCGAGAACGCCGTGCTTCTCTAAATCTAACGCACAGTTAAGTGCAGTCTGGCCACCCATGGTTGGCAAAACTGCATCTGGACGTTCTTTCTCGATGATCTTACGTACTACTTCCCATTGAATTGGCTCGATGTAAGTTGCATCTGCCATTTCAGGATCAGTCATGATGGTTGCTGGGTTAGAGTTAACTAGGATAACTCGGTAGCCTTCTTCTCGAAGAGCTTTACACGCTTGTGCGCCAGAGTAGTCAAACTCACATGCCTGACCGATAACAATCGGACCAGCACCAAGAATTAGAATACTTTGAATGTCAGTACGTTTTGGCATTATCTACTACTCCGAATTAAGCGCTGTGTTTTTTGATTAGTTCGATAAAGTGGTCAAATAGCGGTGCCGCGTCATGTGGACCTGGGCTCGCTTCTGGGTGACCTTGGAAGCTAAATGCTGGCTTGTCTGTGCGGTGAATACCTTGCAAAGAGCCATCAAATAACGATACGTGAGTAGCACGTAAGTTTTCCGGTAACGTTGCTTCATCTGCCGCAAAGCCGTGGTTTTGCGAAGTGATCATAACAACGTTACGGTCTAAATCTTTTACTGGGTGGTTTGCACCATGGTGACCAAACTTCATTTTCACGGTTTGTGCACCTGACGCTAACGCAAGGATTTGGTGACCTAAACAGATACCGAAGATAGGTAAGCCTTTTTCTAGGAACACTTTTGTCGCTTCAATCGCGTAAGTACATGGTTCTGGATCACCAGGGCCATTTGATAGGAAAACACCGTCCGGGTTCATCGCAAGCACTTCTTCCGCTGACGTTTCAGCAGGAACAACCGTTAAGCGGCAACCGCGGTCAACCAACATTCGTAGGATGTTGCGTTTTGCGCCGAAGTCGTAAGCAACGACGTGGTATGGCAGCTCGCTGTCATCTTTCGCCTCTGGAAGTCCACCTTCAAGCGTCCACGAACCTTGTTTCCATTGATACGCTTCTTTCGTTGTAACTTCTTTCGCAAGGTCCATTCCTTTTAAGCCTGGGAATTCTTTTGCTTTCGCTAAAGCCAAAGCTTCATCTAGGTTATTACCCGCAACAATACAACCGTTTTGAGCACCTTTTTCACGCAAGATACGAGTGAGCTTTCGCGTATCAATATCAGCGATGCCAACGATATTTTGAGACTTAAGGTAATCAGAGAGGGATTGTTCATTACGGAAGTTAGAAGCGATAAGAGGAAGATCGCGAATCACAAGGCCTTGTGCATGAATGGAAGAGGATTCTTCATCTTCGGAAGTGGTTCCGGTATTGCCAATGTGAGGATAAGTAAGGGTGACGATTTGCTGAGAATAGGAAGGATCAGTGAGGATTTCTTGATACCCCGTCATCGAGGTATTAAAAACGACTTCACCAACGGAAATACCATCTGCCCCTATGGACACTCCGTGGAACACTGTCCCATCTTCTAGGACTAACAGTGCTAATTTACCCAAGACAACCTCCAGAATAAAAATGCAAAAAAAATAAATCAAACTGCAAACATGCCTTCCTTTACCTATAAAATCTACATAAATAGGTATTTCAGACAAATTGGCGGTATTCTAAAGTTGGACTGGAAACCTGTCAACCTACAATCAAAAATAAATTATCAATTTCTAGCGAGTAAGGTCATTTCGAATCAGTAAGGCTCAAAAAGACAACTTTTGAATGCTATTACATAGGGAGGGATAGAGGTTTAATGAATTTTGCAAATTTGAACTTTTTAGGGATCACAAAAAATTATGAGTTTTTAACGCAAACGTTCACCATGACAAAAATAGGAACACTTTTAACGGTTACACCCAAAAACAAAGCTAAAATAGATAAAAACACAACAAAAGTAAGTGCTAAAATCTTCTCTATCAGAATCATTTTATTTACAAATAATTCTATAGATATAAAAAAGCCGGCTAACGCCGGCGAATAATTATGTATTTAGAGTTCATTCAATCCCAAAACATCTGTCATGGTATAAAAGCCCGCAGGTTTAGCACTCAACCAAACTGCAGCCTTTACGGCTCCATTAGCAAACGTCATGCGATCAGTCGCTTTGTGCGTTATTTCCACTCGTTCCCCGATATCAGCAAACATAGCCGTATGCTCACCGACGATATCGCCAGCGCGAATCGTAGCAAAGCCGATCTCATCTTTTGTTCGTTCACCAGTAATGCCTTCTCGAGCATAGACAGCTACATCATTCAGCTTATTACCCATCGCACCAGCAATAGCTTCTCCCATTCCGATAGCGGTACCAGAGGGGGCATCAACTTTATGGCGATGGTGTGCTTCAACAATCTCGATATCACAGTAATCCCCCATTACTTTGGCCGCTTTCTCAAGAAGCTTAAAGACAAGGTTTACGCCTACAGAATAATTTGGCGCCATCACAACAGGCACTTGCTTGGCTGCTTCATCAATAAGATCACGCTCTGCATCGCTGAAGCCAGTCGTCCCAATCACAATGCTCTTGCCGTATTTCTTACACAACTCGAGATTCGCTAATGTGCTTACTGGAGCGGTGAAATCGATGATTACATCAAAATTATCGACGTCTTTAGCAAGATCATCCGTTAAGAGCACATCGAATTTACCTTCACCACAAAGTTCACCGATATCGACACCGACAAGTGAAGACTCAGGTCGTTCTGATCCCGCGCTCACTGTCGCTTCAGGATTAAGGTGTGAAGCTTTAACCAAATTACGGCCCATTCGGCCAGCTGCTCCTGCGATTGCAATACGAACCATTGCGCTTTCTCTCCTTCTCTGGATAACGAGGTTTGCTCTCGTTCTCTCGTTTTGCTTAATCTGTTTAAACTAACAACATACTATGGTTACCACAAGCAAGTTCATCGAGCTTAAGCAAACTCTTTTACAACACGCTCCAAGATAGGTACGTTCGCTTCAGGAAAGGTATAGTCGCCCAATTCGCTGATTTCAACCCAGCATCCTTCTTGACCTTCTCGACCGTAAGGCTCATTACTGAATTGAGATACTGTAATAAAATCAAACTTGAGTGATTTGTCTGGATAGTCGTATTCCAAATGTTCAAAAGGGGCTTGCTCAATAACTTCAATTCCTACTTCTTCTTCGAGTTCTCTTGTAATAGCAAGCTCAATGCTTTCTCCCGGCTCGACTTTGCCACCCGGAAACTCCCAAAACCCGCCTTTGTGCTTATCATCAGGACGCTTTGTAATAAAGATCTTTGATTTGTCTTGGTTAAAAATAATTGCCGCGACTATGTGAATTCTTTTCATGGGGATTCCTAACTCTCAAGACCGTTGTACTTTTCTATTGTGACAACGAGCTTCTACACCTCAAAAACTTGCTGACCTATCAAACTTATGGAATTTGATAGCCAAAGAATTTATTTAAAAAAAGAGTCGCCTAAGCGACTCTTTGAGAAATAATCTGACTAACAGATTAGTCGATTTTGCCGTGGCACTGTTTGTACTTCTTGCCACTGCCACAAGGGCAAGGTTCATTACGACCTACTTTACGTTCATCACGTACCATTGGTTGATTTGAACCTTCTTCAGATTCTTCGCCTTCAGAAAGCGGATTTTGTGCTGCAGCGTGTTGCGCTTGTGCACGACGAGCGGCTTCTTCAGCTTGCGCACGACGCTGTTCTTCCATACGTTCAACTTCTTCTTGTTGCTGAACGCGAACACGAGATAGAACAGTAATAACGTCTGTTTTCAGCGCTTCTAGTAGGCCCTCAAACAGTTCAAACGACTCACGCTTGTATTCTTGTTTTGGGTTCTTCTGTGCGTAACCGCGTAAATGGATACCTTGACGCAAGTGATCCATCGCAGCCAAATGCTCTTTCCAAAGCGTATCCAGAGTCTGAAGCATGACCGATTTTTCGAAGTTGCGAAGCACTTGTGCACCCACCACTTCCTCTTTCTCTTTGTACACTTCAACGGCTAGGTTGATGATCTTTTCACGTAATGCTTCTTCGTAAAGCTTGTCGTCTTCTTCAAGCCATTGTTTCACTGGCGCATCAAGATCGAAGTCCGCTTTCAAGCGCTCTTGTAGACCTTCAACATCCCACATATCTTCTAGTGACTGTGGTGGAATGTACTCATCAATAACCGCTGTTAGCACATCTTCACGGTTTTGCTCGATCATGCCGCTGATGTCTTCAACGTTCATTAACTCATCACGCAGTTCGTAGACAACCTTACGTTGATCGTTCGCTACATCATCGTATTCAAGCAGCTGCTTACGGATATCAAAGTTACGACCTTCCACTTTGCGCTGTGCTTTTTCAATTGAGCGAGAAAGCATTTTCGATTCAATAGCTTCACCTTCTTCCATACCACTTTGAATAAGGCTCGCCATACGATCAGAAGTGAAAATACGTAGCAAAGAGTCTTCCATAGATAGGTAGAAGCGCGATGAACCCGCATCACCTTGACGACCAGAACGACCACGTAGCTGGTTATCAATACGGCGAGATTCGTGTCGCTCAGTACCAATGATATGTAGACCACCAGCTTCTAGCACTTGGTCATGCACCACTTTCCACTCTGCTTTAATCGCATCGATTTGCTCTTGAGTTGGGTTCTCTAAAGCTTCAACTTTTGATTGCCAGCTACCGCCAAGCACAATGTCCGTACCACGACCGGCCATGTTGGTCGCGATAGTTACCGCACCAGGCATACCCGCTTCAGCAACAATTTCCGCTTCTTTCTCATGGAATTTCGCGTTCAATACGTTGTGTTTGATCTTAGCCTTCTTCAATGCGTTAGAAAGAAGTTCTGACTTTTCAATCGACACAGTACCAACAAGCGTTGGCTGCCCTTTGGCAACACGCTCTTTAATATCTTCAATGATTGCCGCAAACTTCTCTGCTTCAGTACGGTAAACCACATCTGGCATATCGTTACGAATCATCGGCTTGTTGGTTGGGATAACCACCGTTTCCAAACCATAGATAGACTGGAATTCGAACGCTTCAGTATCCGCTGTACCTGTCATACCTGACAGTTTTTCGTATAAACGGAAGTAGTTCTGGAAGGTAATAGAAGCCAAAGTTTGGTTTTCGTTTTGGATCTTAACGCCTTCTTTCGCTTCTACTGCTTGGTGAAGACCTTCAGACCAACGACGACCTGGCATTGTACGACCAGTGTGTTCATCAACGATGACCACTTCGCCTTCATCAGTAACGATGTAATCAACGTTACGCTCGAATAACACATGAGCACGCAAAGCAGCATTCACGTGATGCAACATGCTGATGTTAGCCGGAGAGTAAAGTGTATCACCTTCCTCCATCAGACCGTTTTTCACCAACAGTTCTTCAACGTATTCTTGACCCGTTTCAGTTAGGTATACTTGCTTTGATTTTTCATCAACAGTGTAGTGACCATCACCACGATATTCTTCAGAGTCTTCTTTATCTTGCTTTTTCAGATGCGGGATCAAAAGGTTGATTCGAGTGTATAGCTCAGAGCTATCTTCAGCAGGACCAGAAATGATCAAAGGAGTACGAGCTTCATCAATTAGGATTGAGTCCACCTCATCGACAACTGCAAAGAAGCGATCACGCTGTACACGGTCTTCGCTACGGAAAGCCATATTGTCACGAAGGTAGTCAAAACCAAATTCATTGTTGGTTCCGTATAGAATGTCAGCTTGGTACGCTTCTTTTTTCTCTTGAGGAGGCATGTTTGGCACGTTTACGCCAACGGTCATACCTAAAAATTCAAATAGAGGGCGGTTCGTCTCAGCATCACGTTTAGCTAGATAATCGTTCACTGTTACGATGTGAACGCCTTTACCAGCAAGAGCATTTAAGTAAGCTGGAAGCGTTGCAGTCAGCGTTTTACCTTCACCTGTACGCATCTCCGCAATTTGACCCGCATTTAGAACCATACCACCGATAAGCTGAACGTCGAAGTGACGCATGCCGTAGACACGCTTAGATGCTTCACGAACCGTAGCAAAAGCTTCAGGAAGTAGTTTATCAAGAGTTTCACCTTTCTCTAGGCGCTCACGGAACTCAACCGTCTTTGCTTTTAACTCTTCATCACTTAGAGCTTCGAATGTTGGCTCGTAGTTATTAATTTCTTTTACAATTTTTCTAAGGCGGCGCAGTGTTCGGTCGTTGCGACTGCCAATCACTTTTGTCAGTAGCTTAGTTATCATTTTTCGTGAATCTCTCTTTAATCAGACCGTTCCCGATCTACTCATAATGCCTTCAGTCTCTGCCAGTTTGGAACTAAGAATACTGAGATAAATCATTTATCAAAGATATTGAGTTCAAACATCCATATTTCAAGGCTAAGTTTCGAAACAATGTGGCTTAGTGTAAGGATTTTTCATCGATACAACCATAAATAGACGTATTTGTTTGAAGCACTCTGAAGTTTTTACTTAAAGTGGTGACTGATTAGACGATATTGCATACCACAATATGTGTAATCTATTCAGAGCAGACTTTGCTTTTTACCTTGCTACATTGTAAAACTGAAGCGAAAGACGTTAATGTAAACTATACCTTGATAGAAAGCTGCTCTAGAATAGCTGATATCTCAACAAAATTAGATTTTACCTATGCGTGATCACCGTCCAACCTCGACTGAAGATGTTATTGCTGAATCACAGTTCAAGCAGATTCAAGAACATGCTGGAGAAATCTTACAGCTTAACCAAGCTTTGCAAGAGATCTTACCCACAGGGACGGCCGATCATTGCCGGGTGGCGAATGTTCGTAACGGCCACCTATTGATCGATGTTTCTAGTGCCGCGATCAAAATGAAGATCGATTACGATCGCCTCATGATCCTAAATAAACTTCGTACTCAAGGCTTTGCCAAACTGATGAGCGTTGAAGTGAGGATCAATCCATCATTATACAGAAATCGTTTCGAACAAGACGACAGACCTAAACGTCCACCATTAACAGAATCTGCAGCAAAGTCATTGATGACGATTGCCGACATGGCACCGCCTAAAATTCAAGAGCGTTTAAAGCGATTGGCCGATATGGCAGAAAAGAAAGACCGTAAGTGATCGTTATTTCAATATGCTGAAAAGCTCGAATGCTATTAATAAGCCCAAGATTAAAGCCAAATAGCAAAAAACCAGGCATAAGCCTGGTTTTTATTAATTTTAATGCCGAGTATTTACGCAAGCACCATATTTGGTTCAGCGAATGCTACTGGTGAGCCGACTTCTTCTTCGAATGTAGTCCACTCCCACGCTTCCTGATCAGCAAGAACTGCTCGCAGAAGTTGGTTGTTCAAACCGTGACCCGATTTAAAGGCGCGAAATTCACCGATGATTGGGTGACCACACATGTAAAGATCACCAATCGCATCCAACACTTTGTGAGTCACAAACTCATTTTCAAAGCGTAGACCTTCTTCGTTAAGAATACGGTAATCATCCAATACGATAGCATTGTCGAAACTACCACCCAATACTAGGTTTTGAGATTGTAGATATTCGATATCACGCATAAAGCCAAACGTACGTGCACGAGAAATTTCACGAACGAAGCCTTTTGAAGAGAAATCAAACAGCAAGCGCTGTTCGTCTGACTCAATAGCAGGGTGATTAAATTCAATTTCGAAGTCCATGCGGAAGCCGTTAAATGGTACAAACTCTGCCCATTTATCGCCATCTTCAAAACGAACTGGCTTTTTAATACGGATGAAACGTTTTGGCGCATTTTGCGTTTCGATACCTGCTTGTTGTAGCAAGTATACAAATGGGCTAGCACTACCATCCATAATTGGAATTTCAGGTGCGTCTACTTCGACAACAATGTTGTCGATGCCCATACCAGCAAGTGCCGCATTCAAGTGCTCTACAGTTGAAATACGCACACCTTCGTCGTTTACCAAAGCAGTACATAGCATGGTGTCACGAACAGAAGCTGGATCAGCTGGAAAATCTACAGGTGGGTTTACATCTGTACGACGGTAAATGATACCTGTATTTGCAGCAGCCGGGCGCAGAGTAAGCGTGACTTTACGACCAGAGTGGAGGCCCACACCAGTTGTTTTCACTATTTCTTTCAGAGTACGTTGTCTGATCATCTGCTTGCCTCTCAAAAATTTGCTACAAAACACGGCCGTCTGTAACGTCGACCGTGAATGCTACCATAATTTTGAGCCATGTCAAATTTATGGATTAAAGATTAATCAGCCTGACGACGCAAAAATGCCGGGATATCTAAATAACCACTTTCCTTCTCTTGCTTCGGAGCCGCAGAGCTTTGGCTCGACGATGCTGGAGAAGAAGAAACTGTATTTGTAGGCTGAGGAGTTACCTGTGGCTTCTCTTGCACTTGATTATTTTGCAAGGTTTGTGCCGGTTTCTCTTCAGCTTGCGTTGCCGCCGCTTGCTGTTGTGGTTGAGCCTGCGGCGTCGGAGCCACTTTCGCTTTACCACCCGCAACTAGCGTGATATCTGGTTTTTTCTCATTGCCAATACCTGTCGCTACAACTGTTACGCGGATTTCGTCCGTCATATCTGGGTCTAGAGAAGTACCGATAACAACAGTTGCATTGTCAGAAGCAAATGCTTTCACTGTATTACCAACCGTCTCAAACTCGTCAAGACGCATATCCAGACCTGCAGTAATATTGACAAGAACACCACGAGCGCCCGCTAGATCGATGTCTTCCAGAAGTGGGCTAGAAATTGCCATTTCAGCCGCTTCTTCAGCACGATCTTCGCCTTTAGCAATACCGCTGCCCATCATCGCGTGACCCATTTCAGACATTACTGTTCTTACGTCCGCAAAGTCGACGTTGATCATGCCAGGGCGAGTAATTAGCTCTGCAATGCCTTGAACTGCGTTCTTAAGAACGTCGTTCGCACTTGCAAAAGCTTCTAGTAGCGTGACACCACGGCCAAGTACTTTAAGCAGCTTTTCGTTTGGAATCGTAATCAAAGAGTCAACGTGCTTAGACAGCTCATCGATACCTTGCTCAGCGAACGCCAAACGCTTTTTGCCTTCAAAGCTGAACGGTTTTGTCACTACCGCGACAGTTAGAATGCCAAGCTCTTTAGCTACTTCAGCAATAACCGGTGCTGCACCAGTACCTGTACCGCCACCCATACCAGCTGCGATAAACACCATATCGGCGCCAGTTAGGGAATCTTTAATTCTATCTCTGTCTTCGAGAGCTGCGTCACGGCCAACCTGTGGATTAGCACCTGCACCCAGACCTTTGGTGATATCGCCACCGATCTGAATAACATTGCCAACGCTTGTCTTACGAAGTGCTTGCGCATCAGTGTTGACGCTGATGAATTCCACACCTTCGATGGATTCACGCACCATGTGTTCAACGGCGTTACCACCGCCGCCACCAACCCCAACGACCTTGATTACTGCATCGTCAGACATTTCCATCATCGGTTCAAACATGTGTTGTCTCCGTTTATCCTGCAACTCAGGTTAAAACTCTTTTTGTATCCAGTTACGCAATTTATCGAAAAAGCCAGTAACAGATGAGCGTTTAGGTTCATTATAATCGCTATCGTCGCTAGACTGCATGTCTCTTGCGTAATGAAGTAATCCAACTGCCGTAGAATGGTACGGCTCTTTTACATAGTCAGTTAATCCGCTGACTTCGAGCGGTTTGCCGACCCTTACTTGATTGCGGAATACGCGTTCCGCACATTCTATCACTCCGTCCATTTGCGCAGCACCGCCGGTGAGTACAACTCCCGCAGCTAGATGGTGCTTTATACCCTCTTCGCGCAATTTCGCTTGTACAGAGTCAATAGTTTGGTTAACCAGTCCCATAAGCTCAGAGTAGCGTGGCTCAATCACTTCTGACAACGTTTGACGTTGCAGACTACGTGATGGTCGCCCACCTACGCTTGGTACATTAACCGTGTCATCCTTACTGACCAGTTCACTCAAAGCACAGCCATATTTGACTTTTATTTCTTCAGCATCGCTCACTGGCGTACCAAAAGCAAAAGCAATATCGCTGGTTACAGCATTTCCTGCGTACGAAAATACTTCTGTGTGACGTAACGCACCGCCAGTCCAGATGGCCACATCCATCGTGCCGGCGCCAATATCCACCACACAAACTCCAAGCTCTCTTTCATCCTCGGTGATTACTGCATTACTTGCAGCAAGCCCAGAAAATACGAGTTGCTCTACTTTAAGGCCGCATCGTTCTACCGCCTTAATAATATTGCGTGCCATGTCATTATGGCATGAGATAAGGTGGACACTTACTTCCATTCTTACCCCAGATAAACCAAGCGGATTTTTGATTCCCTCTTGGTAATCAATGGTGAACTCTTGCGGAATCACATGAAGGATTCGCTGTTCATCACCGATTTTAATCGATTTTGCGGTATGGATAGCGCGATCCATGTCTTCTTGAGACACTTCTTCATCTGAAATCGTGCCCATACCTTTTTCAATTCGGCTTGCGATATGCTTACCAGACAACGAAATGAAGACTCGGCTGATCTGGCACTCGGCCATCAATTCAGCTTGATCAATTGCACGTTGTACTGATTTTACAACCGACTCCAAGTCATTCACGCCACCTTTATCCATGCCACGTGAAGGGCTACTACCTGCGCCAATAATATTAATTTGACCGTCTGGTAGAACCTCACCCACTAGAGCCGATACGGTTGCAGTGCCTATATCAAGACCAACAATAATGTTGTCATCAGCGGCCTTAGTCATCTGTACTCTCTTCTAACTCTTGTTCAGGAAACCAACCAACTGCGGCTCCTGTATCGTACCTAAGATCGATATAACTGATTCTTTGCGTGTCACTGCCAAGCTTGTTATAGAGCTTAAAAAATCGCTCTATACGCTCAAGAAGAGACTCTTTACCGAGCTCTAATCGAATACCGTTATCAAGGATGATTTGCCAAGCTCGTCGCTCGTTTAATACCAGAGACGATATCGCTAAACCCAATTGCTGAAACTTAGGACTCAAATCACGGTAAGTCTGTAAGACTTCTGGTCCGCTGTCTTTGGGTCCGTACAGTTTCACTTTTTCTTCTTGTAACAGAGCCACATCGCCATCAAAAACAAACCCGTTTTTATCTAACAGTTCGTTGCCATTCCAAATGGCCTCAGGTTGATGCTCTGTCAAAAAAACTTTTACTGTATCCGGCCACTGCTTTCGGATTGCGGCATGCGCCACCCATGGCAGAGCTTCGACACTTTGCTGTAATACATCAATATCCTGAGACATAAATGTACCGATGTGATCTATTCGACTAAATGCAGCCTGCACATCGTCAGCTTGGACATACTCCAGTTTTCCCTGAAGTACTATTTTGGAGAGAGGTAACCTTTGGTCATCCCACATCCAACTGATCGCCGAGTACAAAACAGAACTAATTAAGGTCACAACCACAACGAAAAATAACGCACCCAAGATTTTCTCTTGGCGACCACGGTTATTATCCGTGTTTGGTCGCTCGTCATTCAGTGCAATATTCAACAACGTCTTCGTTTCCTGACTTTTGTCGTGTACTTTTTACCCACATAATTACGCAGAGGTAAAAGTCTTGACTTTAACCTTGGGATTATACTGAGCTCTTGTAAACTATCAAACACTGATAGCAATAAATCACAATGATATTGACGCAAAATCGAGATCTGAGTCTTTATCTGTCCTTCGCACCAACAATCTGTGTTAACCAAGCATCTTGTTTATATTTAATTCAAGACCTGCCAGTTGTTTCGCCACTTTACCAACATCACCCGCACCTTGCGTTAAGATTAGGTCGCCGTCTTGTATAACGTTAGCTAAAACTGAAGGTAATTGCTCGATTTCTGGAACAAAAATCGGATCTACCTTACCTCGACTGCGAATTGTGCGACACAATGAACGTCCATCAGCTCCTGCAATTGGCTTTTCACCTGCGGCATAAACATCCAACATGATTAATACATCAACTTGCTCTAGCACATTCGCAAAGTCATCGTACAGATCACGAGTACGGCTATAACGGTGTGGTTGGAAAATCATAACGAGACGTTTATCTTGCCAACCGCTTCTCGCAGCATTAATGGTCACATCAACTTCTGTTGGGTGGTGTCCGTAATCATCCACTAACATGGCATGACCATTACCGGTATCAAACTCGCCAAGGTGATCAAAACGTCGTCCCGTGCCTTGCGTGCCGGCCATTGCTTTTAGAATTGCATCGTCTTCAATGTCATCTTCGGTAGCCACTGCAATCGCAGCCGACGCATTAAGTGCATTGTGACGACCTGGAATGTTCAGAGTGATATCTAGGTTGGCACGCCCTTTACGTACTACCGTAAATTTGCCTTGCTGACCTTCTTGACGATAGTTTTCAATGCGTACGTCAGCATCTTCGGAGAAGCCGTAAGTAATCACTTGACGACTAATACGTGGGATTAACTCTCGAACCACAGGATCATCAATACAAACAATAGCTTGGCCGTAGAACGGTAGATTGTGTAGAAAATCAATGAAGGTTTGCTTTAACGTTTCAAAGTCCCCCCCATAAGTATCCATATGATCGGCTTCAATATTAGTGACGATACTTACCATTGGTTGCAGGTGCAGGAATGACGCGTCGCTCTCATCCGCCTCAGCAATTAGAATACGACTCGAGCCTAAACGAGCATTTGTACCTGCGCTTTTCACCAAGCCGCCGTTTACAAACGTTGGATCAAGGCCGGCTTCAGAATAGATTTGTGTCACGAGTGCCGTCGTCGTCGTTTTACCGTGCGTGCCCGCAACGGCAATACCATGACGGAAGCGCATCAACTCAGCGAGCATCTCAGCACGACGTACGATTGGGATACGTAACTCCCGCGCAGCCATCACTTCTGGGTTTTCTTCGTTGATAGCGGTTGAAACCACAACCACACTGGCTTTTTCAACATTGCTAGCTTGGTGCCCGATAAATACCGTCGCACCTTTTGATACTAAACGCTCTGTCACAGGGTTTTCTGATAGGTCAGAACCTGTGATTTGATAGCCTTCATTCAACAGCACTTCTGCAATGCCGCTCATGCCCGCACCACCAATACCGATGAAGTGGATGGATTTCACGCGGCGCATCTCTGGCACCATGGCGCGAATCTGAGCTAAGTCTTGTGTATGTTGGATTGTCATCAATTCTATTCTCAATAATTCGTTAACGCTTTTCGGTCAAAGCGACAATGGCTTGTGCGACAACTTGGTCGGCATTCAATTTAGCAGCGCCACGCGCTTGCTCAGCCATCGTAAGTAAAGCTTGGCGATCCAATTGTTGGATCTGCTGAGTCAAAGACTCAACGGTTAAATCTGGTTGTTCAATCATTTTCGCTGCGCCGCATTCTACTAGATGATCGGCATTCAGTGCTTGTTGGCGATCTTTATGCATAAAAGGAATAAAGATCGCACCAACGCCAGCAGCAGAAACTTCAGAAACGGTTAACGCCCCTGAACGACAAACTAAAAGGTCAGCCCATGCATAAGCCTCTGCTACGTCGTCAATGAACTCTGTGACTTCTGCATTTACCACACCATTAGCTTGGTATGCGGCGTTCACTTCTTCGGCGGAACCTTTGCCCGCTTGATGACGAATACAGTAATCACCGCCCAACTTTGCCATCACTTCTGGCAGAGTTTGGTTAAGAATGCGTGCACCTTGGCTACCGCCCATCACCAGAATACGAATTGGGCCTTGGCGATCTTGCATTCGCTCTGCAGGCGCTTCTAATCTTGTTAGGTCTTCACGAACTGGGTTACCAACCACTTCGGCATTTGGAAAAGCGCCCGGGAAAGCCTGAAAAACCTTCTTAGCGATTTTCGATAACCATTGGTTCGTTAAACCTGCTACTGCATTTTGTTCATGCAGAACAACAGGAATACCGCTCAACCAAGCCGCAATGCCACCGGGACCACTCACATAACCACCCATACCTAACACGGCATCGGGCTTCCAATGTTTCATGTGCGCCCGAGCTTGCATGATGGCATTAATAATTTGAAATGGAGCTGCAAGCAGACGCTTTACGCCTTGACCTCGTAACCCTTTCACTTTGATAAAATCGATTTCAATGCCATGCTTTGGCACCAAATCCGCTTCCATTCGATCCGCCGTGCCTAACCACCGGATCTCCCAGCCTTGCTCTTGCAGCTGTTTTGCTACAGCTAACCCTGGGAATACGTGACCGCCAGTACCACCAGCCATCACCATCAAACGTTTATTTTGTTTCATTAGTTTGTTGTTCTGATTGTTGTTGCTCGCGTTTCAAGCGGCATTCGTAATCGATACGCAGCAATATGGACACTGCGACGGACATAATAATCAGACTGGAACCACCATAACTGATTAGCGGAAGTGTTAAACCTTTGGTTGGTACGATACCAGCTGCAGCACCAACGTTCACCAAGGTCTGGAACGCAAACCAAATACCGATACCGAAAGCCAAATAACCGCCGAACATTTCGCCTTCTTCAAACGCACGCTTGCCTATGTAAACCGCTTTTAGCACTAAGCTAAAAATCAACATTAAGACCAACACAACGCCAACAAAACCGAGCTCTTCAGCAAGTACGGCAAACACAAAGTCGGTATGCGCTTCCGGTAGATATTCCAGTTTTTGAATTGAATTACCGAGACCTTGACCGAACCATTCACCACGACCAAACGCCATCAAAGACTGAGTCAACTGATAGCCACTACCAAATGGGTCTTCCCACGGGTCAAGGAAGGAGGTTACTCGTCGCATACGGTATGGTTCGACTAAAATCAAACCTACCACAGCGCCGATACCTGCCACCATCAACGCGAGAAACTGAGTCAGTTTTGCGCCTGCGATAAACAGCATGCCAAACAGTGTTACTAGCATCACGACGACCGTACCCAAGTCTGGCTGACCAAGCAGTAATACTGCGAAGAAAGCAAACACCATGATTGGCTTCATAAAGCCACCAAAGAAGGTTTGTCGTACTTCGTCTTGCTTTCGAACTAAGTAACCAGACATGAAGATAAACAGCGATAGCTTCGCGACCTCTGCTGGCTGAAGGTTAAACAGCCCAAGGGGAATCCAACGAGACGCACCATTAACCGACTTACCCGCCAAGAGCACGATGATCAACAGTGCGAAAGAAGCCCAAAGTAAGTAATGGCTCTTCTTAAACCACTCTTGCAAAGGTACTTGCAAAATAACAGCGGAGGTTCCTAACGCCAGCACAAGAAACGTCGCGTGACGAAACATAAAGTGAAACGGCTGTTCGGTTAATCGTGAGCTGATCGGAAATGATGCAGAGGTTACCATCACCAACCCCGTCAACATCAAACCCAGTGCAATCCACACTAGCTGACGATCAAACATCGCCTCTGGGGCTGGATGCTTGAGCCAATTGCCAATACTGCGTTTAACGTTACCTAAACCCACGAAGTGTGTAACCTTTAATTATGCATATTTCTGAGCAAGAGCAGCGAAGACATCGCCTCTTGCCATAAAGTTGTCGAATTGATCAAAGCTAGCACATGCTGGAGACAGCATCACCATATCACCTGGTTTTAACTGCGAAGATACTTGTTGAATCACATCTTCCATGGTGTCGAAACGTATTGCAGATTCATGCAGTGGCATAAATTCATCGCCATCAGCGCCAAAGCAGCACAGTTGCAAGTTAAGCGTCGCGAAGATCGGTTTTAATGGCGAGAAGTCAGCACCCTTGCCAACACCACCAACGAGCAAGTAGAGCTTACCTGTCGACTCCAAACCAGATAGCGCAGCCATAGTGCTCGCAATATTAGTTGCTTTAGAGTCATTCACCCATTTTACGCCTTGATTATCCGCAACCACCTGGCATCGGTGTGTCAGTCCCGTGTAATTTTTAAGTGCATTCAATGCGTTGTGATAGTTTACGTCCGCAGCTTTTAAGAGCGCTAAAGCAACCAGAGCATTAGATAAGTTGTGCTTACCAACCAACTTAAGCTCATCACTTGCGACGACTCGTTGACCGTGATCGAGCAGCCAAGTGCGATTGCCATCCACCTCGAGACCAAAGTCCTGATTGTCGCTGCCAAATGTCACCAATGGCACCTCTGCATCTGGGAAGGTTTCTTGATCATCACGGTTAACTACCGCGAGATCAGCATGATCAAAAATACGCAACTTGGCTTGTCGATAGTCAGACATGCCTTGATAACGGTCCATATGATCTTCAGAAAGATTCAGAAACGCAGCGGCTTTGAGCTTTAAGCTTGACGTCGTTTCTAACTGGAAGCTTGAGAGTTCAAGCACATATAGGTCTGCGTCATGTTCTAGTAAATCCAAGGCAGGAACGCCGATATTGCCGCCAACGCCAACATCCAAACCCGCGGCCTTGGCCATCACGCCTGTGAGATCGGTGACAGTGCTCTTACCGTTTGAGCCCGTAATCGCAATCACAGGCTTCTGCACCGCCCAGGCGAATAACTCAATATCACCAACTACTGTCGTGCCTTTTGCTAATACGGCTTGGATCTCTGGTGTCGCTAGCGCAATACCAGGGTTGGTCACGATAAGATCAGCGTGAGAAAGCCAGTCTGTATTCCAACCACCACTATGCAGTTGAACACCTTCCGGCAAGCGCTCTGCTCCCGGAGGGTTTACGCGAGTATCAATGACTTTGACCACAAGCTGTGGCTGATTTTTTCTTAGGTGTTTAACGACAGAGAGCCCGGTAATACCGAGCCCTACGACGACAACACTATGTATGTTTTGCCAACGTTCCATATTTGATCACACTGTAAATCTTGTTCTTGGAAAGTGCGATTAACGCACTTTCAATGTCGCAAGACCAATCAGAACAAGAACCATAGAAATAATCCAGAAGCGCACGATTACGCGAGGTTCTGGCCAACCTTTCAATTCGTAGTGGTGGTGAATCGGTGCCATACGGAAGATCCGCTGACCACGCAGTTTGTATGAACCCACCTGTAGAATTACCGACAGCGTTTCCATCACAAACACACCGCCCATGATCACCAACACCAACTCTTGACGAACGAGAACAGCAATAGTGCCTAATGCGCCGCCAAGCGCTAGTGAGCCGACATCACCCATGAACACTTGTGCTGGATACGTGTTAAACCACAAGAAACCAAGGCCTGCACCGACGATTGCTGTACATACGACAACCAACTCAGAAGCATGTGGTAAGTATGGAATATGAAGGTATTCAGAGAAGTTAACGTTACCCGTCGCCCATGCAATAACCGCGAAGCCTGCAGCAACAAGAACCGTTGGCATGATTGCCAAACCGTCTAGACCATCGGTCAGGTTAACCGCGTTACTCGTACCGACAATCACAAAGTAAGTCAGGATAATGTACATCAAACCAAGTTGCGGCATGATGTCTTTAAAGAATGGCACTACGAGCTGAGTGGCTGCAGTGTCTTTACCGTAAGCGTACAATGCAAAAGCCACGACAAACGCGATCAACGATTGCCAGAAGTACTTCCAACGCGCGATCAAACCATCGGTATTTTTGCGCACCACTTTACGATAATCATCAACAAATCCGACTGCACCGTAGCCAAGCAAAACCGTCAAGACCGCCCATACATATGGGTTGGATAAGTCAGTCCAAAGCAAGATTGTGATTGAGATGGCCGCTAAGATCATGATACCGCCCATCGTTGGAGTACCACGCTTACTAAAGTGAGATTCAGGACCTTCGTTACGTACTACCTGACCAATTTGCAGCATTTGCAAACGCTTGATCATGATTGGTCCCATCCATAATGACAGACCCAGAGCGGTTAATACGCTTAGAATTGCTCGAAAAGACAAGTATTCAAACAATCGGAAAAAAGACAGGTATGGCTGTAGCAGCTCGGCAAGCCAAATAATCATTAATAATACTCCTTCAAAGCAGCAGCGACTTCAAACATACGTGCACCGTTCGCTCCTTTCACCAAAATCGTATGGTTTTCAGGAACGGCTTGGTCTAGATGCTGCTTGATGTATTCAATCATCTCTTGGTGCGTCTCAAAATGAATGCCTTGGCAAAGCTCACTGATCACCTTGGCGTCTGCACCATATGTGAGAACATGTTCAAATTTTTGTGGGGCAGCATGTTCCCCGACTTGACGATGAAGTGCAAGACTTTCCTCGCCCAATTCCGCCATATTACCTAAAATCAGCCAGCGCTGACCTGGGAAAGCTGCCAATAAGTCAACCGCCGCTTTCATGGCTGGCACGCTTGCGTTGTAGCTGTCATCAATCAATTTGATTTTTTCGCTCAGCGCTTCAACCTCGACGCGACCTTTCACTTTGTTTAAATGTTTAAGGCCAGCGCGAACCTCTTCTAATGTGGCGCCCATTTGTAACGCAATAATAGAAGCTGCGATTGCATTCGCTACGTTGTGTTGACCTATAATACCCAGAGACAGTTCAATTTCTTGTGAGCTTGCTGCGATATGTAGGTTAAAGCTGGCCTCTCCCGCGGCATTCATCACGATATTTGATGCATAGTAATCAGCCGCAGAATTACTTTGTGAGAAGGTGATAACTTCCTTATCCGCCAGCACGCTTTCCCACTTTGTTTCGCCATTGCTGTCTAAATTGACAATCGCAATACTACCTGCAGCAAGACCTTGGTAAATTTCACCTTTGGCTTGTTTCACGCCATCAATAGAACCAAAGCCTTCAAGGTGCGCGGCGGCTACATTATTCACTAACGCGATATCTGGTTTTACTAACTGCGTTGTGTAAGCAATTTCACCGATATGATTAGCACCAAGCTCAATCACGGCATAGTCGTCATCCTGCTGTGAGCGCAATAACGTCAACGGAACACCAATATCATTATTGAAGTTACCTGCAGTAAACAGCACTTTGCCTTTCAATTGCAGAATGCTCGCGACCATTTCTTTGACGGTCGTTTTACCACAACTGCCTGTGATGGCAACGGTAGATGTTTGGCAAGTTTGATGCACCCAAGAGGCTAACTCACCCAGTGCCATTTTGGTGTCCGACACCACGACTTGTGGCACATTCACATCTAGACGTTTTTGTACGAGTAAAGCACCAGCGCCTGCATCCACCGCTTGTTGGCAAAAGTTGTGCGCATCAAAGCGCTCACCCACCAGCGCAACAAATAAAGCACCGTTGTCAATCGCTCGTGTATCAGTAGAAACCGCGTCGATAAGTAGATCATCGCCGAATAGCTCACCGCGAGTGATGTTGGCAATTTGAGATAACGTTACTTTGATCATAAGGACAATCCTAAAAGCTGCATAGCAGACTCACGGTCGGAGTAATGAATAGTTTCGCCATTCCGAATTTGATAATCTTCGTGGCCCTTACCCGCTAACAAGATGATGTCTTTTGGCGAAGCATTCTCAACCACATAAGACAGTGCTTTGAAACGATCATGCTGCACAATCGCTTCGGCAGGTTTTGACAGCCCAGCTAACATGTCTTTTACAATCTGAACCGGATCTTCACTGCGTGGGTTATCGTCAGTCAACACCACTCTGTCGCCTAGACGCTCTGCAATTTCTGCCATCATTGGACGCTTACCTGCATCGCGATCGCCTCCGCAACCAAAAATAGCCCACAGCTGCCCCTCACAGTGAACTCGTAAAGCTTGCAGCGCTTTTTCTAGTGCATCAGGAGTATGGGCATAATCGACCACGACTTTGGCACGGTCCTCTGTCTGGAATAACTCCATTCGGCCGAGTACAGGTTGTAACTGACCTGCGGTTTCGAGTAACGCTTGTTTATCCTTACCCAAGCTTAATAAGGTCGCAAAAGCGAGCATTATGTTGGTTGCGTTAAACTCACCAATCAGTGGCGCGTGCAATTGACCTGAGCCAAATTTACCATCAAATTGGATAGTAATCCCCGACTCCGCGTAACGGACATCTGTCGCCCAAATAGCGCTTTCAAATTCAGTGTTCGGTTTGAGTGAAACCGCAATCGCATTGCTTAACTGCGTCGCCCATGCATGACCGACCTCATCATCGATATTGATAATGGCACGTTCACATTGATGTTGTGTAAACAACCCCAGCTTTGCATTGGCGTACTCTTCCATCGTGCCATGATAATCTAGGTGATCACGACTTAGATTAGTAAACACACCCGCCGCAAACGACAACGCCTTGACACGGCCTTGCGTTAAGCCATGAGAAGAGACTTCTAGTGCGGTGTATGCGGCTTGTTGATTTTCGAGAGAAGAGAGCGTTTTCTGAATTTCTACAGCATTCCCTGTTGTATTCGCGGCTTGCTGTAAATTGTCGAGAAAACCATTTCCCGTCGTGCCCATCACTGCCGCTTTGTGGCCAAGTAGCTCTAGCCATTGTGCAATTAGCTGAGTAATGGTGGTTTTGCCGTTGGTGCCGGTGACACCAATCAAATCCATATCTGGGTAAGCATAGAGCTTTCCAGCAATTGCAGATAAACGTTGATCCAACGTATCGAGGTAAATAACGGGAACGTCATCGATGATTTCCACCGTGCCGTGTGCTTTTACATCACAGGCTTGCGCTAGAACCGCATTGGCGCCTTGCTCAATGGCAGAAGAAATGAAGTTACGCCCATCCACAACATGGCCAATCACCGCAACAAACGTGGTTCCAGGCTGAACTCTTCGGCTGTCGAGCTCCAATTCAGAAACAAGAACGGACGATAAGCTAGGGCAATCCACCCAAGGGGAAAGCAGCACGTCCATACTGATGGCTTTAGTCATATTTGTTCTCCGAGCTTTGGCTCAGGTTTTCTTAATTTTGTTTGCTCAGTAAGCCACTCGGCTTACTGCTGGAATTTATTTTCGTCTGGTGCAACATTGAGTATTTGTAGCGCGCCTTTCATGATTTCAGAGAAGACAGGAGACGCTACCGAACCACCATAGTAATCATCACCTTGAGGCTCGTTTACGATCACAACCAATGCAATTCGCGGATCGCTAACCGGAGCAAGCCCTGCCGTATAAGTGATGTACTCATCGCTGTATCCACCTGCAGACGCTTTACGTGAGGTACCCGTTTTGGCTCCCACTCGATAACCAGGAACTGCCGCTCGACGAGCTGAGCCTCCTTTTTGGGTTACGGTTTCCAGCATGTCCAAGACCTGGCGTGCGTACTTTGCACTCACTACTTGGCGCGACATGTCATGATCATTGCTTTCGATAATATGGATTGGCTCGTATTTGCCGAGATTTCCAAGCGTCGCATAGGCATGCGCTAACTGGATTGGCGTTATCGATAGACCATAACCAAACGCAATCGTGGCACGTTCAATAGGAGACCATCGTGTTCGTGTCGGGAAGATACCAGTCACTTCCCCAACGAGGTTCAGACCAGAAAGCTCACCAAAGCCCACAGAACTGTATAGGCCGAGCAGCGCCTCTACTGGCATTTGCATTGCCAGCTTCGTCACACCGATGTTACTCGATTTTTTGAGGATCGTGGTCAAGCTCGCTTTACCCACGCGGGATACATCTCTTACTCGGCTACCACCTAAACGAAGTACACCATTACCGGTATCTACGATGGTATCTTTATCGGCTACCCCATTTTCTAAGGCGGCTAAAATAACGAAAGGCTTAATGGTGGAGCCTGGCTCCATCGAGTCCGTGATCACTCGGTTACGCATTTTATAGCTTTGCCAATCGCTACGATTGTTAGGGTTGTAGGAAGGCGCATTCACCATGGCCAATACGGCGCCGGTTTTCACGTCCAACATAACAACGGAGCCTGACGTGGCTCGATGGTCCGCAACGGCTTGTTTAATCGCACGATAAGCAATCGCCTGTAGGCGCTGGTCGATTGTCAACTGGAGTGACTTACCTTCTTGCTTGTCTTGCCAGGCAATGTTTTCTACGACGCGACCATAACGGTCTTTACGAATGGTTTTCTTACCTGCGGCGCCAGTAAGCCACTCATCGTAGCTACGCTCAACACCCTCTAGACCATGCCCATCAATCCCCGTCACCCCAACTAAGTGAGCACTAACCTCACCGGCAGGATAGTAACGACGAGATTCTGACTTAAGACCCACACCAGGCAGCTTTAGCTCACGAATATAGTTCGCCATGGCTGGACTCACTTGGCGCTGCAAGTAAATAAAGCGGCGCTTTTCATTGTGCTTGATCTTGTCTATCAACCCTTGTCGGTCAACACCAAGAACATCCGCTAATGCATACCAACTCTTGGTCTGGCTTAAGGCATTTTCTTTAAATATCGTCGCGGGATCCGCCCAAACGGCCTCAACAGGCACACTGACAGCGAGCGGCTCACCATTTCGGTCCGAAATAATACCGCGTGCAGAAGGAATGGATTTCACACGAACCGAGCGTAGATCACCTTGTTTAATCAGGTTATCCGGTTCAATGATTTGAATATAGGCTACACGCGCCACCAAAAGTGCAAATGCACAAAAGACAAAAAACAGTAATAGATGGAAGCGCCAACGAATCAGAAAGGATTCTTCAACCGCCACTTTCACTGCTTTTTTCTCGGTTTTCGTATCCCCCGAAGCGTTTTTTTCTTTCGCGACAGGTTTACGCTTGTTGCTTGGTTTCGTGTTGGTTTTCTTTCTAATCATTTGAGCGTGACAACCACTTCTTTATCGCCATCAGGTCGTTTCATTTCAAGTTCTTTTTTGGCAAGGTCTTGAACACGACTGTGCTCCGCGAGGGCCGTTTCTTCCAACATCAGGTTGCGCCATTCGCTATCTAAACGCTCTCGCTCAACCAAAGTGTGATCTTTTTCGGTGATCGCTTGGCGCGCATGGTGGGTAGCAAATACCACTCCCATTGCCGATGCCACGATCAATAGCAACAACAGTAATGGCCAGCGACCAACGGTGATAAGATCCGTTGCAATCAACTTAGCAAGGTTAGGAGTGGGTTTCGTCATAATAATTAAAGCTTTTCTGCAATTCTTAGCACAGAGCTGCGCGAACGAGGGTTCATTTCAATTTCTTGTTTACTTGGCTTAATCGCTTTGCTCACCGCTTTCATATTCGCACTACCAAGAGCACGAATTTGCTCTTCAGTCATTGGAATGCCATGTGGCACTTCAGGTCCTTTGCTCTCTTTACGGATAAAACGTTTGACCATACGGTCTTCCAGAGAGTGGAAACTGATGACAGATAAACGACCTTCAGGAGCCAGAATACTTGCCGCGCCTTTTAGTGCCGTATCAATTTCTTCTAACTCACTGTTGATGTAAATACGAAATGCCTGGAACGCACGAGTCGCAGGGTGTTTTTTCTCTTTAAAGCTTTTGGGTGCAGCATCTGAGATCAGCTTCGCGAGCTGGCCAGTACGTACCAGTGGTTCATTTTCTTCGTCTTCACGGTAGGCAACAATCGCTTTGGCAATACGGCGCGCGTGTTTGTCTTCACCAAACTCACGAATTACCCAAGTAATATCATCTAAGTCAGCTTCCATTAGCCATTGAGATACGGGAATACCTGATGTTGGGTCCATACGCATATCTAGCGGGCCGTCTTTCATAAAGCTAAAGCCACGCTCTGCGTCGTCTAACTGCGGAGAAGAAACACCTAAATCCAGTAGAACGCCATCAACTTTGCCAACCAAGTCATACTCTTTAGCATACTCAGCAATACCAGAAAATGGACCATGAATGATGGTGAAGCGAGGATCATTGATTTTGCCTGCTTCAGCTATCGCTTGAGGGTCACGATCGATACTGTACAGTCGGCCGTTTTCGCCGAGTTTAGATAGAATAGTCCGGCTGTGACCGCCACGGCCAAATGTTCCATCGATATAGATACCGTCTGGTTTGATAGCTAAGCCATCAATGGATTCATTTAATAACACGGAAATATGTTGGAAGGTTTCGGTCATAGCTTTCTCGTTGAATGATCTTGAAGCGATTTTAAGATATGTTGCTCTCTCATGCTGAATATTTATAGCAAAAGATCAACCTACCATAGTGTACTGATTTCCCACATCATCGCCACCTCAAGTCTAAAGTCAGACGTGATTTAACGCCAAGTTTATTGGTAATGACAGGGTTTGCGTCAATAAAATGCAAAAAACCCATCACTACGAAAAGTAGTGATGGGTCTCGAATAGTTGGAGTCGACACATAAGCCGGGTTCTGTTCCGCTTGCGCGGCGGTAGCCATTCGTCTAGGCCAGCAATCGCTCACTGGCTCAAGCAACCTACCCGCCTCCTTACGCGAGCAACGCAATGTGGAGGCCTATTTGGTCTTGCTCCGGGTGGAGTTTACCCTGCAACGAACTATTGCTAGTCGTCCGGTGCGCTCTTACCGCACCCTTTCACCCTTACCTGTGCCCTAGGGCCATCGGCGGTCTTCTCTCTGCTGCACTTGTCGTAGGCTTGCGCCTCCCAGGCGTTACCTGGCACCCTGCTCTATGGAGCCCGGACTTTCCTCCCCTTTACCAGTCTCCCGAAGGACGTCAACGTCAGTCTCCCAAAGGACTTCAACGTCAGTCTCCCGAAGGACATCAGTAAAGCAGCGACTACCCAGTCAACTCCGAGGGCGGATTGTATAGAGTTATCTACTCAGAGTCTAGTGAGATCACAGATATGATGAAATGAATGCATTGAGTGGTGTTTTTTTAACCTAACCATCAAGCATTGAGCCTAAAAAAGGCCGATATTTTCACATCGACCCGCTTTACCATGTGTCTCGTTAGCCGTGCTTAGTCTAAGTTTTCTAAGCCCCACTTATACAACGCATTCTTCTTCAAGTTATGAATTTCTGCCACCAAAGCCGCTGCTTTTTTCAAAGGCAGCTCTTTGGTTAAAATCCCTAATGTACGCAAGGCATCATCTGGCAATGAATCGTCCGCGGTTTCGCGGTGACCATGTACCAATAATACCATTTCGCCACGCTGTTGGTTATCGTCACTTTTCACCCACTCAATTAACTCACCTAATGGCATACCTTGAATGGTTTCAAAGGTTTTCGTTAGTTCTCTCGCCAACACGACTTCTCTATCTGGGCCAAGAACGTCTAACATGTCTTGTAGAGAGTCCAAAATACGGTGCGGTGACTCGTAAAAAATACACGTACGCTCTACCGAAGCAATCTCTAGGAATTTATCCTTACGGCCTTTGCTTTTCGGTGGCAAAAAGCCTTCGAAGCTAAAGCGATCGGATGGCAAGCCTGATGCACTTAACGCCGTAATGACCGCGCAAGCACCAGGAAGCGGCACAACTCTAACGCCCGCTTGACGACATTTTGTCACCAAATGGTATCCTGGGTCGCTGATAAGTGGTGTACCAGCGTCAGAAACTAACGCTATAGACTGACCGGAAAGCAGCTTTTCTACCAAAACCTGTGCTTTTTGCTGCTCATTATGATCATGCAGAGCAAAAGTTTTGGTTTGAATATTGAAGTGAGACAGTAATTTACCCGTATGTCGAGTATCCTCAGCAGCAATGATGTCCACCGTCGACAGAATTTCGATAGCACGTTGGGTGATATCCGCTAAATTTCCGATTGGAGTCGGTACGATATAGAGAGTTGGCCCCTCATTCGGCAACTTATTTTTATCTGTCATTTGTTTACCATCACTTCAACGATTAATATAGAGACAATTTTGTACAAAATTATAGAGAACTCACGGCAATGATTAACCATAAGAGACTCAGTGTACCACGCATACTTACTCCTGTTGCACTAGCAATTACGCTCGCCGCCTGTTCTTCAGGTCCAAGACAGCCTGATGGCGTTGATGTAACACTTGAGCCTACTCAGTCTGTTCAGAACTATATGATCCAAGCTGATAGCACGGAAGGCAGTTTACAAAATGACTGGTTGATCATGGCAACCAAAGCCGCTATTCAAGCGAACCAGTTTGATCAAGCAGAACTGTTGATCAAACGTCTGGCTCGACAACAGTTGACCGAAGTTCAGCAAGCGGAGTGGCAACTGGCGCGTGCGACCATACAGCAAAAGCAAGGTAATTACTCGCAGTTGCTGCAATTGTTAAACTTTAAACCTTGGTGGAAATTGCCAAACGAGCAATGGAAAGACTATTACTTGATGCGTGCCGACGCTTATCAAGGCCTCAACCAAGCGTTTGAAGCAAACCGCCAGCTGGTTGCATTTGGTCAATACGCCTCGTCAGCAGAGCAGAGGGAAATCTCTAGCCGTATTTGGATGAACTTTGGCAGCTACTCAGAATATGAACTCACCTCATTAGAAACAGAGCCGAATGAGGATGTTCTAGACGGCTGGCTTCAGCTGGCTGTTTATGCAAAAACGCTGTCGGGCAACCTGTCCCAGCTTAAAAATACGCTAGAGCGCTGGTTAAGCGAAAACCCTTCGCACCCAGCTGCTATCTATACACCAGAAGAGATTCAAAACATTCTCTCTCTTGATATCGTGAAGCCAAACAATACTGCTTTATTGCTGCCGCTGACGGGTAAGTTCTCGCCACAAGCGCAATTAATTCGTGATGGTTTTGTGTTTGCGATGATGAATGATCGTAATCGAGATCCTAGTGCAACACTTACGGTGATTGACACCAATGCGTATAACGCTGACCAAATTAAACAACGCTTGATCAATGAAAACATCGATTTTGTTGTTGGCCCTCTAGAAAAAGAGAACGTGGAGTTGTTGCACACAACCATGGATGGCTCAGCAAATGGCCCTACCATTCCAGCCCTTGCGCTAAATATCCCCGAGGATGTGCAACCAGATAGCAATATTTGCTACTTGGCATTATCACCGGAACAAGAAGCCGCACAAGCTGCAAAACACTTGTTCAGCGAAGGCTACAACTTCCCTCTTATTCTTGCACCAAAAGGCAGCTTTGGAGAGCGTGTAACTGAGGCTTTCAACAAAGAATGGCGAAAGTACAGCTCTAACAAAGTCGCAGCAAGTTACTTTGGTGACAAGCGCCAACTTCAAAAAGACATCAATGAAGTATTTGGCCTGCAAGAGAGCAAGCAGCGTATCGCCCAGATGCAATCATTAATGCGAATTAAGCTTGAAACACAGCCACGTAGCCGTCGTGATGTTGATGCGGTTTATATCGTAGCTAGAAGCACTGAGCTGACTTTGATCAAGCCGTTTATCGAAGTAGCGATTAACCCTGATGCGAAAGCACCACAAATCTTCTCTAGTTCGCGTAGCAACAGTGGCGGCGCGACATACGAAGATCTAACAGGCATCATCTACAGCGACATTCCATTGCTGATTGACCCAGATCCTAGCGTAACCGCTGAAATGAACGAGCTTTGGTCAGAGCAATCTAACATGGAAAAACGTTTGAAAGCACTCGGTATGGATGCATATAAATTGATCGGTGAACTTCCACAAATGAAGGTCGTTCCTGGTTACTCAGTCGGTGGCCAAACCGGTATTTTAAGTATCGACAACAACTGTGTTGTACAGCGTGAATTGAGCTGGGCTGAGCGTGGGGCTCTTTAGTAAGCGCCAAATCGGAAATCAATATGAAGCTCTGGCGAAGCACTATTTGCAACGCCAGGGCTTGAGCTTTATTGAACAAAATTTCCTGACCAAGGTCGGTGAGATTGATTTAATCTTCCAACAAGGTGAAACTATCGTGTTTGTTGAAGTCAAATATCGTAAGAACGATCACTTTGGCTCAGCAGCAGAAATGGTAACGCACGCAAAAATGCGCAAGCTAATCAAAACTGCACAAGTTTGGCTTAGCCAACAAAAGCGCTTAAAACACAATATCGATTATCGGTTTGATGTCATCGCTATTCATGACAATGGGCGAGATATCAACTGGATAGAAAACGCAATCTCTGAAGGATAAGCGATGCTAGACAGCATTAAAGACAGCTTTACAGAAAGTATTCAAATTCAAATCGCAGCAGCAGAGGCGCTGCCCGATGCCATTACTCACGCGGCCCAAGCGATGGTCTCAAGCTTGCTCAATGGCAACAAAATTTTATGTTGTGGTAATGGCGGCAGTGCTTCAAACGCTCAACAATTTGTTTCTTGTCTTTTAAACCGTTTTGAAACTGAGCGCCCTAGCCTACCTGCAATGGCCTTAACAGCCGATAATACAACCCTGACCGCTGTTGCAAACGACTACCACTACCAGGAAATTTTCTCAAAACAGGTACGAGCGTTTGGCCAGCCAGGCGACATTCTGCTTGCCATGTCGACTAGCGGTAACAGCAAAAATATTATCAAAGCGATGGAAGCGGCCGTAACTCGAGACATGACGATTATCGCGCTAACAGGCAAAGATGGCGGTGAGATGGCAGGACTGCTTGGTGAGAACGACGTCGAAATTCGCATTCCATCACACCGCACTGCACGTATTCACGAAGTACATATGGTGACACTCCATTGTCTTTGTGATCTTATTGACCAGGTGCTTTTCCCTGCTCATGAAGAGTAACCAAGACTGAGGGTCAGAATTATGATACGTAGCCTCGTTATCTTATTAACAGCATTGAGTTTAAGTGGTTGCGCTGGCTTGTTTATCGCTGGCGCTGCAACCACAGCAAATATTGTCACGGACACACGCAGTACAAAACAAATTTGGCAGGACAACAACATCGAATTCGAAGTTGCAGCGATCGGTAACAAGGCGCCGTTTAAAGGTGAAGTTCGTGTGGTTGCCAGCTCTTATAACGGTACGGTTGTTCTTATGGGTCAGGCTCCAACGCAAGACCTTATCCATGCTTTAGAGCGAAGAGCTCGAGAAGTTAGTGGTGTGAAAGTCATACACAATCAAATCAAACAAAAAGAGCCACTCACTGTCACTCAAGTTAGCAACGACAGCTGGATCACAACCAAAGTAAAATCAGCCTTGCTTACCGACTCTGAGCTCAATGGCGTTAAGGTTAAAGTGATCACTGAAGACGGCGACGTTTTTCTGTTTGGTTATGTCACACCAGAGCAAGGCGAGCGAGCGACAGAAATCGCGCGTAATATCTCTGGCGTAAAACAAGTCATTAAAGGGTTCCAATATGGCGAAATGGAACCTGTTGAAGTGGACTTACCGAGTGACGGTGTACAAACAATAGAAAGTGAGACAAACGCGGAAAATGAAGCCAACGTCGAAGCATTTACGATTGAGTAATTGCGAAACATCACTTGAAAACACGTCAAGACACTAAAAAGAAAAAAGCAGCGTTACGCTGCTTTTTTATTATTTAATCACTCTTAAGCTTGGTTTGCCTTTTGGTCGAGGAGCATCGTCCTCTTCGGCATCCGAATCAGAGGCTAACTCAGAAGGCTCATCGCTAACCGTTGTAAACGATGGGGATGATTCTTCCTCGGTCATCGCTTCTTCTTCGATGTGAGTGTACGCTTCTTCTGGTTCAAACATAGTACCAGCACCATTCTCACGCGCATAAATAGCTTGGACAGCATACACAGGCACAATTACTGAGTGTGGACGGCCGCTAAAGCGAGCATGGAAGGTAATCGCATCATTACCTAACTCAAGATTACCCACCGCACGTGGTGCAATATTCAAAATAATTTGACCATCTTGAATAAACTCAACCGGTACACGTACGCCCGGCATCGTTGCATCCACCACCAAGTGAGGAGTCAAGTCATTGTCTACTAGCCAATCGTAAAATGCACGAAGCATATACGGACGGCGAGCAGTCATTTTTGCAATATCCATAACGTGTTTAAAATCGCTTAGCGAACTAGGCGCATTTCACGTTCAGCTTCAGTTAGGGAAGCAAGGAACGAATCACGTTCAAATACGCGGTTCATGTACACCTTGATTTCTTTTGAACCAGGGCCAACCAGATCGATACCAAGTTGAGGCAAACGCCACAATAATGGAGCTAGGTAACAGTCGATCAAGCTGAATTCTTCGCTCATGAAGTACTCATATTCAGCAAAAATTGGCGCTAATGTCAGAAGATCATTACGCAGCTTTGTGCGTGCTTTTTCTGATTCTTCCGCATTACCTTTCATCACTTTTTCAGCGAGTGAATACCAGTTGCGTTCGATACGGTACATCATCAAGCGGCTGTTGCCACGAGCAACAGGGTAAACCGGCATTAGAGGTGGATGAGGGAAACGCTCGTCCAAGTACTCCATGATGATTTTTGAATCGTAAAGAGCTAGCTCACGGTCAACAAGAGTTGGCACTGATTTATATGGGTTTAGCTCAACAAGCTCAGCAGGAAGGTTTGCTTCGTCAACAAGCTCAACTTCAACACTTACGCCTTTTTCAGCTAGTACAATGCGAACCTGATGGCTATACAAATCTGATGCACTTGAGAAAAGAGTCATCACAGAACGTTTATTGGCAGCTACAGCCATGGAGCCCTCCAGTACACTTACAAATAAAAACAATGGAGGCTAAGCCTCCATTGTACATCAATTAAAATTGGGAATTAGCACGGTATTTTAGCACAATTAATGCACATCGCGCCAATACTCTTTCTTGAGCATCACGACAACGATAGTTAGAAGCACTAAGAAGCCCATTACCCACCAACCTAAAGCATGACGCTCAAGCTGCACTGGGTCACCTGAATAAACCAAGAAGTTCACTAGGTCGCCAACCGCTTTGTCGTATTCGCCTTCGCTCAGCTCCCCCGTACCGTCTGTCTCAGTACCAACAACAACTTGTACTTCTTCGCCATCTACGATTTTCGTATCGTAAATCGGCGTCGGGATACCTTGTAGCTCTTCGAGCACATGTGGCATACCAACACTCGGGAAGACAATGTTGTTCACGCCGAATGGACGAGATGGATCAACATAGAAAGAGCGTAAGTAAGTGTATAACCAATCAGCACCACGAACTCGTGCAACCAACGTAAGATCTGGTGGTGGAGCACCAAACCAGTTTGCCGCTTGCTTCGGTGGCATTGCGTTGACCATTAGATCACCGATTTTCGCTTCAGGATTGAAAATCAGGTTTTCTTTCATTAAGTCTGTTGGAATTTCCAAGTCTGTTGCTACACGCTCATAACGCTGATACTGCGTTGAGTGACAAGCAAAACAGTAGTTCATGAACAACTTCGCACCGTTTTGTAGCGAAGCTTTATCCGTTAGGTCAACATTCGCTTTATCAAGCGGAACGTTAGCCCCCGCTGCCATCGCTAGTGATGGCAACATAGCAAATAGAATTACAATCCACTTCTTCATTTGAATGTCACCCTCTCTGGTAATGGTTTGGTTGCTTCATTTTTGCTGTAGAAGAACAGCAACACAAAGAACATGAAGTAACACAAGCTAAAGATCTGAGATAGTAGTGTGTACGTTGGTGTTGCAGGTAACGCACCTAAAATACCCAGAGCGATAAAGGCGATAGTGAACTGTACAATATTCAACAGATGAAGTTTGCTACGGTAACGGTATGAACGAACTTTACAACGATCCAACCAAGGTAGAACAAACAGCACTGCAATTGACGCACCCATTAGGATAACACCTAATAGTTTGTCTGGAACCGCACGTAAAATTGCGTAAAACGGCGTGAAGTACCATACAGGAGCAATGTGCTCTGGTGTCTTCAGTGGGTTGGCCGCTTCAAAGTTAGGCGGTTCAAGGAAGTATCCTCCCATTTCTGGGTTAAAGAACAGCACGTAACAGAAGAAGAACAAGAAACCAGCCACACCAACTAAGTCCTTAACCGTACCGTATGGGTGGAAAGGAATAGAGTCGATAATGTCGTATTTCTTCGTGTAGTAATCGTGGAACTTGAACTGTGTCTTGTAATCATCGCCCATTGAACCTTTTGGTAGCTTAGTTTCGATACCATCAGGGTTGTTTGAGCCGACTTCGTGCAGCGCCAATACGTGCAGAACCACAAGAAGAAGTAGAACGATAGGCAGTGCGATAACGTGTAGCGCGAAGAAACGGTTTAACGTTGCACCAGAGATGATGTAGTCACCACGGATCCAAAGCGTTAGGTCATCACCGATAACAGGAATCGCACCAAACAAAGAAATGATTACCTGTGCACCCCAGTATGACATCTGACCCCATGGCAGTAGGTAACCCATGAATGCTTCAGCCATTAGAACAAGGAAGATCAACATACCGAAGATCCACAGTAGTTCACGAGGTTTTTGGTATGAGCCGTAGATCAGGCCACGGAACATGTGCAAGTACACAACAACGAAAAACGCAGATGCGCCAGTTGAGTGCATGTAACGTAGAAGCCAACCGTACTCTACATCACGCATGATGTACTCGATAGAAGCAAACGCACCGTCACCAGAAGGAACGTAGTTCATCGTTAGCCAAATACCCGTTAGGATTTGGTTAACCAGAACCAGCATCGCCAGAGAACCGAAAAGGTACCAAAAGTTGAAGTTCTTAGGCATTGGGTATTCAGACAAATGCTTTTTATAAGCATTCATTGCAGGAATACGCTTTTCAACCCAGTCTAACATTGCTTGCATTATGCATCCCCCTCATCAACACCCACAATGAGCTTGGTGTCGCTCAAATACATGTGCTTAGGAACGACAAGGTTCAATGGAGCAGGTACCCCTTGGAACACTCGACCAGCCATATCGAACTTAGAACCATGACAAGGACAGAAGAAGCCAGATCTTACGCCCTGGACCTGCTCTGAGAAAGAGTCTGGTAGATAGGTTGGTGAACAACCTAGGTGAGTACAGAAACCAACAGCGACAAAAAACTCTTCCTTAATCGAACGAAACTCATTCTGAGCGTACTCAGGCTGCTGTTCCATTTCAGATTGCGGATCACGAAGCTTATCGCCGATCGTTTTTAAGTTATCTAGAACGCTTTGAGTGCGGCGAACAATCCATACAGGTTTCCCCTGCCACTCGACACGAACCAGCTGACCTGGTTCAATTTTACTTATATCCACTTCCACCGGTGCACCTGCCGCTTTGGCTTTGGCACTCGGATTCCATGATTTGATAAAAGGCACGGCGACGGCGACTGCCCCTAACCCACCAACAACTGCCGTTGTAGCGGTTAGAAAACGCCTGCGACCGTTATTTAAAGGCGCGTTGCTCATCCAAACATTCTCCCATTTGCTCCCTTTGGATCGTTATTATTCCGCTTATAAGAGCATGGCTAACAAATAATGAATTTAGTTCTATTTATTGGAGGGAAATGATAAAGAAAACCCTACTTTTTGACAAGATAAAGCTACCTTTTTGTAACATTTGTGAGGCAAATCGCTCGCGTCGTCACAAAAGCGGCAGAATTATAAAAAATTGATGTGATTTGTAACAAGAAAGCACAACATGGAAGTTCTGCTGAAAGCTATTCAAACCTTTTATCTTGGTAGTTTTCAGTTAATTACACAGCAAAATATTTCTTAGTGCGCATTCAACTTACGTTGTTTGTATTTTCACTTTTGTAGCACGCCGCATACGCAAAAAAGACGAGTAGGCATTTTAAAACATGTTGCAGGGATATTAAGACGTAAAGGCACCCACAGCAGATAAATAAGCTTATAACGTATGGTAAGGAAGAAGCCTTACTCTGAGCCTAGTTATAAGTGAATACAAATGGATATTGATAGGCAAGTATTATTTCTTTAAAAACAAAAAAGCCCGGCATAGAGCCGAGCTTTTGGTACACAGTTTCCAGAGTAACTCTGAAAAGCAGAATTTCCAATAAGAGGAAATTAACGCTTAGAGAACTGTGGACGACGACGTGCTTTACGTAGACCAACTTTCTTACGTTCAACGCAACGAGCGTCACGAGTAACGTAGCCAGCTGCGCGTAGAGCAGGACGTAGAGACTCATCGTATTCCATAAGCGCGCGAGTGATACCGTGACGGATAGCACCAGCTTGACCAGAAATACCGCCGCCTTTAACTGTTACGTAAAGGTCTAGCTTTTCAGTTAGTTCAACAAGTTCTAGAGGTTGTTGTACAACCATGCGAGCTGTTGGACGACCGAAGTATTCGTCAAGGTTACGCTTGTTTACTACAATGTTGCCGCTGCCTGGTTTAATAAAAACACGTGCAGCTGAGCTTTTGCGACGGCCAGTGCCGTAGTATTGATTCTCTGCCATTTTCGAAATCCCCAATTAGATGTCTAGTACTTGTGGTTGTTGAGCAACATGGTTGTGCTCAGCGCCTGCGTAAACTTTAAGCTTACGGTACATAGCACGGCCTAGAGGACCACGTGGAAGCATGCCTTTAACTGCAAGCTCAAGAACCATCTCAGGTTTACGATCGATCAACTTTTCAAAAGTGATAGATTTTAGACCACCTGGGAACTCAGAGTGACGGTAGTACACTTTGTTCTTAGCTTTGTTACCAGTTACAGCAACTTTCTCAGCGTTGATAACGATGATGTAGTCACCAGCGTCAACGTGAGGAGTGTATTCAGCTTTATGTTTGCCACGTAGGCGAGATGCAATTTCACTTGCTAGACGACCAAGAGTTTTACCTTCAGCGTCTACAACGTACCAGTCGCGTTTTACAGTTTCTGGTTTAGCAACGAAAGTTTTCATGCTAATAATAACCCGTTAATTAAAATTTAAACTTTAAGGAACACCGTTCTGGTGCTCCCACACTGTCTAAGAGCCCAGTCATCACCCCTTCGAGTCGTTGGTACTCTCGACCTTCAATTTCGAAATAACTTCGATAATCAGGTCTGCAGTAACGGTGGGTCGCAGGATTATAGAGAAGAGCGAAGAAAAAATCACCTTTTTTTGCGCCAAATCACTAATTTTTTCTTCACTTTTTAAGAACCCACTAGATTTAGGCCAAATGCTCACGCGCGAGGTACTCATGACTTTGCATCTCAGTGAGCCGAGACAAACAGCGCTTAAATTCAAACTCGAGCTGCCCCTCAGTATATAAGTCTTCCATTGGCACTTCAGCAGAAATAATCAACTTCACATTGCGCTCGTAAAACTCATCGACCAGTGCGATAAAACGCCTCGCAGCGTCATCTATTTTTCGGTTCATCTGTTGAACGTCCGCCAATAATACCGTGTGATAAATTCGGGACAGCTCAATGTAGTCATTTTGACTGCGAGCGGTTTGGCATAACTGAGCAAACGACGCATGCAGAACCCCATCACTCGCTTCAATTACCTCAAGCTGACGGTGATTAACTTCGATTTGATGAGCGACGATCTGACGTTCGCCCGTCAGCTGCTGATAATACTTGTTGAGATTAATGTTGGCCTGTTCATCAAGTGGATAATGGTATATTTCGGCCTGTTCAAGCGTTCTTAAGCGATAATCAACGCCACTATCAACATTCAACACGTCACAGCGTGCCAAAATCATATCAATTGCAGGCAAAAAGCGCGCTCTTTGTAAGCCATTACGATATAAGTTCTGCGGTTCGATGTTTGAAGTCGCGACTAGGATCATCTGCCGCTTGAACATCTCTTGGAGTAACGTTGCAAGGATCATCGCATCCGTAATGTCAGAGACAAAAAATTCATCAAAGCAAACCACATCCGCTTCTTCTTTGAATTTATCCGCTACTTTTGCTAGCGGATTTTCGACATCACCTAACAGCTTCAACTCATCATGTACTCGATACATGAAGCGGTGAAAGTGTACGCGCATTTTTCTTTGGGTTGGTAAAGCATCAAAAAACGCATCCATGAGGTACGTTTTACCGCGTCCGACTCCTCCCCAAAAGTAAAGACCTTTTGGGGGCTCAGGCATGTCGATTTTTTTCCCCATGAGCTTTTGCCATTTGGAAAGCTGGGGCACAGGAGCTGACTGAAATTCAACGATAGCATGGTAAAGCTTATCTAATGCAACGACCGCTTGATACTGAGCTTCATCACGCTGAAACCCGTGTTCTGCTATGTCTTTTTGATATTGTTGTAGTGGTGTCATCGTATTAAGTCGTATAGAGGTACTGGGAAAAGGGTTACCTCGGGGTCAACTTTGAGAATAGAGAGAAGTAGTTATCAGTCCCCGAAGACATACTGCTATTTTTCTTTATCGGCTGTTCAAGCCATAGTAACATGGACTAGCACCGCGTGTAACTAAGTAGTAAAAGACTTGTTAAAACAACTATAAGGAGCAGTTATGCCTTGGATTTATGCCATTGTGGGTTTGCTGGTCGGTACAATCGTAGGCGTAGTCATTAGTAGACTAACCACCCCTGAATACAAGAAACAAAAGTCTGTGCAGAAAGAACTTGAAGCGGCCAAGTTTGAACTAGAGCAACAACGTCAAGAGCTCGTCGATCATTTTGCACAAACCGCAGAAATGTTGGATACACTAGGTAAAGATTACACCAAGCTGTACCAACATATGGCTAAGACCTCTTCTGAGCTTTTGCCAAACTTGCCAGAGCAAGACAACCCGTTTGATAAGAAAACGGCAATGTCTTCTGAAGCTATTGCAGAAGATCAACCAGAGTTTAACGAACAGCCAAAAGACTACGCCAATGGCGCAACGGGTCTTTTAAAGGATCAAGAGAAAGAAATCATTAATGCTCCCGAAGCGGTAACCGCAAAAGCATCATAATCTTCTCTTACCTCTACCTATTAGGGCCGATACATTTGTATCGGCCCTTTTTTGAACTTTTTCTCCTTACCTTTGCTCTAACTTGGATGTGAACTGCCTCCCCCTTTGATTATCCGAACTAGGCCCTATATTAGTTATTAACAAAGTGAACTAACCGTTCGGATATTTCTTTTTGGCAGACATGTTTCAAGAGGAGTTATTGGATGAAAAAACCACTGCTTGCGCTCACCGTTCTATCTCTGAGTTTGGGCTCTATTATTGCGCCAGTTCAAGCCACCGCCGCATTACCTTTAAATGTGGATGGCCAACAGTTACCTAGCTTGGCGCCCATGCTTGAGAAAGTAACCCCTGCTGTTGTGAGTATTGCTGTAGAAGGCAAACAAGTACAAACCAGCCGTATTCCCGAACAATTTCAATTCTTCTTTGGACCGGACTTTCCGATGGAGCAAAGGCGCGAGCGCCCGTTCAGAGGTTTAGGTTCTGGTGTCATTATTGATGCGAAAAAAGGGCATATCGTCACTAACTACCACGTAATCAAGGGCGCGGATGAGATTCGAGTTCGCCTCTATGATGGTCGCGAGTATGACGCTACGCTCGTTGGCGGCGATGAGATGGCCGATGTTGCGTTGCTTAAATTAGAAAAAGCGAAAAACTTAACACAAATTAAAGTCGCAGATTCCGACAAACTTCGCGTAGGTGACTTTACGGTTGCGATTGGTAACCCATTCGGGCTCGGTCAAACCGTGACGTCGGGCATCGTCTCAGCGTTAGGCCGTAGTGGCTTAAACGTTGAAAACTTCGAAAACTTCATCCAAACCGATGCCGCAATTAACAGCGGTAACTCTGGTGGTGCATTGGTCAACCTTAATGGTGAGCTGATCGGTATTAATACTGCGATTTTAGGCCCTAACGGCGGTAACGTGGGGATTGGCTTTGCGATTCCGTCCAACATGATGAAAAACCTCACCGAGCAAATTCTAGAGTTTGGTGAAGTCAAACGCGGCATGTTGGGTGTACAGGGTGGTGAAGTAACCTCTGAGCTGGCTGATGCATTGGGTTACGAGTCGAGTAAAGGAGCCTTTATTGGCCAAGTCGTACCAGACAGCGCAGCCGATAAAGCTGGATTGAAAGCCGGTGATGTAATTGTATCGGTAAACGGCAAAGAGATTAATACTTTCTCAGAGCTCCGCGCAAAAGTGGCAACGCTGGGCGCAGGTAAAGAAATCACATTAGGTGTGGTTCGAGATGGTAAGAATAAAACCTTTGATGTAACGCTTGGCGAATCTACAAATATGAAAGCCAAAGCCGAAACATTACACGAAGGGCTCAAGGGTGCTGAGTTAAGCAATACGACACCAAGTGATGCAATTCAAGGCGTTAAAGTATCAAGCGTTGCAGATAACTCTCCGGCAGCTCAATATCAATTACAACAAGGTGACATCATTATCGGTGTGAACCGTCAGCGCGTGAAAAACCTTGCTGAGCTTCGTGCAATCGTGGATAAGCACAAAGGCGTATTGGCTCTGAATATTCAGCGTGGCGAACGTACTATTTATCTTGTTATTCGTTAGTCACTTTCAAAGTGATAGGAAATAAGGTTTTCGATGCATAGCACCGAGTAATAAGCCTCGAATACTTTTCCTTATCGCTCAATAGCTAATGAAAAGGGCAGCACGATTCCGTGCTGCCCTTTTGTTATTTTTCAATGTAATGCTATTCTTCATCTTCTATGCCATTTTGGCGCTCATGCATGGAGAGGATATGCTCAGCTTTTTATTACGTTCTGTCTTTTTAGGCTTGGCTACTGCCGCAGTGGTATTACTGGCGGTGCCATCTTTGCGCCACAACGTAATTCCTGCCGCGCTAGATCCGCAACCTGTTAATATCGCGTCCGTTGAGTTGACATTTAATCAGGCGGTGCGAAGAGCAGCACCTGCCGTAGTAAACATCTACAGCCGTAAATATGTTGAAAATGATCGCAGTAAACTCTCGACTCAAGGTCTGGGTTCAGGTGTCATTGTCAGTGAGAAAGGCTACATCATTACCAACTACCACGTGGTTGCTCAAGCAGACCAAATTGTTGTCGCATTACAAGACGGTAGAGCCGCGGCAGCTCAGCTAGTTGGCACGGATAAACGCACAGATATTGCCGTACTGCGTGTCGAAGGTTCGAACTTACCTGTTATCCCTCTGAACTCTAATTACAAGCCACAAGTGGGTGATGTGGTCCTAGCCATCGGCAACCCATACAACCTTGGTCAAACCACAACGTTCGGCATTATTTCAGCAACAGGACGCTCATCTATTAGCGACGGTCGCCAAGCATTTATTCAAACCGATGCCGCCATCAATGAGGGCAACTCTGGCGGTGCTCTAGTGAATACACAAGGTGAGCTCGTCGGCATCAATACCGCCTCTTTCCAACAAGCGACTGATTTAGAAACTTACGGTATTTCCTTTGCGATCCCTGCGCCACTAGCCAGCAAGATCATGCAGAAAATCATCGCTGATGGTCGCGTGATTCGTGGTTATATTGGAATCGACGGCCAAGACATTAATGCGGTCACTGCTCGCCTACTTGGAAATGAACACATAGGTGGTATTGTCGTGCTTGGTATTGATCCAAATGGTCCAGCCAATGCGGCAGGCTTCCAAAAGCAGGACATCATTATCAGTATTGATGGCAATAAAGTGCAAGGGCGTCAGAGCGTTATGGATATCGTCACCGATTTACGTCCTGGCACCACCGTGGACGTCGGCATCATTCGCAAAGGAAAAGAGATGAGCTTGAAAGTCACGATTGCTGAAGACAAGCAAGAAGCATAAAAAATCCCAGCCATTGGCTGGGATTTTTATTTGTGCGTTACTCGCTATCGCTCGGTGTTTCCGTCGTATCGGAATCATCCAGCTCAACTTCAATGCGAGTGACTCGCTGCAAACCTCTTGGTAATAACCCACCTCGGCGACCACGTTCGCCACGGAAGTTATCAAGGTCAGACGGTTTAAGACCCAACTTTCGCTTACCCGCGTACAGCGTTAACGATGCACCTTTCGGTAAAGACATTAAGTGAGATAATACTTCTTCCCGCTCTTTTGCTTTTGCAGCAGGAATGTTGATGATCTTATTCCCCTTACCTTTCGCCAGCTGTGGCAGGTCTTTGATTGGGAACAGCAGCATGCGACCTTGGTTAGTGATTGCTAAGATTTCATCAGAATCTAAATCTTCAATCCCTTTTGGCGTCATGACCTCAGAGTTAGCCGGTAAAGTGACCAGCGCTTTACCACTGCGGTTTTTAGACAGCAAGTCAGCGCCTTTACATACAAAGCCGTAACCTGCATCTGAGCCCACCAGCCACAGCTGATCTTCTTCACTCATGATCACTTGGCGAATACTGCTACCAGCCGTAATATTCAAACGACCGGTAATCGGCTCACCTTGACTACGAGCAGAAGGCAGCGAGTGCGATTCCAGAGAGTAACTTCGACCATCACTACCTAGGAATACCGCAGGCTGATTACTCTTACCTCGCGCATGCGCTAAGTACTTATCACCCGACTTATAGTTCAAGCCTTCTGCATCTACGTCATGGCCTTTCGCGTGACGAATCCAACCTTTCTCAGAAAGCACAACCGTGATTGGTTCGCTTGGAACAAGATCACGTTCAGTAAGCGCTTTTGCTTCTGCACGCTCAACCAATGGAGATCGACGGTCATCACCGTATTTCTCAGCATCCGCTTTGATTTCTTTTTTCAGTAGTGTGTTTAGACGACGCTCAGAACCGAGTAGCAGTTCTAGCTTCTCACGCTCTTTCTCTAGCTCGTCTTGCTCACCACGGATCTTCATCTCTTCTAGTTTGGCTAGGTGACGAAGTTTGGTGTCTAGAATCGCATCCGCTTGGATATCGGTAATACCAAAACGTGCCATCAATACCGCTTTAGGATCATCTTCAGTACGGATGATCTCAATCACTTCATCTAGGTTTAGGTAAGCAACCAACAAACCTTCCAAAATGTGTAAGCGAGCCATGACTTTGTCTAGGCGGTGTTGTAGACGACGACGTACGGTCGTGCGACGGAACTCAATCCACTCTGACAGAATTTGCACCAGACCTTTAACTTGAGGACGATTATCCAAACCAATCATGTTCAAGTTAACGCGGTAGCTGCGCTCAAGATCCGTTGATGCGAACAAGTGGTTCATCAACAAATCACAATCGACGCGGTTTGACTTAGGAACCACAACGATACGCGTTGGGTTCTCGTGATCCGACTCGTCACGAAGATCGTCAACCATTGGCAGCTTCTTCGCTCGCATCTGGTTAGCGATTTGCTCAAGCAGTTTTGCACCCGATACTTGGTGTGGCAGAGAGGTGATAACGATATCAGAACCTTCTTTGTGCCACACCGCGCGCATCTTGATGCTGCCGCGACCGTTGCGGTAAATCTTCTCAATATCCGCTTGCGGCGAGATGATTTCTGCTTCTGTTGGGTAATCCGGACCTTTAACATACTGCATCACGTCCGGCAGTTCTGCTTTCGGGTTGTCGATCAAATGAATAGTCGCATCTGCGATTTCACGAACGTTGTGCGGTGGGATGTCTGTTGCCATACCAACCGCAATACCGGTTACACCGTTAAGCAGGATATGAGGCAGACGTGCTGGCAACATTTGTGGCTCTTTCATTGTGCCATCAAAGTTAGGTTGCCATTCAACCGTGCCCTGGCCCAGTTCGCCTAGCAATACTTCAGCAAACTTAGACAGTTTTGCTTCGGTATAACGCATTGCCGCGAATGATTTCGGGTCATCTGGCGCACCCCAGTTACCTTGACCATCGACTAATGGATAGCGGTAAGAGAATGGCTGAGCCATCAATACCATCGCTTCGTAACACGCTGAATCACCGTGCGGATGGTATTTACCTAGCACGTCACCAACCGTACGTGCAGATTTTTTGTATTTTGCTGATGCAGAGAGACCAAGCTCTGACATCGCATAAATGATGCGTCGTTGAACCGGCTTTAAGCCATCGCCAATGTATGGCAATGCACGGTCCATGATTACGTACATCGAGTAGTTCAGATAAGCGTCTTCAGTGAACTTGCGCATTGGCAACTGTTCGACGCCATCGTAGGTAATTTCTGTAGACATCCGTTACACCTCTGCCAAGTCGCCGTTGTTTTGTAGCCAAGAACGACGGTCATCTGCACGCTTTTTACCTAGCAGCATGTCCATCATTTCCATGGTCGCCGTAGAGTCGTCAATGGTTAACTGCACTAAGCGACGCGTGTTCGGATCCATGGTGGTTTCACGCAACTGAAGTGGGTTCATCTCACCCAAACCTTTGAATCGTTGCACGTTGATTTTGGCTTTCTTCTTCGACAAGCGCTCTAAGATGCCATCTTTTTCATCGTCATCGAGGGCGTAGAACACTTCTTTCCCGCAATCGATTCGATACAGAGGCGGCATCGCCACGTAGATATGACCCGCTTCAACCAGTGCACGGAAGTGACGAGTGAACAGTGCACAAAGCAGCGTTGCGATGTGAAGACCATCCGAGTCCGCATCGGCAAGGATACAGATCTTACCGTAACGAAGACCATCAAGGTTATCGCTGTCAGGATCAATCCCCAAAGCCACTGAAATATCGTGTACTTCTTGAGATGCTAATACTTGGTCAGCAGAGACTTCCCACGTGTTCAAGATCTTACCACGCAGTGGCATCACGGCTTGGAACTCACGGTCACGTGCCTGTTTTGCCGAGCCACCCGCAGAGTCACCCTCCACAAAGAAGATTTCAGTGCGACTTAAGTCCTGTGCTGAACAGTCGGTCAACTTACCTGGCAGTGCCGGGCCGGACGCCACTTTCTTACGTACGACTTTTTTCGCTGCACGCATACGACGGTGCGCATTAGCGATACAGACTTCTGCCAATTGCTCTGCTAGCTGAGGCTTTTCGTTCAACCAAAGACTGAACGCATCTTTTACTACGCCAGAGACAAATGCCGCGGTTTGACGAGAGGACAGACGTTCTTTGGTCTGGCCTGCAAATTGCGGATCTTGAATTTTAACCGACAACACGTAAGAACAGCGGTCGAAAACGTCATCACCCGTTAGCTTCACGCCACGAGGTAATAGATTACGGAACTCACAGAATTCGCGCATCGCTTCTAACAAGCCTTGGCGTAAACCATTAACGTGCGTACCACCTTGAGCAGTTGGGATCAGGTTAACGTAGCTTTCGGTGATCATCTCACCACCTTCTGGCTGCCAAATTACCGCCCAGTTTGCCGCTTCGGTATCCGCCAAGAACTCACCAGTAAATGGTTCTTCAGGAATAACTGGGTAGCCTTTTACGCCTTCCGCAAGATAGTCTTTAAGACCGTCTTCGTAGTACCACTTATAGTCTTTACCATTAACTTTGTCGGTTAATGTAATTTCTAGGCCCGGGCACAAAACCGCTTTTGCGCGCAGATTATTGACTAGGCGTGTAACAGAGAAGTTAGCCGAATCGAAGTACTTCGCATCAGGCCAGAAATGCACGCTGGTACCGCGATTGCGACGACCACATGTGCCGGTTACGGTCAGGTCAGAGACTTTATCACCGTGCTCAAATGCAATTTCATACACTTGACCATCACGACGAACGGTTACTTCAACGCGTTTTGACAACGCGTTTACTACCGAAATACCTACCCCGTGCAAACCACCAGAGAATTGGTAGTTTTTGTTAGAGAACTTACCACCTGCGTGCAGCTTGCATAGGATTAACTCTACGCCCGACACTTTCTCTTCTGGGTGGATATCAACAGGCATGCCTCGACCATCATCGATCACTTCTAGTGATTGGTCGGCATGTAGGATGACTTGTACTTTTGAGGCATGTCCGGCTAGCGCTTCATCGACACTGTTGTCGATAACTTCTTGGCCCAAATGGTTTGGGCGCGCTGTATCCGTATACATCCCTGGTCGGCGACGTACTGGCTCTAAGCCATTCAGTACTTCAATGGCACCAGCATTATATTGTTCAGTCATAATACGGAATTATTCTCAAAGTTTACTTGTTGCCTGAATATCACCAATGGGTGAACCCATACTCAGGAAACGAAAAAGCCACCCTGTTCACATCACTAAGTGCTTGTAAACATGATGCATAACAAAGTAGCCAGGGTCCTCGACCCTTAAGATCTTTTGGCAAAACATAGTCGGAAAGCATACCGCCCATGTCAAGAAACGGTTGGATATATCAATAAAAACTATGAGCCTTTTCCAATCGCTTTCGAATTACAGTTCTAGAAATTCGATAATCTGTGCAGGATAACGCTCAAAGCCTACAAAACTGTGATCACCGCCTTTTTCTACTGTTTGCTTAGCGTCTGCAAACTTATCTACCGCTTGTCGATAGTCTAAAACCTCATCTTCTGTTTGCTGCAACAACCAGAAAGAATGTGGCGACGCGATGCTTTGTACATCAAGAGCTTTTAACTCGTCAATATGACAAGCTTCAAGTGTATAGGTTTCGTGCGTATAAGGGTTAGTTTGCTCCCCCAAATAATCTACTAACAACTCATAGGGCTTAACCGCAGGGTTGACCACAACCGCTTTAAATCCAAACTTGTCATTTAGCCACATTGACATAAAGCCGCCTAATGAGCTGCCCACCAGACCAATGTTATAGTCGTCTTTATATTGCTCGATGATATCCAACAACATTTTCGCCGCTTGTTGAGGATAACAAGGTAACTGGGGAACAATCACTTTGATATCAGGACGATGCTGCTCGCAGTATGCTCTCATCACATTGGCTTTCATTGAAAGTGGGGAGCTGTTAAAACCATGGATATACAGAAGAAGTGAAGGTTTACTCATAGATATCTCGCACAAAAAAGCGAGCCCGAACATAGAGCTCGGGCGCGTTAGTATCCGTTAGAAGAGAAGTCTGGTTGGAACTGGCCGTCAGGAAGTCGGCCCACTTGGGTCGTAATCTCACCACAAGCGTGCAACTGCAGTTCACGCCAACCAGGCGAAGTCGTATCGAGGGCAAAATCATCCGAGTTGGGCTTAAACTGAACACACGTCGAGGGTGTTGCCATCACTCGAATACCATTATGAAGCACATTCATGTCTTGATGAACATGACCACAGAGAATGCCTTTCACGTTATCAAAACGATCGACAACCTGCCAGAACGCTTCGGCATCTTTTAAGGTATGTTGATCAAGCCACGCGCTTCCCACCAATAATGGATGGTGATGCAGCAACACAAGTGTGTGCCTTTCTGGGTGTTCTGCTAACTTTTCTTCGAGTAACGCTAACTGCTGATCACTCAAGCGTCCGTGGGGAACGCCAACAACTTGCGAGTCTAAAAGAACTAACTGCCAATGCGCGCCAAGCAATACATGCTCTGCCGCTTTGATTTGTTGCGAAGGTAATACACTGCCCATATTGGGCTTGTAGTCATGATTACCAGGCAGCCAAAAGCAGTCTTTCTCTAGCGGTTCAATGCCTTCGGCAAAGCGCTGGTAAGATTCTGCACTATGGTCTTGGGAAATATCCCCTGTCGCCAAGATGTAATCAAACGTCACGTTGCGGCGTAAAACATCAGCAACAACAGCGTTAAAGCTATCGGCCGTTTTTACGCTCAGCAAACTTCCCTCATCGGCAGCAAACAGATGAGTATCCGTAATTTGTAAAAGTTTGATGCTGTCACTAGATGATTGCAAAATGAAAACCTGATTCGTCCACTATATCGTTATTTGTTATTTTCCTTTAGTGACGTGACGATCAATTGAAGGCAAGTGGTGTTCTACTGATACCACTTCGTAAACAAAACGTCAGCCATTCACCGAGGAATGTGTTTAGTTGATGCTTTTCATCTTTCTGCATCAGTTGGTCGTTGGGATAATCATACTTAGCTTTTATGCGAGAGAACTCTCCGCTTGAGCATACTTCGGCTACTCTCGCATCGTGATAAAGCCTGACAGACATCGTCGGTAAAGGAAACACTGGCGTTTCATCACTCTGACATATCTCAACAACTGTGGTGTATTTTGTGATTTCATTCACGGTCAGTTGGTAAACCATGTTCGCCGCTTGATAGCAGCGTACATCCCCAACTTCGGCAGAAGCAGGCAATAAGGCGTTCAATTTAGCGTAGTTGGTCTCATAGGTTCTCATTAGACCCGCTAAATCAACATGATACCTCTGTTTTTCAGCCACTTGTGCCATTACTTACTCTCCACCATTTGGGGTTGCCCCCACTGTGACTTCAACTCTTGATGGTTTAATTGCAACCATTGCAACGCAATAATCGACGCACCATTTTCAAATTTTCCGTCTTTCACCCATTGATATGCTTGCTCACGACTCAAAACATGTACGCGAATATCTTCATTCTCATAGTCTAAACCATGAATGCCGTGCGCTTTAGATGCGTCCACTTCACCAACAAATACGTCCAACTTTTCCGAGCAACCGCCAGCAGAAGGATAATAAGAAGTGACTGGCGCAACACGCCCCACTTGTATCCCCGCCTCTTCGACAGCTTCTCGGCGAATGACGGCTTCAGCTGATTCATCACGGTCAATCATACCCGCGACAATCTCTAGCTGCCATGGGTATTGATGCTCTAAGGCTCCTACTCGAATCTGTTCAATGATAACCACTTGATCCGTATTTGGATCATAAGGAAGCATCGCTGCAGCATGACCACGTTCGAACATTTCTCGTTCGACAACCTCGCTCCAACCTCCAGCAAATAGCTTATGCTGAAAGCGATATTTCACCATTTTGAAAAAGCCTTCAAATAAGGTTTCTTTCGAGATGACTTTTACATCTTGCGAAGTAAAATCCTTTTGTTGTTTGTCACACTGTTGCATTCGACACCTCTCTGAGTGAATCTTGTAGTTTACTCATTGTTATTCGCTTGCTCAAAGGACTTGGCTCAACTTTTTGTACAATAGTTACAAATTAATTTAAGTCTTTGGTGAAAATTTATTGCACAACTGGATAATTACGTGTAAAAAAGTGCAAACTTTAGAGTAAATATCGTGCAAATTGAGTTAAACTACTGAGAATTAACCAATCTATTGACCGCGGGAATAGAAAATGAAAAAATTGCTTCCACTATTTATCAGTGCAGCGCTAGGTAGCATGAGTACGTCTGCGTTCGCAGACTCTTTGGCTGAAATCTACGACTTAGCAAAACAAAATGATCCACAATTGCTCAGTGTAGCAGCACAACGTGACCAAGCTTTCGAAGCAATCACCTCAAGCCGTAGTGCTCTATTACCACAAATTAACCTAACAGCAGGTTACAACTTAACTCGTGGCGATACTGAATACGACTCAAATCTAGTCAATGACGTATCAAACGATGCCAACGCTCTAACCGCTGGTGTTAGCTTTTCACAAGCACTTTACAACCGCGCATCTTGGATCTCGCTAGATACCGCTGAGAAAAGTGCTCGCCAAGCAGACGCAACTTACGCTGCGACTCAACAAGCACTAATTCTTCGTGTTTCACAAGCGTATTTTGAAGTTCTACGCGCACAAGACAACCTTGTTTTCGTCCGTGCAGAAAAAGCCGCAGTGGGTCGTCAACTAGAGCAAACAAAACAGCGTTTTGAAGTAGGTTTATCTGCGATCACTGACGTACACGACGCGCAAGCTCAGTACGACCAAGTACTGGCGGATGAAGTGTTAGCAGAAAACGCACTGACTAACAGCTACGAGTCATTACGTGAAATCACCGGTCAAGAGCACAAAGATCTCAACATCTTGGACACTCGCCGCTTCACTGCTAGTCCATCGACCGTGCCTGCTGAGTCGCTAATTGACGAAGCAAAAACCAAAAACCTGACCTTGCTGTCTTCACGTATTCTTCAAGATATCGCACGTGACAATATTTCACTAGCAAGTTCTGGTCATCTACCAACGCTGTCTCTAGACGGTGGTTACAACTACGGTGATACGTCTCATAGCTCTCGTGACAACACCACAGACAACTTCAATATCGGTGTGAACCTTGCGGTGCCGCTATACACGGGTGGTAACGTCACCTCTCAAACCAAACAGGCTGAATACGCGTACGTGGCTGCAAGTGAAGATCTTGAAGCACAATACCGTAGCGTAGTAAAAGATGTTCGCGCACAAAACAACAACATTAACGCCTCTATCGGCGCACTACGTGCTTATGAGCAAGCCGTTATTTCTGCGCGCTCTGCACTAGAAGCAACAGAAGCAGGTTTTGATGTGGGTACTCGTACTATCGTTGACGTGCTAGACGCAACTCGTCGTCTATACGATGCGAATAAAAACCTATCGAACGCTCGTTACGACTACATCTTAAGTGTTCTTCAGCTACGCCAAGCAGTTGGTACGCTAAGCGAACAAGACATCTTAGACGTTGATGCAGGTTTGAAAGCAGCAAAATAATTGCTGACTGAATGCTTCAGTTCTCAATAAATAAAAACGCCAGTTGATTTATCAGCTGGCGTTTTTTATTGCTTGCAGTTAAGAGACGAAAAGTATCTCAGAACATCAAGTATCAAAAAGGCCGCACTTGGCGACCTTTTACAAACAAATAGCGTTTCAATGCCAACAAATCGTAGGCTTAGCCCTTACCGCCTTTGATTGCATTGATGATTTCACTGGTTGAGCAACCATCCTCAAAGTTCAATACACGAACTTCGCCACCTGCAGCGATGACTTCTTTACCACCAGCAATCTCTTCTGGTTTGTAGTCACCACCTTTTACTAGCAAGCTTGGCAGAACTTCCGAGATCAAACGTTGCGGCGTATCTTCACTAAATGGTACTACCCAATCCACAGCGCCCAAACCTGCCAATACCGCCATGCGGCGATCGGTTGGGTTCACAGGACGACCAGGCCCTTTAAGACGCTTCACTGATTCATCGGTATTCACCGCAACAATCAGGCGATCACCAAGTTCTGCAGCGTGATTGAGGTAAGAAACATGCCCAGCGTGAAGAATATCAAAGCAGCCGTTTGTCATAACGACTTTCTCGCCACGTGCACGTGCTTTTTTCACTGCTTCAATCAGCGCTTTTTCTGAAATCACACCGTAATCCGTGTCTTGGCTGCCATGTACCGCTTCTGCCAGTTCAATTTCAGACAAGGTCGAGGTACCAAGCTTACCAACAACAACGCCTGCCGCAGCATTCGCTAGTGCACACGCTTCTTCGAAGGATTTACCCGCCGCCACTGAAGCTGCAAGTACAGAAATCACCGTATCACCAGCACCAGTCACGTCGTACACTTCTTTCGCTTGAGTCGGAAGGTGGAATGGCTCTTGACCACGGCGGATCAACGTCATGCCGTTTTCACTACGCGTAACCAGTAGCGCTTCAAAATCAAACTCTTCAACAAGCTGAAGTGCTTTTTCAACCAGCTCTTGGTCTGATTTTACTTTGCCAACGACATCTTCGAACTCTTTCATGTTTGGCGTAAGAAGTGTTGCGCCACGGTAGCGTTCAAAATCCGCACCTTTAGGGTCAATGAAAACTGGAATATTTGCTGCGCGCGCTTTTTGGATGTATGCCTGAACATGCTCTAACGAGCCTTTTGCGTAGTCAGACATAATCACGGCTTTAACGTTTGGCAGAGCGGCATCCATACGCGATAGCACAGGTGCTGAATCCGTGTTTTCAAACTTATCTTCGAAGTCGAGACGAATAAGCTGTTGTCCACGGCTCATTACGCGAAGCTTCGTAATCGTTGGGTAATCCGGCAGTGCAACGAAATCGCATTTCACATTGAGTGAGCTCAGCGTCTCCGTCAGCACTTTTGCAGGCTCATCTTCCCCTGTTAGACCAACAATGTGAGCATGACCACCTAGTGATGCGATATTCATCGCAACGTTCGCAGCACCACCAGGACGCTCTTCATTGTTTTCTACTTTTACAACAGGAACCGGCGCTTCAGGAGAAATGCGTCCGGTTGGGCCATACCAGTAACGATCTAGCATGACATCACCGATGATGAGCACACCAGCGCTGTTGTAATCAGGTAGAATTGGTTTCATTATTGGTCTCCAAAAATTAAATCGAAGTGAGTTTATCACAGCCCTTATCGAGGCTAAATATATGGTCTTAACTGAACCACTGATTCCAAGCCTGTTTTACCCACTCCCTTTCGGCAACAAACTTATCTTCCACCACATCAGCATCTAAATTGAGTAGATTTCTTCGGTGTATTTCGTTTCGCATTGTCGTGTAGGCACGTATCAACTGCATTGCCTGGTCTTCGTCCATGACATTTTGTGCAATGAGCGTTTCAAAGATACGCACATTATCACACCAACGCGTTAATTTCGGCTTATCGTGACTATAGTTGAGCACTAAGTACTGAGCGAGAAATTCGATATCGGTAATCCCTCCCACATCTTGCTTGAGCATAAAACGGCCGGGCTTTTTCCCCCCAAGATGACCGCGCATTTTCTCTCTCATTTCAACAACGGCTTTTTTCAGTTCCGCCCGATCGCGCGCTTTGCACAACACATCATGTCGCGTATTGTGAAATGCAATAGCAAGGGGTTCATCGCCGTAAATCAAGCGCGCGCGCACAAGTGCTTGATGCTCCCATGTCCAGGCTTCTTGATGCTGATAATCGTCAAACGCATCGGTTGGGCTAACCAACAAACCTGACGCGCCAGACGGGCGCAAGCGGGTATCGACTTCGTACAAAATGCCGGAAGCGGTGCGAGTCGAGAAAATATGGATGATGCGCTGCGCTAGGCGAAGGTAGAACTGACGGCCGTCGATTTCCTTTTTGCCATCTGTATAGACATTGACTGGGCAGTCATGCATGAAGACGATATCCAAGTCGGAGTTATAGCCGAGTTCCCAGCCACCGACTTTGCCATAGCCAATGACGGCAAAACCCTTGCCTTCACGATCTTTCACATGCGTTGGCTCGCCGTATTTTTCGGACACTTGCAACCAAGCCTGACTGACCACAGCATCAACGATAGCTTCCGCCAAATAGGTTAAGTGATCACTCACTTTCATCACCGGCAATGCACCAGCAATATCCGCCGCCGCAATACGTAAAATGCAGATTTGCTTAAACTGACGCAACGCTTCCATTTGCTGCTCCATATCATCTTCTGGAATACGGGCCAGATAATCACGCAGCTCTGTACGGTAACTGTCTAATGGGATTGGATTGTACAACTGTGCAGGATCGATCAACTCATCGAGTAAGATCGGATACCGAGATAGCTGCTCTGAAATCATTGGGCTTGCGGTACACAAACGCACGAGCTGTACTAGAGCCGCTGGGTGCTCATCCAATAACTCCAGATAAGTCGTACGAGTGCAGATATTGTGCAGTAAATGCAGCACTCGCGGTAAACCAAACTGTGCATCAGGGTGGGCAAACACCGCATCAAACACCTTCGGCATCAAACGGTTTAACACTTCGCGTCCACGCGGTCCTAACGTTTTTTTAGCCAGATCGGTTTTAAAGTTGATGATAGTTTTCGCGCATGAAGCAAAGTCTTCAACCTGAATATCCTGCTGTAAGATATGCTCAAGCACATCTTGTTTGTTCGCCATATCCCATAGCTCATGAAAATGACGAGCAACCGTAGTGCCCTCATCTTCTTCATCATCACCAATTAACGACTCAAATACTTGATGGACATTCGCCATGTGCTGCTGAGTTTGCTCAATCAGTTGGTCCCAAGAGGTCATTTGCATCGCTGTGGCGAGCTTTAAGCGTTCGGTTTCGCAATCAGGCAGCGTCTGGGTTTGCTTATCCGCCATCGCTTGCAACAAGTTTTCTAATTGACGCAAGTACTTGTATGCAGCTTCTAGACTGCTGACTTCTTGCGAAGTGAGTAACGCCAGCTCTTCAATGCCTTGCAGCGTTTCCAACAACCCTCGATTACGAAGAGAAGGCTCGCGACCACCTCGAATTAATTGAAAAACTTGGGCGATAAATTCAATTTCTCGGATGCCACCTGCACCTAACTTAATGTTGTTGTTCAAACCTCGGCGGCGAACCTCACTACTGATCATCGATTTCATCCGACGCAAAGACTGAATCGCACTGAAATCAATATAGCGACGAAAAACAAAAGGACGCAGCATTTGGCGTAGCTCTTGGTATTGCGGGTACATTTCGCACCCCATCACTCGAGCTTTGATCATCGCGTAACGCTCCCAGTCACGTCCCTGTTCTTGATAGTAATCCTCTAGTGCCGCATAGCTCATGACTAATGGACCACTTTCTCCAAATGGACGCAGTCGCATGTCGACGCGGTAGCAAAAACCATCGAAGGTTTGTTGGTCGAGCGCTTTGATGATGCGTTGACCAAGACGAGTAAAGAACTGGGCATTGGCAATGCTGCGGCGCGCGCCTTGTGTCTCACCGTTTTCTGGATACGTGAAAATTAGATCGATATCGGAAGAAAAGTTTAACTCGCCACCACCCAGTTTCCCCATGCCGATAATCAACATCGGCTGAACTTCACCTTCCTCACTCGTCGGCGTTCCCCACTCCTGACAACACGCTTGATATTGCCATTGATAGGTTTCAAAAATCATCGCTTCAGCCAACTCGGATAAGTGGCTTAAAGACGTTTCTAGCGACCATGCATGCGTGAAATCCTTCCACGCAATGTACACCATTTCTCGGTTGCGAAACTGACGCAACACGCGATGACCAGACATCTCATCCGGGCATTGTCCCAACAGTGCAGCAAGACGTGAACGGTAAGATTCCTGACGACTTGGTTGCGCTAACATGCTTGGCAACTCACGGGCTAAAATTTCATCGCGATGAATGGCTTCGGTAATAAACTGGCTTAAGCCCGCCACATAGCGAAATTGCTGCGCAATCTCATCTGGCCAAAGGGGAAAATAACCTGCCTCTTGAGCATTTTGTACGGCAGATTCAGCGATAGAAATCAGTGGCGAAGGCAGCTGCATTTTTCTTCCTTGTTTGAAAAGCACGGTAACTCATTCTTTATACCAGACTTAAAGCAAATAAAAACGCCCACAAAAGGTTTGTGGGCGTTTTATCAAAAGTTCTGGATGGAATATTAAACTTGGAAAGATTTGATCTTCTTATCTAACTCGCCAGCATTATTTTGCATCATTTCAGAAGTTTCTAGCAGCTCTGTCACAACCACAACCGAGGCTTCCACCAGCTCACGCACATTGGTGAGGTTTTGACTCATCTCTTCTGCAACACTGCTTTGCTGACCAGACGCCGTCGCGATTTGGAAGTTCATGTCATTGATTTGCGTCACTTGCCCAACAATACCATCGAGCTCAGATCCAGCATTAGAAACCAGCTCGTTTCCATCGGCCGCTTCCACTACGCTTTTTTCCATGAGTTCTACAGCAGATTCTGCACTGGTTTGCAGCTGAGCAATCATCTCTTGAATTTCTACCGTCGCTTGTTGTGTACGTTGTGCAAGGTTACGAACTTCATCTGCAACCACCGCAAAACCACGACCCGCCTCGCCAGCTCGCGCAGCTTCAATAGCCGCATTCAGTGCAAGCAGGTTAGTTTGTTCAGAGATACCTTGAATCGTACCCACAACACTACCAATGGATTCAACACGTTCTTCGACCTGGTTAACCGCCTGCGCCGATGAAGCGATGTCCGACGAGAGTTCACTCATTTTCGCCATCGTACTTTGCAAGAACTGTTGACCAGAAATCGCTTGTGCGGAAGCTTGCTCTGTAAGAGAAGACGCCGTCTGAGCATGTTCTGCGACGGTTTGCACCGTCGACGACATTTCACTCATCGCCGTCGCAAGTTGGTCAATTTCGTTAAACTCTTCTTGCGCCGATTCCTTCGTTTCCGACATGCTCAGCGTCATCACTTCCGTGAGTGTGGATAACTCATCAGAAGCATTAATTTGCATTTGAATCACATCGTGCAATTGGCGACGTGTCTTTTCTAATTCACGTGCCACGTCTCCGTATTCATCTTTACAATCCATACCAAATGGCACGGAGAGGTTCTTGCTCGCCATCAGTTTGATTGCGTCGCTCAGATACTGCGTTTGACGCAGCATCACTCTAGCCGCCGCTAATAAGAGCACGACAAAAACCACAATCAATAAGGCGGTTTGCCAAGCAACTTGCGTTAAGTATGCTTCGTAATGCTGTTGGGCAACTTGCGCGTTTTGTGTCGCCGCTAAAAGTGAATCGTAAAAGGTGTTCGCGTCCCACAGTTGTTTTGCCACTATCAGGACAGTACTGAAGACCATCAACATGACCATTTTAGGAACCAGTCGAATGTCGGATATGACCCTTTCCCATGGCTTAAATGCCAGCTTTTCCATTGTCAGTTCTCCACCGAGTCTTATATAGTCTTTATCTATAATCTTTATATTACTTATAGTTATGTTCGCGTTTAGCCGTGGTTACGCGATTTATTTCGAGCTTCGTATGAAAAACAATGATATCAAAGACAGCACACGACCGATGGGCCTGTTGTCACTAATATTGTCTTTTATGGCACTATTTGTGATCTCTGGCTTGTTGTTTTTCCCGATCGATCACGAAACCCGTCAAGTTCTTATCGGTCTGGATTTCATAATCTGTAGTATTTTTCTATTACAGCTCACCATTGATTTGATCCGGTCCACAGATCGGTGGTTATTTCTTAAACGTCATTGGATAGATTTCGTGGCGAGCATCCCATTAATAGAGCCACTGCGCTTTGCTCGTATCTTTCATATTCTTCGAGTGGTATTAGTACTGCGCTCGTCGAAGTTCATTTTGCATCAGCTCAAAGAGAACCGCCGCGAAACCACGGTCGCCTCAATATTACTGTTGATGGTGATCCTCATTACGCTCGGTTCTAGTGCCATGCTGTTTATCGAAGCGAAAAACCCAGAAGCAAATATTCGCACTGGAGCCGATGCTTTGTGGTGGGTATTCGTAACGATCTCAACCGTTGGTTACGGCGATCATTATCCGGTGACCTCAATAGGAAAGTTTTTAGCCGTCATCATCATTGTTTGTGGTGTGGGGATCTTTGGTATGATTTCGGGTCTTATCACCTCTATTCTTACTGCCCCGACGAAACAACAGACGCACAGCTTAATCAATAAAGAACGTATGCTCGAGCAGCTCCTAAGCCAACAAGCGCAAATACTAGAACGACTCGACTTCATAGAAAAAGAACTGCAACAAAGCAAAACAAAGACAAAAAAATAGGACCATGCGGTCCTATTTTTTGTACAGGTAGTCAAGGTGATCATTCACGCCAATAAGGCTGAACTTCCACACTGATCGCTCGGGTTTGATCCATTGCATGCAAAATTGAACGCTCTTGACGGTGCAACCAGCGTTCTAACTGCTCTTTTTCTGCGTCTTCCAACATATCTACTAACGGAAGCAAGTGGTTCAGCATTAGCAGATCATCGATACCATGCACCAGATCCGCCCATGGCAAACGGAAGCTGTTACGCTCATCCGAGTTATATAGACTCGCGAAACCAATACCGGTATAGAGATTACGCAACAAACGATAGCGCTGATCAACGTACTCTTGCGCCGTCAGGTCGCGCTCTGCAGGGAAAGCTTCCATTAGTTCTGCCCAAGTGCGATCGAGCTGAGTGACTGAAAATGGCATGATATTACTTGCCATTTTTTCGCGCGCTTTTTCATCAAGAAACGGCTGCCAGCCACGCGCTAAGATCCAGCGACTAAGATCCAGCAATAACCCGGTGTAACGCGCGGAATTGAGCAACCCTAGCACTTCTTCACGGCTTGGCAGCTCTTGTAACTGCTGAGTCAACTCAGATACTAAGAACTTACGCGCATCCAACTTACGCAGCACATTGCCTTTGTCATCTAAGAGCTCTTCAAGGTGTGCATGCTCATCCAACCAACTCAGTTCTTCTTCCAACCATTTAAGCTCTTGGCGCAAAATCGCACTCGCGCGACGAGGGACAACACCACCAAAAATGGTCAATGTTTGACGAATAAAACGAATGGCATTGCTGATTTCACGTAGCGCTTCCACATTGTCACGCTCAGCATAAATTTGCTCGTGATAATGCCAGTGAGATAGGGCGTGTTCTAAAGAGTTGATCAAGCAGTATTCAACGGTATCCGTCGGGCTACTGTCCACAAGCGCCAACGATTTTACTTCATCACCTGCATAGCCACTTGCAAGTCGATAGCCTTTCGCCGCTTTACTCAAGTTACCCAAACGCATGCCACCTTGCTCACAAAAGCTACGTGCTAGTGTAAATAGGGCATCGGTTTGGCCCGATTTAAGTTCCAGTTCAACTTCGCAAATCGGTTCTTGTTTCTCTTCCCCATCTTCACCTTTGGCGACGACCATACCTTGGTCAAACGCCACTTCTATTTGGCTACCATCTGGCATGCCAATCAGCCACTGTTCACGTGTGAAGTTGGTCGAGAATAACGGCATAAGCTCAGATTGCAGCGTTGCTGCGTCTTTACCTGGCGGCCAAATGTCTACAGGATGAAGCGACAGGTTAGGCTCGTCGCTAGTGTGCTCAGCATTGTATTCTGGTCTTTGATGTAAGCCTGCGACGACGCGTCCTGCTGTCTTTACGGTTTGGACGAATACATCATCAAAACGGCGAATTCTTAAACCAATGTCGTGCTTTCTCAGCCATTTATCGGCGGTATCAAAGTAGGTGTTACCCAAGTCACGACAACTATGCTGAAGTACTTTTGTCTCAGAAATTTTTTCTTTTAAAGTTTCTGAAAATTCAGGAGAAACAAAAAACTTCAGTTCTATTTCGGTTTCCATAGCTATACCTTTCAAAGCAGATAGAAACAGGATATTGCGTAATTTCTCGCACGGCAAGAGAGAAATATCGCCGGAATGATGATCTAAAACAGTTTTAATGAGCGATTTAATGCGTTACCATGCGCGCCTTTATAGCCATCGTTCAACATTTCGCCAAGCACTCAGAAATGGTGTATGTTTTTTTAAGGTTATAGTTATTAGGTTGAATGACCATGCCAGTAAATACAATTATGGGGTTATTTGCAAAGTCCCCAATTAAGCCTTTGCAACGCCACGTTGTGTGTGTCAACGAATGTTGTTCACACTTGGTGAAATTCTTTGAAGTATCTTCAAAGGGTGACTGGGAAAAAGCATCTGAAATCCGTGCACAAATTTCTCACCTAGAGAAAGAAGCGGACGTGCTGAAACGTGAAATCCGTCTAAAACTGCCTCGCGGTTTGTTCATGCCAGTAGACCGTACTGACATGCTTGAGCTTCTGACTCAGCAGGACAAACTTGCAAACCTGGCAAAAGACATTGCTGGCCGTGTATATGGTCGTCAACTTGTCATTCCTGAGGCTCTCCAACCAAACTTCCTCGCTTACGTTCAACGTTGTCTTGATGCGGCCGATCAGGCGCAAAAGGTAATCAATGAACTTGATGAATTGCTAGAAACCGGCTTCAAAGGTCGTGAAGTGACGCTCGTCGCTGAAATGATTCATCAATTAGATGTCATCGAAGATGATACCGATGCTATGCAGATTGAACTTCGTCAACAGTTGATGGCGATTGAGTCTGACATGAACCCTATCGATGTCATGTTCTTGTACAAGATTCTTGAATGGGTAGGTGGTATTGCCGACCAAGCGCAGCGCGTAGGTGCTCGTTTGGAAGTCATGCTATCTCGATCTTAAAACATAAAGTTAACGACATAACGAAGAGCATAATGAACACGTGTCATAGGGACGATGACTATTTTCATCGTCTTATGGTTTGGCGCGCGTAAAATTTTGTTCCGCTTGTTATAAAACAACTAGGTATTACGATGGATATCCTTGCGAACTACGGCACTGTCCTGATTATTGTTGCAGCGATTTTTGGTTTCATGATGGCGATTGGTATTGGCGCGAACGACGTTGCTAATGCGATGGGTACATCAGTAGGTTCAAAAGCGCTAACCGTAAAACAAGCTATCATCATTGCGATGATCTTCGAATTTGCAGGTGCTTACCTTGCAGGCGGTGAAGTAACCGACACTATCCGTAAAGGTGTAATCGAAACTTCTTTATTTGCTAGTCAACCTGACGTTCTTGTCTACGGTATGATGTCTGCTCTTTTGGCTGCGGGTACATGGTTACTTCTTGCCTCTTACATGGGCTGGCCAGTATCTACGACTCACTCAATCATCGGTGCAATCATTGGTTTTGCATGCGTATCAGTAGGTACTGAAGCGGTTGACTGGGGCAGCGTTCAAGGCATTGTTGGTAGCTGGATTATTACACCAGTGATTTCAGGTTTCTTTGCTTACGTTATCTTTGTCAGCGCACAACGTCTGATTTTTGATACTGAGAACCCGTTATTCAACGCCAAACGTTTTGTTCCTGTTTACATGTTCATCACAACAATGGTGATTGCACTTGTAACTATCAAAAAAGGTCTAAAACACGTTGGTCTTCACCTAACCAATGGTGAAGCTTGGATGTGGGCAGCAGCAGTTTCAGCACTCGTGATGGTTGGCGGCTACGTATACATCCAGAAAAAATTCGCTAATCGCGAAGAAGACCGCAGCTTTTCTGGCGTGGAAGGTATCTTCAGCGTTCTGATGGTTATCACCGCTTGTGCAATGGCATTTGCACACGGTTCAAACGACGTTGCAAACGCCATTGGTCCACTGTCTGCTGTAGTATCGACTGTTGAACACATGGGCGAAATCAGCACGAAAAGCACCATCGCTTGGTGGATTCTACCTCTTGGTGGTATTGGTATCGTGGTCGGTCTTGCGACACTGGGTCACAAAGTAATGGCAACCGTTGGTACAGGTATCACTGAACTAACTCCTAGCCGTGGTTTTGCAGCTCAGCTAGCAACCGCTTGTACTGTTGTTCTAGCTTCTGGTACTGGTCTGCCAATCTCAACCACTCAAACATTGGTTGGTGCGGTTCTCGGTGTTGGCTTTGCTCGTGGTATCGCGGCACTAAACCTAGGCGTAGTTCGTAACATCGTGGCATCATGGATCGTTACACTACCAGCAGGTGCACTATTGGCCGTTGTATTCTTCTACGGACTTCAAGCGATGTTCGCTTAAGACACTCGTCAATAGAATGTAAGCGCTTTGTCATTATTGACTCAAACGCACAGAAAGGGAGGCTTTGCCTCCCTTCTTTGTTGCACCGAAGTTTGAAACTGCATACTATTCGTCTATTTCCGGCTCCAATCATTCGGTGCCAACGCTGTCTCCAAGAAAAATCGTTAAGGGATTTACTGTGAAAAAACTAATCATCACGGTTTTGTTTACTTTGCTAGCAGCGCCAGCGGCCCTAGCAGCAGACCGTTATATTTCTGATGACCTCTTCACTTTTATGCACTCAGGTCCAAATAACACCTACCGTATTATTGGTAGTGTTAATGCCGGTTCTAAAGTACAACTGATTAAAACCAACCGAGATACTGGCTATACGCAAGTTCGTGATGACCGCGGTCGTACTGGTTGGGTACAAAGCAAGTTTGTGACAAACCAAGAAAGCATGGCGATTCGCCTTCCTCGCATTGAGAAAGAGCTAGCAGAAGTGAAAGAGCAGCTTGCTAACGCTCGTAAAACTTCTGATGCAGAGAAAGCCGGCCTTGTTACCTCTCTAGAAACGCGTAACCAACAAATTTCCGATCTTGAGAATAAATACTCTGAGATCAGCGACCAGCTTACTTCTGTTGAAACAGAAAACCGCGAGCTGCGCGCTAAACTGGATACACAAAAAGACGACATGCTGCTTAAGTACTTCACTTATGGCGGCGGTGTTGCAGGTTTAGGTTTGCTATTTGGTTTGATTCTTCCGCATGTCATGCCTCGTAGAAAACGTTCACCTGCGGGTTGGGCATAAGTCCTCCGCCCTTTTATCTATAAAAAAGAATGCAAAAGCCAGTCGATATTCGACTGGCTTTTTTGTTTGCTTAGTTTTACGGAAATCTGCACTACTCCCCCATTGAACTAGACGCTCGACGACGATCCGTTGCGCCATAAAGCTTGCCATCTTTTAGCTCAATTGCATTCAAACCACTTACCACTGGAATAACGTGTACTGGGTAGCCAAGCGCCATAAACTCCGGCACCAACATTTCTGCGAAGGTTTTCTTCTCCACTAGCAAGCCTGTTGGGTCATACGGCTTCGTGCGGTCTATCTTGGTACCGTACTGGATGTTTGGTAAGTCAATGGCCTCTTGCGCTGATAAGTTCCAATCCAGCACGCCAACCACGGTTTTGAGTACATACCCCGGGATTTGCGAACTTCCTGGTGAACCGACAACCAAACGCAAGTTATCATCACTGTCCATCACCATTAATGGCGTAATGGCTGAGCGTGGACGCTTACCCGCTTCAATCGAGTTTTGCGTAGGCTTACCGTTAAGCGTTGGTTGAGGTGAAAAGTTTGCCATTTGTGCATTCAAGATAACGCCATCAACCATGACACCAGATCCCATTCCCGTGCCAACGGTGCTGGTCATAGCAATCGCATTACCTTCCCTATCAACGATAGAAATGTGCCCTGTATCTTTGCTCTCGAAGCCTTGATATTGCGCATACTGAGTTTGCGTTATCTGTCCGGCTTTGGGATTCTCTTTCGAGGTGCCATTATCAGGGATTAAATCACGTCTCTGGTCCAAATAGGTTTTAGATAACAGTTGTTCAACTGGTGCTTCCACATAATCCGGATCTCCGGCATACGCAATACGATCAGCTTTTGCTAAGCGCATCGCCTCAGTCATTAAACGCCAAGGCTCTACATCAGTTAATGCCATCTGAGATATATCGTACGGCTCCAGCAATTTCAGACTTTGAGCAACCATCACACCGCCAGAGGCCGGGTAACCAAACGAAACAATTTTGCTGCCTCGATAATCGCTTTCAATAATATCGCGAGATTTAACCTGATAGTTTTTAAAGTCCTCTAACGACAATTTCTCATGCTGATCGTTAATACGACGATTCACCGTATCAACAATATGTTGACCAAGTGCACCACCATACAAATAGCGATCGCCTTGCTGAGCTATTTTATCTAGCGTCTCAGCCATTTTAGGGTTCTTCATTAACGTCCCTGCTGGCTTCACTTCATCATCTTGCCAATACAAGGCTTTAATTTCTGGGTCGCGAGCCAAACGCGTTTGCTCTCGCACGACGATATCATAGGTATAGCTATTCATCGCGTACCCATCACGCGCGAGCTTAATCGCAGGTTGAACCAACTCAGACCATGGTAATTTGCCGTATTGCTCATGAGTGGAATAAAGCAGACGCAAGGTGCCCGGCACTGCAACGGAGCGAGGCCCCAAAATTTCATCGCGGCTGAGTGCTTTCCCATTTTCAATAAACATCTCAGGGTGAGCGCTAGACGGCGCTTCATCTCGCCCATCAAGGGCTAAAAACTTCTGCTTGTCATGTTGATAAAACAGCGCGAAAGTACCGCCTCCAATTCCCGTCATATCCGGTTCAACCACAGACATCACCATCTGCATCGCGACCATGGCATCAACGGCATTCCCACCATCTTTCAATATTGAATAACCAGTGCTGCTCACGTAAGGGTTGGTCGCGCTGACCATAAAATCTTGTCCGTTATTATCTGGTGTTATAGGGAAAGGGGTCGGCTTTGCTGCGTAACTTAACGACGCAACAACACTTAAAGAAAAAATCAGAATACGCATGTGTCTCTGTGTAGACTCCTGTTATTTCATGGGGTCTAACGTGGACCAGGTCGTGATGACGAAGTTCGTCAATGTGGCGTTTTTTTACACAACGCTGACTGGAGTCATTCTACTAATACATGACTGATATTGATGTAATTTAAACGACTGAGAAAAGCTATATTTTGCTTGTGTGAGTCCTTAAAAATCATCACTCAAATAGATGAAAAAAGGCCTTATGAGAAACAAAAAAGCCAGCGACATGACCTCGCTGGCTTGATGATTTACTATAAAAAACGGCTACCCTTTCCACTCATACAACGCTGGGATACGAATTTGCTCACCTTGGAACTCGACAATCACCGCTTGCGGTTGTATTTCTCTTAATGTGACCTGCCCATCAACAACGTCTCCTTGATGATATTCAACATTGTTAATTTTCACCCAGCGGCGATTTTCATCACTGGCGTACATGTGAGTTTGCAAATTGAGCGCAGGTAAACGCCCTTGCCATTGGTGAGCGTTGCGCTCTAAATCGTTCACGCGCACCGTTTGTGGTGAAGGCGCATCATCTCGGGATAACGCATTTTCGACCTTTCGCGCCAAATCAGGAGATAATGAGGACAAGTCAAGATCATCCAGAGACAAACCTAGGTCCTCTTCAACTACTGAAGAGCCTTGAGTTGATACAGATGTTTCTATCTCGTCTTTGTTTGCTGTATTACTCACGTATTCATCAGATGTTGCAAACGTACCAAAATCACGAGACAGCTCTGCACTTGGCCACTCTCTTGGCAATTGCGCCAACTGAGTAGTTTCAGGATAGTCCAATGCTTTGAACGGTTGTTCCGCTTCCATCTTAGCCTTAGGGGCGGAAGTACTAGCTTCAGCATGAGGCGTAAGGAGATCTAAATACCAAGCAACTCCGATTGCAGCAACGGTGATCGGCAACAAGAACAAACCAATATGTTTAATGGCTGACATTATGCGTCCTCCTTCTCGATTCGTGCCAGTTGAGGCGCATCTGGCTGCACGTTTTGTTGAAGACGATCTAGCGTCCGCTTACCTGCAATGCCGTCGACCCCAATACCTTGCCAACGTTGGAATAACTCAACTCGCTCTTTCATCGCACCATCAAAAATAGACGTTTCAAGCAGTGGCTCACTTACCGCTTCTGCTAATAGTCGGTCTAATACTTCGATCGCAGGGCCTTCCATGTCTAAACGTAATGTCTCTTTCAACGGCGCTTGCCACAGTTCAATGATATTGCCTTGCCACATCGGCTTTAGCCACGAAATAGGCAGACGCAGACGCTGCTTGCCATTGAGCACTTCGACTTTGTCATTACCGACGGCGTACAAAATGACATACCCAACATCACCTTGATAATTCAACTCCAAAATCACAGGGCGATTTTGTTGCATCAGCAGCGGCCAGGTCGCCATTTTACGCTCACAACGCATGGTCGATTGGGGCTCTGATAAACAAAGATTGTCGCGAACCGATGCTTGATAACCCCACAAACGATACAAATCATTCACGGCGAGATTCGACTGTTTTTGTGCTAACAATAAGTCACGCTGATCATCTGTCAATTGTTGGTTGACGACTATTGGCGTTGGCTCCTCTCTTGGTGCGGTCACTTGCGCCAACACTGACGTTGCTTGAGCTGGCATATAATTCACGACCGACCACCCCGTACCTAATGCAGCAATAAGACCCACCGTGACAGAGCCCCAAGCAGGCCAGCGGAAAGTACGGCGCTCTTTTTTATCTTGCTGATAAATATCTGCCTGAAACTGCATCACCTCTTCACAGGCCTGCTGAACGGTTTGCTTATCCACCACCGCATTACCTTGGTGATAACTGATGTTGAGAGATTTATCACAGATAAGATTAATCAAGCGCGGGATGCCGTGACTGTATTTGGCAATGAGTTTACAAGAAGCACGATTAAACAGTTGCTGGTCACCACCTGCCGTATGTAATCGAAACGCGATGTAATCTTCTGTCTCTTTTTCATCCAACGGCAACAAGTGATAACGCCCAGTAATGCGCTGAGCGAGCTGGCGTAGTTGCGTCGTTTGTAATAGCCGCTGTAATTCAGGCTGTCCGACCAACAACACTTTGAGCAGTTTTCTGGTATCGGTTTCCAAGTTGGTCAACAAACGTAACTGCTCTAAAACGTCGGCAGCAAGGTGTTGAGCCTCATCAATGACCAGCAATGTCTGCCAGCCTGAACGATAATTACGCAGCAAGTATTTGTGAATCACTTGGTTTAGCTGTTTGAGGTTTGCATCTGGCGGGTAAGTAATTTTGAATTCATCGCAAATAGCTTCGAGCAAGTCTCGACTCGAAAACGTGGGATTTAGGATCAGACCCGCTTTGGTGTTATCACCTAAATTCGCCAGCATCGCTTTTGCGACGGTCGTTTTGCCTGTACCCACTTCGCCAGTAAGCATAGCAAAACCACCGCCATCGCCTAGCCCGGCTTGGAGATGTGTGATTGCCTCTTTGTGACGTTGGCTTAAATACAAATAACGTGAGTTTGGAACAATCGAAAATGGTTGTTCTACAAACCCAAAAAAGTCCTTATACATTAGGCTCTCCAGCTAAAAAACCACCAGGGAATAGTCAGATATAATATAAACATAGCTGCATCTACTCTCGGGAGTAAAGAAAAGTACCATTGCTTGCTACAATGTCCAACGGCATATCAATAAATTAAGAGGTAATTCGTGCAAGTTTATTTAGTAGGTGGCGCAGTTCGAGATAAATTGCTCGGAATTGATAGTTATGACAACGACTGGGTGGTCGTAGGTGCGACTCCCGAGACGATGCTGTCCCAAGGGTACACCGCCGTTGGTAAAGACTTTCCTGTATTTTTGCACCCAAAAAGTAAAGAAGAACATGCACTTGCGCGAACAGAAAGAAAATCAGGCTCTGGTTACACTGGCTTTGAGTGTTTCTTTGATCAAAGTGTCACCTTAGAAGAAGATTTAATTCGTCGTGATTTAACCATTAATGCAATGGCAATGGATGATGCAGGTAAGCTCCATGATCCTTACGGCGGCCAGAAAGATCTAAATAATAAACTCCTACGCCATGTCTCAGACGCCTTTGTCGAAGACCCTCTACGCGTTTTACGTGTCGCTCGCTTTGCTGCCAAGCTGGCTGATCTAAACTTTACGGTTGCCGACGAAACCATGCGGTTAATGCGCCACATGGCAGAGTCTGGGGAGCTGAGCACACTGACTCCCGAGCGTGTTTGGCAAGAATGGCATAAGTCCCTCTCCACCCCTCGCCCTGATATCTTCTTATCGATTCTAAGAGATTGTGGTGCATTGGCCGTTGTTTTACCTGAAATTGATGCACTATTTGGCGTACCTCAACCAGAAAAATGGCATCCAGAAATCGATACGGGCATCCATACTTTAATGGTAGCAAAGCAAGCCGCAAGATTGAGTGACTCACTCCCCGTCAGATTTGCCGCTCAAGTGCATGACTTGGGCAAAGGGGTGACGCCAGAGAGCGAATGGCCAAGCCACAGAATGCATTGTCATACAGGATTAAAACTGATCAAAAAGCTGTGCGAGCGTGTCCGTGTACCGAATGAGTTTCGTGATTTAGCCTTGATGGTGTGCGAACAGCACTCCAATATCCATCGTGCGGCCGAGTTAAAGCCGCAAACCATCATAAAAATACTCAACAAATTCGATGTGTGGCGCAAAGCTGAGCGCTTAGAAGATATTTTAATATGCTGTCAGGCTGACCATGCAGGTCGAAAAGGGTTAGAAGAGAAGCCTTATCCTCAAGCTGAGATTTTTACCCACGCTTATCAAGCCGCAGCCGCCGTAGATGTTCAGAGCATCATTAAGGATGGATTTAAAGGCCCGGCAATACGTGATGAACAAGAAAAGAGACGGATTGAAGCGGTAAGAGTCGCTTTGAATAAATGATCTGAGCTCAGATTAATTAACCGAATTGTATTCATGCCAGGTCATTCCAGCGAGCCTTAGCGAGACTAGGAATCTAACATCAGCACGCAGGGAAGTTTTAGAAATGGCCAACGCCATAAGAAACTAAGAGGAGAAGATTCTGAACCTCGCTCCTTCGTCGCTGTTCAGAATGACGTTGTGGTTTAGGTATGCAGCTTGCGGTTAAGCAAGCTGCCAATCCGTCGCGTTATCATGCGCTAAGCAAGAACGCAAACAAGCCGAAACCTAGAATCAGACGGTAAATCACAAACGGTGTCATGCCCATGCGTGAAATCATCTTTAAGAAGAAGTGGATACAGATGTACGCACTGATAAACGATGTGATGATACCAGTCAGCAAGAAACCAATATGGACAGGTTCACCACTGGTCACTAGCTTCATGCCTAAGTAGCTACCTGCTAATGTAATGATCGGGATCGACATTAAAAATGAAAAGCGCGCAGCCGCTTCTCGAGTAAAGCCAAGGTAAAGTGCAGCCGTAATGGTCGCCCCTGAACGCGACGTTCCAGGAATCATCGCTAAGGCTTGGGCAATACCGATAAACACGGCTTTCTTCCAACCCGTTTGGTATTCATCCGCAACCAACTTAGCGTTTTTGTCTACCCACCAAAGCAACAAACCAAATACGATCGTTGTGGTCGCGATGACATAAGCGCTACGTAGATACACTTCAATGATGTCTTTCATCAACAAGCCAAACACACAAGCTGGAATCGTGGCGATCACGATCATCCAAGCAAGTTTTGCTTCTTTACTCCGATCTCCTTTAAAGATCGAAGCAAATAATGCCTGGAACAGAGTGATCACTTCATGGCGAAAATAGATCACTACCGCCATTAATGTACCGACGTGAACAGCAACATCAAAGGCTAGACCTTGGTCTTCCCATCCCAAAATGGCGGAGGGCAGGATCAAATGGGCAGAGCTCGAAATAGGCAAAAACTCTGTCAGACCCTGAATCAGAGCCAGAATAAAGGCTTCAAAATAACTCATGTAAACAACTCAAATTAAAAATGAAAAAGAAACAGGTTTGAGTGAATCGACTGGCTGCATTGCATGCCAAATATCTGCGACTGTGCGTCCATCGCCTGGGATCACTAATTGAGGTTCGAGATCATACAGAGGCTTTGTGACAAAAGGATATTTGTAGATATCACTGCGAGGTAGCTCAGGTTTTTTCTTGGAGACACATTCACCGAACAACACTATATCGAGATCCAGTGTTCGATCCTGATACTTTTGCGCATTTTCTTCGCGTCCCCACTTAAATTCAATCTCACGTAGCTGATGACTCAACTCTTCTAATGACAACTCGGTACGCATTGCAACGACAAAGTTGTAGAAGTTCTGGCTGCTAAAGCCAATAGGTTCACATTCATATACCGGCGATACGAGGAGACTTTCTCCAAGCTGTAGCAGCTCCTGATACGCAGCGAGCGCATGTTGCTCTCTTTCTACATTCGTACCAACACCGATATAGGTGGTGATCATGCTTGACCTCGCTCAATCACGACACCAACAGCACGTGCTTGTGGCACTGCACCAGGTTTTGCTAAACGGATTTTCACCCAAGGCACAGAGAAACGCTGCATGATAAGCTCTGCCACTTCTTCGGCTACGCGCTCAACCAACAGAAAACGACCATTTTCAATATGGCTCAGTACCGCCTCGCTCACTTGCGAGTAATCCAACGCATCTTGCACATCATCACTTTTACCCGCAGGCTTATTGTCGTGCGCCATTTCGATATCCAGAACCAACTTTTGTTTAATTTGTTGTTCCCAGTCGTACACGCCAATCGTGGTGATTACTTCTAATTGTTCAATAAAAACTTTATCCAGAGCCATCTTATGTCCTTCTATTACAGAGGTCGGATACCCGTGAGGGGTAATTTGATCGTAGTATTCTATACCTAAGTAACATTTACTTGGGTCATCACAATGTTACTTAGGTATAAACTGCGAAAGCATCTTTATATACAAGAAATCACATAATGCAAGCTCTATCACAGTGAGGATTTCTGCATTATGTGAATTCGAGGTATGATAGCAACTACGCGGGAACCGAGCATTAAATTCCAATCCATCAAGGACTTCTATGGACGCACTGGCACTGATAATGACAATGGCCGCCTATTTACTGGGTTCGGTTTCCAGTGCGGTTTTGATCTGTCGACTCTTAAAACTGCCAGATCCACGCAGTGTAGGCTCCAACAACCCTGGAGCAACGAACGTATTGCGTATTGGCGGACGAGGAGCCGCTGTTTCAGTCTTGTTGTGCGATATGCTCAAAGGCACCATCCCCGTATGGGGCGGATACTTTCTTGGTATCGACCCTATCATTCTTGGCGTCATCGCCATTGCTGCCTGTCTTGGCCACATGTACCCCATCTTTTTCCACTTTAAAGGCGGAAAAGGTGTCGCAACAGCGCTTGGCGCTATCGCTCCGATTGGTTTGGACTTAACAGGATTAGTGATGTTAACTTGGCTGTCAGTAGCCGCGCTATTCCGCTATTCATCCTTAGCGGCTCTCGTCACGGTTTTGGTCACTCCGTTTTATACTTGGATGTTTAAACCGCAATACACGTTACCTGTTGCTATGCTGTGTTGCTTAATCGTATTTAAGCATCATCAAAATATTCGGCGGCTTTTGTCTGGCGACGAGCCAAAAATCGGCGAGAAGAAACTGACACAAAAAAACTCGGCTTAATGCCGAGTTTTTCGTTTAAAGAGGAATGCATTGGTTATGCATGAACTCGATTCAGGAAGTTCAACAACATTTGGTTGACGAACTCCGGCTGTTCTAAACAACTGATGTGTCCCGCTTGCGGAATTTCTACCAACTCACTGCCCGTGATACAGTCTTTCATTAAATACGATTCGAAAACCGGGCGAGGCTTATCTTCACAGCCCACCGCAATTAACGTCGGCAGAGCGAATTTTTCCGAATCTTCAATCACATCACGGCGACCAAACACCATGCGACCAATGCGAGCCACTTCAACCGCACGCTCACCACTCAGGCTTTCTAAACTGCGTTTGAATGCAGCGACCAACTCAGGATTCACCTGCTCAGCGTTATCAGCAAAAAACAATGGCACGACAGCTTCAATAATTGGCGCAGGCACCGCTTGGACTTGGCTGATGGTATCAAGCATTGCAAAGTACTTTTTATACGTAACTTCTGGCTCCCAGCCAATGAAGGTATCCATCAATACCAGTGATTTCACACGTTGCGGTGCTTGAGCCGTCAGTTCCGCTCCCCACATGCCACCAACAGATAAGCCCACCACAGAAAACTCTTCAATATCCAAATGATCCATCAACGCCAACATATGTTGTGCATAATCAACTAATGACTCTGTCGATGTAGGGGCCGCTTCTGACTCACCATGTGCCCACAAATCTGGCACAATACAACGATATGACTGGCTTAAAACTTCAATTTGTGGCGCCCACATTTGGCTATCCCACAAATAACTGTGACCAAACAGTAATACTGGACCATCACCTTTATCAAGGTAAGCAAGTTGCTGACCTTCAATTTCAAACTTATTCATTGTTATATCCATTTCTTATTCTTCCGCACCATCCTATCACTGAAACGATACCGAACTGCTCGCATCAGTCAGAGTGTAAACGAAGCTTTTCATTGAATAGCTAAAAATAAAGGCCTCTGATGAGCAGAGACCTTTATCGTAGTGAATCTATTTCAAACCTACCGCATAAGTTTGATTAAGCGACTGGCGTCAGTTGGTCAATCGGCCAACGTGGGCGAGCCTCTACCGACATATCTGCCACTTCGCCATTCTTCAAACGCTGCATACCAGCGTAAGCGATCATCGCACCATTATCCGTACAGAACTCAGTTCGTGGGTAGTAAACCTCGCCGCCAACTTTCTTCGCTAGCTTCTCTAACTCTGCACGTAAACGACGGTTAGCACTCACACCACCAGCAATAACAATACGCTTCATGCCTGTTTGCTCAAGCGCGCGTTTACATTTAATCGCCAATGTTGCACACACGGCTTCTTCAAATGCCAGTGCGATGTCTGCGCGAGTTTGCTCGTCATCGCCATTCGCAGCAATCGTATTTGCTGTAAAGGTTTTCAGGCCAGAGAAACTCATATCCAAGCCAGGGCGATCAGTCATTGGGCGCGGGAACTTAAAGCGACCCGGCGTGCCTTTTTCTGCCAGTTTAGACAACAGCGGGCCGCCTGGGTAATCCAACCCCATTAGCTTCGCTGTTTTATCAAACGCTTCGCCCGCCGCATCATCAATCGACTCACCCAGAATTTTGTACTCACCGATGCCTCTCACTTCGACCATCATCGAGTGACCACCCGACACCAACACTGCCACAAACGGGAACGGTGGAGGGTTATCTTCCAACATTGGGGCCAATAGGTGACCTTCCATATGATGAACAGGTACCGCTGGCACTCCCCAAGCATAAGCAATACTGCGACCGATAGTCGCACCCACTAATAGCGCCCCAACAAGACCAGGCCCCGCGGTATACGCGACACCATCGATGTCTTTTGAAGTTAAGTTCGCTTCTTTTAGTGCCTCTTTAATAAGAGGAATGGTTTTCTTTACGTGGTCACGTGAAGCCAACTCAGGCACCACACCGCCGTAATCTGCGTGCAGTTTTACTTGGCTGTATAGCTTGTGTGACAAGAGACCGTTTTCATCGTCATAAATTGCGATGCCAGTCTCGTCACAAGAGGTTTCAATACCAATAATGCGCATGGTTTTCTCAGTATGCTTTCTGTATAGAGGAAATTTGGGCGTCATATTACCTCGCCTTGGTGCTGCAAACAAATTTTGTACAGACAATAATCGACAAAAGGCTTTACAAAGTAGTTGTGATCGGATTAAAATTCCGCACCATTTTTGATCAAGCTGGTAAGAGACCTAACAATTGTGATTTGGTCTGTTGAATACCAGCGTTAACGAATAACCCCTGAGGTGAAAGGCATATGCCAGTAGTTAAAGTACGTGAAAACGAACCGTTCGACGTTGCTCTACGTCGTTTTAAGCGCTCTTGCGAAAAAGCAGGTATCCTTTCTGAAGTGCGTCGTCGTGAGCACTACGAAAAACCAACTACAGTTCGCAAACGCGCTAAAGCAGCAGCTCAAAAGCGTCACGCTAAGAAGCTAGCTCGCGAAAACGCTCGTCGCGTTCGCCTGTACTAATAACTGAGCTCCAAAAGGAATTTAGTTATGGCTCTGATTGATCAACTCAAAGAAGAGCAAAAATTAGCGATGAAAGCCAAGGACAAATTGCGCCTTGGTACTATTCGTTTAGCCCTATCAGCAATCAAGCAACGTGAAGTTGACGAACAGATCACTCTGAACGATGACGACATTCTTGCAGTATTGACCAAGATGGTTAAACAACGTCGCGACTCTGTAGCGCAGTTTGAAGCAGCGGGTCGTCAAGATCTTGCTGATGCGGAACAAGCAGAAATTACCGTTCTTGAGGACTTTATGCCTCAACCACTGACAGACGAAGAAGTAGCGGCTCTCATTGAGAACGCGATTGCTGAATCTGGCGCAGCTGGCATGCAAGACATGGGCAAAGTAATGGGCGTTCTGAAACCGCAAATTCAAGGGCGTGCAGATATGGGTAAAGTAAGCGGTTTAGTTCGCGCTAAATTGGCTTAAGGTACCCCACCCAATTGCAGCAAGCCGTGCTATCCTTTGGAGCGCACGGCTTGTTTGTATCTGGATGGATGGAATGAAATCAATGGGCAATACGCTCATTCTTTTAAGGCATTCACTCCACTCATCATCTTCTTTTTTTGTTAGGTTTTATGGCTGGACACATCCCTCGCAGTTTTATCGATGACCTTCTAGCTCGACTTGATATTGTCGATATCATCGACGCACGTGTGAAACTTAAGAAAAAAGGCAAAAACTACGGCGCATGCTGCCCTTTCCACAACGAAAAGACACCCTCATTCAGTGTCAGTCAAGAAAAGCAGTTCTACCATTGTTTTGGTTGTGGCGCGCATGGAAATGCCATCGATTTTTTGATGGAGTTCGACCGACTAGAATTCGTCGAAGCCATTGAAGAACTCGCTTCATACTTGGGTTTAGATGTTCCTCGCGAACAACGTAGCGGCGGTAATGGTTCGTTTCAATCAGGCCCACAAGCAAGCAGCAGTGAAAAACGTAATCTATACGACTTAATGGGCAGCATTGCTCAATTTTATCGTAACCAACTCAAGCAGCCAGCAAGTAAAGTGGCAATTGAGTATCTAAAAGATCGCGGCCTGTCTGGTGAAATCGTCCAGAAGTTTGGCATCGGCTATGTGGCTGATGAATGGGATTTAGTTCGTAAGAACTTTGGCCAGAATAAAGAAAACCAAGACATGCTCGTCACAGGCGGCATGTTGATTGAAAACGATAAAGGCAACCGCTACGACCGATTCCGTGGTCGAGTGATGTTTCCTATTCGAGACAGACGCGGCCGAGTGATAGGCTTTGGGGGTCGAGTATTAGGTGATGGGACACCGAAATATCTCAACTCACCCGAAACCCCGATATTTCATAAAGGTAAAGAGTTGTATGGCCTTTATGAAGTACTACAAGCGTACCGTGAGCCACCACAAATTTTAGTGGTTGAAGGCTATATGGATGTTGTCGCGCTTGCTCAATATGGCGTAGATTATTCCGTTGCCTCATTGGGTACCTCTACAACGGGCGATCACTTGCAAGTGTTATTCAGGCAAACAAGCACCGTCGTATGTTGTTACGACGGTGACCGCGCAGGCCGTGAAGCAGCGTGGCGTGCCATGGAAAATGCATTGCCTTACCTAACTGATGGTCGCCAGTTAAAATTCATGTTTTTGCCGGATGGAGAAGATCCCGACTCTTATATCCGACAAAACGGAAAACAAGCATTTGAACAACAAGTGTCTAATGCGATGCCTTTGTCTGAATTCATGTTCAGCTCATTGACTCAGCAAGTCGATATGAGCACGAAAGAAGGCATGGCAAAACTCAGTACCCTTGCTGTTCCTCTCATCGACAAAGTCCCTGGCGGCACTTTAAGACTATACTTGAGAGAACTGCTTGGCCGCCGTTTGGGTTTGGTTGATGAACGCCAACTACAGCAGCTAATTTCAAAACAAGGTAAAGAGGATAAAAGGCCTCAACCTCATAAAGAAATCAAGCGAACGCCGATGCGAGAAGTGATCGCGTTACTGATTCAAAACCCACAATACGTAAGTATGGTGCCAGATCTAACTAGCGTTAGAGATTTACCCATTCCTGGTCTAAGTTTATTTGTTGATGTACTTGATAAATGCCAAGCGCATCCCCATATCAACACAGGCCAATTATTAGAGCATTGGCGAAACAGCCAAAATGAGACCCTTCTGTCTCGTCTCGCGAGTTGGGACATTCCACTCGATGAGGACAACCAAGAAGAAATATTTTTAGACTCACTGGATAAAATTATTGCCCAGTGCGTAGAAAAACAAATTGAAAACCTGCAGGCCAAAGCAAGAAGTGTCGGTTTATCAGCCGAAGAGAAAAGGGAGCTGCTAGCACTTATGCTAGATTTAAAAGCGTAACCCTGTTTAATTAGTCAGCAACGATTTAATTTGTTATAGTAAGTGGTTTGCATTTCGCATACTGATTCCTTCACCAGATTACGAAGTTGGATACCGTCTATGGATCACAATCCGCAGTCACAGCTAAAGTCACTTGTTATTAAAGGCAAGGAACAAGGCTATCTGACCTACGCCGAAGTAAATGACCACCTACCTGCTGAAATCGTAGATTCAGAACAGGTAGAAGACATCATTCAGATGATCAACGACATGGGCATTAAGGTAGTAGAAACTGCTCCTGATGCTGATGATTTAGCACTGAACGATGACACAAATATTACCGATGAAGATGCAGCCGAAGCTGCAGCCGCTGCACTGTCTAGCGTAGAGAGTGAGATTGGTCGTACCACAGACCCAGTACGTATGTACATGCGTGAAATGGGTACTGTCGAACTTCTAACTCGCGAAGGCGAAATCGACATCGCAAAACGTATTGAAGAAGGTATTAACCAAGTTCAATCGTCTGTTGCTGAATACCCAGGTACGATTCCGTACATTCTTGAGCAATTTGACAAAGTTCAAGCTGAAGAACTACGTCTTACTGACCTTATTTCAGGTTTTGTAGACCCAGATGCTGACGACACCGCTGCACCAACGGCAACACACATCGGTTCTGAACTGACTGAATCTCAGTTAGAAGAAGAAGACGATGAAGACGTTGATGACGACGAAGATAGCGATGACGATTCAGATGATTCTGAAGAAGATGTAGGTATCGATCCAGAGTTAGCGCTAGAGAAATTCAACCAACTACGCAGCACCTATCAAAATCTTCAATTAGCAATCAACGAGTACGGCTATAACAGCCCGAAAGCAACCGTTGCTAATGAAATGATGCTAGACGTATTCCGCGAGTTTCGTCTAACGCCTAAACAGTTTGATCACCTAGTGAATGAACTGCGTACTGCTATGGATCGCGTTCGTACTCAAGAACGCCTGATCATGAAGTCTGTGGTTGAATACGGCAAAATGCCGAAGAAATCATTCATCGCGCTGTTCACTGGTAATGAATCAAGTGAAGCTTGGTTGGATGAAGTTCTTGCTTCAGACAAGCCATACGCTGAAAAGATCAAACGTAACGAAGAAGAAATCCGTCGTTCAATCGCTAAGCTAAAAATGATTGAAGAAGAGACTTCTCTAAACGTACAGAACATTAAAGACATCAGCCGTCGTATGTCTATCGGTGAAGCAAAAGCTCGCCGTGCGAAGAAAGAGATGGTTGAAGCGAACTTGCGTCTTGTAATTTCTATCGCGAAGAAATACACCAACCGTGGCCTACAGTTCTTGGATCTTATCCAGGAAGGTAACATCGGTCTGATGAAAGCGGTAGATAAGTTCGAATACCGTCGTGGTTACAAGTTCTCGACTTACGCAACGTGGTGGATCCGTCAGGCAATCACTCGTTCAATCGCGGACCAAGCACGTACGATTCGTATCCCGGTACACATGATCGAAACGATCAACAAGCTAAACCGTATCTCTCGTCAAATGCTGCAAGAGATGGGTCGTGAGCCACTACCGGAAGAGTTGGCTGAGCGCATGCAGATGCCAGAAGACAAGATTCGCAAAGTTCTGAAAATCGCTAAAGAGCCTATCTCAATGGAGACACCAATCGGTGACGACGAAGATTCGCATCTAGGTGATTTTATCGAAGATACAACGCTAGAACTTCCGCTAGATTCTGCAACTGCAACTAGCCTTAAAGTGGCAACGAAGGACGTGCTTGCAGGTCTAACGCCACGTGAAGCGAAAGTACTTCGTATGCGCTTTGGTATCGACATGAACACTGACCATACTCTAGAAGAAGTTGGTAAGCAGTTCGACGTTACTCGTGAGCGTATCCGTCAGATCGAAGCAAAAGCACTACGTAAACTTCGTCACCCAAGCCGCTCAGAGACTCTGCGCAGCTTCCTAGACGAATAATCGCAGCGCATACAAGCTTTTAGAAATCAAAAAAGGTGACTTTAGGTCACCTTTTTTATTATCTACTGTGCTAAGTGGATAAAAACTAAGCGCAATTGCCCTAGTTGGTATCTAGACACCTTGCAACGCTTCCCCTATAATCGTTGTCCTATTAAGGCCCCTTAGCTCAGTGGTTAGAGCAGTCGACTCATAATCGATTGGTCCGCAGTTCAAGTCTGCGAGGGGCCACCATATTCTAGAAGGCGTAGCAGGTTAGTACCTGCTACGCTTTTTTTGTACCTAGTGATTTTGGGTGTAGTTGTGGGTGTAGTTAGGAAGTTGCTTAGCTCACAATTTTGGACGCTTTGCTGAGCTTGCCAACATTTTTCCATCACGAGCAGAACAGAAAATTCGATAAGATAATAAAAAAGCGCCCCCTTATGTGAAAAGGGGGCGCTTTTTTATTATCTGCCTATTTTACTCAATTCCGTGTTTACGATCATACCAAATAGCTAACAAAGGCAAACCGATTGTACCAACGGTAACTAGAGCTAAAAATAAAAGTTGAGCTAAAGTCATACCCGTTACATCCAAAAGTTGTACTAACATATTGAAACCCGCCCTAATGTTCTTGTGGTTATATTTTAACCTAAAAATACAAAACTTGATAATGTGCTTACTGGCCAAGATAGATAACTGTAATCTCTTCTCGCTCATGCCCTAACTCTCTACTAATAATAAGGCGAGCTTCTTTATCTGCACTTTTTTGTTCTCTACTCAGTTCTCTGCTAGTTAAACCACCCGCTTTAGGTGCATTCATTCCTGTCAGTTCTATGTATCGCTGTTGAGCATATTGATGGCGTAGACCATGGTTCTTGCATAACCCAACCTTCCTACAAGTATTTTCGTAGTGCTTTAGCTGTTGAATGTACTTTTTGCTTGCGGGAATCAGAGAGCCTCTTGGGGCAATAGCTATAGCTCGTTCTAACACCTGCTTTTGATATTCGTTTCTGATTGGTACCTCTCGCGCCTTGCCACCTTTAGTTCAAGAACCCATTAAATGAATTCTATCTGCTTTAATCGCTATACTGGGGTTAAACTTCAAAGCTTCTTCCCGCCTCAGACCGAATGCAGATTGTAGCTCTAACGCTATTTTTATATATGGGTCTGAGATTGCGTTAAACTTTACTTCATCAAGCTCTTTCGCCTTGTTGGTACTATTGTCACTGAAAACTCTCTTTCCTATCCCCAACTCTTCATTGGACTTGGGTAACAAATGCTCACGTCCAGTCTTTTCGAATACCCAACGAATATGTGCCATTCGGTTTTTTATAGTTCCAACGCTTAAGCCTTGACTTTGCCAATGCTCAACCAAAAATTTTACGTGCTTTAACTTAAGTGTATGTGGAGTTAAGTGCCTGTACCCTCCTCTCTTTAATTGTTTTTCGATTTGGATGAGGATGTTTTTACGTGCAGCTTGAGATGCATAACTCCCATCAATGTTGCGCTTCATTAACAAAACTAGGCCGTGTCGTAAGTTTGGTTTGCTCATGACTCTTACTCCTAAATAAATAAGAGCCATATAGCTCATATGGCTCTATCTACTTGAAAAAATGATGGAGAAAACGTAATCAAACCACGTGAACCTGATGGTTAGTGATAAGCCCAATTCAAACTTATGGTTAGTAAGATGAATGCCTCAGAGGCGATTAGGGCAAGAGTGATGGTTTGTGTATCGATAGTTACGAATGTCGTACATGATCTACTTGAAGAAGCGTGAGCATCTACGAGAAGAGCATTGTGACGTCACAATGCTGGTTACGTTTCTTTCTCCTATTGAACATTTATGATTTATGAAGAGTCTTTATAGCGACGGCTACTTTTTTATTTACGTGATGAGGCTACCAAGCCGTCACTTGGCTGTCACCAAGTGACCCCGCTTAAAAGAAATAACGAGAATATAGAAAAAATAAGGTGATGCGCTCGCGGTATACCTCCTGTCACTACCTATTTCACAGCTAGTGACAGGAGGGCTTCAACGTGCGTTCTTTATGCTGTTGAGCAGTGGTTCTTTGATACCATCAATACATAGGACAGCTTCTTGCAAAGACGATTCAAGGCGTGGATCAAAGTAACCATACTGAACGAATATCTGACGTTTGATGTCATCTGGAGATTTCAAGTAATTGATTATATTTTCATCTGTAAGCTTAAATGGTGGCTCTTGGATTAACATGGCCGTAATTGCTTTAGCCATGACGGCGCGATGCTGTAAATCCAAACTTGTAATAGCATCTCTAAACATACCTTCTATATCTTCCATGTAGCGCTTCCAAATAAATTCGTCCATCTGCACCATACATACACCTTTACGTTGTTTTGTTCGCACTGCGAACATTTCACTCCTCTGCTAATCTTAAGTAGAAAGCGTAACCTATTACGTGACAAATGCATAAATCTGGCAGATTGAATATGGAATATAAAAAAAGCCCTACGCTCATCTCAATCTTTGGGAGCATTTTCATTTCATTGCTTAAAGTTATTGTTTGTGTTTTGGAAGCTTCAAGTAAAAGCTCAAACATCGATCGCGAACATATTAGCTATGATGATGGTATTTCAGACAACACCTACTTTGATGACATCGGGTGTGAATTCGAGCGGGATTTAGAGGGTAAGTTGAGGAATAGGATTACAGAAAAACGCCATAGAGATAATTCAGATTGGTAGCTGGTAAAAAGTGACTCAACGTTTACTGTACATTAAGTCACTTCATTCTAATTATAGGCTTCAGTCAAATGTATTTGTTTGATGATAAGAGAAAGACCATAACCAATCGCCAGCTTCCGCTTCATCTAAAGGCACAGGCTCTTGGTTTAAGCCAAAGATCATCAATTTACTGCTTCTTCCATCTACACTATGAACCAGTTTAAGGTCAACAAGCTCAACTTTCCCATTAAATCTGCAAACGTAGTAAGAGCCTTCATTTGTAGGTCGGCTCATAAACCAAGGTGAGCGCTCTGGCCCTACTGCACTAAAACAATGGATATTCCTAGCAAAGTTAAATACCGCCTCAACGAGCTCCGGTTTACTAAATTCAGACGTAATCTCTACATCATGGGCAAGTTGAAATGGGGATATGCTCCAACCATAACGATTAAAGCTATCAACAAAAAAATCAATTAAGTTATCAGCATTATCTCTTAAGGCATCCATGTAATCATCTAGATAGAATCCAGGCCCACCAAACAATGAAAGATCCACATATCTAAATACTTTAACCCCCATAACTGACTTAGCCCAATCTAAAGCGGTGCTAAGGTTCAAAAACTGCTTTGTATCCTTACCGTAATCAACTATTACACAATCAATGTCTTCTATCACAGAACATAGTGCATTATCATGATTTAACGGAGTCATGGGAGATAAGTACTCCTCATAATAACCAAACAACACGTTTCTCATGTCAACATGACAAGACATAGAGATACTTGTTTGGTTGCAATATTTAACTGATGCAGAATCAAACTGCTTGCTCCCATTACGCTTAGTACTATTCATATTTCCTTCCTTCTTGATGAATGAGAAGCGAACAGCCCCTCAATGTCAGAAAGAATGTTAAAGCCGATAAAGTTAAATATTTTTTTTAAGCTAACGATTACTGCATTTATCCCAACAAGTGGAATTAACGTTCGCAGTGCGAATAAAAAGCGAGGCCTATAGCCTCGCGTACATAAATTTAATCTTTAAAAGCCTGTTCTTGCTCTACTAGCCAATCAACAAAGTCTCGCTCACGCCAGCCTAAACAACGCCCATTTATCTGTATTGGCTTAGGAAAACACTTGTCTTTCGCCCACCAACGCCAAATAGTCCTTGGACTGCGGCCCAGTGAATCTGAAACTTCTTTAAGGGACATAATTCGATCTCTTGCCATGAGCATCCTCCTTTTCTCATTTGATGACTGAACCAGTATCTTTGATAAAAAGAGGCGTAACGGTTTTAAGAGGTCGATTGATTGAATTGATCAGATGTTCGCAGTGCGAACGACATAAACTTGGTTTTTCTCAATTTACTTCACTTACTCCACTTTAAGTGAGGTAAGTGAAGTAAAGTTATAAACATACAATCTCAGAAATGTGGACGATAGCTGCTTGGAAACAAATACAGCCTGTAGCCATCTTTGTAACGAGTTTCAATTTTCCCCTCATCAGCTAATCGCTGTAGAGCTCTGCCGACATGAGCAACATAGTTACATGGTATGCCTAAGATCTGGCTAATTTGGCCTGGTGCAAGCCATTCAGTCTGGCTTCGATTATCATCAGCCTCCATTGATATTCGCTCCTGAAGCATTTTATACCAACGCCCTTTATCCAAATATTTATCAGATACCGTATCAACCAGAGCCTGCTCGTCCATTGACAGTACCCAAGGCTCACCAGCTTCATACATGTGCTTGACCTCCAACCAAAACTGCCGCAATGACTCGGGCTCTTCTTGGCGAAGGCTGCCAGTTCCATTGTATTGCCACCCGAGAATCCGATTCACAGTAGTCATATCAATGGGTTCATTTAGTTCAATCACACCAAACCGAGTATTACCCGTTCTGTCCTTTAAGAAGTCTTGGCCGTTTACCGTCGCTATCAAAAGCGTTTGCCTCGGTTTTTTAAGGTCGGTACGCGCATAGGGCAACCTGATTGTGTCTGCCTCTTGGGATATAAATGCTTTCAGCTGACCTTGACTGTGCTTTGTTGAAGACTCCAGTTCACCGAGTTCAACAATCCATGACTTAATAATAGGTAACACGCTATCTTTGCAGCGGGGATCTAATGCCCGACCTCCAAGAAATGCCCCTTGTACGATGTCACCTATTCTTGATAAGAAAGCGGTTTTTCTAAAAGACTGCTTACTCTGAAGCACCGGAACTAACTTACTGCTAAACCGAGGCTCGTATAGCGCCGCAATACAACCTACAAGCCACCTCCGCATAATTAGCTCCGTAACTTCAGGTCTCTTAGAACGGATGCACCCAATAACTTTCTTCACTCGTTCGACGCCATCCCATTCAGAGTCAGCCAGATGCAAAACAATAGGGTGATATGAACGCTCCTTTGCCAAAACATGTAGATGATCACCAATTGCTGCTTTTGGTACATCGAATCTTGCACAGTCGCTTATCAGCTTACTCATTAACACCTCATATTCCATAACCTTACCGTTATGGAGCACTTCTATCTCAGTGTTCATCGCATTTAAGTAAGGGACGTATCCTTTGTGATCTAACAGTACCCTCAGGTTGTCATCTGTATTGAGAATAAGCTTCTTAAACCCTTCTTTTTTCTTGTCTGGAAAATCGAGTTGAGACTCGCTCGGCTGACTTTTATCACTTGCTGCTGTCACTTTTCCCCCCTTGATTCTCCATCCAGTTATCTAGCTCAGACTCTCGCCACCCAAGGCAGCGTCCATTAATCAGAATGGGTTTCGGAAATGTTTTCTCTTTTGCCCACCATCGCCAAATTGTTTTGGGTGTCCGGCCTAAAGCTTCTGATACCTCTTTTAATGGGATTATTCGATTTCGTGTCATTACCTGTCTCCTTATCTCATTTGAGGGCAGGAGTTAGTATCTTTGAAAAAAAAGGAGGGAACGATTTTGGGAGGTCGATTGCATTAATTGATCTTGATAAAAAAGTTATAACCAAAAGAAGATGTTAGCAGTGCGAACAAAAAATAAAATTGGCCTCAAAAGTTCTGGCAATAAAGAGTGAAACCAATTTGTGGACAAAAGTTGGTTAGGAAATTTACTCTATTTAGACTATTAGGTATTAGGAAAAGTATGGGTGTTGCATCATTAGCACCCACGACATGTCTGGGAGAGACATCATAGCTAGAGCGGCGTTAAGTTGCTTAAACAATGGTGGGCGATGACAAATGTCAGTCATAGTGCGCGTTGGTTTGTGGATTTGGAGCGTACAGCGAGAGTCGAACCCGCATCATCATATTGGAAGGCAGAGAAGTAGGCTTTGCGTTCATATTTCTTGATAGTCAGTGATTTGACGAGTCAATTTTAATCAAGAAGGCTAAGTCAGTTAGAACGCTATAGCATGAAAAAGTGCTATATTGAAAGCATCACATCTTCACGCCCCCACAGAAGGAATAATACTATGCCGACCTACCAGGTCACTTACTTCAACGTGAGACACGCCGTGATGGACAGCGAAGCTATCTTCATGAAAAACCTAACGAACGCAAAGCGCTCAGCAGAGCATCATGCGCCAGAGGGGACTGACCAAATTGAAATCAAAGATTTAATGGATCAAGTTTTGACTCGATTGACGCTTGAGCAAGGCTGGGTTGATAACATCGAAGACTGACATTGTCTAGCAATCACGGGTCGTTTGGAGTGTCATCAATAAATACACAGGCTTGATTAGTTTTTCGTATTAGCCTTTGACACAGTTTAATTTGTTTGTCTGTCAAAGCCTGTTCACAGTAGAGTTGGTCGAGTAAACCTGCAAGCATGTCTCTTTCCAAGTTACTCAGTTTTTCAGAATGCATGAGGAGTGTCGTATTGATAAGTTCAGAGAGGTTTCTTGAACTCACAATCCCCATTCCTTATCCCACTTCTTTTGTTCCTCAATATCTTCTATTCGTTTGCGGACATCCTTTCTCTTCAACTCTTCTGGTGTCCGCTTAATCCTTTTTCCTTTCGGATTAAGACCAAGTTGTTTCTGCTTTTGTGTCGGTTTAGGTAACTTGCTCACATATAATCCTATTTTGATGGTTGACTGAATTTCGCACCGCATCCACGTTGGCTATGAAAGAAACAATGATACTACACAAGTCAGCATAAAATAGACAAAAGTGAGTAACAGCACTAGTTAAATTAGCATTGTAAGTATCGCAAAAACCAGCTAGTTGCAACTTCGGCTATTTGCTCGCAGTCGGCATAAAGTCATTTTTGTTAGCTAACGCATTAGAAACTTACTAATATTTTTTAAAATCATAACATTACAGCCAAATTAAAATATGACCGAAGACTAAACTAACTATTTTCAATTTAAGGCTTATACTTAAAGTAGCTCCGCGAATTTGAGTTATTTTTTCATTATAAAACAAGTTTCCTTTCACAGTTATTTTCGAAATTTTTCGTTTAACTTCTGCGACAGCCCTCTTGAGTGACTATGAAATAGCTCTAGTTACCAGAGCCTTAACCTATAGGATTAGTCGAGGTATATATGTCTGACAGAGAAACTGGATCAGTAAAATGGTTTAACGAGAATAAAGGCTTTGGATTTATCACCAAAGATAGTGATGGCAAGGATATTTTTGTCCATTTCCGTTCGATTTCGTCTGATGGGTTTAAGACCCTGTTGGAAGGGCAAAAAGTAAGTTTTGAAGTTGAACCAGGTGAGAAAGGACCACACGCAACAAACGTGGCTCTCATCTAGATACGGCTGAAGGCATAGCAATCAAAAGCTTTGCCTTCATTTTTTGTCTAGTTATTGTTTGATGGTAAAAGTCCATTCCAACTTCTTCCTTCTTTTCGAAATTCAACTCTGATCCTTTCAGGTTATAGATTTTCAGCTGATCAAAGCTATTTGGATATGGGAAATATAAAAGTGTCCCAGAAAACAGTCTATGACAAGGAGGTGCCTTTTATAAAGGTCAACCATCATTGAAAGGAAACAAATCATGATACCCACCAACGAGAAAACATGGCGCCAAACATATCTAAGTTCACTGAATTTAAAAGGTACAGAATATAGATACTGGTCATTAAAAAAACTTGCCCAAGATTATCAAGTAAACCTGTCCAAAATTCCCGTAACTAAACGTCTGCTTATTGAAAATGTAATGCGACAAACCTCTGATTTAAAAGAGTCATCTCGAATTATTGAAGCATTGCTCTTTAAAAATAAGGCTCTCGACTCAGAGAACAACGGTCATTCATCAGAATTGAGCTTCTATCCTAGTAGAGTACTGATGCAGGACTATACTGGGATACCTGCTTTAGTCGATTTAGCCGCAATAAGAGATGCAGTAGCTAAAGAAGGCGGAGATCCGAGTTATGTAACACCTAAATGTCCGGTTGATCTTGTCATTGACCATTCGTTAATTGTTTATCAATCAGGTTCAGAATCTTCGATACAAACAAATCGTGCACATGAAATGGCACGAAATAGAGAGCGTTATACATTTCTAAAGTGGGCACAAAAAAACTTCCGTAACTTGACAGTGATCCCTCCCGGTAAGGGGATATGCCATCAAGTTAATCTGGAATATCTATCTCAAGTTGTGCGCGAAGACGAAAAAAGAGTGTTAACACCAGACACGGTAATAGGAACCGATAGCCACACCACTATGATAAACGGGTTAGGCGTGTTGGGTTGGGGAGTGGGAGGCATAGAAGCCGAAGCTGCAATGCTTGGTCAGCCACTAAATATCGCTATCCCACGAGTTGTCGGAGTACTTCTTGATGGGCAATTGCGTCCCGGTGTGACTGCGACCGATTTGGTTTTGACGATCACAGAAAGGTTAAGGTCTCATGGCGTGGTAGGTAAGTTCGTTGAGTACTATGGTGACGGCTTAGCCACTCTATCGGTGGCAGACCGAGCAACGCTTGCCAATATGGCACCAGAGTATGGAGCCACTTGCGGATTTTTCCCAATTGATGAAAATACTATCGCCTATTTAACCCTGACAAACCGCCCTTCTTCACTGATTGATAGAGTGCGGGCGTACGCTCTAGAGCAAGAGCTATGGTGGGATACAAACTGCCCTTCACCAGAGTATGACGAAAATGTTGTAGTCGATTTATCTGCCATCGGTACCTCAATAGCAGGGCCCAAACGACCTCAAGACAGACTTAATATCAGCGCCATTAAGCAAGCGACTCTTGACCAATGTGCTATTGAAGGTGCCGCAAACTCAAACCAGCCAGGCTCATCCAGACCCTTACATCATGGTGATGTCGTCATTGCAGCTATCACCTCGTGCACTAACACGTCAAACCCCGCTGTTATGTTGACTGCGGGTTTGGTGGCTAAGGCAGCAGTTAAAAAAGGGTTAACCGTTCCTAGCTACGTCAAAACTTCTCTCGCCCCCGGTTCATTAGCTGTCGCTCGATATCTCAATGATACGGGTTTGCAAGACTACCTCGACCTATTGGGATTTCATCGAGTTGGATACGGTTGCACAACATGCATTGGTAACTCTGGCCCATTAAAAAACAATCTTGAAACTGAGATCTCGGAAAACAGCCTGAATGTATCGGCGGTATTATCAGGTAATCGCAACTTTGAAGGTAGAGTGCACCCCTCTGTTAGCCTAAACTGGCTTGCCTCGCCACCTTTAGTCGTCGCATTTGCGTTAGCGGGTACGACCTGTATTGACTTAGAAAAAGACCCAATTGCGCTCAATAGTAACAACGAGCCCGTCTATCTAAAAGATCTGTGGCCAAGCCAAGCCATGCTGGATGAAATGCTAAATCAAGTCCATGAGAGCCACTTTAGATTGAGCTACAGCGACATTACTGAAGGTGATGAAGAGTGGGAACAATTGTCAATGAAAGATAGCCCCTGCTACCCTTGGGACGAAGGCTCCACTTACATACAACGCCCTCCTTTTTTGGAAATACCACCGCCGACTTTTCCTGTTGAATCAGCGCGTGTATTAGCCATTTTGGGGGATTCAATTACGACCGACCATATTTCACCAGCAGGCCGCATTTCAGAACATAGTCCGGCGGGTCAATATCTACTTTCAAAAAACATCACACCCGAAGAGTTTAATAGCTATGGTTCACGCCGAGGAAATCATCACATCATGGTTCGTGGGACTTTTTCAAATGTACGTTTGGAAAACAAAATCGCCTCCCCGACGATAGGCGGTGTCACGCGATGTTACGGCGATACCAAACTGGATGACTGTAACATGTCAACCACTGAGAAAGCGCCTCCCATCATTCCTATTTACGACGCCAGCAGGAGGTCAATCGAACTTAACGTTCCGTTGGTAATATTTGCTGGCAAAGACTATGGTTCAGGCTCTAGTCGTGACTGGGCGGCAAAAGGTTGTTTGTTATTGAATGTGAAAGCGGTCATCGCGGAATCGTTTGAGCGAATTCATCGTAGTAATTTAGTCGGTATGGGCATACTGCCTCTTCAACTGATGCGACCAGATGAATTAAATTCACTGACTTTAGAGGGTAATGAGACTGTTTTTATTGCCCCCCACGAACCTATAAAGCCGTTATTGGAGCTCAATATTATCGTAGTAACAGCGCAAGGTGCTGAGCTCACCATACCTGTTACTGCTCGTATAGATAACCCTAAGGAACTGGAGTATTTTAACTCGGGGGGTATCCTTCAATATGTTCTGAAGCAGCTGACAGCTAATATCCCTAAAATGTCATAGTGAAGTCTCGCGTCTTAGATTACGGTGTAGCAGTCTGCGGTACTTTTTCACCGCAGGCTGTCTATACATTTCAGATTCAGATTTAGATGTTGTTCTGTTTTTCTCTTACAGAGAAATACCGTAAAAAAGTGAGGCCGAGTAAAGCTGAACAGATGGAAGCTGAGAAAATTCCAAGTTTTGCTGCATTAATTTGATCAGTGCTATAGGCTAACTCTGAGATAAACAATGCCATCGTAAAACCAATGCCAGCTAGCATCCCACCCCCCAAAATCATTCCCCAATTCATATTTTCTGGAAGCATGGCTACCCGGAGTCTTACGGATATCCAACTGAACAGCACAATACCTATAGGCTTGCCAAAAACAAAACCCAAAAAGACAGCAAAAGTAATTGGAGAAGTTGCGTTCGTACTGGTTAGTGAAATCCCAGCATTAGCAAAGGCGAATAGTGGTAAGATGATAAACCCGACCCAAGGATGAAGTAACATTTCTAAGCGCTCGACCGGTGAAAGCGTTTCACGGGCCGCCGCAGCAGCCGTCCTTAAAGTCTCTCCTTCAATCTTATCTCCGCTCCATTGCTTCATAGGAGATGATGCCACTATTGAGTTCACAATAGTGGAGAGGTGTTGCTTGCTGACCCACTTATTTGTGGGGGTTAATAAGCCTAGAATCACACCAGTAATTGTCGGATGTATACCAGACATGTCGACCGACAACCATATCATTCCTCCAACAAGAGAGAAGAGTACAATACTGCGAACTCCCAAGAAGCTCATACCTCGAACAATAATAAAACCTATCAATGCATAAACGACGGGCCACCATTCAATGTCATTACCATAACCAATAGCCACAACAAAGATTGCGCCAATATCATCGACTACGGCCATTGATAACATGAATATTCGTAAGCTACTCGGAATACTTCGTCCTAAGAGCGCTAGGCATCCGATCACAAATGCGGTATCCGTCGCCATCACAGTCCCCCAACCATGATGCCCTGGTTCACCAAATTGGATAAATAAATAGAAAAGAGGAGGCAACAACATCCCACCAAGAGCGGCAGCAATGGAAAGTACAGCTAATTTAGGATTACGAAGTTCACCTAGCATCAACTCACGCTTAAGCTCTAAGGCAATGAGAAAGAAAAACAAAGTCATTCCTGCATCGTTTATCCATTTGTGCAAAGAACGCTCAAAGACTAAATCACCGAAAGTAATCCCTACCGAAATCTGCCAAAAATGAGCAAACTCTTCACTTAGATTTGAATTGGCAAGTAAAACAGCAAGTACTGCTGAAACAAATAGAACAATGCCTGCTGCGGATTCAATATGTATAAAACGGTTTACTGGTTGAGCGACCCAATCAATGTATTCTTTTGGTAATCGAGTCGGATTAGTTGGTGCTATTGGGATTTTTTTACTCATTGTTTTCAACTGTAGGTATTAAGTTACCTTCAATGCTATTGAGAAACTTGAATATGTCACTGTTAGTAGATAAAACAAGCGTTGTATTTTCTGAAATGATAGTTGAGTAAGACTGCATTGTTCGCGTGAACTCATAAAGGTCTCTCGCTTGAGGGCTTTTATTGTAAGCTAACGAATAAATTTCGGCGGCTTTGGCATCAGCTTGTCCGCGAATCTCTTCGACTTCACGATAGGCTTCAGACTGGATTTTATTCAAATCTCTGATGCGGTCACCACGAATCCTCGCAGCTTCCCCATTCCCTTCGGATAAAAAACGTTCCGCGATTTGCCGACGCTCACTAATCATTCGCTCGTAAATTTTAGGGCGAACACTTTCATTGTAATTAATACGTTTGAAGCGAATATCGAGCAATTCAATACCAAATATCTTTATTTTTTCTGACGCAGCAGAGAATATTTCTTGTTCTACTAGTTGACGCCCTTTTTTAATAGGAACAAGGGTGCCAATTTTTAACTCTCCTTCAGTGTCACTTAATAAGGCATCTCGTAACGGTTTTCTGTTTTTGTTGGTACGAATTATTTCGATTAGTTCATGCTTTGCGACAGCATTTCGCGTCTCACTTCCCAAAATATCGTCAAGACGAGATTGTGCACTACGCTCATCTTTGATTCTTAAAAAGTATTGAAGTGGGTCGATTATTCGCCACCGAGCGAATAAATCAACTGAAATATACAGCTTATCTTTTGTGGGCATATCGGAAGGGTTGCCATCCCACTCCAACACTCTTTTGTCTATAGTGTTAATCTCATGAATGAATGGCATTTTTATCTTTAACCCGGCATCCACAACAGGTTCTCCTATTGGCTTCCCAAACTGAGTAATAATGACCTGTTGTACTTCACTCACGGTGTAAAGTGCGTTGTATATACCAAGAGAGACACATAAAACTAATGCGGTTATGACTCCTATTTTTTTCGGTTTCATTGTGCATCTCCTTGTGTCTTATTGAGATTAAGTAAAGGTAAGATATTGTTTGCTCGCTCATCAATGATAATTTTGGCCCGAATATTCGGTAATACAGCTTGCATGGTTTCTAAGTAGATTCTTCGTTTGGTCACTTCTGGAGCTTTAACGTACTCAAACAATAGTGCATTAAATCGCGCTGTATCCCCCTCGGCTTCATTCACTCTTTTTAAACGATAACCATCAGCCTCTCTGATCCTTTGATCTTTTTCTCCTAAAGCTAAAGGGATTACTTTGTTGTAATCTCGACGAGCTTCATTAATAAGCTTTTCTTTTTCCTGTTGGGCTTGGTTCACTTCGTTAAATGATGCCTGAACAGGTTGAGGAGGGTTGATGTTTTTCAATTGCACTTGGTCAATGCTTATCCCTAAGGCATATTTCGTTGAGAGCGCCTGCATTTTTGAAAGCGCTTCATATTCAATTTCTTGTCGGCCTATTGTGATCACTTCATCCACAGTTCTATCCCCGACAACTTCACGCATTACGGACTCAGAAACATATCGAAGCGTTTCACTAGGTTCTCGGACTTCGAACAAAAACTTAATAGGTTCAGAAATTCGATATTGAACTACCCACTCCACAAGGGCAGCATTTAAATCACCAGTGACCATTTGTGTCTCTTGGCGACGATCGTTCACTCTGGGACTTTGGTGAGGATCATTAGCTCCTGGCGTCGTAAAACCAAACTCTTGTTTCAACTGACGTTTAACTGGAACTATTTTTACCGTGTCAATACCAAGTGGAACCTTGATGTGGAGCCCCGAAGGAACATTATTTACATACTTACCAAAGCGTTGTACGACAGCGACAGAATCACTTGGAACGGTATAAAATGTTGACCATAAAATGAGAGCTAAAAATAAAATAATAAATGGAGAAAAAAAGCTCGATGGTCCGCCACCGATAAGAATTTTCTTGAAGTGCTGAAGAATAGTATGAAAAGCTTTTTTCAAATGTGGAGGATCTTGCTGTCCTCCGCCCCAGGGGTTTCCTGAAGAATTGTTACTTGGGAGCATGAGCATGCCCTCCGGCTATAGGTAAGGAATTTGACCTATGCAAAATTGAATGAGGTAGGTAGCGCTTAATCAACTAGAGTAAATTGTGTGCAGTTTACGATTAGTTACTAAGTGTTGCCTTAGGATAGGGAAACTCTACTTAAACTTCTAATATAATTAGAAATTATTAGCTAGAAATCATACTAGCTTTCATATCTCAAGCTCTACAGTAACCCCTAATTACTAGGCTCTTTTTATCGCTAACGTTATGCGACGTGTAGTTATGTGAGAGCATACATCTTTAACTATTATTATAGGTTATTTATGTCCGTATAAGGACAGATTTGGCAATTTTTCTACAACGGAACGAGCCTTGTAGAGAAGTATGACTCGAATAACCTAAAAGAACGGCCGCCTAGCAAGAATCGGGATAAGATAAATCAGACTAGAGAGCACTGAATCAATACTGGACACAGGCTTTTCAACGGTGGAGAAAAGCCTGTGCTAATGCTTCTAGCAGTCAGTTTGCTCTGAAAGTCTCAAAGCTTATTCCCGTTCAACTCCAAGGTAACGAATCGTATTGTCTAGCTTCGAATGTCCTAGTAAAATCTGTACCGCCCTAATGTTTTTTGTTCTGGCATAGATCAAAGTAGCTTTGGTGCGACGTATTGAATGAGTCCCATAATAGTCTGCATTCAGCCCCAGTTTTACAGCCCAACACCTTATAATCGAACGATAAAATGAGTAACTGATAGGTTGCCCTTTACGGCGACAACTTGGAAACAAAAAACTGCTTCTAGGGGTGCAGAGTAGATCCATTGACTAATACTCTGCTGAGTTCTAGGAGTGATTTCATAGTGCACATCAGTGCCCGTTTTTTGCTGTATGCATTGACCCCTCTCATAAATCACTCCTTGCGAAGAGACATCGTATACGTGTAGTTTTCGTAAATCACTCGCTCTCAACTTACTATCAATGGCTAGGTTTAGCAGAGCAAGTTGCCTTAGGTCGTTTTCAAGCTCAAGCCTGGTCCTGATTCGCCAGATTTCTTCAAGCTTAAATGGCCTTTTTATGCCACTGCACTTTGTACAAGATAACTTTCTCATGATGACCTCCTCTCAGTGTTTTTGGTCAACATGAAGTTTGGCTGTCACATTTAATAGGGCTCAGAAAGATCTGAAATGTTGGTGGACAAATGTGTTTTAGTAACTTGACTAAATTGGCGACTAACTGATTAGTCTAGGTACGGGTAACCTCCAATTAAGTAGTAAAATCTAGTTGACCGTTACATTCCCATTAGTAGAGCTAAAATAGATGTAGGTACTATATTCATGAACTTAGGTATTCTCAAATGGGGATATTTACTTGTAACAAGTGTGGGAAGTTTGTCAGTCCAAATATACTGGCTTCAAAAGGTGGAATTTGCCCAGTTTGTTTTCAATTCTTGGCTATGTCCCAAATGCACCCTAAGATTTGGGATGTACTTCATCGAGAAATTGAGGAAGGTAATCAAATCGTTGGCTTCAATGCTATTGGAGCATTGGGAGGAAGATGTATATCCATTGAGCTTAAGTATCCATTTTCAAACTCATATGAGTTGAATGAAGGTCTGATTGATTATGTTGATAATTCTAGCTCTGGCAATGAGTGGAGCATGTATGTTGGTATTGAGTATCGTCCTATAGATGGCCCGCAGGGGAGTCTCAAGATTAAATCTGTATTGAGATATACCAATCAGTCTGAAGCTGTCCCCGGGGATCACCCCTTTAGCAAACTGGACATTACCTATCTTCGTGTTCTTTTACTTTTATTATCAATTCTCATTGTTTCCATATTCGTTTCCATATCCATGTTCCCAGAATTTTATCATCTACTGATAAAAGTGCTTATTCCTGTTCTTGTATTGAGGTGGGCTCTAAACAAGTACTGAATAGCCACCAATATAGTAGCCACTTCTAGTATGACCAAAAGTATGTCAAATCACCGCTAGGTGAATAATATATCAACTAGGCGTAACACCGAATGGGGCACTTCTGAGTTACGGAGTGCCAACTGTGAAAGTTCTGGACATAATCGAGTGAGAATCAATTGAGCATGAAATCGTAAGACGTTATTTACAACTCTACGATACATCAATAAAAAGAAACAAAATAATGCAGCGTTCGCAGTGCGAACATCAATCCCACTTCACCAAAGACTAACCACGTTTGAATCTGTTTCCTCTGCTCTAGATAACTTGCTTTCCCATAACTCCAAAGCATAACGCTTCTCAGCCAAATATTCGTATCTATCGTAATGTTTTGAGCTAACGTCGTTTAGAGCATGGTTTTGTAGCCTGTCTCTCAATGCCTTACTTACCCCAATCTCTCCCATCAATGTTTTACAGGTTCGACGTAAATCCCTAGGGATAAAATACTCAAATTGCGGGTGATCATCTCTATAACGAGCAATGACTTGGCTCAATGAATCTAAGCGAACGTGGTCATTGTCATCTTTATGATGCGGGAAAATAAATGGACTAGCTGAGTTGCTTTCTCTGAGCCTTTCTAAGATAGACATCGCTGATTCAGTTAAAGGGACCAAGTGGCTACGCTTGTTTTTCGAAAGGTCCGGAGTGACAAGTAACGTTCGTTCATCCCAATTGATTGCCGTCCATTTTGATGCTGCAATCTCATAAGGTCTTTGTCCACCAGTATGAATACAAAGAAGAATAAGGCATCGCATCATTTCTGAGGATCGAACTCCTTCTATATCAAACTCAATATCATGCATAAACTGATGTAATTCCGTGAACGTTAGATAGCGCTCCCCTACTCGTTCTGCATCTTTTTGTTTTGGTATAGAAGATACTGGATTAAAGACGAGACCAAACTTAGCGTCTCTCAAGTAATTCGCAGGATCATTGTCATGTGAAAGGCCATAATTAAATGCGGCATGAAGGTAGCTTCTGACTCGATTGCTCTGCGTAGCGGCACCACGTTGTATCATGTGAGCTAATATCGTAACGATATTAGACGTCGTCACATCACAAGCCTTTGTTTCTTTGGAGATAAATGGATAAACCTCTTTCTCCAGTGACCGATAAACGTTTTGATAAGTCCGCTTCCCCTCTTTTTTCATTTGGTTTACATAACTTTGAAACAGCAACTCTAAGCTTCCCTTGCTCTCCTCCTCTCTTCGAGCTACTTCACGCTTTTTCTCTGCGTTGGCTAATTCAAATTTAGGATCGAGTCCCTGCTTTAACATTAAGCCCAGTTTATGCGCCTCCTTCCGCGCATCAACAAGACTGAGCGCCGGAAATCGCCCTAACTGAATAAAGAGACGTTTACCCTCGCGGTAGTAGCGAAAGACAAACCCTTTATTTCCACTAGCAAACACTTTCACTCCAAGACGTCCAGCGCCTTTAGTTCGGTCATCATCCCAAACGTAATACGCATTACTTTTAGGCTTTAAACCCACAATTTCTTTTTGCGTAATTGCCATAACAGTTCCTTTGTTGCGCAACTACACCCAGAGTTAAATTGGGTGTAGTTGTGGGTGTAGTTAGGAGGTCTCTTAATGACAGTTTGTGAGATATCACAAGATAAGGCAAGCTAAACAATCCACTAATTATCAATAATTTAAATACAATTTGAGATAACATGGAATTTGATAAAACAAATATTATCACGACTCATAATCGATTGGTCCGCAGTTCAAGTCTGCGAGGGGCCACCAAATTTCGAAAGGCGTAGCAGGTTAGTACCTACTACGCCTTTTTTGTGTCTGCTGACTTTGGGTACAGTTGTGGGTGTAGTAATTCGTTGCTCATCTCGTCAACAACTTCAAACTTATTACCTTCCTCGATTCTACCCTCTCTTTCTTTTCGCTTCTTACCAAGCTTTCTATATAGTCGTGGAAACAAAATGTCTGCTCGCTATTTAAACCATTGACCCTTTTTCGACTTCTGATAGGATGGACATGTAAACGTATGGACGTCTAAAATAAAAATGGAGTTACAATGAAAAGTATTCGTCACCTAAAGAAACTAGCTTTGGTCCTCACGGCAGTAGTTGGCTTAAGTGCTTGTGGAGAAAAAGATGACTCTGTCATTAAAGTGGGAGCAACCGTAGGGCCTCATGCTCAAGTAGTTGAAGCAGTAGCGAAGGAAGCAGCGAAGCAAGGCTTGAATGTAGAAGTCATCGAGTTTTCTGATTACGTGACACCCAATGCCGCGCTTAGCGATGGTAGCATCGACATTAACAGCTATCAGCACCAACCATTTTTAGACAACTTCAACAATAGTCATGACGCCCAATTAGTGTCGATTGGTCAATCCATTCTGATGCGCATGGGACTTTATTCTAACAAGTATCGCTCATTGCAAGAGCTTCCAAACAATGCACGCATAGCAATTCCAAACGATCCAACTAACGGTGGTCGTGGTCTGTTGCTACTCGCCGATGCAGGTTTAATTGAGCTGAAACAGGGTGTTGGCCATAAAGCCGCCCTAACTGATATCACAAAAAACGCAAAGTCGTTTGAATTCGTCGAGGTAGATGCCGCCCAGTTACCACGAACATTGGATGATGTAGACGCGGCTGCGATCACAATGAACTACGTAATGTCTTCTGGTTTAGACCCGAAGAAACAAAGTATCTATCTTGAAGCAAAAGACGCACCACTGGCCGTCATGGTCATCGCTACTCGTGACGCAGACAAAAATAATGAAGCGTATAAAAAATTCGTTTCTATTTACCAATCTCAAGCAATTCGTGATTATCTCGATCGTACGTTCAAAGGCACAATAGAAGCGGCTTTTTAATCAATAAAGCAACGAATACTTTGCTCACTAATCAGATAGAAAAGAGGCTGATGTTTCTCATAGCCTCTTCTTTTCACTCCTCACTCAATCGGCTTATTGTCGACTTTCAGCCTCTAATCTCATTGCTAAATAAGCTTGGTCCGCAGAAACCAATTCAGGGCGGTTAATCAACTTCCAAAGGAAGTATGGGGGGATTAAAAATACGACAAAGTAGAGAGATTCATGGAAGAATACATCGGCTATCGCTTGCTGATGCTCCCAGAGTGCCGTCAGTGCAAAGAGCTCTAACATCACGCCTAATACGCCAAAGACGACAGAGACAACAATCGCTAAACCCAGTAGTTCTCTAATAAAGTGCTTGTATGCCATGATACTAATTCCTTCTAGCAATAAGTCATACTAACTTACGCTCATAAGAAAGAAGCCAGCTTGACTATTATCAAACTCCCCTCATCACAGTTAAGAACTTAGTTTTATAAAAAAGGACTTGTATATAGCACCATTGAAGATTGACCTCTCTATCACAATACAATGACATCATTTCTCGACTTTGAGACTAGCCTTTTACATTTATCAGCAGTGTAAACAAGAGGTCATAATGAAAAAATATACTTATCCTTTACTTGCTATCTCAGGTGGTCTTTTATTGACGGGCTGCGGTAGCGACGACTCTTCATCCGATACAGAAGCAGCCACTTTTTCTCTCAGCGTTTCCGATGCGCCTGTCGACGATGCCAACAAAGTCGTCTTAGCGTTTAAAGATGTTGTCCTTGTACCATTTGACCCAGAAACTGGCGAACAGACTGGAGAACATATTCTGTTAGATGTTAGTGACAATGGAACACTACACCAAGTTGATCTAATGGAATATCAGGGAAGTAAGGCTAAAACGATCATTAGCGAGCAAGACATCGCTCCTGGTGATTATGCTATGTGTGTGTACGCTAAAGACGGCAAACAATTAAACGATACAACGCTGTCATACGTAGAGAAGACAGACGGCAACATCAAAGGCTTAGTTGTGCCTAGCCGAGGCAGCTGTTTTGGTTTTAAACCAGATACGAGCGATCAAGGTCGCTTGAAGTTTTCGCAAAAAGGTCAGTATGTAAAAGTTCATACTGGTCATAATAGCTATGTTGTCGAGTTTGATTTGCGTAAAGGTCTGGCAGATCCAACGGGCAAAGATTACATGAACATGAACTCTAATGCGGTAAGCTTAGTAAACGCATCAGAATCAGGTCATATCGGTGGTGAAGTCAGTGAAATTCAGTATCAAGCGTGTGAAGCAGACAGTGCAGCATCAAATGCAATAAATGACGTTCCTGCCGTTCACTCAGTCTATCTTTACGCAGGTTCGATGGATCGCTCAACCATGGGCGATATGGGCGCGATGGAACCACTCCAAGCGCCAGTTGCAGTAGCTAACGTGAATGAATCGCAAGACGAAGAAGGTAATACAACCTACAGCTACGAGTTTGGTTACATTGGCCCAGGCACCTACAGTATTGGGTACACCTGTACCGCGTATGTTGACACACCAGATAACCATGAAACATCAGAAGATGGCTTCCTGATTTATCAACATTACACACCTGTTGATGTGGTCGAAGGTGAGCATACAGAGCAAGATATCAATCCTATCCTATAGCTCTCGTCTTATCGAAAGCCGCTCACACGATGAGCGGCTTTTTGACTATTATTTTAATCCGATAAGTAATACTGAACGGTTGAGACCACTCGTACTTTCTTAATGTAAGGCGTGTTGCTGTCTCGGTCATAAATCGAGAACTGCCCTTGCGTGGCACGTTTGATCTTACCCAGTGAACTCTGTGAGTCTTTGGCAAACTTTTGCGCCACTTCGCGGGCGTTTTTGGTCGCCTCTTCAATCATGTCTGGCTTTACATCATTTAGCTTAGTAAAGCTGTACTCAATGCGGTTCGCGTACGGGTCCTGATTCAGCAGTACGCCTTGTTTTCCTAGCTCACCAATCTCATTAATTGCCGCTCGAACCACATCGACACTTTGACTATAAACCGTAACGGTCCGCGAGGCTAAATAACGAAACTCGATATCTTGCTCACTCCCGTATTGCTGTGCTTTTCGGTCAATGACAGCAGGAGAAGAAAGGGAAACGCTCGTTTCAGGGAGCCCTTTGGCACTTAAGAAATCCAGAATCAAACGCGTTTGCTGATCGATGTCATCAAACATAGCCCCCATATCATTACTCGCTAAGGTGAACTGAATTGGCCAGATCACTGTATCGGCAGAGTACTCTCGTTCAGACAATCCCTTCACCGTTACCACTCGCTCATAGGCTTTGTATTTGACTGCTGTTTGCTGAATAAAAAAGCCCAATACTCCTAAACCAATTATCAGACACAGCCCGAGCCATATTGACGCTCTATTGGAAATCTTCTCCATTCATCCTCCTAATTTCGCCAAAAGTAGCAATTCGTCGTATCGATAACATAGCTCAACTATGGCCAGAAAATGGCGACCTAAAGCCAAGTTTTTGTCATATCGTTCGAAATGGTGAATAGAATAAATTACAATTGAACGGTGTTTTATTGTGAGTTTTAAGATTATGTTGAAAATAAAATGGCTGGTAGTTCTGAGCGGATTATTTGTCTCAACGGCTTGTTTGAGTACTGACGACTTAGTAATGGATGACAACTCAACACAAGAACCCCAAGCGGGTATGTGCGATGAAGATCAATGCGAAGGGAAACGCTTTGATGGTCGTATTCTGCTAGACAATGAGCCGACCAAACAGGTCTTGAGCTCACTAGAAAGTCTCGGTGAAACGCTCAACTCTCTGAGTATCCTGATGTTTGCTGGCGACAAAACGTAACGCTAAAGCTGTCCTATCCCCTTCGCCTTTAGTCAACAAAGCTTCACCAGTTTGTCACCAAAGGCTCATGGATTTGCCTCTGAACTGTCATCTGTAATTTCTACTATCCGATCAGCCACTTGTACGCTGAGGTAAATATGGATAGTTCGACCCCTTTTCGTCTCCCTCGTAAAACGCCGTTTGGCATTGGTGAAAACGTTGCAGAATGGGCAACAGGTTTAAGTCAGCTCGATAAATTCTACGCCCAACGCCCCGTGAATGCGGATACCAAAACTTTCTTGCGATTTACGCTGGATATTTTGGGGATCGACTATCGCATTGCCCATGGTTCGCTCGACGCAGTGCCAAAGCAAGGCGCAACCGTCATTGTGGCGAATCACCCTCTCGGTTGTGTTGAAGGCGTGATTCTCGCCGAGCTACTATTGATGATACGAGACGATATCCAAATTTTAGCGAATCAGTACCTAAAAACCGTACCAGAGCTCGACCAACTTTTTATTGGTGTCGACGTATTCGAAGGCAAAGACGCCGTCAAATCGAATATGAAGGCCCTCAGAGCAGCCAACAAACACCTTGCGAATGGCGGCTTGTTATTGGTTTTCCCTGCGGGTGAAGTGTCGCAGTTGGTGGATGCCAAACAACAGCGTTTAGAAGACAAAGAATGGAGCCGCAGTGTCAGTGCGTTAATTCGTAAGAACAAAGCCGCCACTGTTCCCGTCTTCATTCGTGGGCAGAACTCAAAACGCTTCTACATGGCAGGTAAAATCCACCCTCTTTTACGCACCTTGATGTTGGGAAGAGAGCTGCTCAACAAGAGCGCAAAAACCATTGAGTTGTCCTTTGGGCAAGCAATCAAGTTTAAAGAACTCAATAACCTCAATGATGATCAGATCGTCAATTATCTGAGGCTTAACACCTACCTGCTTAACCGCGATGTAAGTGCCACTCAGCAAACGGTCTCAGACAATGATCTCTTACCTATTGCGGCAGGGTTACCCATAGGCCAATTACTTGAAGAGCTGCACAGCTTACCGGCAGAAACCCAATTGCTTCAAAATGGCGAGTTCGACGTGTACTGCGCCAGCGCACAGCAGATCCCATCTCTCCTGCATGAAATTGGCCGCTTGCGAGAACATAACTTCCGTCAAGTTGGCGAAGGGACCGGACAAGCGATAGACATCGATCACTTCGATCATGATTACCTGCACCTGTTTGTGTGGGATCGTGAGAACCAATGCATGGTAGGAGCTTACCGTCTTGGATTAGTTGATCAATTATTGGCGAAATATGGCGTAGAAGGATTGTATTCGCGCACCTTGTTCAACTATGACCAACGCTTTCTCGATCAAATGGGTAAGTCGATTGAGATGGGGCGTTCTGTGATTGCCGAGCAATATCAAAAAAGCATGAGTGCCCTACTCTTACTCTGGAAAGGCATAGCGACTTTTGTTCATCAACATCCCGAATACACGCACTTATTTGGCCCAGTGAGCATCAGCAACGATTACAGCCATACCGCGCGTCAATTATTGGCACAATCGATGACCCTACACCACTACGACAACGACTGCGCCGAATACGTCACTCCGTCAAACCCACTGCCAGAAACCAACTTAAACTGGAATACCAGCATGCTAACCGCATTGGGAGATTTACAGTTGCTATCTCGCGTGATCGCTCGAATTGACGAAGGCAAAGGCGTCCCGGTATTACTGCGCCAATATTTGAGTTTGAATGGTAAGTTGGTGTGTTTTAACGTCGATCCGGCGTTTAACAACGCACTGGATGGATTGATTATGGTGGATTTACGCGATGTGCCTGAGAAAACGCTTGCACGTTACATGGGCAGTGAAAACGCGCGCGAGTATTTAGCTCTGAATAATTAACCGTCGTCTACAAACGTAGGAGGTATCGCGCTGTTCAAAATCGCTCTAAACAACACAACGCGAGCAGCGTGATGCGTTATTTACCCATAAGACATTAAAAACAAAGTGTTTAGTTAAACTCATCGCAAAAAGGCCAGTCATCTCAAGCTTTAATCCACAAAACGCCAACATCGCACAAACGTTCACGTTATAAACTTTCACAAAACTTCAAAATAGTCATAGATCACATTTTCAATCAAACCTGACTTCAAACAAAATGTGACATTGATCATTTCGAGTATTTAATTTGAATTGAAAAAGAAATTAAAGGTGATCTTAATCACAATGAATTTTTATTTTATATTTGTCAGAAGATCGAATTGATCACTAATATTTTTATTGACAGATTTGAAAGTCATTTTTTGTTATTAAGTTACATATCAATTAATTGATCATCATCACTTAAAAAATGCTTTTCATCCGAAGAAATGCGGGGGTTGATCACGAAAAACCCGTCGTCAGTTCCAATTGGAAAATGTGTGGTAAATTGATTGGGTACTAAGCAATCAAACAAGCGGTTTTGGCGAACCGTTTACGACAACATATTCATCAGAACATCGAACGGGGAATTGTTATGATATCACCAGATGCCAAGATCAAGATACAAAATTTTGGTCGTTTTCTGTCAAACATGGTAATGCCTAACATCGGCGCGTTTATCGCGTGGGGCTTTATCACTGCTCTATTTATCCCAACCGGATGGCTACCAAATGAGACGTTAGCTTCCATGGTTGGTCCTATGATCACTTACTTGCTGCCACTACTGATCGGTTACACCGGTGGTAAATTAGTGGGCGGCGATCGCGGCGCGGTCGTTGGTGCAATCACAACTATGGGCGTGATTGTCGGTACCGACATCCCAATGTTTATGGGTGCAATGATGGTCGGCCCAATGGGCGGCTGGGCTATCAAAAAATTCGATAACTACATCGACGGTAAAGTAAAAAGCGGCTTCGAGATGTTGGTGAACAACTTCTCTGCGGGCATCATTGGTATGCTGTGCGCCATTTTGGCTTTCTTCCTTATCGGTCCATTTGTCAAAGTGCTTTCAGGCGCATTGGCAGCAGGCGTAAACTTCCTTGTTTCAGCGCACCTTCTGCCACTGACTTCTATTTTTGTTGAGCCAGCGAAGATCCTGTTCCTAAATAACGCGATCAACCACGGCATCTTCTCTCCACTGGGTATTCAGCAAGCGTCTGAAACTGGTCAATCGATCTTCTTCTTGATCGAAGCGAACCCAGGTCCTGGTCTAGGTATTCTGCTGGCTTACATGGTGTTTGGTAAAGGTACGGCTCGTCAAACGGCAGGTGGTGCATCCATCATCCACTTCTTCGGCGGTATCCACGAGATTTACTTCCCTTACATCCTAATGAACCCTCGCCTAATCCTTGCGGCTATCGCAGGTGGTATGACGGGCGTATTCGTTCTAACTATGTTTAACGCAGGTATCGTTTCTCCAGCATCACCAGGCTCAATCTTCGCAATCTTGTTGATGACTCAGAAAGGTTCAATCGTTGGTGTACTAGCGTCTATCGCAGCAGCAACAGGTGTGTCATTCGCCGTAGCAGCACTGCTAATGAAGACACAAACGTCAACAGAAGAAGACGGTGATGAAGCAGCACTAGAAAAAGCAACATCACAAATGAAAGACATGAAATCTGCATCTAAAAACGATGCGGTGGTAAACAGCCAAAGCAAAGGTGACGTAGACCTAGCGACAGTACAAAGCATTATTGTCGCTTGTGATGCGGGCATGGGCTCTAGCGCAATGGGCGCGAGCATGCTACGCAAAAAGGTTCAAGACGCAGGTCTGAACATCCACGTAACCAACCTTGCCATTAACAGCTTACCAGAGAGTGCAGATATCGTGATTACTCATAAAGACTTAACGGATCGTGCACGTAAACATGCTCCAAACGCACACCACATTTCATTGACGAACTTCCTAGACAGCGAAATGTATAACCAGCTAGTCACCAAGTTACTGGCAGCACAAAACCAATCCGCAGCCAATGACGACCAAATGGTAAAAGTGTCGCTCGTGGCAGCAAACGACGACAACTTCGAGCCACAGCAAACGTCGGTGTTCCAAATCCAGCGTGAAAACATTCACCTAGGTTTGAAAGCAGCCAACAAAGAAGAAGCCATTCGCTTTGCAGGCAACAAATTGGTTGAACTTGGCTACGCAGAACCAGAATACGTAGACGCGATGTTTGAGCGTGAAGCGTTGGTTCCAACTTACCTTGGCGAGTCTATCGCGGTTCCTCATGGCACCGTAGAAGCGAAAGACCGCGTGAAGAAAACAGGCATTGTAATCTGCCAATACCCATCGGGTATCCAATTTACTGAAGATGACGACGATGTCGCGAAACTGGTTATCGGCATTGCCGCTAAGAACGATGAGCACATCCAGGTGATCACCACCATTACGAACGCGCTCGATGAGCCGGAAGCAATTGAGAAGCTAACCAGCACCAACGATGTGGAAGAGATTCTGAACATCCTTGGCGGTCAACAAGCGGCTTAATTACTCCTTTAATTTGCTCCTGAGGCAAATGAGGTCAGCTGTCACCCCCTATGCGGTTGGCCTCACCCTAGTTTCGTAAGTCAACATTTTCAGATATTGGTAGGTAAGAATTATGAAAAACGCAGTTCATTTTGGTGCAGGTAACATCGGTCGTGGTTTCATCGGTAAACTCTTAGCAGACGCAGAAGTCGAGGTCACTTTCGCTGACGTTGATGCGCCGTTGGTAGACCAGCTCAGCCACAAACAAGAATACAAAGTGAAAGTCGTGGGCACCGAGTGCCAAATCGACACTGTTACCCACGTCACAGCGGTAAACTCAGCCAGTGATGACGTGATTGATCGCATCGTCAAAACCGATTTAGTTACCACTGCGGTTGGTCCAAACGTATTAGATATCATCGCGAAAACCATCGCGAAAGGCATCGCCAAACGTTTTGAAGCTGGCAATGACGCGCCACTTAACATCATCGCCTGTGAAAATATGGTGCGTGGTACCACACACCTAAAAGGTGAGGTGTACAAGCACTTGGATGAATCACTGCACACAAAGGCAGACGAGTTGGTTGGCTTTGTTGATTCAGCGGTAGACCGCATCGTGCCACCAGCAGAAGCCGCCAACGATGATCCACTAGAAGTCACGGTAGAAAGCTTTAGTGAATGGATTGTGGATGAGCAACAGTTTAAGGGCGATATCCCTGACATAGCTGGCATGGAAAGAACCAACAACCTAATGGCCTTTGTCGAACGTAAGCTGTTCACCCTAAACACAGGTCACTGCATTACCGCTTATTTAGGTTGTTTGAAAGGGCACCGTACCATTCGTGAAGCAATTGAAGACCCAAGCATTCATGCCGAAGTAAAACAAGCAATGCACGAAAGTGGTGAAGTGCTGATCAAACGTTACGGCTTCGACCGCGACATGCACAATGCCTACATCGAAAAGATTTTAGGTCGCTTCGCCAACCCATATTTAGTGGATGAAGTGGATCGCGTTGGACGACAACCAATTCGTAAATTGGGTGCAAATGATAGATTAGTGAAGCCATTACTCGGTACAATCGAGTATGGCACTGAAAATCAAACACTTTTGAAAGGGATCGCGGCGGCGTTGAAATACACCAACGACACCGATCCGCAAGCGGTTGAGCTACAGACCTCATTAAAAGAGGTTGGCGTAACAAAAACGCTAGCGAAATACACCGGTCTGGCTGAAGACAGTGTTGAAGTGGCTCAAATAGAAGCGATTTACCACCAGCTTTAATCGAATCAAGGGGAGCTCTGCTCCCCATAAATATAATTTTAAACAGTTACTCAGTATATGGCAGATAACATCAACGAAACCGAGATCATTGAACGATTAAACAGCGCGCCATCGGTACGAGGCTTTTTTATTGCAGCAGTCGATGTGTTCAACGATTCCATCGACGGGCTAATACAAAGGATCTTTCGTAAAGATAACTTCGCCGTGCAATCGGTTGTTGGTCCCCTACTGCAAGACTCCGGACCGCTGGGCGATCTCTCCGTTCGTTTGAAACTCCTATTTGGCTTAGGCGTACTCCCAGACGATATTTATCATGATATTGAAGACATCATTAAGCTTAAAAACCGACTCAATAGCGATGCATCCGACTACGAGTTCACTGATCCAAATATTCTAGAGCCAATCAAAAAGCTGCATCTGGTAAAGAAAATGGGCATGGTGCAATTAGAAGTCAACGAACCTGATGACGACATCGACCTTGAGTTTTATCAACTCCAACTTCAACGCCAGCAACAAATAATAAAATCAGGTCTCTCGCTCGCCATTGTCGAGATCTGTAACGAACTGGGCAAAGACAGCCCTTTTTAACCCAACCTCCGGCAAGGAACGCCTTATCTACTAGCCTCTTTTCTTTACGTATCCTTTCTGTATGACGTGCGTGAAAGCCATCACAGTCCATATTCGTATGTCTCTGTAATATCAGACCAATCTATCGCTGGCATTGAAACGGTATGGCATGCTTTCAATCGAAGACACTAAAACCAAATGGGCGTTTTTCCAGAAACACCATTGGGTATCTCCAGAATTTTCCCGCACTCCCGTACTTGAGTCGTGGGAGCGTTGCATAAAGCAATGCAGTCCTTACACCTGGTCAAAGCCACATATTGCCTCTGGATTTACCTTCTCATCTCTGATGAAACGCAACGAGCACCTCATCGAATGCGCCACTACCGTACTTGAAGACACTTACGACATGCTAGGAGACGAAGACCTGCTATTGATGGTGACTGATGGCAACGGCTGTATTCTCTCCACCGTCGGGCACGACTCTATGCGACAAGAGATGCAAGCACTCGGTATTAAACAAGGCTGCTTTCTGTCTGAAGGGAAAATTGGCACAAATGCAGTCAATCTCTGTATCAACACTCACATCCCGTGTGAAGTGTTCGCAGCAGAACATTTCAATCGCCACTTACACTCTTATGCCTCTGTAGCGGCGCCTGTTTTCGACCAATTTGGCAAATTACGCGGTACAACATGCCTTTTCAAAAAAGCGGAAAGCTATAAGAAAGAAGACTTAGTCATCATCGCGTCGAGCGCGAAAGAAGTCAGTTTGCAAATCCATATTCAGTCGGAACAAGAAAATATGAACCGCCTCACTTGTGCGCACAACGCAACGTTAGAGTGCATGGATGACGGCCTTCTGGCCTGGGATGAAGAAAGCCGTATCACCATGGTAAATCATCAATCAGAGCGCTTGTTAAACATTGAAGCCAGTCAGGTCTTGGATAAAGAAGTCTTTTCTGTTTTACGCTTCCCGCCAAATGTCCTCAATAGTATTGAGTCGGGTGCAAGCATCAATCGAAAACTCACAACGGTAGAGGTTCGTGGCGAGTTTGTTGAAGCGATCATTACCTTGCGTCCACTCAACGACGGAACGCACTTATTGTTTTTGCACCCTATCGATAAAATTCGCGAACTTGCTCAACAACAAATAGGTGGCAGTGCGCGCTATACGTTCAGTACTTTGCCTGTTATTTCACGAAAAATGAAGCATGTCATTACCGTGGCAAAACGGGCCATAAAGTCCAAATCACCGATTCTAATTACAGGTGAAGAAGGTGTAGGAAAAGCCACTCTCGCCATGGCGATTCATAACGAAAGCACCTACAAAGAAGGGCCATTCATTACGCTCAACTGTCGCTCTATCAATACAGAGCAACTGGTCAAAGAAACCCTAGGCTACGACGAAGGACAAGGCATGCCTTCTAAGTTTGAACTCGCCCATGGCGGTACGCTCTTTTTAGAGAAGGTGGAATATCTATCGCCCGATTTACAAGCCGTGTTACTTAAGTTGTTAAAAACTGGGCTCGTCAGCCGCAGCGACAGTTTGCGATTGATCCCCGTAGACTTTCAACTTATTACGAGCACCGCTTCAGAGATCAGCGAGTATGTCACTCAGCGCTCATTTGGTCGGCAACTTTATTATGAAATCTCCTCGAACGAGCTGCATATTCCGCCACTACGAAAGCGTAAAGAAGACATTGAATTTCTCGTCCAGCAGCTTATCAGCCATTATGAACGCCGCCACAATGTGACGATCTCGATAGAGCCAGTCGCACTGGAAGCGTTGATGAATTTTCGTTGGTCAGGCAACAACTCTGAATTAAGAAACCGAACTGAGCGAATTTTGCTGAACCGCAGTTCGAACTTAATCAAGCTGAACGATATTCCAGAAGACATTAAACTGAATTCCCGCCATACCGCAGAAAATACGCCAGTAATCACGCTAGAAGAAGCCGAGAGAAGAGCTATCGTTCAGGCTTGGAATCAGTGTGATGGCAAAATGCATGATATGGCGAAAGCATTGCAAATTGGCCGCACGACCTTATGGAGAAAAATTAATAAGTTTGGGCTGCAGGAGCAAATGAAGCTGTATTAAGCCAAGAAATGGCGTTCCTAGAAAAGTAAAACCGGCGTAAGCACGCCGGTACACATGTACTAACGATAAAGGTATCGATTAAACATCGACAGACAACTGACGAATCTGCGCTTTTAGTCCCGGTAGCAGACTCGAACTGGCGCTGAATTTTCGTAACCCAACACGAAGTAATGTTTCTGTGGCATTTGGATCGCCTGCCATCTCACCGCACATACTGACCGGTATGCCCGCGCGCTCGCCTGCTGCACAAGTGAGTTCAATGGCTTTTAGTACCGATGGTTCAAAGTAGTTCACTAATTCAGCAACGGCGGCGTTGCCTCGATCGGCAGCCATAACATATTGAGTCAAATCATTGGTGCCAATAGAGAAAAAGTCGACTTCTTGTGCTAACGCATCAGCATTCAACACCGCGGCGGGTACCTCAATCATAATACCGACAGGCAAATGAGTCGCATCCAAGCCGAGTTGGTTTGCTTGATGCGCCAACAGCGCTTTTACTTTTCTCACTTCTTCAACCTGAGCCACCATCGGTATCATCAATTGAATATTCGGTTGCTCGTGAAAGGCTCTCAGAATGGCTCGAAGTTGGGCGGTAAACAATGACTCATGTTGAAGGCACAACCGCACCCCTCTCAGACCTAAAAATGGATTATCTTCCGCTGGCATAGGGTAAGCGACTAAAGGCTTATCACCGCCAACATCTAGACTACGAATCGTAAGTGGCTTATCACCAAGTGCGGCGGCAATATCACGATACACTTGGTATTGCGCTTCCTCAGTCGGCAACTCATCACTGTTTTGAAATAGAAACTCAGTCCGGAATAGACCAACGCCCTCAGCTCCTGATGTTAGTGCATCATCAATATCTTTCGGTCCACCAATATTGGCGAATACTGGAATATGGACACCATCACAGGTGACTGCGGCTTGCTGAGCACTCGCTAGCGCACTTTGTCGGGTGCTTTGCCACTCAATTTGTTGCGCTTCTAATTCCTGTTGTATGGCATCTGAAGGAGAGAACCATAAATGCCCTCGAAAGCCATCAATAGTCACCACTTGCCCAGCACGCACAGCATCAAGACAGCCCTGAGCTTTAACGATGGCAGGAATCCCCATCGCACGAGCAAGAATCGCACTGTGAGAGGTTTTCCCTCCTTCACTCAAACAGATACCAAGCACTTTCGATTTATTAAGCCCGGCCACATCAGAAGGCATCAGGTCGCGGGCCAACAAAATACTCGGTTCCTGAATGTCGATGGCATTAGGCGTTACACCTGTCATTTCGACCATAACTTGGCGTGCGATATCATGCACATCTGCTTCGCGCTCCCGCATGTACTGACTTTCTGCCTGGCGAAACTCTTCGGCCAACGTTTGCAGTGATTCTATCCAAGCTTGCTCGGCTATCATGCCCGTTTGAATTCGCGCCTCAACCGATGCCCATAACTCTGGGTCACTGAGCATCATGCTATGAGCAGAAAATATTTCCCCTTTCGGCTGCTTCGCTTGCTCCTGCAAATGTTGAACAACCACGCCTATCGCATGCTTAACCCGTTCAATTTCATCTTGTTCACTTTGGAAATCACGTTCAGGCACAGCTGGAATTTCATGGGTAAAAAGGACAGCTGGAGCAGTTGCGATACCGTCATTGACTCGAATACCAACAACAGCACCTTCAATCTGACTTGAGGCCATATCATCGAGCAGAGTATCCGTGCTCTCTTCAGGCTCGATAATGCCTTGCTCAACCGCCTCTTTTTCTCCGAAGTGCTCATGAGCTAAGGCTTCAAATGCCTGAATTGCTTCACTAGATTGAGGTCCGAGTGCGCACAGCGTGATCGTCTCTTGGCTACGAACGCCAAGTTTCGCAATGCTGTTTAAGCTCTTCGCGTTCACACGGCGCTCACCTTTTTTCAACCATAATTGGCAGTCAAAAGGCGCGAGTGCACCAACAATGGCCGCAGCGGGACGAGCATGTAATCCATGCGGATTTTGCACTACCCAATCAAATGTTTGTTCTTGCTCAACACTTTTTGATACTGGCGCTATCTCAGCGGATGTTAGTGGCTGATCGCCAAGGTGCTCTCGTTTTACGCTTAACGCATTCTGTGCCTCTTCGACTACCGTCGATAAAGGTAGTCCGGCGGCAGCAGCCACCGACGCCGCCATGGTCCCTTCAACAATGGGGGCCGAGATAAGGGTGACATTTTCCCTCACATGATCATCAATCAGATCCAGAGCCATTTCCGTGCTAAGCAACGCGCTGCCAAGATCCATCAATACAACAACCCCTTGTTGATCTTGTACCTGCTCAATCGCTTCCATCACGGCTATGGCATCGGTTCCGATCGGGTTCTCTGGATCATCAATCCCCGCGGCAATCGCAAGCTTGGCTTTGCCTTGCGTCATTTGGGTGGCAAGTTCGGCCACCCCTTCAGCAAGGCGACGACTATGAGATACAACAACAATTCCCACCATCTTAATTACCTGCTATTGCCTGCTGTAGCGCTTTAATCATTAACAAAGAAGAGGTTGCGCCAGGGTCTTGATGACCAATACTGCGTTCACCTAAATAACTTGCTCGCCCTTTTTTCGCCAACATTTCAATCGTGGCAACCGCATTCGTTTCTGCTAGCTCAACCATTTCATTCAATAAATGGTCAGCGCTCATACCATTTTCTAACGATGCCTTCACGCTAACTAAAACGGGTAACCAAACATCACACATGGTTTTATCACCCAGTTCCGCTTTACCACGAGACACCACGCCATCCACACCGCTTTTTAGTGCATCCACTAACTCTTCAAACGTTAATTGCTCTCGAGTTCCGACAGCGGCAGCCGTGCGAATAAACAGCGTGCCATACAGCGGGCCACTTGCCCCACCGACACTAGAAAGCAAGGTCATGCCCGTATTCTTGAGAATGCTGCCGATATTTTGGTCCGCAAATTGCGGCAGTTTTTCAGCAACTTTTTTAAAGCCTCGGTTCATATTGAGACCATGGTCTGCGTCACCAATATCACGATCAAGGTCGGTCAGAAAATCTTGATTCTCTTGATACGTTTTTGCACATAGCTCTAACCAGTGAACGATATGTTGTTTTTCAATTTGCATGTTTACTCTCCCCTGTTACCACTTGATCGCGGCCGTATCGACAGGAGCATCAAACAGCTCCAACATCTCTTTGTCTGCCTTCAGCAACGTAATCGAAACGCCTTCCATATCGAGTGACGTACAGAAGTTACCAACCATATTACGCACGATACGGAACCCTGCTTGCTCGCAGTTATGAGTAAGACGGCGGTACACCCCGTAAAGCTCTGAAGTTGGCGTACCACCCATACCATTCACCATCACGATGTAGTCGTGTTCAGCGGCGAAAGGCTCAATGCTGGATTCCACTTCATCCCATTCACCTTCGTCACGATTCCAAATACGCAATGTGCGCTGATAAGGTGTGTTTTCAGCAACTTCAGCAAACATTTCATCCACTAACGTATCGACATCGGTGTATTTCACTCGCTTGATACCTGGTTCGCCATGGATACCAACACCAAACTCAACTTCATCATCTTCCAGAACAAAAGATGGTTTACCCGCCGCTGGTACAACACAAGCATTAAGCGCCACGCCAAATGAACGACAGTGATTATTAACGCGACGAGCCAGTGCTTCACATTGCTCCAACGAATAACCTTTGCTCGCGGCAGCACCAACTAACTTCTCAACTAATACCGTTCCAGCAACACCGCGGCGACCAGCGGTATACAGGCTGTCTTTTACGGCTACATCGTCATCCACCAACACCGACCCAACTTTGATGCCATCGGTATGAAGGAGCTCCACGGCCGTTTCAAAGTTCAACACGTCGCCGGTGTAGTTTTTAATGATAAACAGCACGCCCTCACCAGTATTCACTTGGTTGCCACATTCGTACATTTGATCAGGCGTAGGTGAAGTAAATACCTCACCAGGGCAGGCGCCTGTCAGCATGCCTTTACCAATAAAACCTGCGTGCAAAGGTTCATGACCACAGCCACCACCAGAAACCAATGCCACTTGCCCCGGCGTTTCCTCATGCCACATGTAACGAGGTTCGTAGTTAGCTTTGAGCTCAGGGCGGGACAATGCCAGGCCTTCCATTTGCTGCAATACAACATCATCGACTTGGTTAATTAACTTTTTCATCGTTCTATCTCATTCCATTTATATTTTTATGTAGGGTATGAATTCATCTTAAACAGAGAAAAAACGTGCTCAACAAAAATCAATACGTTTCATATTGAAACAACGACCTCGGTATTTTTGTTTCAATATGAAACGAAAAACGACGAATTTGCTTGAATAGTGATCGGCGCCATAAAGCATACTAATGCTTATTACTTCTGACAGTCGGTTTGACACCGAGGTCATAAAAGCATGGAACAAAACCAGAGAGATCCTTCACCACTTACCTCACCAAACCTAATATAAACCTTATCGCTACAATGGATTTTCATTGCAGTCCAAAACACACATAAAAAAGGTTAAAGGTTTGAATTATGGACAAAATTATTATCAGCCCAAGCAAATACGTCCAAGGTGAACAAGTACTTACATCTATCGCTCACTATGTGAAAACATTGGGTGAACGTCCGTTAGTCATTGCTGATGAGTTCGTGACTAACCTGGTTGGTGATGACGTCAAACAAAGCTTTGCTGACGAAAAGCTTCCACTCACTATGAACATTTTTGGTGGCGAATGTTCGCGCGTTGAGATTGAACGCATCACGGACATTTGTGCGACTCAAAAACACGATGTCATTGTCGGTATTGGCGGCGGTAAAACGTTAGATACAGCAAAGGCCGTTGCGTTTTACACCAAAATTCCTGTCGTGGTGGTTCCTACGATTGCCTCGACTGATGCGCCAACCTCTGCTCTTGCGGTGATATACACACCTGAAGGTGAGTTTGCGGAATACTTGATGATCCCTAAAAACCCAGACATGGTCATCATGGATACATCAGTCATCGCAAAAGCCCCAGTTCGCCTACTGGTATCGGGGATGGGTGATGCGCTTTCCACCTACTTTGAAGCCAGAGCCAACATGACCTCTGGTAAGGCAACAATGGCTGGTGGTTTAGCGACACGTTCAGCGCAAGCTCTTGCGAAGCTCTGTTATGAAACCTTGCTTGAAGATGGTGTAAAAGCAAAAGCTGCGGTAGAAAATGGTGTGAGCACCAAAGCGGTAGAAAATATTATTGAAGCCAATACATACCTAAGCGGTATCGGTTTTGAAAGCAGTGGTCTAGCGGGTGCTCACGCTATTCATAACGGCCTAACTAAGCTTGAAGAGTGTCATCATCTCTATCATGGTGAGAAAGTCGCGTTCGGCACACTAGTTCAGCTGGTACTAGAAAACGCAGCGATGGAAGAGATTAATACGGTTCTTGCATTCTGCCGCTCTGTAGGTCTACCAACCAACTTATTTGATATGGGCGTTAAAGAGCTTAACCACGCTAAGTTGCGCGAGGTCGCCGAAGCCTCAACGGCCGAGGGAGAAACCATCCACAATATGCCATTCCCAGTGACGGCAGAAAATGTCTACTCTGCTATTCTAACCGCTCATCAACTGGGCCAATAACCCAAATAACTTCAAACGAGTTTGACTCTCAAAAGGCAAGCCAAGGTTTGCCTTTTATGCTTCAACTGACTTATCACTTCCATTGACACCTGCCGATGGCAACATCATAACAAACCGCGTCTTGTCTTTATCTGATGTTACTTTTATCTGTCCTTCATACGCTTGCACGATAGATTGGGTAATCGACAAACCTAGCCCTGCACCTACGCTACCTACATGTTGGCGAGATTTATCTGCGCGATAAAACCGGTCGAAAAGGTACGGTAAGTTTTGCTCGGCAATGGTGTCACCTTGGTTGCTGACCGATATCGTAACCTGTTCATCAACCGCTTGAACGTCAATCACAATGGTTGAATCAGCATACGCATGACGAATCGCGTTGGAGAGCAAATTGCCCACTGCACGCTCAAACATGTTTTTGTCCATATAGAGCTGACCGTCGCCTGAGCTCACGATTCGCACCTCGGCATCTTCGGCCAATATTTCAAAATACGCGACCAAACGGTCAATTTCCTCCTGCACCGCAAACACTTCATCATGGCGATGAATGAGCTTGTTTTCAGCCTTGGCAATGTAGAGCAAATCGTTGATGGTTTTCGTGATGCGGTTGAGTTCTTCCAACGTTGAGGCAATCGCATCCTGATACTCTTCAGACGTTCGACACGCACCTAAAATGACCTGATTTTGTGTAGTAATGTTGGTGAGTGGCGTTTTTAACTCATGTGCTATATCAGAAGAAAACTCGCTCAAGCGGCGAAAACCAGTTTGCAACCTATCGAGCATCGCGTTGTGTTTGTTGGCTAACTCGCGCAGTTCTATTGGCAACGAATCGGGGTCGAGACGAATGCCCATTTGCTCTGGTGATATCTGTTGAATGTGCTGATTCAATCCCACCATCGGCTTCAACCCACGTTTTACCATCCAACCGCTCAACGCTGAAGAAATCACAAACGCCAAACCGAGCGCCCAAAACAAAATCCAGTCGAGTTTATCCAAAAACAAAATATGGTGGTTGATACTCATGCCGAGCACCACCTGATACTCCCCAGCTTGAAACGCAAACGCGCGGATATTCAGCGAGTCCTCACTCCATTCGATGGCGCGCTCGTGATTTAAGACCTGAGGTGAGCTAATGCTGTAGGCTCGGTTCTGAGGAATCGTCAGGCTCGAATTCTGATACACGTTCTGCTTGCCTTCAAACACCCACATATAGAGCGTACTGTTATTCGCTTGCTTGAACACATCCTCTGGCGAGCGTTTTAACTCGTTCTCAATGGCATTGAACTTACTGGAAATATAGCTGAAATCTTGCGAATAAAAGTGGCGCTCAATGGCGTACTGTAGGATGAAAGCCAAAGAAAAATAGGTAACAAACGTCATGCTAACAAACATCAGCACGAGCTTGTTTTTCATGGAAAAAGGCAGCGAAAACTTAGGCATCACGACTCTCTTCGAGTTTGTAGCCCATCCCTCTGACAGTGTGAATCAGTGGTTTATCGAACGGTTTGTCCACTTTGCTACGCAGACGTTTGACCGCCACATCAATCACATTGGTATCGCTGTCAAAATTCATATCCCACACTAACGACGCAATAGTGGTACGTGAAAGCACTTGGCCAGTTTTGCGCATCAACAACTCAAGCAGGGCATATTCTTTGGCGGTAAGCGATATCGACTGCTCCGCGCGCGTGGCAACGCGTTTGATCATATCAAGTTCTAAATCTGCCACACGTAATGTTTGCGGCGATGCGACCACTTGCGCGGCAATATGATGACGAAATACGTTTTGAACACGCGCCAGTAGCTCCGCAAACGCGTAAGGTTTTACGACATAGTCATTGGCACCCAGCTCAAAACCGCGCACGCGATCTTCCACTTGCTCCTTCGCTGTCAGCATGATCACTGGGGTGTGAATCCCACTACTGCGCAATGTATTAAGCACCTGCCAACCATCGAGTTTAGGCAACATAATGTCGAGGAGGATTAAGTCATATTCTTCACTGGTAGCGTGATAAAGCCCATCGACCCCATCATGCACTAAATCCACCACATACCCAGATTCAATCAAACCTTTTTGCAGATATTCTCCGGCTTTGTGCTCATCTTCGACGATCAATATTTTCAACTTTACTTACCTAGTGTGTTAGCGGGAGGATGAGAACCCAGTATAAAGCTCGAAAAAGAGCATGATGTGAACCACACCATACTCTTCCCCATTGGCAAACCATTATCGATTGTTATCGCGTTCGGCATAATGCACTTTGACATTCACTTTGCCCAAATATTCCAACTGACCATCTTCATTCATGCGTTCTTGCACGGTCACGAAGCCACCATCTTTTAAATGCGTACTGCGAGACTTCACATTAAACGTCAGGATATTGAGCTCTTTATTCAGTTCACGAGCCGTCATGGTTTTAAGTGAATTGAGTTCAGACAGTGCCTGTTGATAAGCCTCATCTGACGTTGCTGTCGGCGTAACTGAGATGGTTTTCATCTCTTCGCGGCTCACGTAGTTGCCACCAGTGAAAAGTGGTTGAGCGAATGCAGATGCGCTAGTGATTGCCATTACCGTTACAAAAAGAGCAGTTTTGATTGCGTTCATGTTGTTAACCTTTGAGTGCTTGTTTTCAATGAGGTCATTATTGAACACCGCCTCTGACACCACCCTTTCAACAACATGACATTTTTGTCATGAAAGCAACCTACTGGCGAAGGCTCTTGAGCGTTCCATTACGCTTAGAATAAGACAAAAAAAGCGGCACATACTCTCGCATGTGCCGCTTGGGATTTTTGCTGTTAAGCGTAATTACTCAACCGTTACCGCTTTCGCTAGGTTACGTGGTTGGTCTACGTCCGTACCTTTGATCAGTGCTACGTAGTAAGACAGCAACTGCATTGGGATGGTGTAGTAGATCGCCGCCGTGATTTCACTAACGTGAGGCATCGTGATGATCTTCATTGTCTCATCGCCTTCGAAGCCTGCGTCTGCATCTGCGAATACGTATAGAAGGCCGCCACGTGCACGTACTTCTTCAACGTTTGATTTTAGCTTTTCAAGTAGGTCGTTACTTGGTGCAACCACAACAACAGGCATGTCAGCATCAATCAGCGCTAGAGGACCATGTTTCAGTTCACCCGCCGCGTAAGCTTCTGCGTGGATGTAAGAGATCTCTTTCAATTTTAGAGACGCTTCCATCGCGATTGGATAGAATTCACCACGACCTAGGAACAGTGTGTGGTGCTTGTCTGCGAAATCCGTCGCTAGTGCTTCAATGTCTTTCTCGAAAGAAAGTGCCGCGTTGATTTGCTTAGGAAGTGCGTGTAGCGCTTCAACAATCTCTTTTTCTTTCTCTTTGCTGACGCGGCCTTGCTCTTTACCTAACGCCGTAACCAGCATCAATAGTGCAGAAAGCTGAGTCGTGAACGCTTTGGTTGAAGCGACACCGATTTCAACACCAGCGCGAGTCATGAACGCAAAATCTGATTCACGAACCAAAGAAGAACCTGCTACGTTACAAATGGTCATCGCCGCCATGTAACCTTTTTCTTTCGCAAGACGAAGTGCTGCTAGCGTATCGGCGGTTTCACCAGACTGAGACAACGTGATCAATAGGCTGTTTGGACGAGTCACAAACTTGCGGTAACGGAATTCAGACGCAATTTCTACATCACAGCTCACGCCAGCAATGTCTTCAAACCAGTAACGCGCTGTCATACCTGCGTTGTAAGACGTACCACACGCAACGATTTGTACGTGCTCTACTTTACTTAGAATGTCTGCCGCATGCACACCGATCGCATCAGTTACAACGGAGTCTGCCGTGATACGGCCTTCCATTGTGTTGATCAACGCTTTAGGTTGCTCATAGATTTCTTTTTGCATGAAGTGGCGGTATTGGCCTTTATCGCCAGCATCATGTTCTGCGTTAGATTCTACGATTTCACGCTCAACCAGCTCGCCCGTTGCGTCAAAGACAGTAACTTCACGGCGAGTGATTTCTGCCACATCACCTTCTTCTAGGTACATGAAACGGCGCGTTACATTCAGTAGCGCAAGTTGGTCAGAAGCCAGGAAGTTTTCACCCACACCAAAACCAATTACGATCGGGCTGCCTGAACGTGCAACTACGATGCGTGAAGGATCTTTGCGATCCAACGCTACCGTGCCGTAGGCGCCTTCAAGTTGTTTCGCTGTTTTTTGTACTGCTTCTAATAGCGTTTCTGAAGTGCGAAGTTCCCACTCAACCATGTGTGCGATAACTTCTGTATCCGTTTGAGATTCAAACACGTAACCACGAGATTGAAGCAATTCACGAAGCTCTTCGTGGTTTTCGATAATACCGTTATGTACAACAGCAATATCGCCAGACATATGTGGGTGTGCATTAACTTCAGATGGTTCACCGTGCGTCGCCCAACGAGTGTGCGCAATACCCGTTCCGCCGATCACTTTTGCTTCTTCTACTGCATCAGCCAGTTCTTGCACTTTACCCAAGCGACGAACGCGCGTTAGGTTTGACTCGCCATCAACAACAGCAACGCCAGCTGAGTCGTAACCGCGATACTCTAAGCGGCGTAAGCCTTCAACTAAAATTTCTGCAACATCTCGTTGTGCTACTGCACCTACGATTCCACACATGTGTTTATCTCCGTTTGTAGTTTTGTTCTTCCCTAGCCATGTTTCAGATAGAGGCAGCAAGCAAAGGCCTGTATTCAGAGGGAAGTGAAATATGAAACTGATTACATTATTAGACTAGGCGCAAATGACTTTCACGCCATGTTGTTCAATCTGTATTTTGTGTTCTTGCTGAATATCAGCATCCGTCACTAGCACATCAATTTGATGCCAAGCGAGCTCTAAATTCGGGATCTTACGACCGATTTTTTCCGATTCGATCATGACGATCACTTCGCGCGACACTTCCGCCATTACCTTACTCAAACCAACCAATTCATTAAATGTTGTGGTGCCGCGTTCGAGATCGATGCCATCCGCACCGATAAATAGCTGGTCAAAGTCGTAAGCTCGCAACACAGATTCGGCTACTTTGCCTTGAAAAGATTCTGAGTGCGTATCCCAAGTCCCGCCAGTCATCAGCAGTGTTGGTTCGCTCTCTAATTCATTAAGAGCGTTAGCAACATGCAACGAGTTGGTCATGACAACTAAGCCACGTTTGTCATTCAACTGTTGAATCAACGCAGCCGTCGTACTGCCACTGTCGATCACGATGCGATTATGGTCTCGAATCAGTGATGCCGCTGCTTTTGCCAAGTTTAGCTTTCGAGTCGAAACATTAGCGCTCAATTCTTCGTGAATGACTTCGGTTGGGATAGCAATCGCACCGCCGTAGCGGCGTAGAAGTTGGCCATTTTTCTCTAAAGAAGCTAAATCCTTTCTAATCGTGACCTCTGAGGTTTCGAATTTCTGAGCGAGTTCGTCAACGCTGACTTCTCCTAGCTCAGAAACCAAGTTAGAAATGGCGTGTCTTCTTAGTTGAGTGTTTCGTTTCGACATTTACGTTTTGAATTTAAGTTTCGATGTGAAACTTATTATAGTCAAACCGAAACTTTCAAGTCCATTTATTTCGATCCAAAAAATTAATATTTCTCGATAAAACCTTGTCCTAAGACAATTCTTAAACAGTGATATTGGATTCATTCAGTGGTAGAATTCGCCACCGAAAAGAAAAAAAATTACAGAATTGAAGGCTATTTTTTTGCAACTTTCTGCATATAAAGTGGGATTAGTCACAAAAAGGTAACCAAAATCGCCGATCTTTTAGTCATAAAATGACTAAACTTGGTGAAAGACTTTCAGAATCTGAAGTACTGATAATGAGGCGAAAAATCGGTGGGTGACAGGCACTAAATGTCATCAATAACGCCCTAACTTCAGAGTAAACAACCGACTTTCAAATTGTAACTATACTTACCGGAGAGTATCTTCCATGAAAAAGACCAAAATCGTATGTACGATTGGCCCTAAAACTGAATCTGTAGAGAAGCTAACTGAGCTAGTGAACGCAGGCATGAACGTAATGCGTCTTAACTTCTCTCACGGTGACTACGAAGAACACGGCACTCGTATCGCGAACTTCCGTAAAGTAATGGAAGCTACTGGCAAACCACTAGCAATTCTTCTAGATACTAAAGGTCCAGAAATCCGCACTATTAAGCTAGAAGGCGGTAACGACGTTGATCTAGTAGCTGGTCAAGAATTCACTTTCACAACTGACACTTCAGTTGTAGGTAACAAAGATAAAGTTGCAGTAACTTACGCAGGTTTCGCAGCAGACCTAAACGTAGGTAACACTATCCTAGTCGACGACGGTCTAATCGAGATGGAAGTTATCTCTAAGACTGAAACAGAAGTTAAATGTAAAGTACTTAACAACGGTGCACTAGGCGAGAACAAAGGTGTGAACCTTCCTGGCGTTTCTGTAAACCTACCTGCTCTATCTGAAAAAGATAAGAACGACCTTAAGTTCGGTTGTGAGCAAGGCGTTGACTTCGTAGCAGCTTCTTTCATCCGTAAAGCTTCTGACGTTCAAGAAATCCGTGAAGTTCTAGCAGCAAACGGCGGCGAGAACATCCACATCATCTCTAAGATCGAAAACCAAGAAGGTGTTGATAACTTCGACGAGATCCTAGAGCTTTCTGACGGCATCATGGTTGCTCGTGGTGACCTAGGTGTTGAAATCCCAGCTGAAGAAGTAATCTTCGCTCAGAAAATGATGATCGAGAAGTGTAACCGTGCACGTAAGATGGTTATCACTGCAACTCAAATGCTTGATTCTATGATCAACAACCCACGTCCTACTCGTGCGGAAGCAGGCGACGTTGCTAACGCAGTAATGGACGGTACTGACGCAGTAATGCTTTCTGGTGAAACAGCGAAAGGTAAGTACCCAGTTGAAGCGGTAACTATCATGGCTCAAATCGCGAACCGTACTGATTCAGCGCTAAAAGCTGAGCTAGGTTCTCGTCTAGACAGCCCACGTCTTCGCATCACTGAAGCAGTATGTAAAGGCGCGGTAGACACAGCTGAAAAACTAGCTGCTCCACTTATCGTTGTTGCAACTGAAGGTGGTAAATCTGCACGTTCAGTACGTAAGTACTTCCCAACTGCAAACATCCTAGCACTAACAACAAACAAGAAAACAGCAGCACAACTTGTTCTAACTAAAGGTGTGACGCCAGTTGTTGTTGATTCTATCGAAAGCACCGACGCATTCTACGTAGCAGGTAAAGAGCTTGCTCTAGAATCTGGTCTAGGTAACAAAGGCGACATCGTAGTGATGGTTTCTGGTGCTCTAGTCGCTTCAGGTACTACGAACACAGCTTCTGTACACGTACTATAAGACTGAACTTCTCATACTTCAGTTGATTGATAAAGAGGGCTTATGCCCTCTTTTTTTATATGGCTTTCTTGCTCTAATAATAGCCTAACTGTATCATTCACCATACGCAGAATTGCGTACTGTTTAATTTTGTCGTCACGATTAAAATTTCTATGAGGTGTATGTGTCCAGTCCCACTCTTACCGACAAAGTATCAAAAATGATCCGTCAGGATATTCTCGATGGCGTGCTTAAACCGGGTCAAAAACTCGTGGTTGCGGAACTCAAAGAGAAGTACAACGTAGGAGCGTCACCCATTCGCGAAGCTTTGGTGCTGTTATCGTGGAGCAAATACGTCAAACTTGAGCCGCAAAAAGGCTGCTGGGTTGCACCTGTATGTAAAGATGAGTTGAATGACTTGTACGAGAGCCTACAAATGGTCTCTGCATGCCTACTAAATAAAGCAATTGTGATTGGCGATGAAAATTGGGAACTGGACGTCCTAACCGCTTATCACAAGTTATCCCGCTCTAAATCTGGCGAAAGCTTTTGCTGGAAGGAATGGGAAGAACGCCATAATCAGTTTCTTACTGCGCTGTTTGAAGGCGCTGGCTCTGCCAATATGTTTGGTTTTTTCCGCGATCTACTCACGCAAATTAAGCGTTACCAATATTTTGCTATGCAAATGTTAGGTACTGGAAACCCAGGGCACTGTAATATCGATGAGCAAGAAATGCTGATGAAGACGTCGTTAGATAAAAAGAGCCAGGATGCTTTAGGTTATCTAGAGCGTTATTTGAGACAGTCAATGCAGTGTATCGAAGCGGCCATCGACAACCAATATCGCATACTGGCTAGCGAATAACGCTGAGGCTAAAATAAGCATAAAAATCGGGGTCTATCCCCGATTTTTTGTTTTTGAAAAAGAGCTAAGCAATATCATCGAAACTATGACATAGTGATACGCAGTTACGCCCTGCACTTTTGGATTCATACAAGGCAATATCAGCACATTTATAAGTGCGCGTGCGATCGGAGGTTAAATCACTATACCCGGCGCTAACGGTAATAGCTCTATCACTGCGCAGTTGAACCGCCACACGTAACCGGTTCAATACAACTTCTGCTTCTTCGAGCGTGGTGTGCGGCATGATCACCGCAAACTCCTCACCACCGACACGAGACACAAAGTCAGTACTGCGCACCTCTTTAAGAAGAGTCTCAGCGACACTGCAAATCACTTTGTCCCCTTCATCGTGCCCAAGTTCATCGTTAATGCGCTTAAAGTGGTCAATATCAAACAACGCCAAACATGCAGGGGGACTGTCAGGATAACGCTCAATAATCCCGGCATATTGCGCTAATTGCTCTTCAAATTTTCGACGGTTCCACAAGCCCGTCAAACCGTCTTTTTCACTGAGGTTGCGTAGCTTTTCTTCCAGCTCTTTTTGCTCGGAAATATCCACCAGCGACGTGATGTAATAGCTTACTTTACCTGACTTGGTTAAGTTTGCCTGAATGCGCATAATGGCGGTAAATACGTGATTAAACTTGGTTCGACAACGAACCTCACCTTCCCAAACGTGCTCGTTCGCAAGCTTATTCCAAATATTGAGGGTCGACTCGAGATCTTCCGGTAAGAAAATTAGATTATGCGCATTCCAGCCTTTAGTATGCTTGGTTGAATAGCCCATCATGTTTTCAAACTCTTGGTTCACCATAATGATTCGATGCGACGCATCTGAGATCATCACCGCAGTCATGCCATCAAGTGCAGCCCGAGCTAACTTCGATTCCATACTATGACGTCGATAGTGCAGGGCCAACGCGGTCGTTGGTAAAGTAAAACCAAACACCAAACTTAATACAAAAAACGCTTCTTGGATTAAGTCATCAATATCTCGCTGAGATCGAGATAGTAATTGCTCATTCGTGAGATCAATCACTAGATGAAGTGGTTCACTAGAAACAAATTGGATCGTGCTATACGCTATCAAATTCGAGCCGTTGTACTCATAGCCCGAAACTTCTGAGATCATCGTGCGCCAAATGTTGGGGTACATCCGGCCAAAATTAAATTGAGAACGAGCTGGAATAATGTTGCCGTACAAGCGTGATGACTTAGGACTCGCGATATAAAAGCCATCACTTTTAATTAACTCAATATGAAAATCCCGCACCGGTGAGTAGTTGAGTCGAGAAGATAAATACTCAATATCAACATTAAGAACAAGATACCCTTCGCGTTTCCCATTGAGAGAAATCGGCATCAGAATACGCAATGAAGGGCTATAAGGGTAAACAAGCTCACCATTTTCCCGCTCCAGCTCAATCCCCCACGACGCAATTTCATCATTACCTAAACCTTGCGCGTAATGAAAATAATCCCGCTCTGACTTGTCATGTAATTTGAGGGCGGGTGCAGCGATACCCGTTTTGAAATCGTAATTAATCCGTGCTTTTTCCTGACCGGTAACATCAAGAAAACGAATTTGTTTATATAGCTTTTGGTTGATCGCAACCGAGATCCACATATCTTCTAAGATAGAAAGGTTGACCCGGTTCGGCTGACGTAGATAGTCGTAAAGACTTTGGCTGTGACCGAGAAGATCGCTGATCGTCTCAATTTGATCCTGAATATTGTTGTATTCGCGACCAGTATAAGCCAGTTGGTGTAATGCTTCTTGAGCGGTATTCTCAACGTTACTCTCTAATAACGTCAGATATTTCTGATAATAGTAAACTGCAGTGAGCGCACTAAAAAATAGTGCTGTCGCCAACAATGTGCCGACTCGCTTGGGGATTTTCACGCGTCTACTGCCTATAATGCTTACTAAAACGACAATTATATCATTAATTGTTATTTTCTAAACAAAAAGCCACTTAGATTAAGTGGCTTTTCTATATGCAGTTAGATGGCTAAGGTTTGAGTGCGCGCTCACCTCGGGCAATGCCCACTACCCCACTACGAGCAACTTCGACGACTTCAGTTACTTCAGATATCGCTTGAATGAAGGCATCCAACTTTTCACTCGTGCCCGCAAGTTGTACCGTGTATTGAGCAGCAGTGACATCCACGATCTGGCCACGGAAGATGTCTGCCGTCCGTTTCACTTCTGCTCGCGCAAAACCGCTGGCTTTCACTTTCACCATCATCAGTTCACGTTCGATGTGCTCGTACTCGGTGACTTCTTGTACTTTCAGCACATCGATCAATTTGTGTAACTGCTTCTGAATTTGCTCCAACTGCATCTCATCAGACGTCGTGGTAATGTTCATTCGCGACAGCGTTTCATCATCTGTCGGTGATACCGTCAAAGATTCAATGTTGTAACCACGTTGAGAGAACAAACCAACAACACGAGACAACGCACCCGGTTGGTTTTCCAATAGCAGTGAAATAATGTGTCTCATATTAAGTTCTCTCCGTTTTGCTTAGCCACATTTTATCCATACCCTCACCTTTGATTTGCATCGGGTATACGTGTTCGGTTTCGTCTACGTTGATGTCCACAAACACCAGACGATCTTTCATATCCAACGCTTTTTGTAGCCCTTCTTCGAGCTGGTCAGGCGTTTCGATACGAATACCGACGTGACCATAAGCTTCTGCAATCGCTGCAAAATCAGGAACAGAACTCATGTAAGAATTAGAGTGACGACCTTGATAAATAATGTCTTGCCACTGCTTTACCATGCCTAAGAATCGGTTGTTCAAGTTGATGATCTTCACTGGAATGTCGTATTGCATGGCTGTCGAAAGCTCTTGGATATTCATTTGAATACTGCCATCGCCCGTAACAACCACGACTTCTTCTTGTGGCATAGCAAACTTAACACCCATACCAGCCGGAAGGCCAAATCCCATAGTGCCCAATCCACCCGAGTTGATCCAACGGCGTGGTTTGTTAAATGGGTAGTAAAGTGCTGCAAACATCTGGTGCTGACCCACATCAGAAGCAACATACGCATCACCATTGGTCAGCTTGTGTAAGGTTTCAATCACTTGCTGTGGTTTAATTCGCTCTGGTGACTTCTCATAAGCCAAACAATTTCGGTCACGCCACACCTGAATGTCATCCCACCATGCGGTGATGGCATCTTGATCATTCCCACCTTCTTGCTCTGCCAGCAGGCCAAGCATGGTTGTAAGCACTTTTTCCGCAGAGCCTACGATAGGTAAATCCACCTTCACGTTTTTCGAGATCGATGATGGATCGATATCAATATGCATGACTTTTGCGTTTGGGCAGTATTTTTCAAGGTTGTTCGTCGTGCGATCATCAAAACGCACACCGATACCAAAAATAAGATCCGCTTCATGCATCGCCATATTGGCTTCGTAAGTACCGTGCATACCCAGCATGCCCAGTGAGTTTTTGTGCGTTCCAGGGAATGCGCCTAGTCCCATCAACGTACTGACTACTGGAAGATTCAGCTTGTCGGAGAGCTCTAAAATATGTTCATGAGCGCCAGAAATCACCGCACCACCACCGATATAAAGCACTGGTTTTTTCGCTTCTAACAGCGATTTAAGGGCTTTTTTAATCTGGCCTTTATGACCCGACGTCGTCGGCTTGTAAGAACGCATTGAAAGCGTTTCTGGGTATTGGTAAGGCAGTTTGATTTGCGGATTCATTACATCTTTTGGCAAGTCAATCACTACTGGACCAGGTCGACCTGTGGTCGCGATATAAAACGCTTTCTTGATCGTTTCAGGAATATCTTCCGCTTTTTTCACTAAAAAGCTGTGTTTGACCACTGGGCGAGAGACACCAACGATGTCACATTCTTGGAAAGCATCATTACCAATTAGGCTATTAGGTACATTACCCGAGATAACGATCATTGGGATGGAGTCCATATAAGCCGTGGCAATACCAGTAATGGTATTGGTCGCGCCCGGACCTGAACATACCAGTACGACACCCGGTTTACCGGTAGCGCGAGCGTAACCATCTGCCATATGAGTGGCGGCTTGCTCATGCCTTACAAGTACGTGTTTGATTTGATCGGTTTTGGCATGCAGTGCATCGTAGATATCCAAAACGGAGCCACCTGGGTAGCCAAAGATCTGCTCTACGTGCTCTTCTATCAGAGATTGAACCACCATCTCTGCGCCTGACAACATTGCTGTCATAATTGCTCTCCTTAGCCAGTTTCCTCACCGTAAGGTCAACGGATTGGTCTGGTTTTACATAGTCTAGGTCTTATTCGTAGCCTAATCGAAATACTTCCACGTTTTCGGCTATGTCTTGCGTTCGTCATAACATCCCGCAAGGTTACCCAACAAATGTAACGTTTTATTATCAACGGGTCTAATGAGAGATTGGTCTACTTTTTAAACAAGATGCTAGTAATTAGAATGTTAGTAGGAATAGCAGCCACACATACCTTATTTCACAGTACAACCTAAAAATTTAACGTTCAAAAAAAGAACATTATTTCAGAACCTTTTAAGTATAGGGTGCTAAATAGCTGTATTTGGTGAGCAAAATAGAAAGAATCAACACAAACAAAAATCCCCAGTAATGCGCAATCACATCACTGGGGATTTTTTCATCAATATAAAATCTAAGTCAGCTTAAGTTACTTTTTCTCTGACTTTTCCTTATACATTTCTTCAATTTCATCTTGGTATTTGTCATTGATGACTTTACGACGCAGTTTTTGAGTTGGCGTTAACTCACCATCATCCATAGAGAAAGCTCTTGGTAACAGTTTAAACTTCTTCACCTGTTCAAACTTTGCCAACTCTTTTTGGAGATCGTTAACACGCTTTTCAAGCATTTCGACCACTTGGTGATGCTTAATCAATTCAACGCGATCGTGATACTTGATATTCAGCTCTTTCGCATACTCTTCAAGAGAATCAAAACACGGCACAATCAGCGCCGAGACAAACTTACGCGTGTCCGCGATAACCGCGATTTGCTCGATGAAGTGGTCTTTACCAATCGCACCTTCAATCATTTGTGGAGCGATGTATTTACCACCTGAAGTTTTCATCAACTCTTTGATACGATCAGTGATGAACAGGTTGCCATTTTCATCAATGTAACCCGCATCGCCAGTTTTTAGGAAACCGTGCTCATCAAAGGTCTTTTCGGTCTCTTCTGGCATTTTGTAATAGCCACGCATCACCATTGGACCACGCACCAGAATCTCGTTGTTCTCACCGATCTTCACTTGCGCGCCAGGCATCGACATACCAATAGAGTCTGGGTTAAAGCACTTATCATCCCAACACGATACTGTCGCCGTGGTTTCAGTCATGCCGTAACCTAACTTCACATTGATACCAATCGCGTGGAAGAATCGGCCTATGGTTTCATCTAACTTTGCACCGCCACACGGCATAAAGTTGATTTGTCCACCAAGTAACGCTCGCAGCTTGCTCAGAACCAATTTATCCGCCAGGGCATATGACTTGCGCAGCATGAGCGATGGCTGACGTTTTTCTTGATGACAAGCGGCCATTTTTGCGCCCATGTTCACAGCCCAAGTAAACATGATCTTGCGATGAATTGGCGCGCGAGACACTTTCTCGTGAATCGCAGAGAAGATCTTCTCATAGAAGCGCGGCACGGCACACATCACGGTAGGTTGCACTTGGCTCAGTGCATCACGCACCTGCATGGTGTCTTGCAAATAGCAGTTGGTCGCCCCTTTGTACAACACATAAAAGGTCCAAGCGCGTTCAAATACGTGTGACAGCGGAAGGAAACACAATGACACATCACTTTGAGAAAGGCTCAAACGTTGATCGTGCCCTTCCAATTGCGCCGCAATGTTTGCGTAGTCCAACATGACACCCTTTGGTTGGCCTGTTGTGCCCGAGGTGTAGATCAGCGTAAGTAGATCATCTTCCTTTGCTTGCTCTAAACGTGCGTCTAATTCAACTTGGTATGTGGTATCGCCTTTGGCGACAAATGCTTGCCAAGAGATAACGAAATCATGCTCGCCAAGTTCGATATCATCAGACATGGCAACAATGAGCTCTAACTGCTCGCACTGGTCGAAAATGCTCACTGCTGCGTCAAATTGTGGCTGCTCACCAACAAACAGCACTTTGACGTCTGCGTTGTCAATGATGTACGCCGACTGAGCGGCGGTATTGGTTGGGTAAATAGGTACTGTTACGCCGCGTAGTTGTAGCGCTGCAATATCAGCAATCGTCCATTGCGGCATGTTGTTCGAGAAAATGCCGATTTTATCTTGGACTCCTAATCCCTGAGCCAAAAGTGCAAGTGATAAAGCATCAACTTGCTGACCAAATTGCGTCCACGTAATACCTTGCCATTCCTCACCCACTTTATGCTTGAGTGCAACGCGTGTACCACCGTTCGCAATTTGTTCACGAATACGTTTAACGATATGAAAATCTAACTTGGCCATTCTTTTACTTACCTTTTGGCTTACAGGCGTAAGCTAATTGAGCGAACAAGTGTACTCACGGCTTGCTAAAACGCAACTGACCAGTATCAAACTTATCACTAATAAGAGACAACTATCACTTATACGTCGCGAACATACCCAAAACTGCTGAATGATTACTCTATTTAACTTACTGTTTCGATTGTTGATTGCTAAAACAAAAAGCCCCGAGAGACAAAAATCTCTCGGGGACCAATGAATTGTAAAAATTGATGATTACCAATATGGTCTTAACCTATAAGACCAAACGTCATCTTATTTTGCGGCAACCACTTCACCACAAGTGATCATCAGTTGATCGCGCAGCCAAATGTGGCCTTTATCTTTTTCACTTGATTCATGCCAGCTTAAGAAGCCGCTGATTTCCTTGTTTGCAAATGGGAAGTCTAGAATTTGCAGCTGATCGCTGTTTACCGCATTTTCTGCCATCCAACGTGGCGCGATAGTCACAAGCTCAGATTGACCCACCACATATAGTAGGTTGCTTAGACTAGAGCCTTCGTACGCGGCTTGGCAATCCAGTTCACGATATGCTTGTTCTGAGAAGCTGCGTTGACCGTGCACTTTCGATAACTTCGCATGTTTTTCGTTAAGCAGTTGCTCGGCCGTTACACCACCTTGAATGCGTGGGTGTGTTTTTGACGCGATAACCACTAATTCATCTTTGAAAATTTCAGTACTAGAGAAGCCTTGCTCATCAAAACGAGCGTAATCGATCACGAAATCAATTTCTTGATAGCGCATACGCTCAGACAACAGACGGTCAAATTCTGCATCTAGGTGAAGCTGAACGTTTGGTGCTTGTTGATTCACTTTTGCCATGATCTTCGGAGCAAAACGCATGTCACAAGGGCTGCAAATCGCCAACTTAAATAAGCGAGTCGAAGATTCTGGTTGGAATACGGAGCTAGGAAGTTCATTACGAATCAGCTGTAATGCTTGGCGAATTGGGCCAAACAACTGACGAGCACGTTGCGTTGGCTGAATACCACGGCCCTGACGCATAAACAGCTCGTCGTTAAACATCACTTTTAGACGTGCCACGGCATTACTTACTGCCGGCTGAGACATGCCTAAGTTATGTGCTGCACGAGTAATATTTTGCTCTTGCATCACAGCATCAAATACAGTCAGTAGGTTTAAATCTACACCACGCAAAGTGCTTTCCATACGGTAGCTAGCAATTGCGCTCATCGCATCTTTCTTCTCTAACATTGAGTGCGCCTCTTTTGTAATCGTCAACTTTGTTCATTAAATTCATAACGAATAGAATCCCATCTCGCACAAAAGACGGCGGCTGGATTCGAATCATTTTACGAATAGATAACCTAACTTTTTATTATATTTGCTGTCCGGATACTTCCGGCTCGAACTGTACTATCAACTAATCGATTGCGGTTTCGCAACTAGATTGATATTTAATCAGTAAATTTTAGCCGATTAGGTATTTACCCTTTAAATAACAACAACTTGATAAAAACATAAAAAACTATAAAACACGTAAAAGCGCATTCTTTGAGGAAGTATTTAGTAAATTGATGAGACGGATGGTCACCACACGCATGCATTTACCTCAGTTATTGGTCGAGAGAAAACCAACAGATGACGACTATATCTCTGAGTGAAATTTGCACTTATCAGTCAAATTATCAGCAAATACACATTGAATAGAAATGAAAGAGAAAGAATAAAAATGCAGCCTTCTAGATTGAAAGGCTGCAACAAAATCGTGTCAAAAATAGGAAGGAACAATGTACTTAGAACAACGTACTTAAATGTTCGACACGTAACTTGGGAAATCAACTTGCTCCCACAACTGTTTGGATAACTCCGCTTGTGAATCCCACGCGCCTTGCAATACCCAATGGACAATGGCCTGAGCAACATCTGGGTATTTCACACTTTCGGCTTGTTGCTCCTTTAGCCACTGGCGTACTGCGGAAATGTCTAAGTTCTCCATCGACATCGCAAGTCCTAAGTCTTCTAAGGTCGCGACATTGCTTTGTTGCTCAAACTGACCTGCGAGTGGCTTAAGCAATAATTTTTTTCCTAGAGACAGAGCTTCCGAAGGGAGCTCGAATCCACCATTGGCAATGACACCACTACAGCGATGTAAATGATGCTGAAAGTTGCTGTGGCATAAAGGGCGTAATTCTATGTTTTCCACTTGCTCACATTCGATCACATCGGGGTGATAACAGATAAACGCTTGTTGATTAAAGTGGAACAATAAATCAGAGATGTCTTCAATCGATTCGAACGGTAGATACACCAAAACAAAATCGTCATTTTCCGCTTGGCTATCGACGGTATGCACTATCGGTGGTAGCAAAGGTTGATCAAAATGATGCCAATGCAAACCAAGGTGGTGTTGAGAAGGCGCAAAGTATTCAATGACGGATTTGTCTAACCAACTCGCTCCCTTTAACGGCACTGGATAACGGAAAGCATTTTGATGACTGATACCAATCGACGGCTTATTTTGTTGTTTTGCCGCCCATGCCGTAACAGGCTCGAAATCATTGAGCACAAGATCATAGGACGACAAATCAAGCTGTTTAACTTCTTTGCAAAATTGCACTAAATTGTTACTCAATGCTGTTTTCGCATAGTTCACTGAACCTTTTTCAGTGATAAAGGTGAAGCCTCGGCGAGTCTGATAATCGCCAAACGCTTCCATTGAAAAGTACTTTTCAGGCGCTCGTCCAGAAAACAAAAAATCGACCTCAACATCGTGCTCTTTAAACGCATGACTCATCGCCCTCGCACGCGCAATATGTCCGTTTCCTGTACCTTGAACACCGTATAAGATTTTCATCAATTAGCCTCCCAGCATCGCAATCGCTAATCCACCACAAAGGCTACCTAGCAGTGCACCAATGATGACATCGGTAAAAAAGTGCACCCCCAATAAGATTCGCGCAGTTCCGATTAAACTTGCCCAAAAGAATGCAGCAACGCCTAGGCTCGGATAGAAATGATCAATCAGCGTCGCCATGACAAACGCAGCGGCGGTATGTCCTGAAGGAAGACTGTAGCGATCAGAGGGGGTAATAAAAGCAGGAAGGAGTGCACTGAGTTCTTCAGGGCGACGACGCTTAAAACTGTTTTTCAGCGTCCAATAAATTGGCAACTCGATGGCAAAAGCAAGTAAACCCGCCAGTAAAAACCAAACTCCCTGCTCTTTATCTAAATACCAAGCTAATAAACCTAGCACCAAGTACAGATGTCCGTCACCACTGTGGGAGACTCCTTTACTGATGTTGGCAACTTGCTGATTAAAACGGTGCTTAAGACAAACACTAGAGAGCGCTAAATCAAACTTAGCAATGGTTGCAATTGGCTGTGTAATTGTCTCTATGGTTCGCATGTGGCCTTTCCTTACTTTGACAACGCCGTTGTGTGAAAAGTAGGAGGTTTAGGTGACAACTGCATGACGGGAGTTTGGACAATTAATGACAAATGCCAAATTAGGGAGTGCCCAATGATCTATCTATTGAGCACAATCATAGGAGAGAACGCTTAAGAAGGGTTTGCTTGCTGCGGTTGAGGCGTATCGATGTACCAGACCTTTCTCTTCTTACGACAGGCGCGCAAAGAGCCCATCGTCATGTCGCCATCTTTTGTTAGCTCGTAGCTAAGGGAGCGGCAAGTGTAATTTCCTGACAGTTCATGCTCTATGCCCGTTTGCTCCGTTTTACTCGAGTTAGGCTCTAGTAAAGGGTTAGGCTGTGTAGATAAAATGTCACGATTTATCACATTGCTGCGCGCATAATCCTTATGGACATAACCTTTTATCACGCCTTTCTGTTCAACGAGAAACCAAGGTTGATCAACCACTTTTGCTAGCACATTAAAGACTTCCCCTTTCGATAATACGCCAAGCTTTTCCCCTTCAAGACTCGGTTTGGAGCGTAGGTTTAATGTGGTCTTAGAGCGGTAAGAAACATCCATAAACTCTACTGGGTTTGAGGTGTCGACACCTTCAGTGGTTGGTCGGAAAACTTCCGCTTGCTGTTTCTCACTAGGTTGAACACGGATCTTCCACCAAGAATACGTTTCCGGATCTTTACCTTTAAACTTATTTCGGCTGTCAGACTCAAGGGCAACAAGCATCTGATTCAAGAACGATTCGCGTCCCTCATAACTCAAAAATCGATCCATTTGATCATTGATAACCATGACGCTCTGCGAGTGATCATTCATAACAACGGGGGAAGCCACTTCCACATAGGTCTGCGATTGAAACAGCTGACAACCCGACAAGCTGACCAGAGTAAATACTATGGCTGAACGTCCAAATTGTTTTGTTAACCTCATTCTTTCCCTAACCCTTATTTCTTTTACCTAGTGCAACTGCACTACTATAAATGGTCATTCAAAACTTTTGCCAAACAATTCGGACCTTTGTGTGACAAGTCGCAATCCCGATGCTTGTTTTGGTAATGAAACGTCGCAAACTTGATGAGAACTTACTTCTTCTAGCACGTTTCTATCGCATTATGTCGTTTCACTTAGTGCATCATTTTTTTCAAGCAAACGAAAAGACTCATCCGATATGAATAAAAAATCGACTTTAGGGTTGACGCGCTTCATGGAGTGCGGTACTAATTTGTTAACTTAATTATGTGGAAAGCTTAACAACTATGTCAGCTCATTTTTCTATTCTGCTTAGCCTCCTCCTGATCGTGACCAGTTCGCGCGGGTAGGCTGTGGAAGAAAAATAACCACACCAATTTCTAAGAACCCGCATGAGAATGCGGGTTTTTTTATATCTAAATACTGGAAGTAAACGATTAACTTGCACGTAAAGTGCAGAAATCAGGAAGGAAGCAAACATGAACGATCAGGTCATTATATTCGACACCACATTGCGTGATGGCGAGCAAGCGTTGTCAGCAAGCTTGACGGTTAAAGAAAAACTGCAAATTGCCTATGCGCTGGAAAGACTCGGCGTTGATGTTATCGAAGCTGGCTTCCCAATCTCTTCACCTGGTGATTTCGAGTCGGTACAAACCATTGCAAAAAACATCAAAAACAGTCGAGTTTGTGCCCTTTCGCGTGCCGTTGCGAAAGATATTGATGCCGCCGCTGAAGCATTAAAAGTGGCCGACCAATTCCGTATTCACACGTTTTTAGCTACTTCCACCATTCACGTAGAAGACAAACTACGCCGCAGCTACGACGATGTACTTGAAATGGCGGTCAACGCCGTTAAACATGCGCGTAACTACACCGATGATGTCGAGTTTTCTTGTGAAGATGCAGGTCGTACTCCTATCGACAACCTATGTCGCATGGTAGAAGCTGCCATCAATGCAGGTGCGAGCACAATCAACATTCCAGATACCGTTGGCTACACAGTACCAAGCGAGTTTGGTGGCATTATTCAAACCCTTTTCAACCGCGTTCCAAACATTGATAAAGCGATCATCTCCGTTCACTGTCACGACGACTTGGGGATGTCAGTTGCCAACTCTATTGCCGCCGTTCAAGCCGGCGCACGTCAGATAGAAGGCACCATCAATGGCATTGGTGAGAGAGCGGGTAACTGTTCTCTTGAAGAGATCGCAATGATCATCAAGACGCGTCAAGAGTTCTTGGGTGTTCACACTGGCATTAAACATGATGAAATTCACCGCACCAGTAAGTTAGTGAGCCAATTATGCAACATGCCAATTCAGAGCAACAAAGCGATTGTGGGCGCGAATGCCTTTAGCCACTCTTCAGGTATCCACCAGGATGGCATGTTAAAGAATAAGAATACCTACGAAATCATGACCCCTGAGTCGATTGGCCTTAAAAACCAAGCACTAAACCTAACCAGCCGTAGTGGTCGCGCAGCCGTGAAGAGCCACATGGACACCATGGGATACAACGAGGACGAGTACAACCTAGACGCTCTATACGCGGACTTCTTGAAACTTGCCGACCGCAAAGGCCAAGTGTTCGATTACGATCTAGAGGCCCTAATGCACTTCTCGAACCTGCGTGAAGAAGATGACTTCTACAAACTGAACTACCTAAGCGTGCAATCGGGCAGCGTAATGGCCACCACCAGCATCAAAATGCAATGTGGCGATGAAGAAATGTGTGAAGCGGCAGTCGGTAATGGCCCAGTTGATGCGCTATACCAATGTATCTACCGCGTGACAGGCTACGACATCGTACTGGATAAATTCGACCTAACCGCGAAAGGCGAAGGTGAAGATGGTTTGGGTCAAGCTGACATCATTGCCAACTACAAAGGTCGTAAATACCACGGTACGGGCGTTTCCACCGATATCGTTGAAGCTTCCGGCCAAGCACTATTGCACGTTATTAATAGCATCCACCGTGCAGACAAAATCGAAGAAATGAAGCAGAAAAAGATTGCGACTGTGTAATAACAACCGAGCTACATGGCTCAGGAAAGAACACGCTCGTTGAAATAATTAAGCTCAAAATTAGAAAACTTAAAGGATTAACATGACAGACAAATCATACAAAATTGCCGTCCTACCCGGTGACGGCATCGGCCCGGAAGTAATGGCGCAAGCACACAAGGTATTGGATGCTATCGAAAAGAAGCACGGTATTGCGTTTGAGCGTGACGAGCATGATGTAGGCGGTATCGCGATCGATAATCACGGCTCTCCACTTCCAGAAAGCACAGTAAAAGCGTGTGAAGAGTCTGATGCAGTCCTATTCGGTTCAGTTGGCGGTCCGAAGTGGGAGCACTTGCCACCAAATGACCAACCTGAACGCGGTGCCCTACTACCACTACGCAAACACTTCCAACTGTTTTGTAACCTACGCCCAGCGCAAATCCACGCAGGCCTGGAAGCTTTCTCACCACTTCGTGCTGACATCTCAGGCCGTGGTTTTGACATCGTGGTGGTCCGTGAACTGACTGGTGGTATCTATTTCGGTCAACCAAAAGGCCGTGAAGGCGAAGGCGCGACAGAAAAAGCGTTTGATACTGAGGTGTACCACCGCTTTGAGATCGAACGTATTGCAAAAATCGCCTTTGAGTCTGCTCGTCTACGTCGCAAGAAAGTTTGCTCTATCGACAAAGCGAACGTTCTACAAAGCTCTATCTTATGGCGTGAAGTAGTCGAAGAAATCGCAAAAGATTACCCAGATGTCGAGCTATCACACATGTACATCGACAACGCAACCATGCAGCTTATCAAAGACCCAGCTCAGTTCGACGTCATGCTATGTTCAAACATCTTCGGCGACATCATTTCTGATGAGTGCGCAATGATCACTGGCTCTATGGGTATGTTGCCTTCAGCGAGCCTTAACGAAAGTAAGTTCGGTCTGTACGAGCCAGCAGGCGGCAGTGCACCAGATATCGCAGGTAAGAACATCGCTAACCCAGTGGCGCAAATCCTATCTGCGGCACTGATGTTACGTTATAGCCTTGGCGAAGAAGCCGCAGCACAAGACATCGAAGCAGCGGTGTCGAAAGCACTTTCAGCTGGCGAGCTAACAGGCGACCTTGCAGGCAACAACCCGGCACTTACAACATCAGAGATGGGCGATAAGATCGCTGAGTACATCTTAAACTCGTAATACAGAACAGATTCATAATAAATACTAAATCCTCTATCCACCAATGACTTACCTCTAAGTCATTGGTGCTAAAACAAAGCAACAAGGATAACGAGGAAAGGAAGCAAACAATGGGCAAAACACTATACGAAAAAGTCTACGACGCACACGTTGCCGTCGCAGCAGAAGGGGAAAACCCTATCTTGTACATCGACCGTCACTTGGTACATGAAGTGACGTCTCCGCAAGCATTTGACGGCTTACGTGAAAAAGGTCGCAAAGTGCGTCAGGTCAGCAAAACTTTTGCCACCATGGACCACAACGTTTCGACAACCACTAAAGATATCAACGCATCCGGTGAGATGGCGCGTATCCAGATGGAAACGCTATCGAAAAACTGTGAAGAGTTTGGTGTAACGCTTTACGACATTAACCACAAATACCAAGGTATTGTGCACGTTATGGGTCCAGAACTTGGTATTACCCTACCGGGCATGACCATTGTTTGTGGTGACTCGCACACAGCTACACACGGTGCATTCGGCTCTCTCGCTTTTGGTATTGGTACATCAGAAGTTGAGCACGTATTAGCAACTCAAACGCTACAACAAGCGCGCGCTAAAACGATGAAGATCGAAGTGAAAGGCAAAGTAGCTCCGGGCATTACTGCGAAAGACATTGTGCTAGCAATCATCGGTGAAACGACAGCAGCAGGCGGTACCGGTTACGTAGTTGAATTCTGTGGTGAAGCGATCACTGACCTTTCAATGGAAGGTCGTATGACCGTATGTAATATGGCGATTGAGTTAGGTGCAAAAGCCGGTTTGATTGCGCCAGATGAAACTACATTCGAATACATCAAAGGCCGTAAGTTCTCACCTCAAGGTGCGGATTTTGATGCCGCTGTAGAATATTGGAAGACATTAAAAACTGACGATGATGCCCAGTTTGATGCTGTCGTGACACTAAACGCAGCGGATATCAAACCGCAAGTCACTTGGGGTACTAACCCAGGCCAAGTTATCGCGGTAGACCAACCAATCCCAGCCCCAGAAAGTTTTGCCGACCCAGTAGAAAAAGCCTCGGCAGAAAAAGCACTGGCTTACATGGGTCTGGAAGCGGGCAAGTCATTGTCGGATTACAACGTCGATAAAGTCTTCGTTGGTTCTTGTACTAACTCACGTATCGAAGACATGCGCGCCGCGGCGGAAGTGGCGAAAGGTCGCAAAGTCTCGTCTCACGTTCAAGCGCTAATCGTTCCTGGCTCTGAGCAAGTAAAGGCGCAGGCGGAAGCAGAAGGCCTAGATGTCATCTTTAAAGAGGCGGGCTTTGAGTGGCGCCTACCAGGTTGCTCGATGTGTCTAGCAATGAACAACGACCGTTTGGGTCCACATGAACGTTGTGCGTCTACTTCAAACCGTAACTTTGAAGGCCGCCAAGGTCGTGATGGCCGTACCCACCTAGTGAGCCCTGCGATGGCAGCGGCAGCAGCAATTGCTGGTCACTTTGTAGATATTCGTGAACTAGACTAAGGAGCAAACAAATGTCAGGCTTTAAACAACATACAGGCTTAGTTGTTCCTCTAGATGCAGCGAACGTTGATACTGATGCCATCATTCCAAAGCAGTTCCTACAAAAGGTCTCCCGCCTAGGCTTTGGTAAACACTTGTTCCATGACTGGCGCTTCCTAGACGATGCTGGCGAACAACCAAATCCAGAGTTCGTGATGAACGCACCTCGCTACCAAGGCGCGTCTATCTTGCTGGCTCGTGAAAACTTCGGCTGTGGCTCATCTCGCGAGCACGCACCGTGGGCACTGGCGGATTACGGCATAAAAGCGATGATCGCACCAAGCTTTGCCGATATCTTTTACGGCAACTCGATCAACAACCAAATGGTGCCAGTTCGTTTGACTGAACAAGAAGTGGATGAAATCTTCCAGTTTGTTGAGGCAAATGAAGGTGCAGAAGTCGAGGTCGATTTAGAAGCGAATGTGGTTCGTGCCAACGGCAAAGAATATGGTTTTGAAATTGATGAGTTCCGTCGTCACTGTTTGTTGAATGGTTTAGACAATATTGGGCTAACGCTTCAACACGAGGACAAAATTGCGGAATACGAAGCGAATATCCCAAGCTTCTTGCGTTAAAACGCATTAGTAAATACACAAATCAAGGGCTGGCAATTGTCGGCCCTTTTAATGTTTTAGGCGACTGATTTTATAGCGCTTTACTTACGGAATACCGAACGCCTCTGTTGAAATTCGTCACCCTGAACAGCGACGAAGGAGCGTGATGCAGGATAGACTGCCAGAGTGCACTGTGCAGATTCATACTTTCTTTACTGAAGCGTTGTGGGTATTAGATTCCTGATGTCGCTTATGCTCCTCGGAATAACGGAGAATAAAGGCAACTGATTACTGATTACTGATTACTGAAAGAAAACAAGCACTAAACAGGTCTACACTATCAACAATATCTCATTCAAAGGTATCTCTATGAAGCGTCTGTTATTGCTATTGTGTGCTCTGGTTTCTTTCTCAGCGTTCGCTGCTCCTAAATCTGACTTGTGGCCGTATTGGCAACAATCGAATCAGGCCAACCAAACACACATTTCCCATCAGGAATGGCAACAACTGTTAGACAATTACTTGGTTGAACAAGGTGAGAATACTTTGTTCCGCTATAGCAAAGTCACGGCTTCCGACAAAGCGAAGTTAAAGCAGTACATCCGACGACTGGTAAAACTCGACCCATTGCAGTACAACCAAGCAGAGCAATATGCCTATTGGGTAAACCTTTACAACGCCATCACGGTAGATCTTATTTTGGATAACTATCCAGTCGAATCCATCACCAAGCTAGGTGGTTTATTTAGCTTTGGTCCTTGGGGAGACGATGTGGTCGTGGTCAACGGGAAGGATCTAACTTTAAACGATATTGAACATCGAATTTTGCGTCCAATTTGGAATGACCCAAGAACGCACTACGCCGTAAATTGTGCAAGTTTGGGATGCCCTAACCTACAAGCTCAAGCATTCACTGCCGAAAACACTGAAGCCTTACTTGAAAGTGCTGCCAGAACGTTTATTAACAGCAACAAAGGCGTATCCATTCAAGGAAACACGGCACAGCTGTCTTCCATTTATGATTGGTTTGCAGCGGACTTTGGTGGAGAAAAACAAGTCTTCAACCACATCGCGAAGTACGCGCCACAGTACAAAGACTTCTCTGGAAAAGTGAAGTACGAATACGATTGGAGTTTAAATCAAGCTGACTAATTTATCGTCACCGCTCAGCTTGCAACGCTTTTGGTCACCCGTAACCCAAAAGCTAAAAGGGCACCAAGTGCCCTTTTTATTTTCTAGATTTTGACAAAATCACTTAAAGCCTTTGACCTTTTTAATCAGATCGTAAGCGTTTTGAATCTCTTGAGATTTTTCTTTCGCAACGTTCATCATCTCTGGTGGTAGACCTTTAGCCATCAATTTGTCTGGGTGGTGCTCGTTCATCAGTTTACGATAAGCACGCTTGACGGTTTTACTGTCAGCATCTGAAGACACATCCAGAATTTTGTACGCGTCAGCCAGTTGATCCGCTTGTGAAGCTTGTTGCCAGCTACCACCAGAAGATTGGCCTTGATGCTGGCCATGAAAGCCACCTTGGCTTTGGAAACGGAATGCGGCTTCTTGCATTTGCAAGCGACGCTCTAGCTGCTCAGAAGAGAAACCCAAACCGCGTGCTATTTTGTGTAACACATTTCGTTCACTAGGATGAATCGAGCCGTCAGCAAAGGCCGCCGAGATTTGTAGTTCAAGGAAAAATTGCAACAAGTCAAAGCGGCCTGCTGTCGAAATTTTCACACGAACAAGAACGTCTTCTAACGGAAAGTCACTGTCTTTACCTTCACGAAACGCATCTTGCGCAGCGCGGCGCTGTTCGCCATGCAAATTCATGCGGTCCATCATTGCAGAAGCAAGTTGGATTTCCTCTTTGGTGACTTGGCCTTTCGCTTTTGCCACATGTCCCATTACCGCAAACGCCGCTTTAAAAAATTCTTCTTGGCGCTGAGCTTGGCTCGGCCCTTTTCCAAAGCCGCCAGTAGAGAACCCGGCTTGACTCAAGCGACGTGCTTTATCGAATTGATGGCCAATAAATAAGCCAAAGAGTAAACCTAGCGGCCCGCCAAGTAACAAGCCAAAAAAGGCACCCAGAATTTTGCCAAAAATATGCATTATGTGTTCTCTATCAATGAATTTTTATCGACGACGGCGGTCTTATAGTGCCGGATGCAACGATTTCCTTTATGATAATGGAATTAGTTTTATTTCGGCTAGGCCATTTCGCCTGCTTATCTTTGCAGCTATTTTGTCGTCATTATGCCACAGTGAATCAATACGCTGGGATAAATGCGACTATAGTTGATTCATTTGGCTATTACGCTAGGGTACAACAAGCCCTATAGCCATCGAGTAGTAGTGACACAGGAAAGTTCAATTCAATGCAACATTTCTCCCGCACATGTTTAGCGGCCTCTATCAGCACCGCCTTGTTTGTACCCACCACTCAAGCTGAAGCGAATATCCATGATAGTGTGCAGGAAATGCCCGCCACAGATCAATGTTTGGTCGATACCAGTGGCGAGGAGGACGCTCTTAATACCCCAGTAGTGGTAGAAGCTGACACCCTGCAAGCCATCAATGGTGACAAAGCTCAGTACTCAGGTAATGTACAAGTCACCCAAGGCCAGAAGAAAATCACCGCAGATAGCGTAACGCTGCACCAACAAGACAACGTCGTGGTTGCCGAAGGCAACGTGACTTTCAATGACGGCCAAGTCAAAGCTCGATCTGATCGTGTTACTAATGACATCAACCAAGACACGTTTTCACTGGAGAACACCGATTATCAGTTCCTTTGCCAACAAGGTCGAGGCACAGCAGCATACATCGCGCGTACAGGTCAGTCGGTTTATGAACTCGAAGATGGTTCTATTACATCATGTCCTCAAGGCGACAATTCATGGCGTTTAGTGGCGTCGGGTATTGACGTTGACCAAGATGAAGAGACGGCGACGCTGCACCATCCTCGATTTGAAGTGTTAGATGTGCCTGTTTTCTATGTGCCGTATCTAACCATGCCAATTGGAGATACGCGTAAAACGGGCTTCCTCTTCCCTTCTTTATCGTATGGTTCTAGCGATGGTATGGAAGTCGAGGTGCCATTCTATTGGAACATCGCGCCTCAATATGACATGACGCTCACCACGCTCTATATGCAGCAGCGTGGAACAAAACTCGATACTGATTTCCGCTACCTAACGGATGGCTGGGGGAATGGTGAAATCAAAGGCGAATACCTCAATAGCGATCGCAAATATCAAGACGAGTCTCGTTGGGGCTACCAAGTTAAACACGACGGTATTATCAATAAACAGTGGATAGTCAAAGTCGATTACTCAAAAGTGAGTGATATTGATTACTTCCTCGATCTCGACTCCGATATTGGTAATCGTGAAGATGGTCAACTGGTTCAAGAAGGACAAGTACAATATCGTTCTGACTTCTGGGATGCCTCGTTAACCGTTCGTGACTTCCAAATCTTATTGAAAGAAGAGAACCGCCCTTATCGCCTGCTTCCTCAGTTAGACTTGAACTACTACACGCCATTGTGGGGAGATTACCTAAACTTTGACGTGAAGAGCCAAGTGAGCCGCTTCGATACGAGCGATGCTGCGCGACCAAATGCAACCCGTGTTCATATTGAACCAGGGCTTACATTGCCGCTTTCAAATTCATGGGCAACGTGGACAACGGAAGCCCGCGTGCTTTCCACGTACTACTCTCAAGACTTAACGGGTCTGACAGATGTCAACTTACAAAACCAGTTAGATGACGAAGTTTCTCGTGTTATCCCCGAGTTCCGTACGCATGCGCAACTTTACTTAGAGCGAGACACGAGTTGGATCAAGGGCTACACACAAACACTGGAACCTCAGCTACAGTACTTGTACGTACCTGAAGAAGATCAAACCAATATCTACAACTACGATACCACCTTGCTACAAACCGACTACTACGGGCTATTCCGCAGTCGTAAGTACAGTGGCATTGATAAAATCGCCTCTGCGAACCAGTTAAGCTACGGTGCGAGTACTCGCTTCTTTGATGATGACTATAAAGAGCGTCTTAACGTTTCATTTGGTCAGATTTACTACTTCGATAAAAAGACCAAACTGAGCAACAGCCCAAATCTTCCGGATGAGACCACCAACTACTCATCATGGGCGATTGAAGCTGATTTCAACTACAACGATTACTTGTTCTATCACGGTGGAATTCAATACGATATCGATTTGAGCTCCATGCAGTTGGCGAACAGTACCTTAGAGTACCAATTTAACGGTGGCTTTATTCAGGGTAACTATCGTTACGTCACGCGTGAATACATCGAAGATACGATCATTCTCGAAAACCTAGACACAATTACTCGTAAAGGCATTTCACAAGCAGGTATTGTAGCGGCCTACGAGTTCAACCCGAACTGGTCTGCAAGTGGTCAATACTACTACGACCTAAATGAAAATGCGGACCTAGAATGGCTAGCGAGCCTGCGTTACCAGTCTGACTGTTGGTACATTGGTGTGACTTACGCCAACCAATTGCTTGGTTGGGAAAACCAAACTATCGGCAGCACTGGCGCATCACCTGAATACGAAAATAACTTTAGCGTTAACTTCGGTATTCAAGGCTTTGCGACCAATCAGCGTGAAGACACTGCAGTCAAAGAACTGGATGGTTCTGACAACGCGATTAAGTACGGCCGCCCATTCTATCTGAACAATTAATCGAAATAGGCGTCTTAAATGAATAAGACGCCTATTCAAAAAATACTGACGGAATTTTAAATGAAAATTTGGAAATCAATCTTATTCACGACCCTACTCTCTTGCGGAGCGGTTGCAGCACCAGTAGAGATCGATAAGGTTGCGGTCATCGTGAACGACGGTGTAATTCTACAAAGCGACATCGAAACAGCGATGAAAACGCTGCAAGCCAACGCACGTCAAAGCGGAAAGAGCTTACCTTCTGCTAGCGTGTTAAAAGAACAAGTTGTTGAAAAGCTGATTATTGACACGTTGCAAGGCCAAGAAGCAGACCGTATCGGTGTGCGTATTGACGATAACCGCTTAAACCAAGCGATTGCGGAGATCGCACGTAATAATGAACAATCTGTAGAACAACTCGCCGCTTCTGTAGAAAGTGAAGGCTTGAGTTACCCAGAATTCCGCGAACAAATCCGTAAGGAAATCGCCGCTTCAGAAGCCCGTAATGCACTGGTTCGTCGCCGTATTAATATCCTTCCAGCAGAAGTCGACAGCCTTGCTGAGCAACTATCACAAGAAACCAATGCGACCGTTCAATACAAAATTGGACACATTCAACTGCGCTTCTCTGATGACAAAGAAAAGTCTGCTGTAGAAGCAGAAGCAAAAGCGCTGGCGAAAAAGCTAAACGAAGGTGCAGACTTTACGGAGATGGCCTACACCTACTCAAAAGGTCCTAAAGCTTTACAAGGTGGCGACTGGGGCTGGATGCGTAAAGAAGAAATGCCAACCATCTTTGCCGATCAGATCAAAATGCAAAACAAAGGCAGCATCATTGGTCCATTTCGCAGTGGCGTCGGTTTCCACATCCTAAAAATTGAGGATGTAAAAGGCCTAGAAACGGTTGCGGTAACGGAAGTAAATGCGCGTCATATTTTGATTAAACCAACCGTGATTCTGAGTGATGAAGGGGCGAAGAAGCAACTGAATGAGTTTGTACGCCGCATCAAAGCTGGCGAAGCCACTTTCGCTCAATTGGCAACGCAGTACAGCCAAGACCCTGGTTCGGCAGCGCAAGACGGCGAGCTAGGTTATCAAACGCCAGATCTGTACGTGCCAGAATTTAAACACCAAGTAGAAACTCTGCCTGTTGGCTCAATCAGCGAACCGTTCAAAACCGTTCACGGCTGGCATATCGTTGAAGTGTTGGATCGTCGCCAAGTTGACCGCACTGACTCAGCGATGAAGAATAAGGCTTACCGTATTCTATTTAACCGTAAATTTAATGAAGAAGCGGGCGCATGGATGCAAGAGCTACGCGCAAGTGCGTTTGTTGAAATCGTGGATGGCAACAATGACAACTAATACAATTCGTAGAATTGTCGTAACCGCAGGGGAACCTGCGGGTATCGGCCCAGACTTAGTGCTTGCCTTATCGAAGGAAGATTGGGCGCACCAAATTGTCGTCTGCGCCGATAAAAATATGCTGATGGACAGAGCCAAGCAGCTTGGCATTGAAGTCCAACTGTCTGATTACAATCCAGAAGAAGCGCCTAAAGCACAAAAAGCAGGCACGCTTATCGTTGATCATATCCAAATATCGGAACCTGCGGTCGCAGGCGAGCTCAACGAAGCGAATGGTCACTATGTACTAAAAACGCTAGAAAGAGCCGCTTTAGGCTGTATGAATGATGAATTTGATGCTATTGTCACCGGCCCTGTTCATAAGGGGGTGATTAATCGCGCAGGTGTTGCATTCAGTGGTCATACTGAGTTTTTCGCCGAGAAGTCAAAAACGCCGCTAGTCGTCATGATGCTAGCAACGGAAGGACTACGCGTGGCGCTAGTCACAACACATATTCCTTTAGCGTATGTGTCCAAAGCGGTCACCGAAGAGCGATTAGAAAAAATCATCGATATTCTTCATAAAGACCTTGTAGAAAAGTTTGCTATCGCACAACCAAACATCTACGTTTGCGGGCTTAACCCTCATGCTGGCGAAGATGGCTGCTTAGGTCATGAAGAGATCGAAACCATCACTCCGACACTGGAAAAGATTCGACAAGAAAAAGGTATCAACCTGATCGGCCCCTTGCCGGCAGATACCATTTTCAATGAAAAATATTTAAATGATGCTGATGCTGTTTTAGGCATGTACCACGACCAAGTGTTGCCAGTATTAAAATACAAAGGCTTTGGTCGTTCAGTAAACATTACTCTTGGTCTACCTTTTATTAGAACATCGGTGGATCACGGTACTGCATTAGATCTGGCAGGGACAGGTCAAGCGGATACAGGGAGTTTCCGAACAGCGCTCACGCATGCGATAGATTTGGTAGAGAAGAAACAATGAGAAATGATGTCCATTTAGGACACAAAGCGCGTAAACGTTTTGGTCAAAACTTCCTGAACGATCCATACATTATTGATGGAATCGTATCAGCGATTAACCCAAAACCAGGTCAAAACCTGGTTGAAATCGGTCCTGGTCTTGGTGCAATCACTGAGCCGGTAGGTCGTGAAGTGGATAAATTCACGGTCATCGAACTGGACCGCGATCTGGCGGAACGCCTACGTACTCACCCTGAACTGGCGGATAAGTTGACCATCCATGAGGGTGACGCTATGCGTTTTGACTTCACTCAATTGGTGAAGCCAAACAACAAGCTACGCATTTTCGGCAACTTGCCGTACAACATCTCTACACCATTGATGTTCCACCTTTTTGAATTCCATAAAGACATTCAAGACATGCACTTTATGCTGCAAAAAGAAGTGGTAAACCGCTTAGCCGCCGGCCCTGGCAGCAAAGCTTACGGCCGTTTAACGGTAATGGCTCAGTACTACTGTAAAGTGGTACCAGTACTGGAAGTACCGCCAACGGCATTCGTTCCACCACCGAAAGTGGACTCTGCCGTTGTTCGTTTAGTGCCATATGAAGAGCTACCATGCCCGGCGAAAGATCTGCGTTTGCTGGATCGCGTTTGTCGTGAAGGCTTTAACCAACGTCGTAAAACAGTTCGTAACTGCTACAAATCGTTGTTAAGCACAGAAGTACTAGAAGAGCTAGGTGTTAATCCAAGCATGCGTCCAGAGAACCTGACGCTAGAACAATTCGTCGCGATGGCGAACTGGCTTGCGGATAACCCGCAGCACTAAGAACTCAAACGATAAGCCAAACCCTTGCCGGTTTGGCTTATTATTATTGGGATATTACGTTTCTGAGGAGTGCACATGGACGTCATTCAACCTTGCATCAAAATTCAAGTTCACACCAAATACATCGAAGAACAGTCCAATCCTGAGCTACAACGCTACGTTTTCGCCTATATCATCACCATCAAAAACCTTAGCCAACAAACCGTGCAGTTAGTGAGCCGTCGCTGGTTAATCACAGACTCGAATGGCAAGCAAATGACGGTTGAAGGTGATGGTGTGGTGGGTCAACAACCTTTTATTCCAAGCAATGATGAATACACGTACAGTAGCGGAACCGCGTTAGAAACCCCTGTCGGCGTTATGCAAGGGCACTACAAAATGCTGGATGAAAAAGGACAGGAGTTCATCACCGAAATTGAACCATTTCGTCTTGCTGTTCCAAATGTTTTAAATTAGTAAATTGGAGATTCAGTGGCTACCTATATTGTTGGTGATATTCAAGGCTGTTTTGATGAATTGCAGCGACTACTAGAACAAGTCTCTTTCTCTGCGAAAAAAGACCAACTTTGGCTCGCTGGTGATTTGGTCGCCAGAGGGCCTAAATCACTAGAAACTTTACGCTTTGTGAAGTCGCTTGGCACAAGCGCAACCGTGGTGCTTGGTAATCACGACCTTCACCTGCTCGCCGTTGCTCACGGGATAAAAAAGGTCAAAGACAAAGATAAAACCGCGCCTATTTTCACTGCACCCGATAAAGAAGATCTATTGGCATGGATAGCTCAGCAACCTCTTATGGCCGAGCATGACGAGTTCGTGATGTGTCACGCTGGGATATCACCGCAGTGGAATCTAAAAACCGCAAGAAAATGTGCCCGCGAAGTTGAACGCATCATCCAAAGTGAAGAGCTGCCTTGGCTCTTAAAAAACATGTACAGTAATCAACCTGATTCCTGGCATGACTCTCTACAAGGTTTGGACCGATACCGTTATATTATCAATGCTTTTACGCGGATGCGCTTTTGTTTCCCCGATGGTCGTTTGGATATGGATTGCAAGCTACCACCACAACAAGTTTCCGGTAACGAACTTATTCCATGGTTTGATGTACCTCAGCGCGTTCACCTCAATAAAACGGTGTTATTTGGTCACTGGGCTGCACTACAAGGCCATGTAGACGAAGAGATCATCGGTCTGGATACTGGCTGTGTTTGGGGCGGAAGCCTAACCATGATCCGTTGGGACGATAAGAAAATCTTTACTCAGGATGCGTTAAGTTAAACACTGAATAATAGTCGATAGTCCATCGTAGGGAGAATGCCTGTCACCTAACATCTCCTGTAGAGTCATTCCAGCGAGTCTTAGCGAGACTAGGAATCTAATATCCGTACGCTGCGGGTAGATAGAGATACCTTTGACAACAAAGTACTCGTATAGAAGATCCTGAATCACGCTCCTCCGTCGCTTTCAGGATGATGGCAGGCCGGGATGGCCGCTCGCTGTTATACGAACGGCATTACCGTATTAACTACGCTGTTTTAATCTCGAATTACTTTTCTAACACAGTAAAGCGCATGTTGTAGGCGTTCTTCTCATCCGCTTGATACGTTTCTGAGTAGGTTTCCTTAAATTGATCTCCCCAGTCTGGGAACTGAGTATCACCATCAATCGCGGCTTCAATGTGTGTTACATACAGTTTATTGGCCATCGGCAGACAAGCTGCGTAAATCGCACCACCACCAATGATCATCACTTCTTCCACGTCACCAGTCACGTCCAAAGCTTGCTCAATCGATGTTACGGTAGTGACGCCTTCGATCTTTAGTGTCTCATCACGGCTGATAACAATATTCAAGCGACCAGGTAAAGGGCGACCAATAGACTCATAGGTTTTGCGTCCCATCACAACAGGCTTGCCCATAGTGCAGCGCTTAAACCAAGCGAAATCGGCGGGAAGATGCCAAGGCATTTGATTGTCTTTGCCAATGATGCGATTGTCGGCCATCGCGGCAATCATACTAATGATCATGTTAGGTCCTTATACAATAGGTCTGCGGCGATAGAATAACAGCCCTGGAACAGCAAGACCAACAGCTAAACCTGCAATAATAAACATGGCCTTAAGAAAGTTCTCCATACAAGTTGCAACGAGCTCAGGTGAATAACCAATATGGTTGATCTCAACCATGGCTATCATTGCTTTGTATGCAAACACGCCAGGTACCATCGGGATCAAAGCTGCCACAGTGAACACTTTTGGGTGCGCGAGAAAGCGGCGAGACCAGTATACCCCGATCATCCCAACTAGCGTCGCGGCAAAAAAGGTCGCCCATTCAATGGGAATACCAAACTGCATCATCAAATAACGGCTGCCGTGTCCAATCGCGCCGCCAACAGCGCAATACACTAAAGCTCTTTGTGGCACGTTAAAAACCAGTGCAAATCCAACTGCGGGAATCGCAGCGAAAAACATGTCATTCAGCAGTCCAAGCATCAAATCAAACAAACTCATTAGATTGCCCACCCCCAAATTCCAGTAACGCTCATCGCAGCAACGATGCCCAAACACGTCGCCAACGTCAGTAAGCTGGCCATCACAAACCGGGCAATACCCATGTTAATGTGCCCTTTCAGCATGTCTGCCACCGAGTTAATCAACGGGAAACCCGGTACGAGCATTAATACCGACGATGCCATTGCAACAGTGGGCAGATTGCCGATTTGGTAGATTTCAGCTTGCGCAGAAATTAAGGTCGTGACAAAGGCGGTCGCTGCAAAGTTCAGTAAAGGATTAAAGTGACGATGACCAATTTCTTGGCGTACGATCATGCCACCAGCTGATGCTAAAAAGGTCATGATGAATACCCCCAAATCACCACCTGCCAGATGACTGAATGCCGCACATGACAAGCCAATCATAAACACCACCAACCAGCGGTTATAACGCTCTGGACTGATGGCGTTCAGCTTTTTCTGCGCCATGGTTGCATCGAGCAGCCCACGCTCCATCATGATGCAGATACGTTGAATTTGCGTAATAACGCGCATATTAATGCCACGATCGGCACAACTTCGGGTGGTGGTGATGCAGTGTCCATCCATTACCGTCGTTACAACCAGTGCATTGGCTGATAGCGCAACCGCAACTTCATTAACCCCACAAGCAAGGCCAATACGGCGTATAATATCGCTCACCAGAGTACTTTCAGCACCATGAGCGAGTAGCATTTGCCCGGCTTGGGCAACAAGGCGAGAAATAGATCGTTGAGTGGATACCGCAAACTCTCCAGACGGTATGGTTTCTAGAGTCATAAATCAGTCTAATTCCTTTTAGGGTGTTGCTCATTCATACGCGAGAGGTCCAAACTAGCCCTCAAAAATCACGACGTATCGGCTATTGTGCCGTAAATCACACCATCTAAATATGATTTAGATACAAAAAAAGCCGCAATAAATAATTGCGGCTTAATGAATTATAGACAAACAGGCATTGTTTGACGGTTCTGATTAGTCACGAACGTAGACAACGTGACCGTCATCTTCTTCATCGTCCCAGTCATCCCAATCGTCGTCGTCATCTTCAGTGATAACGTCTTTACCCGCCATCGCATCTTTATGGTAATCATCCCACATGAAGTTAACTTTATCTTCTTCAGCCACTTCTTCCTCTTCGCGAGGTAGGTTATCCATAAAGTCAGCCAATTTGTAACAAAGCTCTTTAGTACCGTTGCGGTTGATCGCCGAGATCTTAAAGTACTCGTCTTCCCAGCCTAGTGCGTCTAAGATTTCTTGGATCTTCTCATTCGCTTCTTCTTCAGGCATTAAATCAACTTTGTTGAATACTAACCAGCGTGGCTTGCTTGCCAGTTTTTCACTGTATTGCTCTAGCTCATCAATGATCGTCAGTGCATTTTGCACCGGATCAGACTGATCAATTGGCATAATATCGATCATGTGCAGCAACACTCGGCAACGCTCTAAGTGCTTCAAGAATCGAATACCAAGACCAGCGCCATCTGCTGCACCTTCGATAAGACCTGGAATGTCTGCAACAACAAAGCTTTTCTCTGGTACGACACTCACTACGCCCAAGCTTGGGATCAACGTCGTGAATGGGTAATCAGCGACTTTTGGTTTTGCTGCTGATACTGCGCGGATAAAGGTTGATTTACCTGCATTAGGTAGACCAAGCATACCAACGTCAGCAAGAAGCAATAGCTCAAGGCGAATTTCACGTACTTCACCTTTTGTGCCTAATGTTCTTTGACGAGGCGCGCGGTTTACTGAAGATTTGAAACGCGTGTTACCTAGACCGTGCCAACCGCCTTTTGCGATCATCACTTTCTTACCGTGTTCAGCAACTTCTGCCACGATTTCATTTGTGTGGATATCCACTGCGCGCGTACCTACAGGCACACGAAGAACGATGTCTTTGCCACGTTTACCAGTACAGTTACCACCGCGGCCATTCTCACCACGCTCCGCTTCGTAGAAGCGCTGGAAACGATAATCAATCAGAGTGTTAAGGTTTTCATCGGCTTGGATATAAACATCACCACCGTCGCCACCATCACCGCCATCAGGGCCACCTTTAGTGATGAACTTTTCACGCCAGAAACTCACAACGCCGCTACCGCCGTCGCCAGCCTGAACTTTTACTACCGCTTCATCTACGAACTTCATCTTTTACTCCGACTACTTCGTGCGTGGATTAAATCTACTTTGTCATCTGACAATTTTAGCAGATGACAGATCTAAGCTCCCAGCCCACAAATAACGTGGAAACGAGAAACTTCGATATGTCGACTGCCATAAATAAAAAACCCCGCCGATTCGGCAGGGCTTTTGAATTCAGCTTAAAGCTATTAAGTAACTTGGTAAAAACCTAATTACTCAGCTTCGATGCTTACAAACTTACGGTTCTTAGGACCTTTCACTTCGAACTTCACTTTACCTTCAGTAAGAGCGAATAGAGTGTGGTCTTTACCGATACCTACGTTGTTACCAGCGTGGAACTTAGTACCACGTTGACGAACGATGATGTTACCTGCAAGTACAGATTCACCACCGAAACGCTTAACACCTAGACGTTTGCTTTCTGAATCGCGGCCGTTACGAGTAGAACCACCAGCTTTTTTGTGTGCCATTGTTAAACTCTCCTAATAGATTAAGCGTTGATACCAGTGATCTTCACTTCAGTGAACCACTGACGGTGACCCTGTTGCTTACGAGAGTGCTTACGACGACGGAACTTAACGATTTTAACTTTATCGCCACGACCGTGTTGTACAACTTCAGCAACAATTTTGCCGCCCTCTACAAGAGGAGCACCAACTTTGATGTCTTCGCCGTTAGCAACAAGAAGAACTTTATCAAATTCTACAGTTGCACCAGTTTCAACGTCTAATTTCTCTAAACGAAGAGTTTGACCTTCGCTTACACGGTGTTGTTTACCACCAGATTGGAAAACAGCGTACATATTTTACTCCGCTTTTTCCGCACAGCCTTTCTTGAGGGTGTGCGCTAAACTAATCATCAATAGGGCGCAGATTCTACAGAATAGATGCTCCTATGACAAGCCATATTTTGAAAAAATTGGCGAAAAGCTAATCGCCAAAGAAAAGTGCGGCAATCATGCCCTTTAGTAATGTATTAATCAACGTTTTTTAGTGTATTATTCGACAATTATATAAATCGAATAAGCCTTGCAGGGTCTAACTTCAGCCGGATATACGATGGATTTTAAAACTATCCAAGCGCTTACTGCCGATGACATGGCAAAAGTGAATGAAACAATTCAAGCCCAACTTAATTCTGATGTCTCTTTAATCAACCAGCTCGGTTTTTATATCGTGAGTGGTGGAGGCAAACGTCTGAGACCGCTTTTAGCGATACTGTCAGCCCGCGCACTTGGTTACCAAGGCAACGGTCATACCATGGCAGCTGCGTTTATTGAGTTCATCCATACAGCGACTTTGCTGCATGATGACGTGGTCGACGAATCAGACATGCGCCGCGGTAAAGCAACTGCGAATGCTGCATTTGGCAATGCTGCTAGCGTGTTAGTTGGGGACTTTATCTATACTCGCTCATTCCAAATGATGACGGAGCTAGGATCCATGAAGATCCTTAAGCTAATGAGCAACGCCGTAAACGTGATCGCCGAAGGTGAAGTTCAGCAGTTGATGAACTGTAACGATCCTGACACGACAGAAGAAAGCTACATGCAAGTCATCTACTCTAAGACGGCACGCTTATTTGAGTCTGCAACTCAAATTGGCGCAATCTTAAACGATGCTCCTGAGCATGTTGAAATCGCAATGCAAAATTACGGTAAGTATTTGGGTACTGCGTTTCAGCTTATTGATGACGTCATGGATTACACCTCTGATGGCAAAGACATGGGTAAAAATGTGGGGGATGATTTGGCTGAAGGCAAGCCAACTTTACCTCTACTTCACGCTATGCGTAATACCACGCCAGACAATGCCCTCATGATTCGCGAAGCAATTGAGAAGGCCAATGGCATGGATCGCTTAGAAGAAATTCTCGCGGTGATGAAAGAGGCCGGATCTCTGGAATACACGACGCAAAAAGCACTAGAAGAAGCAGACAAAGCAATCGAAGAACTATCAGTATTGCCGGAATCTGAATACAAGCAAGCGCTTATTACTCTGGCTCATGTCGCGGTACAACGCACGAAGTAATCATAGCAACCCATAACGCAAGACTTAAAACAAAAAGGAAGAGCAAGCTCTTCCTTTTTTGTATCTGATACCTAATGCCGTGATAGGCGCTAGTAATATCTGTCACTACCGCCATGCAGTTGTGGGTCATCTTCTATTTCATCAAAGCTAACCGCAATCTGCTGATCAGAGCCTTGTTTCGACAACAGTACCGTCTCTGCTTCACGGTCGACCACCAATATCGTACCTACGCCCTGCTGGCACTCAACAACCATGCCTTTACGGATTCGACTTGCTTCCATCATCTTCTCCTTCACCACGTTGTTTTGATCAAGTAATTTTACGAAGCAGAGAAGCCAAAGATCAAAAAAGCCGATCATTTTGATCGGCTTTCTTCTTATTCGAGCTTTCTAGATTACTTTGCGAATTCAACACCAATGTTGATGTCGCCATTTAGTGTTTCTAGCATACCGTCTAGTGCAGACTTTTCGTAGTCGCTGAGTTTGCCGTAGCTTAGTACTTCTTCTACGCCTTCTTTACCCAGTTTCACAGGCTGTGCGAAGTAAGTCGCATGTTCACCGTCGCCTTCAACGTATGCACATTCAACTACGCCTTCTTCACCTTGAAGAGCACGAACTAGAGACAGACCAAAGCGACATGCAGCTTGGCCCATTGATAGTGTTGCACTACCACCACCCGCTTTCGCTTCTACAACTTCAGTACCTGCGTTTTGAATACGTTTCGTTAATGCTTCTACTTCTTCAGCTGTAAACTCAACGCCTTCCACTTGAGACAGTAGAGGTAAGATCGTTACGCCAGAGTGACCACCGATAACAGGTACGCGAATGTCACCTGGATCTTTGTCTTTTAGCTCTGCAACGAATGTTTCTGAACGGATAACGTCAAGTGTTGTTACACCGAACAAGCGACGCTTATCGTAAACACCCGCTTTCTTAAGTACTTCAGCGGCAATTGGCACTGTTGTATTTACCGGGTTTGTGATGATACCAACACAAGCTTTCGGACAAACAACCGCAATCTTCTCCGCTAGCGACTTAACGATACCAGCATTTACATTGAATAGATCCGCGCGATCCATACCAGGCTTACGAGCAACACCTGCAGAAATCAGCACAACATCCGCACCTTCTAGTGCTGGAGTAGGATCTTCACCCGCGTAACCTTTGATAGAAACTGGCGTCGGGATGTGGCTAAGATCAGCAGCCACACCAGGAGTTACTGGAGCAATATCGTATAGGGCTAAATCAGAACCAGCAGGAAGACGGTTCTTAAGTAGAAGGGCCAGGGCTTGACCGATGCCACCAGCGGCACCAATAACGGCTACTTTCATGTAGTTCTCCTTGAGAGTATTTCTCTTATAAACGTATTCGTAGGGTAGTTTGTAACCAACTTAAATAAAGCTATCGGAATCACAACTTGATTACAATCAATTAACGCTAGCTTTGCGACCTCGCGCAACTCGCTGTTACCGTGCTACAAATGGGGCTTGGATTATTCTTTTATTCTGTTGAAATGACAAGGAATTCAAGAAAACAAAAACAGCCCTACTTCATATAGTTAAAGAATTCCATGTGGTATATAGTTTACAGTGACGTAACTAACATAATACTGGGACTCTTTGGCACCGCATGAATATATATGCGAGAATATGCAAAATTGCTGACCCGTAATAAGAGATTCGTAATGACTATGCGCAATTCAGAAAAACAAGACAACTTAGTCCGCGCCTTTAAAGCCCTATTAAAAGAAGAGAGCTTTGGCTCACAGGGTGAGATTGTTGATGCACTCAAACAACAAGGATTTGAAAGCATTAACCAATCGAAAGTATCACGCATGCTGACTAAATTTGGCGCCGTCCGCACACGCAATGCAAAAATGGAAATGGTTTACTGCCTTCCTGCTGAGCTAGGCGTACCGACTGTAAGCAGCTCTTTGCGTGAACTGGTGCTAGACATTGACCATAACGCGGCATTAGTTGTTATCCATACTGGCCCTGGTGCTGCGCAGTTGATTGCTCGCTTGCTTGACTCACTGGGTAAATCCGAAGGTATTCTTGGTGTTGTTGCAGGTGATGACACTATCTTTATCACTCCAACGATGGCGATTACGACTGAACAGTTGTTCAAATCAGTGTGTGAACTGTTCGAATACACTGGCTAAGTTCTTTCACATTTAGATCAGCTAACTCTTTGTGGGCTATAAAAGAAATCTCATTTTGTAGCCCATGATTTATGTAAATTTTTTGCTTATCCAGACCATTATTTAACCACCTGTTTTGTGATTAACATCACGCAATTGATCTTTTTCACTTCGTTCACTTAATACTTATTAAGTGTTTGTTATAAAAAGAATTAAATCACAAATCTAACACTATCCTCCTGCACAAGATTCAGACTTATCAACTATAACATTTAACAATTGGATAATTTTCTGCCAATTTTTTGTTATGATTCGCTCGCTTTTTCAAACGATTGGATTGGAAAAGATGCCGTTTCCAAATAGGAAACTCCAGAAGTGATTTATGGTTATTTCCGGGTAAATAATGAATATAAGGAAGGGAAATTCATGGCATTTAACAAACTTCTCAAAGTAGGCGCTATCGCTGCAGCAGTAATGGGTGCAGGCGCAGTTAACGCTCAAGAGTTTATTACTATCGGTACTGGCTCTGTTACAGGTGTTTACTACCCTACTGGTGGTGCTATCTGTAAATTGGTCAATAAAGGTCGTAAAGAACACAACATTCGTTGTTCAGTAGAATCGACTGGCGGCTCTATTTACAACGTTAACACTATCCGTGCTGGCGAGTTAGATTTTGGTATCGTGCAATCGGATTGGCAGTACCACGGCTACAATGGTACGAGTAAGTTTGCGGAACAAGGCCCGTACAAAAAGCTACGTGCAATGTTCTCTCTTCATACAGAACCTTTCAACATCATTGCTCGTGCAGATTCAGGTATCGAAAACGTTGAAGACCTCAAAGGTAAGCGCGTAAACATCGGTAACCCTGGCTCTGGTGACCGTGCAACCATGGGCGTTGTTATGGAAGCGATGGGCTGGACAAACGACAGCTTCAAATTGGCTTCTGAGCTAAAGGGCTCTGAGCGTTCTCAAGCACTTTGTGACAACAAAATTGACGCATTCATTTACATGGTGGGTCACCCGAACGGTTCAATCAAAGAAGCAACAACATCATGTGATGCTAAGCTAGTTTCTGCAACAGGCCCGAAAATCGATAAGATTGTTGCTGATAACCCATACTACGCCTTTAGCTCAGTGCCAGCTGGCATGTATCGTGGCACAGACAAAGACGTAAACAGCTTTGGTGTTGCAGCAACGATGGTTACAACAGCAGACGTTTCAGACGATGTCGCTTACAACGTTGCAAAAGCCGTGTTTGAAAACTTCGATACGTTCAAACGTCTACACCCTGCGTTTGCAAACCTGAAAAAAGAAGACATGGTGAAAGCGGGTCTATCTATCCCTCTTCACCCAGGTGCAGAAAAATACTACAAAGAAGTGGGTCTACTTAAGTAACTTCCTCAGACTCCAAACTCACAGGCAGGAAAAGATGGTTTTCTGCCTGTTTGAGCATGCAGGTTGTAGCACGTGCTAACTGCATGCTTCATTCGCCAGTTTTCTTCCGAAAATTGCGAGTTCATACCCAAGAAAAACTTAAACGCCGCCTAGCAGAGTCTCCAAAATTCAACACTTTGAGTTCAGGCAGCAAAATACTCGAAAGCAAACTTCGCTCCATTCGCTACACTGATAAAGGCGAAGTGTGGTTCTCGATAAAAATCCGACAGGACCATCAATAATAAGGAAAAAGTACATGGCGACGAATCAAGCTCCGTCACAAGATGTGCAAGAAATGGTGGCTCAGGCAGACACAGGTGCACGTAGCCCCTCGGGAATGCAAGGACGAATCCTTTGGTTTGTTCCTCTGTGTTGGTCACTATTTCAATTATGGTACGCATCTCCGCTACCATTTATTTTTAATTTCGGCGTACTGAACGACACGGAAGCGCGATCAATCCACCTCACTTTCGCGATCTTCTTGGCTTTCACTGCTTATCCAGCGATGAAAAATTCCCCTCGCGATCATATCCCTCTTGTCGATTGGATATTGGCGCTAGCAGGTAGTTTTTCTGCGGCATATATTTACCTTTTTTATACCGAGCTAGCCGGACGTTCCGGTGCACCAACAACGGTAGATATCGTCGTTGCTGTCATCGGTATGGTTCTCCTTTTAGAAGCAACACGCCGAGCGCTCGGTCCACCACTGATGGTGGTTGCTGCTGTCTTCCTTACTTACACCTTTGCTGGCCCTTACATGCCCGATGTCATCGCGCATAAAGGAGCGAGCTTAAACAAGGCCATGTCTCACTTATGGCTAACAACGGAAGGTGTATTTGGTGTCGCATTAGGCGTTTCAACCTCTTTTGTCTTCTTGTTTGTATTGTTTGGCGCCATGCTGGAACGCGCTGGCGCAGGTGCTTACTTCATTAAAGTCGCCTTTTCTTTACTGGGTCATATGAAAGGTGGTCCTGCAAAAGCGGCCGTTGTTGCATCTGGTTTATCCGGGCTTGTTTCTGGCTCTTCAATCGCAAACGTGGTAACCACTGGTACCTTTACCATTCCATTGATGAAACGTGTCGGTTTTCCGGGCACCAAAGCGGGAGCCGTTGAAGTTGCTGCCTCAACCAATGGTCAGTTAACGCCACCAATTATGGGCGCGGCGGCATTCTTGATGGTGGAATATGTCGGTATCTCATACGTTGAGGTGATTAAGGCTGCCCTACTTCCGGCACTTATCTCTTACATCGCTTTGATTTACATCGTTCACCTTGAGGCGTGTAAAGCGGGTATGACAGGTCTTCCTCGTCGCCACAACCCAACGTTAGTACAAAGTTTGCTTTCCTTTACTGGCACAATCTTAGGACTGTGTGTGATCAGCGCATTGGTTTACTACGGAGTGGGTTGGACGAAAGATGTCTTTGGTGATGCCGCGACGCCAATTGTTACGGTTGCCCTGTTAATTGCGTACGTTGGCTTGGTGAAGATCTCAGCGAATCATGTGCAAGATGGCGCAATTGAGATTGATGCAGAGTTAACAGAAGTACCAGATCCTGGCCCAACGGTTAAATCTGGTTTGCACTATCTACTGCCTATCGTTGTATTGGTTTGGTGTCTGACTGTAGAGCGCTTCTCGCCAGGTCTTTCAGCATTCTGGGCAACGGTGTTCATGATTTTCATTTTGCTGACTCAGCGTCCATTGATTGCTCTGTTATCAAAGCAAGGTGACATGATGCAGCAAACCAAAGATGGCTTCGTTGATCTGGCTGAGAGCTTGGTTGCTGGCGCTCGTAACATGATTGGTATCGGCGTTGCAACGGCAGCGGCAGGTACCGTGGTTGGGGTCGTCACCCTAACGGGTATCGGCCTGGTCATGACGGACTTCGTTGAGTTTATCTCTGGCGGTAGCATCATTCTTATGCTGCTGTTTACCGCAATAATCAGCTTGGTTCTTGGGATGGGTCTACCGACAACGGCGAACTACATCGTAGTATCTACGTTGATGGCACCGGTTATTGTCACGCTAGGTGCAGCACATGGCTTGATCATCCCACTCATTGCGGTGCACTTGTTCGTTTTCTACTTTGGTATTTTGGCCGACGACACCCCACCCGTAGGTCTTGCGGCATTTGCGGCGGCTGCGATTGCTAAATCAGACCCAATTCGTACAGGTATCCAAGGCTTTACTTACGATATTCGAACCGCCATTTTGCCATTCATGTTTGTGTTCAATACCCAGCTACTGTTGATGGGGATAGACTCTTGGTGGCATTTAGCACTCACTGTCATCTCATCGATCATTGCGATGCTGATCTTCTCCGCCGCAACACAAGGATGGTGGTTCACGCGTAACAAGTGGTGGGAAACCGTTCTATTATTAGTACTGACATTTTCGTTTTTCCGTCCTGGTTTTTGGTGGGACATGCTGTATCCAGCGAAAGTTCTTTCTCCTGGCGTTGAGGTAGCTCAAATCACGGAAACGCTAAATGTAGGAGAATCATTGGAGCTACGTGTTGCCGGCGAAAACCTTGAGGGCGACTACATCGAGAAAACGGTTCGTCTTCCATTCGAAGACAGTGCGACAACAGCGGAAGCACGCATTTCGTCTATGGGTCTGATGCTGACCGAAAGCGACAACAAAATGATTGTCGATATGGTCGAGTTTGGTAGCCCGGCAGAGTCTGCAGGTATCGACTTTGATTGGGAGATCAAGTGGGTTATCCAAGATGCAGAACGTCCGATGAAAGAATGGGTATTTGTGCCATGCTTAATGATTTTGCTGGTGCTTGCCATGAACCAAAAACGTCGTGCTCGTAAGGAACAATTGAGCGCATAACCGATTTGGCCCCGAGGACAAGGGGCCTTAGTGAGAGACATTGAATGTACAAACAAATTCTTGTTCCGGTTGATCTAAATGACCAAGGCTTTTCAGACCGAGCGGTTGAACTAGCGGTTTGGCAGGCAAAGCAAGCGAATGCGCAAATCCACCTTCTAACAGTACTACCTGGTATTCACATGTCGATGGTTGCTACATACTTCCCAAAAGATGCAGCAGCCAAAATGAAGCAAGACGTGAAGCAGCAATTAAAAGCTTTTGCCAATAAGCATATTGCTGAAGATGTGGTGTACCAAGTGCATGTTGCTGAGGGCAAAGCCTACGCGACGATTCTTGATTATGCAGAGCGCTTGGGCGCTGATCTCATCATTATGCCAAGTCACAAGCGTTCTAAAATCAATAAAGTAATGCTTGGCTCTGTCGCAAGTAAGGTCGTGGAATATTCTCCAATCAATGTGATGGTCGTGAAACCGCAAGGTTAAACAACTAAAGAAACGAAAAAGGACGCTAACATTAGCGTCCTTTTTATATTGAACAAGTAAGGGTTATGCCATTACTGGGTAATCGGTATAACCTTCTGCTCCACCTAAATAAAAGTGCTCAGGTTTTGCCTCATTAAGAGGTGCATTTTTCTTAAATCGCTCAACTAAATCAGGGTTGGCGATAAATGGAACGCCAAATGCGACCACATCAACTTGATTTTCTGCAATTGCCGTTGTCGCTTCTTGTGCACTGTAGCCCACGTTGGCCATTAGGTAACCTTGATAGTTTTCGCGTGCTGGCTTGAGAACATTTGCTTTTTGTACGCCCTTTAGATCCGCACGCATCACGTGCCAATAAGCAAGATCGAAAGCATTAAGTTGCTTAGCTAAGTAACGAACCAAGCCAACCGGATCGCTGTCTTTCATGTCATTAAATCCATTTAATGGTGATGTGCGCAGCCCTACTCTTCCAGGTCCCCATACCTCGACCACTTCTTTAACTATCTCAAGTAAAAAACGGGCACGATTTTCGACTGAGCCACCGTATTCATCAGTACGTAAATTCGATCCATCACGAAGAAAGTTATCGATAAGATAACCATTGGCGCCATGTATCTCCACACCATCAAAGCCTGCTCTCTTAGCGTTTTTCGCACCTTGCTTAAACGCTGCCACAATGGAAGCTATCTCATCCACTTCGAGTGCTCGTGGTACCGTATATGCTTGCTTACCTGAAGGGGTATGAACTAACTCATCACGAATGGCTAGTGCGCTCGCTGCAACAGGCGTTTTCCCGTCATTCAGTTCAGGATGACAAGCGCGTCCCGCATGCCAAATTTGCAATACGATCTTACCGCCTCTTTCATGAACCGCATCCGTTACCTTTTTCCAAGCTGCAATTTGTTCTTCGTTATAAATGCCCGGTTCTGCCATAAAAGCAGACGTTCCTTCCATCACCATGGTGCATTCAGCAATGATAAGTCCAGCACTCGCGCGTTGAGCATAGTACTCAACCATAAGGTCATTCGGGATATGATCTGCGCTGGCACGAGCGCGCGTTAAAGGGGCCATAATGGCACGGTTATTTAATGCTAATTGACCGAGTTCGATAGGAGAAAATAAGTCTACAGAGTTGGACATGTTGTTTACCTCAAATGACAATAACTTGATGGCTAAGGATGAAGAGCCAGACTATAATCAGATCAATATTGAAACAATATGGATAATTGAAAGTGATTGTTCGAAATTTAGAAACAATTGATTTTAGGACGCTCTCTATCTTTGTCACAAGCTGTCGACTACTGAGCTTAACCAAGTGCGCGCTGGAGTTAAACCTACCAAAATCTACTGTTAGTAAAGCCATAACCAAACTCGAACAACACTTTGAAGCCAAGCTCCTAGAGCGCACGACCCGAAAGTTGGTGATTACCGAAGCTGGTCAAATGGTTTTAGAGCGTGCTGCAAGCTTAGTTGAGGAATTTCACTCGATTGGTCAAGACGTTCAGGAAATGGAACAGCAGATCCAAGGTCGGCTTCGCATTGCTGCGCCACCAGCCTTGGACGCGTATATGGCTGAGCACATCTTTTTACCATTTTTAAAACAATGCCCAAAAGTACAAATTGCGTTAGAAGCATCGAACGATTTTGTTGATCTGTTTTCACACGGTTTTGATATGGCAATTCGAGTCGGCCAGATCGTCGATGATCGACTGATTGCTAAAAAATTGGGCTACACCACCCGAGTATTGGCCGCCAGTCCTGAGTATTTAGCTGAGTGTGGCGTACCTAAAACGCCAGAAGATCTGACAACACACAACTGTTTGAGATATCAGTATGTTTCAGAGATAGGCCCTTGGACGTTGATTTCTCAGGACAACACGGTCAACGTCTCGGTAACCAGTAACTTCTCTAGCACCACCGTAGAAGCGGTATTAAAAGGCGCGCTCAAAGGATTGGGAATCGCTAACTTACCTATGCAAAACATGACGCAAGAGCTGGAAAATGGCTCCTTAGTCAGAGTCTTACCTCAATGGCACACGGTACCAATGCCCATTTATTTAGTCTATCGTCCTGGCGCAAACCGAACGCGACGAGTACAAGCGATGATTGACCATATCATGAGCCTAAGATCTCAGTTTGAATTTGGTCCTCGACATGGTTTGTGTTGCGGTGAAGCATAATCCCGCCACCATTGAGCATTAGCGTGCGGCTCGGATAAATGCCGCAAGCTTCTCACTAGCATGCTGTTCACTCAATGCAGACATACTATCCGCCGCTTCCACTTTGCCATCAGCCACAAACACAAAGTGGCTGGCAATGGCTTTGGCATCGCTTAAATGGTGCGTGACCATCAATACGGTTATTCCCCGCTCTGCCGCCAGTTTTTTTACCAAGCTCAGCATCTCTTCACGTAAAACCGGATCAAGCGCCGAGAAAGGCTCATCCAACAGCCACATGGGATGAGGCTGAACAAAACAACGTGCTAAGGCAACACGTTGACGCTGCCCACCAGAAAGGTGCTCAGGCAAACGGTCGAGGTACTCAGTAACACCAACCTGTTGTGCGGCTTGTTCAACCTGACGCTTTTGGTCTACCGTGAGCTTCAGCCCTGGGTGTAAACCTAAGCCAATGTTGTCACGCACCGACAAGTGAGAAAACAAGTTATGCTCTTGGAACAGCATGGAGAAAGGACGCTGATAAGGCTCTTTGTGCACAATCGACTCACCATCAACCCGAATGTCACCTTGGTCAGGATGGATAAACCCAGCCACCAACGCTAGCAACGTCGATTTTCCAGCCCCACTTGGTCCCATCAGCGACACTATCTGACCTTGCTCAATCGTTAAGTCAAAACGAAACAGCTCACGTTGGTAGGTGTACTGCACATCATCCAACACTAACATTACGCTCTCTCCTTCGTTTTCAATACTTTCTCAATCAAGGCAAAACAGCCCACACTCAACAACAACAAGGTCACCGATACCGCCGCAGCCGCGTCCATCTGATAGCTGCCAAGCAGCTGGAATAAATACAGAGGTAAAGTGCGGAACTCTTGTCCGCCAAACAACGCGATAGCACTTAAATCGCCAATCGCAAACATAAAGCTGATCGCAAACGCATGTGCGAATGGCTTGCGCAGCGCCTGCCACTCCACCACTTTAAAGCGTTGCCAGCCACGCATGCCTAAGCTGGCACACACATACTGGTATTGCTGCTCGATGTGCAGCATTGGCTGTGCCAGCGTTTTGATCACGTAAGGCAAAGCCATCAAACCATTTACCAAAATCACAACAAAAAACGCCAAGCTAAAAACATCGGTAAATGATCGCAACAGCAAGAATAATCCGGTGCTAATCACCAAACCTGGCGTCACCAAAATAATGGTGCCGATTAGCTCAATCTGATCAGCTCGCGTGTTTTTGTACTGCAAACGCCAACGACGGCTGGTCAACAATATGGACACGCCCGCAGCGACCGCAAGCGCACTGGCTAACCCTGCCACTTTGAGTGAGTTAGATAACGCAGACCAAAAACGTTCATCGGTTAACACCGTCCAAACTTGTTGGTTGATGCCACTCAGTAACACCATCAATAACGGTGGTATCACCAGTAAAAAAGCACCTATGATCCAAAAGCTATCCCAAGCTTTTGACCACCCATGATCCTTCGTTAAATATTGCTGTACCGATGTGCTGCCAGCACTGATAGAAACAGGCTTTGTTAACTTCTGCACTCCAATGGCAAGCAGTCCACATAACAGCATCTGCCACAGCGCCAATAACGCCCCAGCTTGTAAATCAAAATCAAACTTAATCGCTTGGTAAATTGCCAATTCAATGGTGGTGGATTTTGGCCCGCCCCCCAACGCCATTACAGTGGCAAAACTGGTGAAGCACAACATAAATACCAAGCCACAAACGTGGGGAAGTTGCTGCCTTAAACGCGGCCATTCCACCCAACGAAACTTATTCCAATGGTTCATACCTAAATGCGCACACAGCTTATGTTGCTCGGCAGGAATAGATTCTAATGCTTGCAACAGCAAGCGCGCAGCATAAGGTAAATTAAAGAACACATGGGCGAGTAAAATGCCGTTCAAACCGTAAATAGAAAATGGCAGTTTGCTATCGAAACTCTGTAGCCACTGCGCTAACAAACCGCTGTTGCCATAAATCGCTAATAGCCCGAAAACACCAACCAAAACAGGCAAAACTAGCGTCGATGCAAACAGCTTAAGCAGTAATGACTTACCCCAAAATTGGCGACGTGAAAGCGCGTGCGCAACTGGAATGGCAAAGCCAACACTGAGCAATGTGGAAAGAAAAGCTTGGTAGAAGCTGAACTTGGTGACATGTTGATAATACGGGTCGTCCCATACCACAGACACATCAAGTGAAGGGGCTTGAACAATCAAAGCACCTAGGGCAGAAACAACAAAGGTCGCGATGATCATCGCGACCCCTAAACCTATTTTTGGAACAGAATTCAAAGGTAAAACCTATCTCATTCAGATGAGGGGGGGAACGTCAGCTAAAACGTCAGTGCGCTTTGCCATTCGCGAATCCAAGACTTACGCATTTTTGCCACTTCATCAGCACTAAAGCTCAACGACTTGTTTGGAACGCTCAAAGTTTCAAAACCTTTAGGTAACTCAACGTCAGTAACAGGGTACATCCAGTTACCCGTTGGCATCGCTGACTGGAACTCATCACTTAAAATGAAACTCATAAATTGATCAGCAAGTTCTGAATTTTTTGCCCCTTTCACTTTGGCGGCTACTTCAACTTGCATGTAGTGGCCTTCAGCAAAATTCGCCGTCGCAAACTTTGAATCGTTTTCCGCAATTAAGTGGTACGCAGGTGACGTAGTGTAAGAAAGCACTAAGTCCGACTCGCCGTTAAGGAACATGGAATACGCTTCCGACCAACCTTTCGTGACCGTTACGGTTTTGCTCGCTAGCTTCTGCCACGCTTGCGTCACATCGTCGCCATAGATGGATTTCATCCATAGCATCAAGCCTTGGCCCGGCGTTGACGTACGCGGATCTTGATAAATCACTTTCAAATCATCGCGCGTTTCCACCAGCTCTTTCATGCTTTTCGGCGGATTAGCCAGTTTCTCTGTGTTGTACACAAACGCGAAGTAGCCGTAATCGTACGGTACAAACGTCGTGTCGCTCCAACCGTTTGGTAACACTGTATTGGCCGTATCCACATTGTGCTCGGTAAGCAGACCGGTTTTCTTCGCTTCGGCCATCAGGTTGTTATCCAAACCTAACACGATGTCGGCTTTGCTATTACCGCCTTCAAGACGAAGACGATTCAGGATCGACACACCATCGTCCAACGCCACGAAGTTAACGTCACAGCTACATATTGCTTCAAAAGCTTGCTCGATTTTAGGACCCGGCCCCCAATCTGCGGCAAAAGAGTCGTAGGTATAGATGGTTAATGTGTTTTCAGCGGCAAACGCTGAAGTAGAGGTGATTGCAGCTAGGGCAATCAGATTTAGAGTGGGTTTCACTGCTCGCTCTCCATGAGTATTTCAGAGAAATAAGTTGAGCGGCACAGGGTTGAGGCGGCTATTAAGGACTTCCAATATCCAGACTCAATTCCTACGCCAGCATTATCTGGTTCAGGTAATACGGGTCCCTAGTTAAGAACTTAGGTCTCAGCGCCCAAATGCATTGATTGACTCAATGCTAAATGGGTTTGCTCCCCGATGAGTTGGATGGATTGTAAAGGTATTTGAGTGGTTACACAATCAGCTCACGAACGCTGGTCATAACCCCAACGAGGCACTAAACCTTGCTCAATACCTAAGTGGTCGAGAATTCTCGCCACCATAAAATCCACTAAGTCTTCAATGCTCTTTGGCTGATGATAGAAGCCCGGAGCCGCTGGCATGATGGTCACGCCCATTTGCGATAGCTTGTGCATGTTCTCCAGATGCAGCGTTGAAAATGGCGTTTCGCGAACGACGAGCAACAACTGCCCACGCTCTTTCATCACCACGTCAGCGGCGCGCTCAATCAAGTTATCCGACATACCATGCGCAATCGCCGCAACACTTCCCGCAGAACATGGGCAAACCACCATTTGCTTTGGTGCCGCAGAGCCAGATGCTACCGGTGAGAACCAGTCATCTTTACCACAAACGGTGATGTTATCGGGATTGCAGTTCAGGTGCTCTACCAACGCTTGCTTTGCGGCTTCTGGCCCACTTGGCAGCTTAAGGTTGTGTTCGGTTGCCATCACGACACGAGCCGCCGAAGAGATCAGAACGTAGACATGATAATCCGCCGCGACCAAACATTCTAAAAGACGAAGGCCATAAGGCGCACCAGATGCTCCAGTTAACGCTAAAGTGAAGGCTTTTTCTGCTTGCTGCTGTTTGTTTTGCATAAAATCAGGCTTTTTGTTTAAGTTGCTCGAGGATCTTGCCGTGAATACCGCCAAAGCCACCATTACTCATCACGAGAATTTGGTCACCTGGCTGCGCACGTTCAACGATTTTCGCTACAAAGTTATCGATGTTAGCGTCAAAAAAAGCAGGTTGCTGACATTGTTCCGCGATATCTTGCACCGACCATTCGATGTTGTCTGGTTGGAATAAGAACACTTCATCCGCGCTGTGTAGTGAATCCGCGAGTGTGTTTTTGTGCACGCCGCGCTTCATAGTGGCAGAACGAGGTTCCAACACAGCAAGAATGCGTTTTTCGCCTACCTTGTTACGCAAACCACCGACGGTGAGTTCAATTGCCGTTGGGTGATGCGCAAAATCATCGTAAACCGTCACACCTTGCTCCTCACCTTTTAACTCAAGACGGCGCTTGGTGTTAATGAAACGGCCCAGAGCCTGACACGCAAGCTCCGGCGTTACGCCAACGTGTCGCGCCGCGGCAATCGCCATTAACGCATTATCAACGTTATGATCACCCACCAAATCCCATTCGACGGTACCGACCTTCTCGCCTTGTAGAGCAACTTCAAATTTTGAGCCATCGACCACTAATTTGTGCGCTTGCCAGTCGCCATCAACACCTGAAAACTGCTTTTCTGTCCAGCAACCACGCCCTAATACATCCGCCAAAGCTTGGTCTTGCTTCGGAGCTAAGATTAAGCCATTGCCGGGAACCGTTCGCACTAAATGATGGAATTGGCGCTTGATCGCCTCTAGATCATCGAAGATGTCAGCATGATCAAACTCAAGGTTGTTCATGATTAAGGTTCGAGGATGGTAGTGCACAAACTTAGAACGCTTATCGAAAAAAGCACTGTCATATTCGTCCGCTTCAACGACAAAAAACATGCTTTCACCCAAACGAGCAGAGACTCCAAAGTTACCAAGTACTCCACCGACTAGGAAGCCAGGTTGATAACCGCAGTCTTCGAGTATCCAAGCCAGCATGCTCGACGTAGTCGTTTTACCGTGTGTACCCGATACCGCCAATACCCAGCGATCGTGCAGCAAAAACTCGTTGAGCCACTGCGGACCAGAGGTGTAGCGCATGTTGGTATTGAGCACATGTTCAACACATGGGTTACCACGGCTCATGGCATTACCAATCACCACAAGGTCTGGTTGAGGGTCGAGTTGAGACGGGTCGAAGCCTTCAATAATTTCAATACCTTGAGACTCAAGCAACGTGCTCATCGGTGGGTAAACGTTGGCATCAGAACCAGTGACTTTATGCCCTAATTGGCGCGCTAAAATCGCAGCGCCGCCCATAAATGTGCCACAGATACCCAAGATATGAATGTGCATAAACTAAACCTTGTAATGCGTTCTTTAATGCTTTCATTATCGCGATCACAACCAGAAAAGCGAGAGACTTTAGCCTTCTTCTTGCAGTCCCTTTCACAAATATGACAAGGTTGAACACAGACTGTACAACCTCTTGCTTACTGATGAATCCCTCAAACAAGTCTACAAATAAATTGAGATCTCAAACAGTTACTTCATTACCATTAAAAAGATCTGCGACTTAAACTTACATCCAGCGCAATCGTTTAACATCCATAAAGAGATGCTCACTTGCGCACTACCCCCAATGAAATGAAAATGTAAGGATTAACCATGTCAGGACTGCGCACCCTAGGCGAGTTCATTGTCGAAAAACAAGCGGATTTCCCCCACGCTAGCGGTGATCTATCATCCCTTTTAGCCTCCATTCGTTTAGCTGCAAAAATCGTTAACCGCGAAATCAACGCAGCGGGTCTCGGTGATATCACTGGTGCTGTAGGCACGGAAAATGTCCAAGGTGAAGACCAGCAAAAGCTCGATGTTTACGCGAACGATAAGTTCAAAGCCGCGCTTGAAGCTCGTGACCAAGTGTGTGGCGTTGCCAGTGAGGAAGAAGACGAAGCGGTTGCTTTCAACAAAGAGCTCAACCAAAACGCCAAATATGTGGTACTGATGGACCCACTTGATGGTTCTTCTAACATCGATGTGAACGTCTCTGTCGGTACTATCTTCTCTATTTATCGCCGTGTTTCACCTATTGGCACACCAGCGACAGAAGAAGATTTCCTTCAGCCTGGTCATAAGCAAGTTGCCGCTGGTTACGTGATTTACGGTTCATCAACCATGTTGGTTTACACCACGGGTAACGGCGTAAACGGCTTTACTTACGACCCATCTATCGGCAGCTTCTGCCTTTCTCATGAAAACATGATGATTCCAGAAGAAGGCAAGATTTATTCGATCAACGAAGGTAACTACATTCGCTTCCCTCAAGGGGTGAAGAAGTACATCAAGTACTGCCAAGAGAATGTGCCAGAAGACGGTCGTCCATACACTTCTCGCTACATTGGCTCATTGGTTGCTGATTTCCACCGCAACTTACTGAAAGGTGGTATCTACCTTTACCCTAGTACGCAAAGCCATCCTCAGGGCAAACTGCGTCTACTTTATGAATGTAACCCAATGGCATTCTTAATTGAGCAAGCGGGCGGTATTGCATCAGACGGCGTCAATCGCATCATGGATATCAAACCAACCGAATTGCACCAACGTGTGCCTTTCTTTGTTGGTTCTAAGAACATGGTTCGCAAAGTTGAAGAGTTCCTTGAACTGCACCGCGACGAAGAATAATTTCAGACCTTTGTCCAACGCGGCAGGTGTTTACCTGCCGCGTTTTTGTCGCTAAAGTGAAACGCGAATTTATCATCAGATGAAGCCGCTTCTGTGTGACTCATCGTTAATGAAAAGGAATATTCTAATGAGCTTAAACCATGTGCCAGCAGGCAAGTCGCTGCCTGAAGACATCTATGTCGTGATCGAAATTCCTGCAAATGCAGATCCAATCAAGTACGAAGTAGATAAAGACTCTGGTGCGGTATTTGTCGACCGTTTCATGTCTGCACCAATGTTCTACCCATGTAACTATGGCTACGTGAACAATACGCTGTCTCTTGATGGCGACCCAGTCGACGTACTGGTACCAACACCATACCCACTCATGCCAGGTTCAGTGATTCGCTGCCGTCCTGTTGGCGTTTTGAAGATGACGGATGAGTCAGGTGAAGACGCAAAAGTGTTTGCGGTTCCACACACCAAAATCTCGAAAGAGTACGATCATATCCAAGATGTGGACGATATCCCAGAACTACTGAAAGCGCAGATCACGCAATTCTTTGAGCGTTACAAAGAGCTTGAAGCAGGTAAATGGGTGAAAGTGGATGGTTGGGCAGATGTTGCTGCCGCTAAAGCTGAGATCCTAGAATCTTACGAGCGCGCTCAGAAAAAATAAGCATCACGGCTGATACAAAATTAAAAAGAGCTGCTTTAGGGCAGCTCTTTTGCTTTTCATCTTGTGTAAGTCAACTAGATAGGCGCGCCTGCAGAAGACATTCGGCCAGCGTCATAGTCATGCTGAAAGAAAGGGTCTAGGTCATCACAAATACCAAAATACGGACGCCCGATAACACCAAGCATATACGCGCTTTGTTCACAATACTCTTGCTTCCCTTGCTGATAACCCGTTTGATAGGCCATGATCAGTTCAGGCGTAGCATGATGAGTACCATCCAGTGCAGCGATACGATCTTCAGATAAAACTCTTAATCCATCTAAGGCAGACTGCTTACCAAACGCTTGCCAGTCGGTAACATTACTCGAGGTCGGCAGGGTTGTTTGCGCGCATGCGGCAAGAATCAACGCCATTGATCCAATTACGAATACCTTCATCATGACTCCTTAGTGACCAGCTCGTCGCTATTGATAATGTCAGTATAGCTCACACCTTTTGACACCAATCTCCGGAAGCGATTTCTTCGGTCAGTTGTTCAGTATCTTGATACAAGTAGATCCAAGCTTGGCCAAATGGCGTGACGATGCTCTCTCGACGATACTCTACTGGCACATCTTCCAACTTATCTAGCTCGGATAAGGTTTCATCATCAATCAGATACACTTCACCTTGTATCGAACGCTGCCCAACAGACAACGCGGGATAAGGACCTAAGTCATACAGTGCGAACTGAGCATCCGTTTCATGCTGACCAAGAAACTGGGCCGAGCTCAGAAAGTGATGATTACACTCTCCTTTACGCAAGGTCCCATATACAAAAACTAAATGCTGCATAACCACTCCTTAGTCATGAACTTTATGTACGCAGGCGAACAAGCTCTAATCGAACTCAAATTGATAGAGTAGGTCAACCGCACTATCTACACCAGAAACCGCCTCTAAATACAGATCTTGCATCAATCGATAACGCACAGTGAACTCGCCTAGTGAGTTAAAGATGCCGACGCCGTATTTCACCTGTAATCCAGGCAAAATGTAACCGCTGACGGTCACTTGAGAATCATCGCCCGAACCCGCCGTATCCAATTGTAAATCTTGAACCCCAAAGGCTTCGCCGATTTCACCAACCACGCGTCCACTCTTTGCCAAACTTAGGCCGATCAACGTGGTCGTCATAGCATTGCCTCCCGCTTCGCCATCAATGTCTTGACCACGAAGTAGGTAAGAGAGCGCATTCGCTTGAGGCATCGCTGGCTCAGAGAATATCTCCACATTTGGATCCGATGCTGGTCCTGTTACACGCACACCAGCAATCACGTCATCTTGGGTATTATCTGGATTTCGAATCGCCTTAATAGAAACGTACGGCTGATCTGCCGGACCATTCATTAAGATCTTACCTTCTTCAATCACCAAATCCTGACCAAAAGAGCGGTAAGAACCGTCGACGATATTAACCTCACCAACGATGAACGGACCTTTATCTTTCTGTGTCACATTGAGGTTACCTTTCAGGCCACCTTTCAAGCCAAAGGCGGCCAGTTGGAAGTCATCACCGATTTTAATGTTGATATCCGTTTCAACATCAAATGGCATTGGCTCGATATCACTCACAGGCTGTAAGTTCTGGTCCAAAATCACGGTGTCGCTTGAAACACCAACCGCACTTGGTGGCAGCTCTTCAACCACTACTCGTCCCCAAGGCAGATTAATATTACCTTCGACCTTAGCAAGCTGTGGTGTGACATCAATAGTCATGTCCGGCTCAACTTTGATTTTTACCATTGGTGGAAGATCCACCTGAAGCTCTTTCGCAAATACGCGCGCTTTGGTATGCCAATTTTGTAGATCCTGCCAATCGGCCTCACCAGTCACTTCCAACTCACCATCTGGCGTCATGATACCCGCATCAAGATCCGCTTGGTGACCTTTAAAGTTGATCGCGACCTGACCGGAGTTAATGTCTATCGGCGTGACTTCACCTTGTAGCTTCATTTGATCAATCAAGAACTGACCGTTGACCTTAGGGTGCATAACATCACCAGATATCGCCAAATCAGTATTCATGTTCGCTTTGAATAGGCTGTACTCACCTATCAACGGCGCTAAGAAATCCAGATGGAATGTCGATAGCGAGACCTTACCGTCAATCTCAGGCCGCTCAGACGTTACATCGACCAAAGAAACCTGACCAGATAAGTCACCGTTGTCTCTCACATCAAATAACCACTCAGCATCTAACTTGTCTTTTGCCAGCGCCGCTTTAAAGCTAAAGCTTTCCCAACCAAGTGTTATCGGCTGCTCTAGTGCTTGCTCTACTTGACCTTTAGGCATATCAACGTTCACCGTGACTTCCGGCTTCATCTCTGGTGCCCATTTTGCTGCTGCTTGCGCGTTGACCGACCCTTGTAATTTCGTCTCTGGCGGCAGGAACTGCTTGATTTGTTCAAAGTCAAAGTCGTTCACGGCTAACTTGGCTTCGCCACTTTGACCAACACTAATATCTTCGGTCAAACAAACACTCGAATTGGCTTGCAGCCAACAATGTGCTTGAACATCAGCGATTTGTTTATCAATGTTGACTTTAACCGCCGTCGATTTCTGCAATGCCCAAGGTCCCTGCGGCGTGCTCAAAGTAAGACGACGCAATGCACCATCCCAGATCATTTGCGGCTTCTGTATGAATGAGCCTTCAATTTCTAAGCTGGTTGATACAATGTCAGACACCACATCTAGCGTCAGTTGGTGCAGTTTTTCATCCCCAGAGACTTCAAGGTCTGCACTATCAACTTTAATGTCGTCGTAGGTAATGTTGTTCGCAATGAGGCTTAAGTTCGCTTTCGGTGCTGGCAGAGGCGTCACATCCCCCTTCAAGGTTATGTTTTCAACGTTCGCTTGCTGCTGCCAGTTCACTTGGTTTAGCGCTAGGTCTAATTTGATGTCAGGCTCTTTCAAGCTGCCACGCAGCGCAACATTGCCCTGCATCTTACCCGCAAGATCCGGAACACTTTTCGCAAAATCGGGGAAGTTAACCTCAACATCCATTAATATCTGCTTATCAATCTTACCCTTGGCACTCAATTGGTTAGGGCCATGAGAAAGCGCTAAACCTTGCGTGGTAAGCTGAATATCTTCACCTTTGCCATTCTTATCAGACGCTTCCAGTTGGCCTTCCACATTCAGCGGATAACCGCGCAAAATGCCATCGATATCTAACTTAGGTAAACTGACTTGCCAACCGCCTTGTTCAGTTAAAGAACCTGAAGTCGAGAGGCTGCCACTGATATCGCCTTCCGCTTCTTCCCATTGAAGCCCTGGTTGAATATGTTGCAAATTAAGGTCAGCTTGCCAGTTGATTGGCGCAGCCCAATTCGCCATCACCTGACCGGATAGCTCACCGCCCAATGTTTTGACTACCAGGCTTTCAAGATCGATTTGCTCTAATGTGCCTTTGCCGTTTAGTGCAACATCTACAGCAGGAATATCTTTACCCGAAGCTTGTGTTTCTAGTGCCACGGTGTATCCGTCCAGGGAACCTTTTGCAGATAAACTTGGTACCGATACTTGATAATCACTTTGACCGATTAACGGCCATTGCGCTTGCACATTTTTGATTGCAACATCAAAGGGTAACTGCACTTTCAGAGGCTGAAGTTCACCTTTGATCTCCGCTTCGACTAGTTCAGATAAGGTCGCAGTGAGAGAAAGGTCTCCCACCGAACCAGCAGCTGACAGCGACAGCTTTTGCCCTTTCGCATCCGCTTGCTTCACCAGCGCATCGAGCTGAGCTTTGAGAGGATAGTCAGCAGAAAGCGTTACTTGCGAGCTTAACTTACCTTCCACTTCAGGCATATCGAGCTCTAATGTTTTCACATCCACACGGTCGCCCCCCGCTTTCGCTACAACACCAAGGTGGTGAACGATCACCGGCTTCTCACCTGTAAGCTTGAAGTTATGAATATCGAGGCGTCTTGCTTCCACAGTGAGTGGAATCCACACCTCAGGTAACACAATATCTTGCGGCGGAGCGTCAGCGTCTTTCGGCTCGTCTGTGGCCGCTTCAGGTTCAGCTTCACTTGGAGCCAATGCAACATTGATGTCTTTTAATGCCGTCGGCGCAATCACTAAACGGTCGCCTTGCATAGAAAGCCCGGTAGAGAAATCTTGCCAGTCAATTTGGTTGCCTAAAATGTTTAAGTTAATGTCATCAAAACTGACCTTATTAACAAAAATAGGGACTGGTGTACTGACTGTACGTAATGGCGGAGTCTCCTCTGGCTCTTCGCCTGCCGGAGGGAGCTCTGGCATCTGAAAGTTAACACCTTGCAGGGTTAGCTCATCGACACAGACTTTAGGATCAAAGAAACAACGGAAGTTAACCGCTAACGCTAAACGATCGACTTTTGCGTCGATGTTCAAAGATTCGTCGACAAAACTGACGTTCTGTAGCTCAAAACGAGGAAATAATGAACCCTGAACTTTCTCTATCTGTAGTTGCGGTAAAGCCTTTTCTGCTCCCCACAACGCGAGCTTAAGACCAGGGTGAGTAAATAGCACTGTCGCAACAAAAATGATGAGCAACAGCAATAGACCAATCAAACTTAACGACAGCCATTTGGTCCACTTAAACATCATTTTGATCATAACTCAGGCCCCAATGAGAAGTGGATGCGGAACTCTCTTTCTGGTTTTTCATCCAGTCCCCACGCAAAATCAAAGCTAACCGGTCCAACCGGAGACGCCCAACGGATACCCACACCAGCACCCGATTTCCATTCAGGTGTTTCGTTAAATGCATCACCAATATCGTAGAAGGTGGCTGCCCACCAGTTTCCATACACGCGATATTGATACTCTAATGTGCTGCTGACAATGTATTTACCACCCGTCAAGGCGCCACTTTCATCCACAGGTGAAATAGACTCGTATCCATAACCACGAATGTTGTTATCACCACCAGCGAAGAAACGCAGAGAAGGCGAAAGCTTTTCAAATTCGTCAGTGATGTTCGCACCACCTTCTAAACGGAACAAACCACGATGATTATCACCGATCCCGCGGATCCAAGATGATCGCCCTAATAGGCGCAATACTCGCGTTTCTGACAGCAAAGCAGGATCACCATATTCGATCGTTACACTTTGCTTATCCCCCCACATTGGCATGTTGCCACCACGGACACGAGTTCGTGAAAAAGTGGCTCCGGGTAACACAAATTGCACCCCATCATCTTGCAGACCTTGAGAGAAGTTTTCATACAAGTGACGAACATAAATAGTTTTATGCCAGCCGCCATCGGTTAGCCAATGTCGTTCAACTGCCAGGTTGGATTCCAAACTCTCCGTATCTCGGTTATCAAGGTGCTTTAAACCAAATTGCAGTTGGTAGTATTCACGCAATACATCATCAAGCGGGATTTTGTAGCCTGCCGTGATCGTCTGTTCTGGCTTTGATAGTGATAACGCCGTATTAAAGCTGTGGCCACGTGAACTAACCCATGGTTTTTTCCATTTTAACGTGCCACGCACACCAGTATCGGTCGAGTAACCAAGACCGGTTTCTATTTGGTTTTTTGACGCTGGCGCGAGCGAGACCTTAATTGGCAATTCGCGTCCCTCATCCAATTTACTTAAATCAGGCTCCACAAAAACCGATGAAAACCAATCGGTATTAGACAGATTTTGGTTGTACTCCCCCACTTGCGAAACCAAGTAAGGTTCACCAATTTCAAAAGGTCGCATTGATTCAACACGGTTTTCCCAAATCTGACTGCCAGTAATGTTAATCGGACCAAAGTGATAACGAATACCACTGTCATAATGCAAACGCACATTCGCTTCATTGAAGTCAGGAATCACTTCAAGTTTGCTGAGCTTGTAATCACCATTGAAATAACCACGCTGCAACGCCAAGTTACGAATACCCGATTTCAGGCTATCGTATTCACCTTGATTCAATACTTTGCCGACTTTAAGCGGTGAACGTTCAATAAGTTTGGCGAACTCTTCATCGTCTTTTGCTTCACCTGTGATCACTACATCCATGACTTTCACTTTCACAGGTAAACCCGGCTTGATGCTGACGATCAACTCATCATTCCCTTCCGGAATAGAGTATGAAATTTTTGCATGATAATACCCAAGCGCATTGAGAGCTTCAGTGATACTTTGATCTAATCTCGCTTGAAAGCGCAGAGAAGTGGAGTAGTCCTTCGCTGGAATGGACGACAGGTACGCACTGACATTCTCTTCTAAAGCGCCATCGATGCCTTTTAAAGTCAAAGAAACATCGGCATAGGCACCATGAGAAAAGGCAAACAGGCCAACAATGGTGAGGAGAGCTTTTTTTATCATGCTTTTTTGGCTGAATGAGGTTAAGTAAACGTAAATAATGATAACGCCAATTAAAGTCTAAGTCTGTAATATTAATAGGTTTAACGCGGTCTATGTCATCACAGCATCAGATACAGACGAAATGAAAAAGTTCGCAAATTTAAGACACGTATTGAAGGACAAATACCATGCTCAACAAACAAACATTGATCAGTATAGAAGATGCCTTGCCAGGTAGAGATCAACCGATGCAGGTTGAAGATCATCATTTTGTAAATAAATCTAACTTAAAGGCACCATTGGAGCCGCATCAACAACAAATTCTGCTGGGAATGGGCTGCTTTTGGGGTGCTGAGCGCGTATTTTGGCAACTGGATGGGGTTATCTCCACTTCGGTTGGCTACGCCGGTGGATATACACCCAATCCTACTTATGAAGAGGTGTGTACGGGTAAAACAGGCCATACAGAGGTAGTACGAGTCGTCTTCGATGAACGCGTGATTTCCTTAGAAAAACTACTGGCCGTTTTTTGGGAGAAACATGACCCAACCCAGGGGATGCGTCAAGGTAACGATTTGGGCACACAATACCGTTCGGCTATTTACACTTATTCCGCGAAGCAGCAAGAGAGCGCAGAAAAATCGAAGCTCTTGTATCAACAAGCACTGCAAGAGGAACTACGCGCGAATATCACCACTGAGATACAGCCAGCGGGCCCGTATTATTTTGCCGAAACTTACCACCAGCAATACCTGGCTAAAAACCCTGACGGTTACTGCGGTATCGGTGGCACAGGTGTTTGCTTTCCACCCAGCTTACAAAGTTAGTTCCTACGACTAACTGAAACCAAAAAGAGCGACCGAATAGGTCGCTCTTTTTTGAAATCGAAAACTAAATTCAAGCCAACGGGCTCTTAAACAGACAACGAAGCAATCACTTGGTTGACTTCTTTAAAGATGGTGAGTCTTTTCTGATCGTTGACGTCAGGGAGCAAAACTTTGCCATTGTCGAACTGAAAACATCCAACCCCAGCAATAAAGAATTGACCTTTGAACAACGTTTTAACGAAACGTGCCACTTGTAATGGTCGGTATACAGCAAACTCACGTAGCATAACTCACCTCAATTCCTTTGAGAAAACACGGATTGCTTATTTATCCTCTGCAATCTTGATGCGCAATCTGCGACGAGGTTCATTTTAGCAAATTCTAAATATAACGCAATATTACACCACCCCATACGTTAAATAAATGTTATCAACAGTTCTACAAATTTCCTAGATCTGGATATATACTGGAAAACTTCCAACTCGTACGGAATATAACAATATGAAAACTAAGACTCTCCTACCTCTACTATTGGCTATAACGCCAAGCTTTGCGTTTGCACACAACCTATCTGTCGGTGAGACCGTTCCTTCTGCCAAGGTCGCGGCTTATGGCGAGATTGTTTTGCAAGGTGAGGACGTGGCATACCAACCATGGGCAACCCAGCATATGCAGGGTAAGGTTCGTGTTATTCAAGCAATCGCAGGTCGTAGCAGTTCAAAAGAAATGAACGCCCCTTTGATGTCAGCAATAACCGCCGCGCAATTCCCGCAAGAAAGCTACCAAACAACTACGATCATTAACCAAGATGATGCAATCTGGGGGACAGGTTCGTTCGTGAAATCTTCAGCCCAAGACAGCAAAAAAGAGTTTCCTTGGTCATCTATGGTTCTGGATGAAAATGGCGTAGTCGCCAACACTTGGGATCTTAAAGAAGAAAGCTCTGCCATTATTGTTCAAGACAAAACAGGTAAAGTGCTGTTTGTAAAAGAAGGCGCACTTGAGCAAGATGAAATTGCAAAGGTGATCGAGCTAATTAAACAGAACATCTAGTCTCGTTGCTTGGCTCCTTAATATCCGTAGTACGCAGTATAAGGAGCCATGCGACCAAACTTAAAGCTTGAGATTTCTGTTGCCCCTAGTTTAACGCTCAGTGATTCCACCAAGGAGACTGTCTCAGATTCGGCGACATCGCATGTGTTGACGTAAATTTTCCCACTAGCCAACAAAAGAGTGAACTTTTACTCATTATGGGTGTTATATTATAACAGTCGGTAAGAGGAGCTCAGATGTACCACCACCAGCAAAAGATACGGAAGCATTGGCATCGCACTGTTTTATTTTTCAGTGTCGCGTTGCTGATCGCTTGGAACTTTGCGGTAATCCTTCATCAAGTTGATCTGACTCCCGAACACCACACACACCATCATTGCCAGCTATTTTCTGGGGTTCAGCACGGCATAGCCAAAGCTCAACCGACCCTATCGACGCCAACATTTACGCGCATCCAATACCATGATGTCTTTCAGCGCCTTGTTAATAGTGAAGACATTCGTGGTGCAGCTCGTGCCCCGCCTTATTTTGCTTAATTTCCAAACTATTCCACACTCAACATAATTTGTGCGTATTCCTGCACCTCACGTGTCAGCGAATCGCACCTTAGTAAATACAAATCTGATCCGGTATTGCTCGGGTTAGTGCCAGCAAAATTAGGAAACACAAAATGTCATCGAAACATGTTTTAGCGCTTGTCATTGGTCTCTCTTTATCGACAGCAGCAAATGCGGACGAATACCGCCAGCACGGTGCTCATGTGCATGGTCACGTCGAATTTAATATCGCCCAAGATGGAAAGGATCTGTTAGTGGAGATTACTGCTCCCGGTGCCGATGTGGTCGGTTTCGAGCATGCTCCAGAAAATGAACAACAAGAGCAAGCACTTAAACAAGCCATTGCCACCCTAGAAGACAGCAACACACTGTTTGCTATTAACGCGCAAGCCAATTGTGATATTGAAGAAGCTTACGTAAACCATAACCTCAGCACCCCTCATGAAGACCATGATCATAGCGAGCACGGCCATGATGACCATGCAAATCACGATCATGAAGGGCACGAACACCATGATCACCACAATGAACATCATGATGAACATGAGCACCATGACGGTCACGATGCTCACCATGAGGAGCATGAAAATGGCGGACATGGTGAGTTTTCGGTGCAATATCGCTTCAGCTGTGACCAAGTTAACCAACTCAGTAACATTCAAACCGACTGGTTTAATCAATTTCCAACGACTGAGTCAATCAACGTCAATATATTCACTGACACCATGCAATCAGCCATCAAACTGAGCAAAGATAACTCCCAAATCGTAATCAAATAACACGAGTGGCGTGTAAGTACACACTTACACGCCAATGCTTTGGTGATTTAGTATGACTGAAATCATGTCAAACATTGTTGAGCTAAATAATGCCCAGTTTGTCTGGCCCGGTTCAACACACGCAACCATTCATATTCCACAGTTACATATTGCCCAAGGTGAGCACGTATTTATCAAAGGTCCCAGTGGCTGCGGTAAATCTACGCTGCTTGCCCTACTAACTGGCATCAACACGTTAACATCTGGCTCTCTATCCGTACTGAACACTGACCTTGTTAGTTTAAGTGCAAGTCAAAGAGACAAATTTCGCGCCGATCACATTGGCTATATCTTTCAGCAGTTCAATTTATTGCCTTATTTAAACGTGCTTGAAAACGTACTACTGCCTTGCCAATTCAGTCAAATACGACGTGGCCGCGCTCATTCAAGAGCGCCATCTCAAACGTTAGAAGAGCAAGCTCAAGCTCTGCTTGAAAGACTCCACCTACCCAGCGAGCTTCATGCGCGTCCGGTATCGGAACTGAGCATTGGCCAACAACAACGTGTTGCGGCTGCACGATCACTCATTGGGTATCCGGGGTTAGTGATTGCTGACGAGCCAACCTCCGCTTTAGACCATGATAACCGTAAAGCGTTTATTGAACTCCTGATGGAGCAAACGAATCAAGCCAACGCTACGCTGATCTTCGTCAGTCACGATCCAACGCTTGAGCCCTTATTTGACCGCACACTTAACCTACCAGATATTAACCAAGCATCTGACCTAGGAGCCGCATCATGAGCGCTGTTGCAAAGCTCGCGTGGAAGAGCTTAATCAATCGTAAGGCGACGGCAATATTAACCATCATGACAGTCGCGATTTCGGTCATACTCCTTTTAGGAGTAGAACGCATTCGTACTCAGGCAAAAGATAGCTTCGCCAATACAATTTCAGGCACCGACCTCATCATTGGTGGCCGTTCTGGACAAGTGAACTTGCTGCTCTACTCTGTGTTTCGCATTGGCAATGCCACCAACAACATTGACTGGAAGAGCTACCAAGAGTTTGCCAATCATCGAGCAGTAGATTGGGCGATTCCAATCTCACTTGGCGACTCGCACAAAGGATTCCGAGTAATGGGAACCAACCACAGCTATTTTGAACACTATAAATTCGGAAGTAAGCAACCACTAACATTTTCAGAAGGCCGAGAATTCAATGGTTTATTTGAAACCGTGCTCGGTTCTGATGTCGCAAAACAGCTGGGGTATCACGTCGGTAGTGAAATCATCATTGCACACGGCATTAGTGATGTAGGCTTTAGCCGACATGACAACCTGCCATTCAAAGTTGTCGGGATTCTTGCGCCCACAGGCACGCCAGTCGACAAAACCGTTCATGTCTCGCTAGAAGCCATCGAAGCGATTCACGTCGGGTGGGAAAGCGGTGCACGTTTAGGCCCAACACCCAAAGCACAAGACCTCAAAAACAGAGACTTTCAGCCCAAGCAAATTACCGCGATGCTGGTCGGTTTGAAATCTCGTATTCAGACTTTCGCCCTACAAAGGCAAATCAACACTTATCCCAAAGAACCGCTTAGCGCGATTATGCCAGGGGTTGCGTTGCATGAACTGTGGGGAATGATGTCTGTTGCCGAGCAAGCCTTAATGGCAGTGTCTGGCTTTGTGGTGATTGCAGGATTACTCGGCATGCTAAGCAGCTTATTAACCAGCTTGCAGGAGCGCCGCCGTGAAATGGCGATTTTGCGCGCTATGGGGGCAAGACCTCGTCATGTTTTCTCACTGTTGATCAGCGAAGCCAGTCTACTTACTGCTGCCGGAATTGTGACCGGAGTGGCAGGGCTGTATGCCATTCTCGCCATAGTGCAACCCATCATTCAACAGCATTATGGAATACATCTGACTTTAAGCCTCTTATCGCCCTATGAATGGATGCTATTAGGTTTCGTACAATGCGCTGGAATTGTAATTGGTTTCATCCCGGCTTTTCGCGCCTACCGACAGTCACTAAGTGACGGAATGACAATAAGGATTTAATAAAATGTGGAGAAAAATACTCGCAAGTTGCTTGCTGATCGTCTCATTTATAGCGCCAGTACTCGCAAGCGAGGAGCCATTAACGCTCGACTGGATTGATCTAGTACCAGAGAAAGAACGCAAGCTGTTCGACAGTATGGGCATGCCAGCTTCTGATCACAGTGGCGGCGCAGCGCAACAGTCTAAAATTGGTAACGTTCGACCAGAGCTAAATGGAAGCCAAGTTAAAATCCCGGGCTTTGTCATCCCGCTTGAAGGTGACGCGAATACCGTCACCGAGTTTTTGTTGGTGCCATACTTTGGAGCTTGTATCCACGTTCCACCACCGCCACCAAACCAAATCATTTACGTGAAGTTTCCCAAAGGCGCACCCGTTCAAGAGCTGTGGGATGTCATATATGTGGTTGGGGAGTTGAAAACCGAAACGATAAGCCACGAGCTGGCTGAAACGGCTTACGTTATTGAGGGATCGAAAATAGAAGCCTACGACGATATGTAGTTTAAGTCGTTGACATGCATCGGTACACCTAAGGCGTCACATCGGCGCCTTTTTTAGTTCTGTGTTACACGATATAACGAGACAAATACGCTAATACGCCAACATAAATAACCAAAAGAAACGCTATCGACAGGTGCTTTTTTAATTTACCTGCTTCTGAGAACTTCATTGTCCCTCCAAAATAACGATAACAATTTTAACAACTCATTATCATTTTGGATAGCCCTATTCGTTCAAAAACTGAGAACTCCTATCTGGTCGCCTGGTTAGATAAGGTGTAAATTTAAACAAGCGAACAGCGCAGTTCTTGGTAGGAAAATTAATGGCAGAACCGACAAAGCAACCTGTTGTCATCGAACATCAGTCAAACGCACAAAAAAATACGCAACAAGAAAAGAAGCAGGGCTACATCAAAGACAGTGCCAGCAAGGTAAAAACCATTGCCCAAATACACGGTCTTGATGCCTTACTACAAACCGATCCTCCAGCCAAATCCGCGCTTGAAAGAGCCCAACTGCGTGAACAGAGACGCCAAGAACAGCGACAAAAAAACCTAGAGCAGATTTTAAAGCTAGCACACAGTTCATGCCGAGATGAAACTGCCGGAGAGCCCGACCAAGACTGGTTGTATCGTTTTTTTGAAATGGCTCAAGACATCCATAACAGCGCGATGCAAAAGTTATGGGCTCAAGTGATGAAGCGTGAAGTGACAAACCCAGGCTCGACGTCGATGAAAGCGCTCAAAGTCCTCAAAGATATGTCACCAAAAGAAGCGCAAACTCTGCAAAGAGCCGCCTCTCTAGCGTGCAGTTTTGGAGGGGATCACAGTCGCAAGCTGTTAATTGGTTATAAAGCGCAAGGAGGAATATTTAGCTTCGGCAAACGAGACATCGCCAACAGCTTAAACATGGGAAGTTTTCAGCTGCCCTATTCAAGTTTGTTGCTGTTGATTGAACTAGGGTTACTGCATAGTACCGAGCTTGAATCTGGCGAAATTGGTATCGAGACGCCATTGATCCTCACCTACCAAGGTAAAAACTTGTCGCTGAACGTGAACAGCAAAGGCGTCCGCCTTTTATATTACCGCTTCACGCCAACAGGCAATGAGCTCTGTACCTTGCTCGGTAACAAACCACATGCCGACTACTACGACCAAATGCTTGCGCTTTTAAATCATAGATTTAGTGTCCATAGTGACGCTAAAAGTACGGTTCATCATACCGTGTAGGCAGCTCGAGAAGCATTTGACCACCCATGATCTAAATGCTTCTTAAGCCGCTCAAAGAGCTTGAGGTCACCAATGATCCAAATGCTTATTTATCGGATCACTGCACGCGACTTAAGCGCTTCCAAGCACAAGTCCACCAGCTCATCGACGCTTTTTTCGCCCGCTGGTAAATCGACTTCCGGATTCTTCGGTGCTTGATATTCAGAATCAATACCAGTGAAGTTAGGAATTTCTCCCGCACGTGCTTTGCGGTACAAACCTTTAGGATCGCGACCTTCGCAGACTTCTAGAGATGCATTGACGAACACTTCGATAAACTCACCTTCTGGCAATAAGTCGCGCACTAGTTGTCGCTCTGCACGATGCGGTGAAATGAACGCCGACAACACAATTAAGCCTGCATCCGCCATCAGTTTAGCCAGTTCACCAATACGACGAATGTTCTCGCGACGATCCTGTTCAGAAAAGCCCAAATCGCTACACAGGCCATGTCGCACATTGTCACCATCCAATAAATAGGTGTGGTAACCCAATGTTGCAAGGCGATTTTCCAACGCCCCTGCTATGGTTGATTTACCCGCTCCAGATAAGCCAGTAAACCACAATACGGCAGGTTTTTGCTTCTTTAATTCAGCACGAAACTGTTTATCGACCGAATGCTGGTGCCAAACAATATTTTCATCTTTTACCGTCGTTTCGGCAGTCATAACGTATCCTTGTAAATATCGGAATTAAAACGGGAAGAAGACCGGAATCAAAGTAAGTACTAATACAGAGTACACAATCGAAATCGGCACACCAATTCTCACATAGTCGGTCAATTTATAATTTCCTACGCTGTACACCAGTAAGTTGGTTTGATAACCGTAGGGAGAAATAAAGCTCGCACTGGCGCCAAACAAGACCGCCATAATGAATGGCATCGGATCAACGCCATAACCGACCGCCATGCTATAGCCAATAGGAAAAGAAAGCGCAGCCGCGGCATTGTTCGTCACCAGTTCAGTAAGAACTAATGTCATAATGTAAGTTGCGACCAAGGCTCCAAACACGCCCCAGCCATTGAACGCTTCAATAAACATCGCTCCCATTCTCTCTGACAAGCCGGAAGAGATCATCAATTGAGCGATGGACAAAGCAGAGCCGACAATCACAACGATATCAATTGGGAAACGGCGGCGCAGTTCTGAAATCTGTACAATGCCAAACGCGATAAGTGCGATAAGATACGCGGCAAGGCCTTTAATAATTGGTACTAGCTCTAATAACGCACACCCAATTACGGCAGCAAAGCCCAGTAGTACGATGGAGGATTTATTCGTATCAAGCCGAGCGCTAGAGTCCAAATCATGCACTAAAACAAACTCTTTACGATGAGCTCGGCGCTCCGATTCAAAACGCTTCCCCGGAACCAGAACTAACGTGTCACCTGGCGCTAAGGTAATGCTACCCAAACCGCCCTCTAAGCGCTCATGGCCACGACGAATAGCGACAACAACGGCATCAAAGCGATCGCGGAATCGGCTCTCTTTGAGTGTTTTATAGCAAAACGTCGCGGATGAGCTCACCACAACTTCGATAAAGTTTTGCCCATTCAAGTGCTGCTGACCAAAAAGCTTGAGGCCCGGAATTTCTTGCAGGGTCGCGACGCTCTCAACATCACCACAAAACAACAAACGGTCTTTCGCATTGAGTACGAAGTCCGGTCCTACAGAGGAAACCGTCACGCCATCTCGTACAACCTCCGCAAGAAACAGTTTGCGCAGCGCACGTAAATTATTCTCGCTGACCGTGCGCCCAACTAACGGTGAACCAGGCTCTACGCGAGACTCAAGAAAGTACGGTAAATCTTCTTGGCTTTGATCATCGTAGTTCGGCAGTAAGTAACTGAGCGGGATAAGAATCAGCATTCCTCCCACCAACACCGCCAAGCCAATCATCGTGGGTGTAAAAAAGCTCAGGCTCGGCAAACCGGCATCTTCAACAAAGCTGTTGATGATTAAGTTAGTCGACGTACCTATCAAAGTTAATGTGCCACCAAAAATGGCGGCGTAAGACAGCGGGATGAGTAATTTCGAAGGCGCATGCTGCTGATTACGCTTAATCGCCCCAATCAATGAGACAACCACGGCGGTATTATTCGTGAATGAAGAGAGCAAGGCCGTTGATACACCGAGCTTAGCGATCACACTGCCTAGCTGGCCTTCAGAAATACTACGGCTCACCCAACTGATCAGTAACGTTTTTTCTAGAGCACACGATGCAAGAATCAACAGAACCAGAGTCAATAACGAAGAGTTGGTAAAGTTGGATGCGATCGTGGCTGAATCCATCATACCCGCCATAAATGCAATAAAAGCGGCACCCGCAAAGACATAACTAGGCTTAATTTTTGTGACAAGCAAACAAGTGATAATGCCAAGCAAAATCGCTAATACAAACCCTTGTTCCCACATAGCCTTTCCTTACCAAATCGCCCAAAGGGCACAACAACGGCTCATTTATCCGTGAGACACCAGACAAACGAGTAAACAGACCAAAATCAGCGCAAGCGAAAAGAACATCAGAATGCTCGGTTTTCTTGGGCTTCACCGAAGCATTCTGGTATTAGGAGAATAACCTAACTGCATTTCGCAACTCAGTTAGGCAACGACGCCCCAAGCACAACAACAGACAGAATCAGAGCTTATCGTGCTCGGGCGCGCCAATTACTTTTTCAGCAATTGGCTAACGTCTTTTGCTTCCCAGTGTGGGAAGTGTTTACGCACAAGTGCATTCAGCTCAACTTCAAACGCAGAGATGTCCGTCAAGTCGCGCTCAACCACCGCGAGGCTTTCTTTGACCATGCCTGCACCAACCGTCACGTTCGTCAGACGATCGATAATGATGAAGCCGCCGGTATCAGCACAATCTTGGTAATTGTCCAGCGCAACTGACTCATTGAGAGACCATTCACACAAGCCAATACCATTCAATGGCAGCTCTGCCGCACTATGAGTTGATAGGTTGTTGATATCATATTGGTGACGAATCGCTTCAACATGGCCCACAGTTTTCTTACCCGCGATTTTGATGTCGTAGTCACGGCCCGGTTGCAGAGGTTGCTCTGTCATCCATACCACATCGGCAAGCAAGTGGTTTGTGGTTTCCACTTGAGCATTGTCTAGAACAATCAAATCGCCACGGCTAATATCGATCTCATCGCTTAGCGTCAGAGTGACCGCCAACCCAGCACGAGCTTCCTCAATATCACCATCAAACGTAACAATGCGTGCCACGGTTGACGTTTTCCCCGATGGCAATGCTTTGATGGCATCACCGACTTTGATCGAACCTGAAGAAATCGTCCCCGCAAAACCACGGAAATCGAGGTTAGGACGGTTAACGTATTGCACAGGGAAGCGGAACTCACCCGCACCTTTTTCTTGATCCACATCGACCGTTTCAAGAAGTTCAAGCAATGACGGGCCTTTAAACCAGCTTAGGTTTTGCCCTTTATCCACCACATTGTCACCTTCAAGCGCCGAAATCGGGATGATTTGAATATCAATATCCCCGGTCAGATTCTCAGAAAACTTAAGATACTCATCGCGGATTTCTTCAAAGCGCTCTTGAGAGTAATCCACTAAATCCATCTTGTTGATCGCCACAACAAAGTGTTTCAAACCCAGTAGGTTGGAAATAAAAGAGTGACGACGAGTTTGATCAAGAATGCCTTTGCGTGCGTCGACTAAGATCACCGCTAAGTCACACGTCGATGCGCCTGTTGCCATATTACGCGTGTACTGCTCGTGCCCAGGAGTATCGGCGATGATGAACTTACGTTTCTGCGTCGAGAAATAGCGGTAAGCCACATCAATCGTGATCCCCTGCTCGCGCTCAGCTTGTAAGCCATCTACCAACAACGCAAGGTCAGGCTTTTCACCCGTGGTGCCCACACGTTGGCTGTCTGAGTGCACTGCCGCTAGCTGATCTTCATAAATTTGTTTTGAGTCATGGAGTAAGCGACCGATTAGTGTACTTTTACCGTCATCCACCGAGCCACAAGTCAAGAATCTAAGTAACGACTTGTACTGGTGTTGTGTTAAATAGCCTTCGATACCAAGCTCGGCTAATTGAGCTTCAACTGCACTGTTCATTATCTTTCCTTAGATCCTTTAGAAGTAACCTTGACGTTTCTTAAGCTCCATCGATCCTGACTGATCGTGGTCGATCGCTCGGCCTTGGCGCTCACTCGACGTTGCCACCAGCATCTCTTCGATAATGCCAGTTAAAGTGTTTGCTTCAGACTCGATAGCCCCAGTCAATGGATAACAACCAAGAGTACGGAAGCGCACACTCTTCTCTTCAATCACTTCACCCGGTTGAAGCTCCATACGATCATCATCAACCATGATCAGCATGCCATCGCGTTCAACAACTGGGCGTTTGTCCGCGAGGTAAAGCGGTACGATCTCGATGTTTTCTAAATAGATGTATTGCCAGATATCAAGCTCAGTCCAGTTAGACAGTGGGAATACACGAATGCTCTCACCCTTATTAACCTGGCCGTTGTACGTCTTCCATAGCTCTGGACGTTGATTTTTAGGGTCCCAGGTATGGTTCTTGTCACGGAACGAATACACTCGTTCTTTTGCGCGTGATTTTTCTTCATCACGACGAGCGCCACCAAAAGCAGCATCGAAGCCATATTTGTTTAGCGCCTGCTTAAGACCTTGCGTTTTCATGATGTCCGTATGCTTTGACGAGCCATGAACAAACGGACTGCAGCCCATTGCTAGACCTTCTGGGTTCTTATGTACCAAAAGCTCAAAGCCGTATTTGGCAGCGGTGCGATCGCGAAACTCAATCATCTCGCGGAATTTCCAGTCGGTATCGACATGCAAAAGTGGAAATGGAATTTTGCCCGGGTAAAACGCTTTACGCGCTAGATGCAGCATCACTGATGAGTCTTTACCAATCGAATACATCATGACTGGGTTATCAAACTCAGCCGCAACTTCGCGGATAATATGGATACTCTCCGCTTCGAGTTGTTTAAGGTGAGTTAAACGTTGTTGGTCCATGTTTTGTATTTCCTTTTTAAGCTTGAAGGCGCATTACGTCTCTAATCTTTGGTCTGAAATTATATGGAGTTAGCAATAGCACTTTTGTTGAATTCAGTACTAGACAAAAACCAGTCTAACTTTTGAGACAGTCGCACTACCTCTCCGACAACAATCAAAGATGGCGATTGTGCTTCCTTCGATAAATCAGAGAGTTGGGAGAGCTCTCCCGTAAATACTTTTTGTTGAATCTGCGTACCACGCTCAATAATGGCAATCGGAGTCGACGCAGAACGACCATGCTTAATGAGTTGATTCTGAATATAGTGTGATTTCATCAGCCCCATGTAGATCACTAAAGTCTGATTCCCACGAGCCAACGTTGACCAATCCATCTCATCGCTTTCTTCTTTCAAGTGGCCAGTCACAAAGATGGCCGATTGCGCGTAATCGCGATGAGTCAGTGGAATCCCAGCATAGGCCGTTGCGCCAGCTGCCGCGGTAATGCCAGGGACGACCTGAAAACGGACGCCTGCATCAGCAAGCACTTCCAACTCTTCACCGCCACGACCGAATACAAATGGATCACCACCTTTAATGCGCACGACTTTGTAGCCCTGTTTGGCAAAGTCCACCAATAGCTGGTTCGTCTTCTCCTGCGGCACACTGTGATGCCCAGCTCGCTTCCCAACGCACACCAAAATCGTATCGCTTGGAATCAATGCCATGATTTCTTCTGACACCAAGTAGTCGTACAAAACCACATCAGCTTGCTGCAAGCAGTTCAATGCTTTCACCGTAAGAAGTTCAGGATCACCAGGTCCTGCACCTACTAAGGCGACTTCACCAGGCTGTAGCGATTGCTTTGCAAAACGAGTAACACCAGCTACTGGGTTGTCAGAAACTAACCGGGGCTTTGGTTTAGGAAAAGAAGTGACTGAATCGTTCGTTGCCATGTGCTTGCTCATCGTCCATTGATATCGTTATGCAAGCATTATGGCGGGGCGTTTATATTACCTGAAATTCTAAAATTTCATTTTTTATTCAAAAATCTGCTAAGAAGTTTTTGTTTGGCCTCATTCAAAAGAGTGAAAAAGTCGGCGGTTAATATGAATAAGGTTCAGTAAACTGATTTCTGTTCACAGTTTTCTGTATCTTTATCATTAAGTTGCACCAGCGTTTGATACATTACGCGGTACGATTCCCCCTTCCCATTGAATTGGAGCACCAAATGAAAGTGGCAGTTCACCCTATTTCCCTCGCAGTGTTAAGTGGCATGCTAACGCTTGCTGGCCCTGCGATGGCCGATACCATCAAGCTTCGTATCATCGAAACCACCGACATTCACACCAACGTGATGGATTACGATTACTATAAAGACCAACCATCACAGCAAATCGGTCTTAGTCGCGCCGCGACCATAGTGAAGCAGGCAAAGTCCGAGGCAGAAAACACTGTATTAGTTGATAACGGCGATTTAATTCAGGGCAGCCCAATGGGCGATTACATGGCGGCGAAAGGGATTAACGCTGGCGATGTCCACCCAGTCTACAAGGCGATGAACCAACTAGACTACGATGTGGGCAACATTGGCAATCATGAGTTCAACTATGGCTTAGATTTTCTACAAAAGACGTTGGCGGGCGCTAACTTCCCTTACGTCAACGCAAACGTATTTGATAAAAAAACCGGTAAGCATTACTTCAAGCCTTACCTGATCAAAACCCACACCTTTAAAGACACAAACGGCGAAGCGCATCAAATAAAAGTGGGTTATATCGGCTTTGTACCACCACAAATTATGGTGTGGGACAAGAAGAACTTAGAAGGCAAAGTCTTTGCTAAAGACATTAAGGAAACAGCAGAGAAACTGATTCCTCAAATGAAGAAAAAAGGTGCAGACGTTATCATCGCCATTCCTCATTCAGGCATCTCCACTGACCCATACAAGCTTGGCGCAGAAAACTCTGTCTATTACTTAACGCAAGTTGATGGGATTGATGCCATTGCTTTTGGCCACTCTCACGCAGTCTTCCCAGGGAAAGACTTCGCAAACCTACCTGGTGTTGATACCGAGAAAGGGACCATCAATGGTGTGACGTCAGTGATGCCTGGTCGCTGGGGAAGTCATGTAGGTGTGATGGATTTGATGCTGAAAGAGGAAGACGGCAGATGGCAAGTTATTGAAGGCCAAGCAGAAGCACGCCCTATCTTCGATAAAGTAAATAAGAAGTCATTAGCTAAAGCCGATGAAGATATTGTGAAAGCGTTAGAAGAGGATCACAAAGGTACTCGTGAATTTGTAAACCAACCAATCGGCAAAGCAAATGATGTCATGTACAGCTTCTTGGCATTAGTGCAGGACGACCCAACCATTCAGATCGTTAACCTTGCTCAGAAAGATTACGTGGAACGCTTTATTCAAGGCGACCCAGATCTCGCTGACATTCCAGTATTGAGTGCCGCAGCACCATTTAAAGTCGGGGGGCGTAAGAACGATCCGAATAACTTTACAGAAGTCGAATCCGGTCAGCTCACCTTCCGTAATGCTGCCGATCTTTACTTATATCCAAACACCTTAGTCGTAATGAAAGTGAAAGGTAAAGAGGTTCGCGAATGGCTAGAGTGCAGCTCGGGTCAATTCAACCACATCAACATCAACAATCCTGAACCGCAATCTTTGATTGATTGGGATAATTTCCGTACGTACAACTTCGATGTCATTGATGGTGTGAACTACCAAATCGATGTTACCCAACCGCCGAAGTACGATGCGGATTGTAAAGTGATTAATCCAGATTCTCAGCGCATTGTGAATCTGACGTTTAATGGTAAGCCTGTCAATCCGAAGCAAGATTTCATCATCGCAACCAATAACTACCGTGCTTATAGCAATACCTTCCCTGGTACGGGCCCAGACTTTATTGCGTTTGACGCACCAGATGAAAACCGCTCTGTCGTCGCCGCTTATATTTCTCGCGTGAGTGAAGAAAAAGGTGAAGTGACACCAAGCGCTGACAACAACTGGTCTTTCGCACCGATTAAGTCCGATAAAAAGCTAGATATTCGCTTCGAAACATCTCCTAGCGATAAAGCGGCGCAGTTCATCAAAGAGAAAGGTCAATACCCAATGAAACGTGTCGCGACTGACGATATTGGTTTCGCGATTTACCAAATCGATCTGAATAAGTAAGGCTGATTTGACAACAACGCTAAGCGGCTCTCATGAGCCGCTTTTTTGTTATCAATAAAACCCGTTAGAATAAAGAAAACCGTTTCTGAGTTATCACATGCACAGCGATCTTTTTTCAGACTTAGTCAATCATGGCTTCTTAGACACAGAAGCAAACCAACTTATCGAAAATGGTGAGTTACTCGAATTGCCTACGCGCCACATTCTTAACCACCAAGGAGAGTTTAGCTCGCACCTTTACTTCATTATTGAAGGGTTATGCCATGCAAGCTATCTCACAGAGCAGGGCAAAGAGTTCAGTAAAGAATTTTATTGGGAGAAAGACTGGGTTATCGGCTTTGAGAGCATAATTAAGAACCAACCTTCGCCTTACTTATTGGAAACGCTGAGCGCTTGTCAGCTATTTTGCTTACCAATTGAAACGCTGCATCAATGGCGAGCAGAAAAACACGCCATTTACTTAAAGCTACTCGAAAACCAACTGGTTAATAAAGAGAACAAAGAACGCTTTATGCTGCTCTACTCGCCAGAGGAACGATATCAACTATTTTGCGCTCATTACCCAGACTTAAAGCTACGTATTACCGATAGCCAAATAGCTGCTTATCTTGGGATCACGCCTATCAGTTTGAGCCGAATTAAAGCGCGCTTAACTAAAGATCACACATCCAAGTAAACTCGAAAAAGAAAAGGCCCTTCAAACGAAGAGCCTTTCTATGCTATTTAAGAAGCCGCGCCCGAAACTGACGCCCTTTCATCTTGCCATTACTAATGGTTTGTAGGGCCTTTTTGGCAGCTGACTTCTCGACCGCAACGTAGGCGCGCATCGGGAATAGGTGGATCTTTCCAACTTGAGAGCCTGGAATACCATTTTTTCCCGTCAGACACCCTAAGATATCACCCGGTCGTACTTTCTGTTTCTTACCGCCATCAATGTTAATCGTCACCATCTTCGCTTGGTATGGCTGCTGATTTGATTTGGCAGGCAATGTTGCTGGTACCACGTCCATCTCTAGGTATTCTTCAATACGAGCTACACGTAAACCGTCTTTCTCACCAAAAAAGCTGAACGCTAAACCTTTACTACCTGCACGGCCTGTACGACCAATACGGTGTACATGAACCTCAGGATCGCGCGATAGCTCAAAGTTAAAGACTGCATCAAGGTTATCTACGTCCAAACCACGCGCCGCGACGTCTGTTGCGACAAGGATAGAAACACTCTTGTTAGCAAACTGCACCAATGCTTGATCGCGTTCACGCTGTTCTAAGTCCCCATGGATATCGATAACGCTGAACCCTTTGCGATGCAACTCATCTGCGACACTTTGCACTTCTTTTTTGGTATTGCAAAAAACCACAGCGGACTCTGGTTGGTGAGTCAGTAGCAAGTTCGCCAACGCTTCATCACGCGCTTCCGAACCTTCAACTTTGTAGAAATGCTGAGCAATGCTTGAGGTATCATGAGTCGATTCCACCTTAATGACTTCAGGCGTCTGCATAATACGCTGCGCAATTTGCTCAATTTTCTCTGGGAAAGTAGCACTGAAAAGTAGAGTTTGACGCTGCTTTGGCGCTGCATCAATAATCGCATCTAATGCGTCTTGGAAACCCATGTCCAACATGCGATCGGCTTCATCTAGCACCAAGGTATTCAGCTCGCTAAGGTTAATTCGGCCTTTCTCAAGGTGATCCAAAATACGGCCAGGTGTGCCGACTAGGATATGCGCACCATGCTCCAGAGAACCAATTTGTGGCCCCATTGGCATCCCACCGCAGAGAGTAAGCACTTTAATATTATGAATGCCACGACCTAAAGTACGAATTTCCTTCGCGACTTGATCCGCAAGCTCACGAGTTGGACACAATACTAATGACTGGACACGAAAGCGTTTGACGTTAAGGTTCGATAAAACACCCAAACCAAATGCAGCGGTTTTACCTGAGCCCGTTTTACCCTGCCCGATGACATCACGATGTTTTAGGATTGCAGGCAAACTCAAAGCTTGAATTGGCGTCATGTGGGTGTAGTTCAGGGAATCGAGTGTGGCGAGTAACGCTGGGTTTAGCCCGACTTGATCAAAAGTTTGTTTGCTCACGGGAATATCCTCAGGTGAGATGAAAAGAGGGCACATTATCACCAGATTTGGTGGGAAAACCAGTGATAATTAACCTTTGTTAATGAGTATGAGTACAAAACAAAGTAAAGTCAGTCACTCTACTCTCATGACGGATGACAACATGCTCACTTGGATTACTTTGCCCTTTGCTCAACTGACAACCACACAATTGTATACAATGATGAAATTACGTGTGGATGTATTCGTCGTTGAACAAACCTGCCCTTATCCTGAACTGGATGGCAAAGACACACTGGAAGGTGTTTATCATCTAATAGGTTACCACGGTGATGAACTTGTTGCTTGCGCACGATTGCTACCCGCTGGCACGACGTATGACAATGTGAGCATTGGTCGAGTCGTCACCAAACAAACTGCGCGTGGTGATGGTCTGGGACATAAGTTGCTGAAAGAGGCATTAACACAGTGTGAAATATTGTGGCCAGGACAGACGATTGATATAGGAGCTCAAGAGCATCTCATCCAGTTTTATGCGAGTCATGGATTCAAAGTTATTTCTGATCGCTACCTAGAGGATGGTATTCCTCATGTGGATATGCGAAAAGAAGCCGTAGCGATATAACGCGTTCATTGCTAGGTTAACTAATTTATAGATAAACTAAAAAGACGCGATACCTTCGCGTCTTTAGTTCATTTGAAGCATCTACTTGTTGCGCCCAAAGGTCCCATCCGATAAGCGGAAAAACATGACGGACCGGCCGCTTTTTTCTAGTTGCAGCATATCCAACTCGCCTTCATCGCTAAGCTTAAAGCGAATCAATTGTCCTTGTTTAATTTGGCTCAGCGGCTTATCACTGCCTTCGATTTTTACTAGAGCGCTAAGATCCGCCATCGAGAGCTGATTACTTCTGAAAACCTGCGCTAACGTGTCGCCATTTTTAACCGTGTACTCTTTCCAGTCTTCGGATTTCGGCCCAGAATTCTGAGAGGTTCTTTGCTGGCTTAAACTCTGTGCGTTCAGCTGAATCGCTACGCGCTGATGATCGACCTCAGCTTGCTCAACTGATTGTTCTGTTTTATTCGGCAAAGGAATAACAAGGAGTACCAGAATCAATGGTACTAAAACCATCAAAGCTCGTTGATGGAATTTCGGTAGGCGCAGCCAAAACTGCTTAACAGGCTGTATACGCTCCAACCACTGCTCTTTGTTGAACGGCTGCTTCCAGTCGATAGCAGCGAATTTTTGTTTAACCAATTCGACATAGTCGACTTGCTGCTTTTTCTTTCTGCGACGATTCATTTTAATGAGTCCCTTAATACTTCTACTGCCAGTATAAAAATACCGACGCGGAGAGTATATGTTTTTCACTAAACTAAAATGGAATTTGGATTAAATTAGCAGAAATTTCACTTGGAGTAAGAGATAAGTCACACCCTGGCCGCCTCAATTAAGCATTCAGTCGCAATCATTTAAACCTAAGCTCGAAACTGATATCCTGTTGCCTTTATCACTCCTAACAAGAGCGACATTCATGTCTGAAATTAAATTTGAAACTGCAGAACAAAAAGCAAGCTACGGCATTGGTCTGCAAATGGGTCAGCAACTTGCAGGTTCTGGTCTTGAAGGTCTTAGCGTTGATGCTATCGCCGCGGGTATTGCAACAGCACTAACTGGTGACATGCCATCAATCGAAATTGATGAAATCAACAAAGCACTACAAGAACTTCACACTCGTGCAGAAACCGCTCGCCAAGAAGCAGCGAAAATTGCAGCAGCAGAAGGCGAAGCGTTCCTAAAAGACAACGCACTACGCCCTGAAGTTAACGTTCTAGACTCTGGCCTTCAGTACGAAATCATTTCTGAAGGTACTGGTGCAGTTCCAACAGCAGAAAGCTCAGTTCGCGTTCACTACCACGGTGAGCTAACTGACGGTACTGTATTCGATAGCTCTGTATCTCGCGGTCAACCAGCTGAGTTCCCTGTTACAGGCGTAATCAAAGGCTGGGTAGAAGCACTACAACTAATGCCTGTTGGTTCTAAGTGGAAACTATACGTACCACAAGACCTTGCGTACGGTGAGCGTGGCGCTGGTGCAGCTATCCCTCCATTCGCAGCACTAGTTTTCGAAGTAGAACTACTAGATATTCTTTAATTGAAACCATTTTCAATTATGATTTAATAAAACGGCGCATTAGCGCCGTTTTTTTGTCTAAACTGAATAGACTTTCTCACCTCTAAACCTTTCATTCTGATAGCCTTTAAAACAATAAAATCACGTTAAAAACGCTCAACCTTCGGAGGTACTATGCGTAAAACACTCCTGACTCTGGCACTCTTATCAATGAACATTGGTAGTGCACACGCATTCTTAGATTCCGTCACGCAAAAAAGTAAAGAAAGTGGCCTAATGGATATGGTAGGTAGTAGCCTGAACACTGAATCATCTCCATTGACAGACATGCTAACTAGCCAATTACCTGTATCTACAGAACAAGCGGCTGGAGGTAGTGGCGCACTACTCGCTTTGGCTCAAAGCCAGCTTTCACAAGAAAATAGCAGTGAATTACAGTCTTTGATTCCTGGGCTTTCAAACTTGCAAGGAGCACAAAGCTTACTGGGGAATATTGAGAATATTAGTGCAGTAAAAAGCGCTTTTGATACGCTGGGTTTAGATCCCTCTATGATCAGTCAGTTTGCTCCAGTAATCTTGGATTACTTGAACAAGCAAGGCGCTAGCGAGGGACTTCTAAGTTCGTTGGGCGGGTTGTGGAATACTAGTAAATAAGCGCAAGTGATAATCACTTTTTAAATTGCCAGTCTGCATGGAGTAAAATAAATGCAGGCTGGATATAAAGATTTACTGAATCGCAGATACAAAAAAGCCGAGCTAACGCTCGGCTTTCTCGTTCTTACGAACTGATTACTCAGCAGCTTCTTCAGCAGCTGGGCGATCTACAAGCTCAATGTAAGCCATTGGAGCTTTATCACCAGCACGGAAGCCAGCTTTTAGGATACGAGTGTAACCGCCCTGACGAGCAGCAAAACGTGGACCTAGTTCGTTAAATAGTTTTGCAACTACTTCGTTGTCACGAGTACGTGCAAATGCTAGACGACGGTTAGCAACACTGTCAGTCTTAGCTAGTGTAATCAAAGGCTCAACTACGCGACGTAGCTCTTTTGCTTTTGGCAAAGTAGTCTTGATAACTTCATGACGTACTAGAGAGCTAGCCATGTTGCTGAACATCGCTTTGCGATGTGAGCTGTTGCGGTTGAGTTGACGACCACTCTTACGATGGCGCATGACCTAATCCTTCTAACTAGTATCGATTAATCTTCAGCGATTGATGCAGGTGGCCAGTTTTCTAGGCGCATGCCCAGAGACAGACCACGTGACGCAAGTACGTCTTTAATCTCAGTAAGAGATTTTTTACCAAGGTTAGGCGTTTTAAGTAGCTCAACCTCAGTACGTTGTACTAGATCACCGATGTAGTGAATCGCTTCTGCTTTCAGACAGTTAGCAGAGCGAACTGTTAGTTCAAGATCGTCTACAGGACGCAGTAGGATCGGATCGAATTCTGGCTTCTCTTCTTTCTCCTCAGGAACTCGTACATCACGAAGATCTACGAATGCATCCAATTGTTCAGCTAGGATTGTAGCTGCACGACGGATTGCTTCCTCAGGTTCTAGAGTACCGTTTGTTTCCATATCGATAACAAGCTTGTCTAGATCAGTGCGCTGTTCTACACGAGCTGCTTCTACAGCGTAGGCAATTTTGTCTACTGGGCTGTAAGTAGCATCTACTAGTAGGCGACCGATTGGACGCTCGTCTTCTTCGTTATGGATACGCGCAGAAGCTGGAACATAACCACGACCACGTTCTACTTTAATACGCATTGCGATTTCAGCGTTGTCATCCGTTAGGTGACAAATAACGTGTTCAGGGTTAGCGATCTCTACATCACCATCATGGGTGATGTCACCTGCAACCACAGGGCCCGAGCCTGATTTGTTCAAAGTAATGAACACTTCATCTTTGCCTTCAGCAACACGCACTGCCAAACCTTTAAGGTTTAGAAGGATTTCAAGAATATCTTCTTGTACGCCTTCTTTAGTGCTGTACTCGTGAAGTACGCCTTCGATTTCTACTTCTGTCACTGCACAACCAGGCATAGAAGATAGAAGAATGCGGCGAAGTGCATTACCCAGAGTATGACCAAAGCCACGCTCTAATGGCTCAAGAGTTACTTTTGCGTGAGTCGAGCTGATTTGTTCGATGTCAACTAGACGTGGCTTAAGAAATTCTGTTACAGAACCCTGCATTGTGTCCTCTCTTTAGTTTAAACCTTACTTAGAGTAAAGCTCGACGATCAATTGTTCGTTGATGTCAGCTGATAGATCAGAACGCTCAGGCATACGCTTGAATGTACCTTCCATCTTGCCACCATCTACTTCAATCCAAGTTGGTTTTTCACGTTGTTCAGCAACTTCTAGAGCAGCTTTAATACGAGCTTGCTGTTTAGCTTTCTCGCGAATAGAAACAACGTCATTAGCCGCTACTTTGAAAGAAGGAACGTTTACAACTTTACCGTTTACTAGGATAGCTTTGTGGCTAACTAGCTGACGTGCTTCTGCGCGAGTTGCACCAAAGCCCATGCGGTAAACTACGTTATCAAGACGACCTTCAAGAAGCTGAAGTAGGTTTTCACCAGTGTTGCCTTTTAGGCGAGCAGCTTCTTTGTAGTAGTTACGGAATTGTTTTTCTAGAACGCCGTACATACGACGTACTTTTTGCTTCTCACGAAGCTGAACGCCATACTCAGATAGACGACCGCGACGAGCGCCGTGTACACCTGGTGCGTTATCAATTTTACACTTGGTATCGATCGCGCGAACACCAGACTTAAGGAATAAGTCAGTGCCTTCACGACGGCTAAGCTTCAGCTTAGGACCCAAATATCTTGCCATGATTCTTCTCCAATTGTCCTAGAAACGTTATACGCGACGTTTCTTAGGTGGACGACAACCGTTATGAGGGATTGGTGTAGCATCAACGATGTTTGTGATGCGGAAACCAGCGGCGTTTAGTGCACGAACAGTAGATTCGCGACCTGGACCAGGACCCTTAACCATAACTTCCAAGTTCTTTAGGCCGTATTCTTTAGCCATTTCAGCACAACGCTCAGCAGCAACCTGTGCAGCGAACGGAGTAGACTTACGAGAACCACGGAAACCAGAACCACCTGCAGTAGCCCATGCAAGAGCGTTACCTTGACGGTCAGTAATGGTTACGATTGTGTTATTGAAAGAAGCATGGATGTGCGCAACGCCATCTGCAACTTGCTTGCGTACGCGCTTACGAGCGCGAGTTGGTTGTTTAGCCATTGTACTCTACCTTCCCGATTATTTCTTGATCGGCTTACGCGGACCCTTACGGGTGCGAGCGTTGGTTTTAGTACGCTGTCCACGTAGTGGTAGACTGCGACGATGACGAAGACCACGGTAACAGCCAAGGTCCATAAGACGCTTGATGTTCATAGATACTTCACGACGTAGATCACCTTCTACAGTGTACTTAGCTACACCATCACGCAGTTGATCGATCTGCTCTTCAGTTAGTTCACTGATCTTAACATTTTCAGCAATACCCACTTCAGCTAGGATAGCTTGAGAGCGAGTTTTACCGATGCCGTAGATCGCTGTTAGAGCGATTACTGCATGTTTCTGATCAGGAATGTTAATGCCTGCTATACGGGCCATTATTCACTCCTAAGTGTTTCTATAAAAGAATTAGCCGCAGCAAAGCCCGTTATGGATACGCTGCGGAATACTACTTCTTTTGCACGCAAAAGGTAGGCCGAGGAATATACTCGACCCAACCTTCATTTTCAAGTAAAAATTTCTGCTAATTAGCCTTGGCGCTGTTTGTGCTTTGGCTCACTGCAAATCACGCGAACGACACCGTTACGCTTGATTACTTTACAGTTACGGCAGATTTTTTTAACGGAAGCACGAACTTTCATTGCTAAACTCCGTAAATGAAACTGAGTCTACCGCCGGATTAACGGCCGTAGCCTTTCAGATTCGCTTTCTTCAACACAGAATCATACTGTTGAGACATCAGATGAGTCTGTACCTGTGCCATAAAGTCCATAATTACAACAACTACGATTAGTAGCGATGTACCGCCGAAATAGAAACGTACGTTCCACGCGACCATCATGAACTCGGGAATCAGACAGATAAAGGTAATGTACAGTGCACCAGCAAGGGTTAAACGTGTCATTACTTTATCAATGTACTTCGCTGTCTGCTCACCTGGGCGGATACCGGGTACGAATGCACCAGACTTCTTCAAGTTATCTGCTGTTTCACGCGGGTTGAAAACCAACGCCGTGTAGAAAAAACAGAAGAAGATAATTGCTGCTGCATAAAGCATTACATACAACGGTTGACCTGGGCTAAGAGCCAAAGACACGTCAGTTAACCAACCGAACGCGCTGCTCTCGCCGTTTTGACCAAACCACTGAGCCAATGTTCCTGGGAACAAGATAATGCTTGATGCAAAAATCGCTGGAATAACACCTGCCATGTTAATTTTAAGAGGCAGATGCGAGCTTTGTGCAGCAAATACTTTACGACCTTGTTGACGCTTCGCGTAGTTAACGACGATTCGGCGTTGACCACGTTCCATGAAAACAACGAAGTAAATGACTGCAAAAGCTAATACCGCGATTAGCAACAGAAGAAGTACATGCAATTCACCTTGACGCGCTTGCTCGATTGTTTGACCGATTGCAGAAGGCAATCCAGCAACAATACCTGCAAAAATCAGTATCGAAATACCGTTACCAATTCCTCGCTCTGTAATTTGTTCACCTAACCACATTAAGAACATGGTACCGGTTACTAAACTTACGGTAGCAATTAGCGTAAACATGGTTTGGTTGATAACAACCAGATTGTCGACCATGTTTGGTAGGCCAGTTGCAATACCTATAGCTTGGAAGGTTGCAAGTACAAGCGTGCCGTAGCGTGTGTATTGGCTGATCTTACGACGGCCTGCTTCACCCTCTTTTTTGAGTTCAGCTAACGCTGGATGAACTACAGTTAGCAATTGGACAACAATAGATGCCGAAATATACGGCATGATGCCCAATGCTAATATAGATGCACGCTCAAGAGCACCACCGGAGAACATGTTAAACATTTCAACGATGGTACCTTTTTGCTGTTCGAACAAATCGGCAAGTACAGCAGCGTCAATACCAGGAATCGGCACAAAGGAGCCGGCTCGGAATACTAAAAGTGCACCAATTACGAATAACAAGCGCGACTTTAGTTCACTTAAGCCGCTCTGAGCACTACGAAAATCTTGTCCTGGTTTCTTAGCCATCTGTACCTCGTTCCTCGAGATTATTCCTCGATTTTACCGCCTGCAGCTTCGATTGCAGCTTTAGCGCCTTTAGTCACACGTAGACCTTTCACAGTCACTGCTTTGTTGATTTCACCAGAAAGAACAACTTTTACAAATTCGATGTTCTTAGTGATGATGTTAGCAGCTTTAAGACTGTTTAGATCAACTACGTCACCAGAAACTTTCGCTAGCTCAGCTAGACGAACTTCAGCAGACACTAGGCTCTTACGAGAAGTGAAACCGAATTTTGGTAGACGTTGTTTCAGAGGCATCTGACCGCCTTCGAAACCTGGACGAACACTGCCGCCAGAACGTGATTTTTGACCTTTGTGACCACGGCCACCAGTTTTACCTAGGCCTGAACCGATACCACGACCTACTCGCTTCGCAGAAGTTTTCGCGCCAGCAGCCGGTGCTAGAGTATTCAAACGCATTCTGATTACTCCTCAACTTTAACCATGTAGTAAACCTTGTTGATCATACCGCGAATACACGGAGTATCTTCAAGTTCTACTGTGTGGTTGATTTTACGAAGACCTAGACCGCGCAAAGTAGCTTTGTGCTTTGGCAGACGACCAATTGAGCTTTTAGTTTGAGTTACTTTAATAGTTGCCATGGTGTTCTTACTCCGAAATAGATTCAACAGTTAGACCACGTTTAGCAGCAACCATTTCTGGTGACTTCATGCTACCTAGTGCATCGATCGTTGCACGAACGATGTTGATAGGGTTCGTAGAACCGTACGCTTTAGATAGTACGTTGTGTACACCAGCAACTTCTAGTACTGCACGCATCGCACCACCTGCGATAACACCAGTACCTTCTGCAGCAGGCTGCATGTAAACTTTAGAGCCCGAATGGCGACCTTTCACTGGGTGGTGAAGAGTGCCTTCGTTTAGAGCGATCGTAGTCATGTTACGACGCGCTTTTTCCATTGCTTTTTGAATCGCTGCAGGTACTTCACGAGCTTTGCCGTAACCGAAACCTACACGACCATTACCGTCACCAACTACTGTTAGTGCAGTGAAGCTCATGATTCGACCGCCTTTAACCGTCTTAGATACGCGGTTAACTGCGATTAGCTTTTCTTGCAAATCATTCGCTTGAACTTGTTGTTCTTTAGCCATCTTCCAACCCTACCTTAGAATTTCAGACCAGCTTCGCGAGCAGATTCTGCTAGCGCCGCTACTCGACCGTGGTATTGGAAACCAGAACGATCAAATGCAACTGCAGTTACGCCCTTCTCAAGAGCGCGCTCAGCAATAGCTTTACCCACTGCTTTAGCTGCATCAACGTTACCAGTGTATTTCACTTGCTCACGGATCGCTTTTTCTACAGTAGAAGCTGCTGCGATAACCTCAGAGCCGTTAGCCGCGATAACCTGTGCGTACACGTGACGAGGAGTACGGTGTACAACTAGGCGAGTCGCACCCAGTTCTGCAATCTTACGACGTGCACGTGTAGCACGACGGATGCGAGATGCTTTCTTATCCATAGTGTTACCTTACTTCTTCTTAGCTTCTTTAGTACGCACATTTTCATCTGCGTAACGAACACCTTTGCCTTTGTATGGCTCAGGCTCACGGTAAGAACGAATGTCAGCCGCAACTTGACCAACTAGTTGCTTGTCAGCACCAGTGATCACGATTTCAGTTTGGCTTGGACATTCAGCTTTAATACCCGCTGGCAACTCGTGCTCAACTGGGTGTGAGAAGCCTAGTGTTAGACCTACAGCGTTGCCTTTGATAGCAGCACGGTAACCTACACCTTTAAGAGTTAGCTTCTTAGTAAAGCCTTCAGTAACACCAACAACCATGTTGTTAACTAGAGCGCGAGCAGTACCTGCTTGAGCCCATGCGTTAGCAACACCTTCTTTAGGACCGAAAGTCAGGTTATTTTCTTCCTGAGCGATTACAACTGCATCGTTAAGAACGCGAGTTAGTTCGCCTTTCGCACCTTTTACAGTGATTTCTTGGCCGTTTAGTTTCACCTCTACGCCAGCTGGAATAGCGACAGGTGCTTTTGCAACACGAGACATAGTCTACTCCTTATTAAGCTACGTAAGCGATGATTTCACCACCAAGACCTGCTTTACGTGCAGCGCGGTCTGACATAAGACCCTTGGAAGTTGAAACGATAGCAATACCAAGACCACCCATTACAGAAGGAAGTTCATCTTTCTTCTTGTAAACACGTAGACCTGGACGAGAAACACGTTTAAGTTGCTCGATTACTGGTTTAGCTTGGAAGTACTTAAGTGTAACTTCTAGCTCAGGTTTTGCTTCGCCTTCAACAGCGAAGTCAACGATGTAACCTTCAGCTTTTAGTAGTGCAGCAATTGCAACTTTAAGCTTTGAAGAAGGCATTTTTACAGCAACTTTGTTTGCTGCCTGACCGTTACGAACGCGGGTCAGCATATCCGAAATCGGATCTTGCATGCTCATATGATTTACTCCAAATGATTAAGTGGCAATTACCAGCTAGCCTTACGAAGACCCGGAATCTCGCCTTTCATGCAAGCTTCACGAACCTTAATACGGCTTAGACCGAACTTACGTAGGTAACCGTGTGGACGACCAGTTTGGTTGCAACGGTTGCGCTGACGTGATGCACTTGAATCACGTGGAAGAGATTGCAGTGTAAGAACCGCGTTCCAACGATCTTCTTCAGATGCGTTTACATCGCTGATGATAGCTTTTAGCGCTGCACGCTTTTCAGCGAACTTAGCTACTAGCTGTGCACGTTTAGCTTCACGTGCTTTCATTGATTGTTTAGCCATAACAGTAACCCTTCACCTTACTTACGGAATGGGAAGTTAAAGGCAGCCAGCAGAGCACGGCCTTCCTCATCAGTACCAGCAGACGTCGTAATAGTGATGTCTAAACCGCGTACACGATCAACTTTATCAAAGTCGATTTCCGGGAAGATGATTTGCTCGCGAACGCCCATGCTGTAGTTACCGCGACCGTCAAAAGACTTAGCGCTAACACCACGGAAGTCACGTACACGTGGAAGAGCGATGTTAATTAAACGCTCAAGAAAATCCCACATACGTTCGCCACGCAAGGTTACTTTACAACCGATAGGGTAGCCTTCACGGATTTTGAAACCTGCAACAGATTTGCGCGCTTTTGTGATAAGTGGCTTTTGACCAGAGATCGTTGCCATATCAGACGCTGCATTTTCTAGCAGTTTCTTATCGTTGATTGCTTCACCAACACCCATGTTTAGGGTGATTTTCTCGATTCTAGGGACTTGCATGACGCTTGTGTAACCGAACTGTTTGGTCAGTTCAGCGACTACAGACGACTTGTAGTAATCATGCAGTTTCGCCATAGTAGAACTCCAAATTACTTCTATTAGTTAGAAACGGTTTCGCCGTTAGACTTGAAGAAACGAACTTTTTTGCCGTCTTCAAAACGGAAACCGATACGGTCAGCTTTACCAGTAGCTGCGTTGAAAATCGCCACGTTAGAAACGTCGATTGCTGCTTCTTGCTCTACGATACCGCCTTGGATACCCATAGCTGGAACAGGTTTCTGATGCTTCTTAACTAGGTTGATACCTTCAACGATAACTTTACCAGTTGCTAGAACCTTAGTTACTTTACCTTTCTTGCCTTTGTCTTTACCAGCAAGAACGATTACTTCGTCATTACGACGGATTTTAGCTGCCATTTCTACGTGCTCCTTACAGAACTTCTGGAGCCAGTGAAACGATCTTCATGAACTTATCGCCACGAAGTTCGCGTGTCACAGGACCAAAGATACGTGTACCGATTGGTTGCTCAGTATTGTCGTTTAGCAATACGCAAGCATTTCGGTCGAAGCGAATGACAGAACCGTCAGGACGACGTACGCCTTTACGGGTGCGCACTACCACCGCCTTCAGAACATCACCTTTTTTAACTTTACCGCGAGGGATTGCTTCCTTCACAGTAACTTTGATGACGTCACCGATATGTGCATAACGGCGGTGAGAGCCACCCAGAACCTTAATACACATTACGCTGCGTGCGCCTGAGTTATCAGCTGCGTCCAGCATACTTTGCATTTGGATCATGTTAGTGCTCCGCTAAATATTAATAACTAGACCCATCACGGGTCGGGCTGCCTCTTTAAAAGGGACGCGAATTGTACCACCCTTTTTTGTGATTGGGTAGTCAAAAAATAAACGGCTCCAAAAATATTTTGGAGCCGCTTTAGTTTCATAGAATTAACGAGATTAAATCTTCGCCTTTTCTAGAACTTTTACCAAAGTCCAAGACTTAGTCTTAGACAGTGGACGACACTCTGCGATTTCAACTGTGTCGCCTAGGCCACACTCGTTGTTCTCGTCATGTGCGTGTACTTTAGTCGTACGTTTTACGTATTTACCGTAGATTGGGTGTTTTACGAAACGCTCGATAGCAACAGTGATAGACTTGTCCATCTTATCGCTAACAACACGACCTTGTTGAGTACGTTTTACTTCGCTCATTATGCGCCTGCCTTCTCAGTCAAAACAGTTTTCACACGTGCGATATCACGGCGTACAGCTTTCAGAGTATGAGTTTGCTGTAGTTGACCAGTCGCAGCTTGCATGCGCAAGTTGAACTGTTCACGTAGCAAATTCATTAGCTCAGCGTTAAGCTCTTCAACGCTTTTCTCGCGTAGATCTTGTGCTTTCATCACATCACCTGCTTAGTTACAAATGTAGTTTTGAAAGGCAGTTTACGTGCCGCAAGACGGAACGCTTCACGTGCCAATTCTTCAGGTACACCACCCATTTCGTACATAACCTTACCAGGTTGGATTTGGGCTACCCAGTACTCAACGTTACCTTTACCCTTACCTTGACGAACTTCAAGTGGTTTTTCTGTGATTGGTTTGTCTGGGAACACACGGATCCAGATTTTACCTTGACGCTTAACGTGACGTGTCATTGCACGACGTGCCGCTTCGATTTGACGAGCAGTTAGACGACCACGGCCAACAGCTTTAAGACCGAATTCGCCGAAGCTTACATCAGTACCTTTAGCTAGACCACGGTTACGACCAGTCTGAACCTTACGGAACTTAGTACGTTTAGGTTGTAGCATCTGTCGACTCCTTACTTACGGCCTTTACGCTGCTTCTTAGGCTTGTCGCCTTTAGGCTCTACAGCGTTAGCTGCTGGCATACCACCTAGGATTTCACCTTTGAAGATCCAAGTTTTAATGCCGATCACACCGTATTGAGTGTGAGCCGAAGAAGTTGCGTAATCAATGTCAGCACGTAGAGTGTGTAGAGGCACACGGCCTTCACGGTACCACTCTGAACGTGCGATTTCAGCGCCGCCTAGACGACCGCTTACTTCCACTTTGATACCTTTAGCGCCTAGGCGCATTGCGTTTTGTACTGCGCGCTTCATAGCACGACGGAACATAACACGACGCTCTAGCTGAGACGCGATGCTGTCACCAACAAGTTGCGCATCTAGTTCAGGCTTACGTACTTCAGCGATATTAATTTGCGCTGGTACACCTGCAATTTTAGCTACAGCTGCGCGTAGCTTCTCAACGTCTTCACCTTTCTTACCGATAACAACGCCTGGACGAGCAGTGTGAATAGTCACACGGATGCTCTTAGCAGGACGCTCGATAACGATACGTGATAGAGACGCTTTTTTCAGTTCACTTGTAAGGAACTGACGTACCTTGAAGTCGCCGTCTAGGTTGTCAGCGAAATCTTTGGTGTTAGCAAACCATGTAGCATTCCAAGGCTTAACGATGCCTAGACGAATACCATTTGGATGTACTTTTTGACCCATTGCTTACTCTCCTAGTCTCTAGCGATCTGCTACAACAACAGTGATGTGGCTTGAACGCTTCAAGATACGATCCGCACGACCTTTAGCACGAGGCATAATACGCTTCATGGTTGGGCCTTCATCTACAAAGATTTTTGCGACATTCAGATCGTCAATATCTGCACCTTCGTTGTGCTCCGCGTTAGCGATAGCAGACTCTAGAACTTTCTTAACTAGTGCAGCAGCTTTTTTGTTGCTGAACGTTAGGATTTCTAGAGCTTGGTCAACAGATTTACCACGGATTAGATCCGCAACTAAGCGAGCTTTCTGAGGCGAAATGCGAGCAAAGTTATGTTTAGCAATTGCTTCCATTATTTACTCCTTAGCGCTTCTTAGCTTTCTTATCCGCAGCGTGACCGCGGTAAGTACGTGTTGGTGCGAATTCACCCAGTTTGTGACCGATCATTTCATCAGTTACAAATACTGGTACGTGCTGACGACCATTATGGACAGCGATGGTCAAACCGATCATCGTAGGGATGATCATTGAACGACGGGACCAAGTCTTAATAGGCTTTTTGTCTCCGCTTTCCACCGCTTTCTCTACCTTCTTCAGCAAGTGTAGGTCAATAAAAGGACCTTTCTTGAGAGAACGTGGCATGGCGATTCCTCTTTATATAGATTACTTGTTACGACGACGTACGATGTACTTGTCAGTGCGTTTGTTCTTACGAGTCTTGAAGCCTTTAGTAGGCATACCCCAAGGAGATACTGGGTGACGACCACCAGAAGTACGGCCTTCACCACCACCGTGTGGGTGGTCAATCGGGTTCATTACAACACCACGAACCGTTGGACGGATACCGCGATGACGTGATGCACCTGCTTTACCAAGTTCACGTAGCATGTGCTCAGAGTTACCAACTTCACCGATTGTTGCACGGCCTTCAGAAAGAACTTTGCGCATCTCGCCAGAACGTAGACGGATAGTTACGTACGCACCGTCGCGAGCAACGATTTGAGCGTAAGCACCAGCCGAACGAGCTAGCTGACCACCTTTACCAGGCTTAAGTTCAACGTTATGTACTGTTGAACCTACTGGGATATTACGCATTGGTAGAGTGTTACCAGCTTTGATTGGTGCATCAACACCAGACTGAATAACATCACCAGCTACAACACCTTTAGGTGCTAGGATGTAGCGACGCTCACCGTCTTTGTAAAGAACTAGAGCAATGTTTGCGCTACGGTTTGGATCGTATTCAAGACGCTCAACTGTCGCTGGAATACCATCTTTAGTACGTTTGAAGTCAACTACACGGTAGTGGTGCTTGTGACCACCGCCGATGTGACGTACTGTGATACGACCCTTGTTGTTACGACCACCGTTCTTAGAGTTTTTCTCTAGAAGAGGTGCGTATGGCTTGCCCTTGTGTAGGTCAGCGTTAACAACTTTAACAACGTGACGACGACCAGGGGAAGTCGGCTTACATTTAACAATAGCCATTTTTAACTACTCCTGTTATTCCGCGCCGCCAACGAAGTCAAGATCTTGACCTTCTTTCAAAGTAACGTACGCTTTCTTAACGTCGCTGCGGCGACCTTGGCGTAGACCTTGACGTTTGGTCTTACCCTTAGTGATAAGAGTATTTACAGACTTAACTTCAACTTCAAATAGCTTTTCTACAGCTGCTTTGATCTCTTTTTTAGTCGCATCTTTAGCTACTTTGAAAACGATAGTGTTCGCTTTCTCAGCTGCCATAGTTGCTTTTTCAGAGATGTGCGGTGCACGTAGAACTTTTAGGATACGCTCTTCAGTGATCATGCTAGCATTTCCTCTACTTGCTTAACTGCTTCTGCAGTCATTACAACTTTGTCAAACGCGATTAGAGATACTGGATCGATACCAGCAACATCACGTGCGTCAACTTTGTATAGGTTACGAGCAGCTAGGAATAGATTCTCATCTACTTCGCTAGTCACGATTAGAGCGTCAGTTAGCTCAAGCTCTTTAAGCTTAGCAACTAGCTCTTTAGTCTTTGGTGCTTCAACTGAGAAGTTATCAACAACGATTAGACGCTCTTGACGAACAAGCTCAGAAAGAATGCTCTTCATAGCACCACGGTACATTTTTTTGTTTACTTTTTGGCTGTGATCTTGTGGTTTCGCAGCAAAAGTAACACCACCTGTACGCCAGATTGGGCTACGGATTGTACCAGCACGCGCACGGCCAGTACCTTTTTGACGCCATGGCTTAGCGCCACCGCCAGAAACTTCTGAACGTGTTTTTTGAGCACGAGTACCTTGACGAGCACCTGCTGCGTACGCAACAACTACTTGGTGTACAAGAGCTTCGTTAAACTCACGTCCGAAAGTAGTTTCGGAAACAGTTAGTGCATCGGCACCTTTAACCATTAGTTCCATTACTTACTCCTGAGACGTTATGCTTTAACAGCTGGTTTAACGATCACGTTGCCGCCAGTTGCGCCTGGGACTGCACCTTTAATAAGAAGCAGGTTGCGCTCAGCGTCAACACGTACGATCTCTAGGTTTTGAGTCGTTACACGCTCAGCACCCATGTGACCTGCCATTTTCTTGCCTTTAAATACGCGACCTGGAGTCTGACATTGACCGATAGAACCAGGAGCACGGTGAGACAATGAGTTACCGTGAGTCATATCTTGAGTACGGAAGTTCCAACGCTTAACAGCGCCTTGGAAACCTTTACCCTTAGATGTACCAGTAACGTCTACTTTCTTAGTTTCGTTGAATAGTTCAACAGTTAGTTCTGAACCAACTTCGAACTCTTCGCCGTTTTCTAAACGGAATTCCCAAAGACCGCGACCAGCTTCAACGCCAGCTTTAGCAAAGTGACCTGCTTCAGCTTTGTTTACGCGGTTAGCTTTCTTAGAACCAGCTGTAACCTGGATTGCTGCGTAGCCGTCAGTTTCAAGAGTTTTCACTTGAGAAACACGGTTAGCTTCAACCTCAACAACAGTTACTGGGATAGAAACGCCTTCTTCAGTAAATACGCGGGTCATGCCCACTTTACGACCGATTAGACCAATCATACTTCTAATCTCCCTTAACCTAGGCTAATTTGAACGTCAACGCCCGCAGCAAGGTCTAGACGCATTAGAGCATCAACAGTCTTGTCTGTTGGCTCAACGATGTCGATTAGACGCTTGTGAGTACGGATTTCGTACTGGTCACGTGCTTTCTTGTTAACGTGTGGAGAGATAAGAACTGTGAAACGCTCTTTACGAGTTGGCAGTGGGATTGGACCACGAACCTGTGCGCCAGTGCGCTTAGCTGTTTCAACGATTTCCGCTGTAGAAGCATCGATTAGTTTGTAATCGAAAGCTTTTAGGCGGATACGGATACGTTGGTTCTGCATGAGACAGAGCTCCAAATTTAATAAATTACACAAACAATATCGCCACTCAAACTCGTCAAGACGAGAGAATGCCGATTGATTTATGTGAAACCGTAGCATCCAAGATTAGGACGCATTGTCAGTTAATTTTCGATTAACTATCCCTATATGCCAAAGTCACCTTTGAGGATAGTTTTTCCGAAGAAAAGATAGCTAATTGTATTAACCGCGAACATAAGCTGAGTATACATTACCTCGCAAATCTTTAGATTTGCTCGCTCCTCACTGCTCATTGGTTCACAACTGGCTTAACCAGTGCGCTGCATTATACAGATCACACTTTAGGTTGCAAGCGCTGAATGAAAAATAATCGGGAATATTCCAAACCCCATACATTCCTCTTCGCTTGGTAGCCATTAAAACAAAAAGGACGCCGAAGCGTCCTTTTCTAAACTGTAATCGTAATAGCGGCTGCTATTATTTCTTACCGCTTGATAGTGCACCGAAACGCTTGTTGAAGCGATCAACACGGCCGCCTGTATCAACGATACGTTGCTTACCAGTGTAGAATGGGTGACACTTGTCACATACGTCTAGGTGGATAGACTCTTTACCTAGAGTAGAGTTGAACTCAAAAGAGTTGCCGCAAGAACAAGTCGCTTTTACTGCTTTGTATTCTGGGTGGATACCAGCTTTCATGGGATAACCTCAATAGTAGGCCGTGTCGCTATACGAATCTAAGCCGCACACCACACGCAATTAATAATAAAATGGGATACCGCATCAACTAATTGCCGAAGCCATATCTCAAGGCGCGATATAGTAAAGAATCACATTGCTCGGATCAACACATTTGGCAACTTTTTCGCCACTTTTTTAGCCAGACTAATCATAGAGGCACGATTCACGCTGAATCACATGGCTTTACTCGAATTTCCATACCGATTTTAATAGACTCTCATTTCCTTTCCCTCTTTTTAATAGCTAAGAATTTATGCGTCCAACCATTGCTAGAGTGGCATTACCCGTTCCGCTCGACAAACAATTCGATTACGCCATTCCGGGGCACCTGTTTCCGATCATTGGTGGACGCGTTTCCGTACCTTTTGGACGCCAAACCTTAGTCGGCATCGTCACCGCCATGGTGAACCACTCCGACTTTCCTAAAGATCAGCTTAAGCCAATCAAAGCGGTATTAGACTCCCAACCGATATGGTCAGAGACGCTTTATTCTCTGCTAAATTGGTGCAGCCAGTTCTATCAGTACCCTCTAGGTGACACTCTACACAATGCAATGCCTGCCGCGCTGAGGAAAGGCAAACCGGCTGACTTTGCAACACTACAAGAATGGCAACTGACAGAAGCAGGAAGAAATAAGCTAATGCAAGGGCTTGGACGTGCAATAAAACAACAGCGTGCACTCCAAATGATGGTCAACGGACCGATCCCGCATCAAGAGCTCTTGGATCAAGAAGTAAACTCAACCATCTTAAAAAACCTCGAAGAAAAAGGTTGGGTCGAGCGCATCGAGAAAAAGCCGGTTATTACGAAATGGAGTCAAAATGTAGAGTGTGCGGTAGAGAAACCAAAGCTTAACCACGAACAAGCACTCGCGATTGCCAGCGTAAATAGCCAAACGGGCTTTGCTTGCTATTTATTAGAAGGGGTCACGGGATCCGGTAAAACCGAAGTTTACTTAAACCTTATCAAGCCCGTTCTAGAGCAAGGGAAGCAAGCATTAGTTTTAGTACCTGAGATCGGTCTAACGCCCCAAACCATCAACCGCTTTAAGCATCGATTTAATGTCCCGGTAGATGTGATTCATTCCGGTTTGAATGAAACAGAGCGTTTAAACGCCTGGTTATCGGCTCGCGATAAAGCCGCGGGAATCATCATTGGTACGCGCTCAGCCCTACTGACACCTTTTGCTGACTTGGGGATTATTATCGTTGATGAAGAGCATGACTCCTCTTATAAGCAACAAGACAGCTTGCGTTACCACGCTCGTGATGTTGCTGTCATGCGCGCCCATAAAGAGCAAGTGCCGATTGTCCTTGGCTCAGCGACGCCAGCGTTAGAAACCCTACATAATGCGCTGTCTGGTAAATATCACCATTTAACACTCACCCAACGAGCTGGCTCTGCCGTGCCAACCACCAATAAAGTGTTAGATGTAAAAGGTCAGTATTTAGAAAGTGGCTTATCCGCCCAACTGATTGCCGAAATGCGCAAACACTTAAAAATGGGCAATCAGGTTATGTTGTTTCTTAACCGCCGAGGTTTCTCGCCCGCTTTGATGTGCCATGAATGTGGTTGGATTGCAGAATGTAAACGCTGTGATGCGTACTATACGTTCCACCATTACAGCAACGAAATACGCTGCCATCACTGCGGCTCACAACAACCTGTCATTCATCAGTGTCAGGGATGTGGTTCAACTCAACTGGTTACCGTCGGCGTAGGAACGGAACAGCTCGAACAACAATTGGCTCAGTTGTTTCCAGAATACAAAGCCATTCGTATCGACAGAGACAGTACACGTCGTAAAGGTAGTTTGGAAGATGCCCTTGAATCGATTCGTAAAGGTGAATACCAAATACTGATAGGCACTCAAATGCTGGCTAAGGGGCACCACTTTCCAAATGTAACGCTCGTTGCTCTTTTGGATGTTGATGGCTCTTTGTATAGTAGTGATTTTCGCGCTTCGGAGCGATTAGCTCAGCTGTTTATTCAGGTCGCAGGTCGTGCTGGCCGAGCAAGTAAACCTGGCGAAGTGATCCTGCAAACTCACCATCCTGAGCACAGCTTGCTGCAAGCCCTACTTCAAAAAGACTATCGTCACTTTGCTATGACAGCTCTGGAAGAACGCAAACTGGCTCAGCTTCCGCCTTATAGTTTCTTGACTCTGTTTAAAGCAGAAGCAAACCAAAGTGAAGTGGTTGAAGACTTCTTACGTCAGGTTCGCTTTACCTTAGAATCGCACCCTTTATTTGACGACACTTGCATGGTGCTGGGTCCAACACCATCACCTCTCGCCAAACGCGCAGGCAAATACCGCTGGCAGCTGTTACTTCAAACCCAGCATCGTTCATTGATGCAAAAGTTATTAACCAGTGCCAAACCTGCTATTGAGTTGTTGCCAAATGCCAAGAAAGTTCGCTGGAATTTAGACATAGAGCCACAAGATCTCAGCTAGCAAACGTTTAACTATGTAATGAATTACCATTTAATGTGACGAGCATCACGACGGGATTGCAATTTTTGTTAAACAGACCGTAACTTTCACTTTAGAAATGAATAGACTATCCAAATTAGAAAAGTCTAAAGTGACTTGTTCGCACAGACTTAGATTAAAACAATGACTATTCCCACAAATTGATGTCGCAGTGAAGAATCCATTTTTCCACTTGTTAACACGAACTGAGCGAAGAGCAAACGCTGCTCTAACTCAGCGTGATTACTATGATTTCAAACCGGAATAACGTCATCTTGGCAAAAAAATAAACGAGAGGTTAAAAACTATGGCGACAATGAAGGATGTTGCCCAGCTTGCGGGAGTGTCTACGGCTACGGTATCTCGAGCATTAATGAACCCAGAGAAGGTCTCTTCTTCAACGAGAAAAAGAGTAGAAGATGCCGTACTTGAAGCGGGTTATTCTCCAAACTCATTAGCGCGTAACTTACGTAGAAACGAATCAAAAACCATTGTCACTATCGTTCCCGACATCTGTGATCCTTATTTTTCTGAAATTATTCGCGGCATTGAAGATGCTGCCATGGAACATGGCTATCTAGTCCTGCTGGGCGATAGCGGACAACAGAAGAAACGCGAAAGTTCTTTCGTTAACCTCGTATTTACTAAGCAGGCGGATGGAATGCTACTGCTTGGCACAGATCTACCGTTCGATGTCAGTAAGCCAGAACAAAAGAACTTACCTCCGATGGTAATGGCGTGTGAATTTGCGCCAGAGTTAGAACTTCCGACAGTACATATTGACAACCTGACCTCAGCATTTGAAGCGGTGAATTACCTAACCCAACTAGGTCATAAACGCATCGCTCAAATCTCTGGACCAGATACAGCAATATTGTGTCAGTTCCGCCAGCAAGGCTACCAACAAGCCCTGCGCCGTGCCGGCATCAATAAAGATCCACAATATAGTGTCATTACTGAGTTCTCTTTTGATGGCGGAGCAAAAGCCGTTCGTAAACTGCTCGAATTGCCAGAGCCACCAACGGCTATTTTCTGCCACTGTGACACAATGGCCATCGGCGCAATTCAAGAAGCGAAAAAGCTTGGCTTACGAGTACCGCAAGATCTCTCTGTTGTGGGCTTTGATGACATTAACTTCGCTCAGTACTGCGATCCACCGTTGACCACTATCTCTCAGCCTCGCTATGAGATTGGTCGACAAGCGATGCTAATGATGCTTGAGATGTTAAAAGGACACGACGTGCATTCAGGCTCGCGTCTACTTGAAACTAACCTCGTCATTCGCGGAAGTGCAGCGCCACCACAGCGCCCTTAACCTAAAGATTAGGTATTCATACCCAAAGCGGTGCTAAGGCGCCGCTTTTTATTTGCCCCTCCTGCTTTTTGTGTATCCCCGAATAAATATAAGCAAGAACGGAAACACACTCCTACACTCGGGCGTTGTCGCGCTTTAGCTATCAAGATTCTATCAATAGGGTGTTTTCTCAACTCGTTCTGGATTAACATATTTGCAAGAATCCTTGATGACCAGAAATAACCGTGGCAAATAGAGATTATGTAAGACGGGGGCGAGGCGCCCCAAAAAAGTCGACAAAAAAACAGCCGCCGAGAAGAAAAAAACCTTGGCGTAGTGGCCTGCTCGCTATCTTGCTCGTGGGTGGTTTTGGCTATGGTCTTTACCTTTTGAGTAGCGACCCAGAACCCAAACAACCTGTCGTGAAGCAGCCAACAACCACTGTAAGCAAACCAAAGCCGAAAAAAGACTTGCCGCCACCACCAGAAGAAAAGTGGGAATATGTTGAGTCACTACCGAAACGTGAAGTTGAAGTTGTGGCCAAAGAAATTGAAGTTTCTAAAATTCCTTACATCATGCAGTGTGGCGCGTACAAAACCCAGGCACAAGCGGAAGAGCGCAAGCTTGCAATCGCGTTCCAAGGGATGTCGAGCAAGATTCGTAAGAAAGAAGGCAGTTCATGGTATCGCGTGGTGCTAGGTCCGTATAAGTTCAAACGTGATGCAGAACGTGACCGTCATAAACTGCAACGCGCGAAAATCGAGCCATGTGCGATTTGGAAAGAAAATCTTTAAACTCAGGCCCTAGGAGCTAAGATCCTAGGGCCTTTCTTTTTGCCCCCTTGAATCCCCATTTCCCTTCCCCCATATACTGAATTAAATCCAAAGAGAAATAATCAAGAGGTCGACTGTGACTACCATTGTATCTGTACGTCGAAATAATAAAGTCGTCATCGCGGGTGATGGCCAAGTATCTCTAGGCAATACCGTAATGAAAGGTAATGCGCGCAAAGTTCGCCGCCTATATAACAACCAAGTACTAGCGGGCTTTGCTGGCGGCACTGCAGATGCCTTCACCCTTTTTGAGCGCTTCGAAAGCAAGCTGCAAATGCACCAAGGCCACCTAACTAAGGCTGCGGTTGAGCTAGCCAAAGACTGGCGTAGCGATCGTGCTCTGCGCAAGCTCGAAGCCTTGCTTGCCGTTGCCGACGAAACCGCATCGTTAATCATTACCGGTAATGGTGATGTCGTACAGCCAGAACACGACCTGATTGCGATTGGCTCTGGTGGTGCTTACGCACAAGCTGCCGCAACCGCCCTACTAGAAAACACAGATCTAGATGCTCGTGAGATCGCGGAAAAAGCTCTCAATATCGCGGGTGATATTTGTGTCTTCACCAACCACCACCACACAGTAGAAGAGCTAGACTCAACGGTAGAGCCTGAAAAACCAACCGCGTAATCGTAACGAAGTAAGGAAAGAATATGTCTGAAATGACGCCTCGCGAAATCGTTCATGAATTGAACCGCCACATTATCGGTCAAGAAAAAGCCAAGCGTTCGGTTGCGATTGCACTTCGTAACCGCTGGCGCCGTATGCAGCTTGAAGAAAGTTTGCGTGCCGAAGTGACGCCAAAAAACATTTTGATGATTGGTCCTACTGGTGTTGGTAAGACTGAAATAGCACGCCGCCTAGCAAAACTGGCAAATGCACCATTCATCAAAGTTGAAGCGACGAAATTCACCGAAGTGGGTTACGTTGGTAAAGAAGTTGAAACTATCATCCGTGACCTGACTGATGTCGCTGTGAAAATGACGCATCAACAAGCGATGGAAAAAGTAAAATTCCGCGCTGAAGAGCAAGCGGAAGAACGCATTCTTGATGCGCTACTGCCGCCAGCACGTGATAGCTGGGGTCAAGCAGAGCAAACGGAAGAGTCTTCTCACACTCGCCAGATCTTCCGTAAGAAACTGCGTGAGGGCCAACTAGACGATAAAGAAATTGAAATCGACGTAGCCGCACCACAAATGGGCGTAGAGATCATGGCGCCCCCAGGTATGGAAGAGATGACTAACCAGTTGCAAGGCATGTTCCAAAACCTGGCTGGCGATACTAAGAAAAAGCGTAAGCTGAAAATCAAAGACGCAATGAAAGCGTTAGCGGAAGAAGAAGCGGCGAAACTGGTTAACCAAGAAGAACTAAAAGAAGCAGCGATTTTCAACGTTGAAAACAACGGCATCGTATTTATCGATGAGATCGACAAGATCTGTAAACGCGGTGAGAGCTCTGGCCCAGACGTTTCACGCGAAGGTGTTCAGCGCGACCTGCTTCCATTGATTGAAGGCAGCACGGTATCAACCAAGCACGGCATGGTAAAAACAGACCACATTCTGTTTGTTGCATCTGGTGCATTCCAAGTGGCAAAACCATCTGACTTGATCCCAGAATTGCAAGGTCGTCTACCAATTCGCGTTGAGCTAGAAGCACTAAGCAGCAACGACTTCAAACGTATTCTGACAGAGCCAAAAGCCTCTCTAACAGAGCAGTACGTTGCGTTGATGAAAACGGAAGATGTGGACATCGAATTCACAGAAGACGGCATCACGCAAATCGCGGAAGCGGCATGGACGGTCAACGAAAGCACAGAAAACATCGGTGCTCGTCGCTTGCATACCGTTATGGAGCGCTTAATGGATGAAATCTCTTACGATGCAGCAGAACAATCTGGCGCGAAGTTTGTTATCGATGCCGCTTATGTGAAAGAGCGCCTAGGCGACACGATTGAAGATGAAGATCTAAGCCGCTTTATTCTTTAATCGCAATCTATTTTACCAAAGCCCAGAACCTTGTTTCTGGGCTTTTTGTTTAGAATGACGATTACTGTGACAACACCTAAATCAAAAGATCTGGTCATTCTAGCGAGCTCAAGCGAGACTAAGAATCTAGTAACAGCACACCCTATTCTTTCCAGCTCACCTTAACCACCGCACAATCGGACGATAGATTCTGAATCACACTCGTTCCTCGTTGTTCAGAATGGCGGTGACTTTGACAACTCATAAATCAAAAGATCTCGTCATTCTAGCGAGCTCAAGCGAGACTAAGAATCTGCTAACAGCAGACGCCTATTCTTTCCAACTCACCTTCACCACTGCACAACCGGACGATAGATTCTGACTCACACTCGTTCCTCGCTGTTCAGAATGACGGTGACTTTAATAAACTCTAAATCGAAAGAACTCGTCATTCTAGCGAGCTCCAGCGAGACTAAGAATCTAATAGCAGCGTTCTCAGTACCATTCACTTTCCAAAAAGATGGCTATTTTATCGCCTCAAATATCGAAACTGCTTTCCTTCTACTTCACCCTTTGACTTCTAGTTGAGTTGTTTTAGGTCAATAGCGTATCTGCCTCTTTGTGCTTATACTGGGCACATTGGTTACTAGCACGAAATTTCCATGAAACAATCTCTACAGATCTGGCTTGAAGCCGCTCGCCCAAAAACACTACCTCTGGCGTTAGTCTCTATCTTAACGGGTAGCGTACTCGCCTACTCGGCGGGGCATTTTTCACCGACAATTGCCATCATGGCTTTCGTAACCGCGACGTTGCTGCAAGTTCTATCCAACCTTGCGAACGACTATGGCGATGCCGTTCAAGGTACAGATAACGACAAACGCCTTGGCCCATTACGAGCGATGCAGTCTGGCGTGGTAAGTGCGAAACAAATGAAACAGGCGATTATCTTTAACATCGTTCTGACCGCCATTTCTGGCTTAGTGTTAGTTTTCTATTCACTAAGCTCACTAGAAAGCATTGTCACTTTTATCGGGCTGGGAATTTTGGCCATTCTCGCAGCCATTGCTTATACCATGGGTAGCAAACCATACGGTTACGTGGGGCTTGGCGATATTTCAGTTTTCTTGTTTTTTGGTCTACTCGGCGTATCCGGTACCTATTTCTTGCATACTGGTCACGTAGATACCACGCTATTCTTACCTGCTCTAGGCTGCGGTTTACTCGCCGTTGCAGTACTCAACATCAACAATATGCGTGATATCGAGAACGACCGAGAGTGTGGTAAACGCACAGTCGCAGTGCGTTTGGGTCAACGCAAAGCCAAGCAGTATCACTTTGTTTTACTTGGCGGTGCTATTCTTGCCTTTGCGGCTTACTTGTTAATTCAAGACAAACCCGTTTGGATTAGCTTGCCATTTTTACTTAGTATTTATTTCGTGGCCGATCATGGTAAAGCGGTTTGGCATACACAAAAGCCCGCTCAGATAGCACCAATGATGCCAGTCATCGTGAAATGCTCTTTAGTCACCAACGTTTTGTTTGCAACAATTGTGGTAGCTCAAACTCTAGTAAGTTAAAAAAGGATTGTCATTGCATTGACTTAATGCCTAGATATACTCAAAGACAACCAATTTCTGTTTAGAAAGGTACGCTATGGAATACAATACCTCAGCACTCTGTGATATCTACCTCGATCAGGTAGATGTGGTTGAACCAATGTTCAGTAATTTTGGCGGTCGCGCTTCATTTGCCGGGCAAATCACCACCATCAAGTGTTTTGAAGATAATTCGTTGATCCGCGAGACATTAGAGCAAGATGGACTTGGTCGCGTTTTGTTAATTGACGGTGGCGGTTCCCTACGTAAAGCCCTTATCGATGCAGAAATTGCAACTATTGCGGAAGAAAATGAGTGGGAAGGCATTGTCGTTTACGGCTGTGTTCGTGAAGTTGATGAGCTCGAAGATATGAACTTAGGCATTCAAGCCCTCGCTTCGATTCCTGTTGGTGCGACCAACCAGGGTATTGGCGAATTAGATGTACCAGTCAATTTTGGCGGCGTCAGCTTCTTACCTGAAGATTATATTTATGCCGATAGCACCGGAATTATCCTGTCGCCTGAACCATTGAATATTGATTTAGAGTTGGATGAAGAAGAATAACGAGTCTTAGGTACCTAAGTTATAGGACCTTATCTTGGCTATCAGGCATAGAGCTTGTCCAAAGATTTCCTACTTCCCCAAATTAAAAACACCCGCTTAACGCGGGTGTTTTTAATTTGGAATGAAGAAGCCGGATTATTCCACTTCGTCCATTTTGCCAAGTAGTGCACGAATGCGCTCTTGCCATTGCGCATGCTCTTGCTGTGCTTGTTGTGCTTTTTGCTCTAGCTCTTCTCGTTGAGAGCGAAGCTCGTTCGCTTCTTCCGCAAGTTTTGCTTTATCTTCTTTCAGCTCTTCGACTTCCATCTGAAGAAGAGTGATTGTGTCAACTGCAGTTTGAATTTTAGATTCTAGTTGTTCTAGTACTTCAAAAGACATCTTGGCCTACCTATGTTATTCCGTTGGGACGATGTGCGAGATTGATGCACACCTAACCTATATAAGGTTCATTCTACTCAGCGTCGCGATGAGAAACACTCACTATATTCGATATTTCGCATCATTCGGTCAAAAAATCGGCGCAATCTCACTAAACGCTGACTTTTCTTATCGCCGAAGCATTTTTGAGCAAGGGTTTTGCCTCCCGCCACGCTGAAAATCGCCCTAAGTATTGATCAAATTCAAGTTAGATAAAGTAAAAGCTCCGCAAAAAGGCAAACGTTTACCCTACGTTGTGATAGAATCGCCGCGCAAATTCTTCTTCCCTCTTGCTTACTTGGAGACATCATGAAACGCGATTTAGCAATGGCATTTTCCCGTGTGACTGAAGGTGCAGCTTTGGCTGGTTACAAATGGCTTGGCCGTGGCGATAAAAATGCAGCCGATGGCGCAGCTGTTGAAGTTATGCGCACCCTACTGAACAAAACAGATATCAGTGGTGAAATTGTCATTGGTGAGGGTGAAATCGATGATGCGCCAATGCTATACATTGGTGAGCAAGTGGGTATTGGTGGTGATGAAGTAGATATTGCAGTCGACCCGATTGAAGGGACGCGTATGACGGCAATGGGACAATCTAACGCACTAGCCGTACTTGCCGCAGGTGAGAAAGGCAGCTTTCTTAAAGCGCCAGATATGTACATGGAAAAACTGGTTGTTGGCCCTGGTGCAAAAGGCGTGATTGACTTAGAAAAGCCGTTAAAAGAGAACCTAGAGAACGTAGCAAAAGCCCTGAACAAACCACTTGATACCTTAGTCGTTATTACCCTTGCGAAACCTCGCCACGATGACGTTATTGCAGAAATGCAAGCAATGGGCGTACGTGTCTTTGCGGTGCCTGATGGTGACGTGGCTGCCTCTATTCTGACTTGTATGCCAGACAGTGAAGTGGACATGATGTACTGTATTGGCGGCGCGCCAGAAGGGGTCGTATCAGCCGCGGTGATTCGAGCGCTAGACGGTGACATGCACGGTCGTCTACTTCCGCGTCACGAAGTAAAAGGCGATACTGAAGAAAACCGCATTTACGGCGCAGACGAACTAAAACGCTGTGATGAAATGGGCGTAAAAGCGAATGTTGTCCTCAAAATGGGAGACATGGCCCGTAGCGACAATGTGGTATTTTCAGCTACAGGCATCACTAAAGGTGACTTGCTAGAAGGCATCTCTCGCCAAGGCAATATCGCAACCACAGAAACGCTGCTCGTGCGTGGTCGATGCCGTACTATTCGTCGCATTAAGTCGACTCACTACCTAGATCGTAAAGATCCAGAAGTGCGTGATATTATTCTTTAAGCATTTCTCGAGGCTCTAGCCAATCTGAGTTGGAGCCTTTCTTTCCGCATAACCGAACGATAGATTCTGAAGCACACTCGTTTCTCGCTGTTCAGAGTGGCGATATATATTGGCTCATATGAACATAGCCCTTACAAATCCACACTCAAATTAAGTCAACACTTTTCTTTACTAACCCTATCGCGCATAATATGTACTGACGTATAAATGGTGGGTATATGAAGACCGTAGATAGGATATTGCAAATCGTTAAGCGTGATGGTTCCGTCACTGCAAAACAACTCTCTTCTGAGCTAGGTATGACAACCATGGGGGCGCGTCAGCACCTGCAAAGTTTAGAAGATGATGGCATCCTGTCTATTCATGACGTAAAAGTAAAAGTTGGTCGCCCTGCTCGCCATTGGTCTCTCACTCAAAAAGGTCATGAGCAATTTGCTGACCGTCACGGTGAGTTGACCATTCAATTTATAGAAGCTGTCGAACATATCTTTGGCAAAGATGGACTGGACAAAGTCACATCAGAAAGGGAAAAACTCACATTACAAAGTTATCGGCAGCATCTTGAGCAATGCGACTCTCTGCAAAGCAAACTAGAGACACTCGTCACATTAAGAGAGCAAGAAGGCTATATGGCAGAGCTCGAGCAAGATGAGAACGGATTTATCTTGATCGAAAATCACTGTCCGATTTGTAAAGCCGCAACTCGCTGCCCAAGTTTGTGCCAATCAGAATTAAGTGTCTTTCAGTCTTTGCTTGGACGTGACACCAAAATAGAGCGCACCGAGCATATCATCAGCGGTCAAAGACGCTGCGTGTACCGCATCCAACAACTGCAGTAACCACCACAAACATCGACATGCCGCACTTATTCAATCTCAAGCTTGAAAGCTTCTCTTATAAATGAGACGGCTGAAGAAATCATCCTCTCACCTCTTTCTAGTGGTATAGGCTTTTAGTAACTAAAGGCAATTTCCATAAGGATTTGGAGAGCATCAATGTCTACTCTACGTCACTACTCTTCTCAAACGCTTCCGCCATTCGATGAAATGGTTCGAATGGCAGAGCGAGATCCAGAAGCTTTTGAGCAATTTCGTCATGAAATGGCAAAAGAGATGATCGAAAGTGCATCAGAAAACATGCAAGAAAGACTGTGGGCTCAGCAAAGCCACATCGATAGGGTCATCAGCACGTGTAAAAACCCTCACCACACCAATGTGGTATTGATGAACGAATTACAAAAACAGGTCGTGAAGTTCAGAGCGGCGCTACAAGGGGAAACGGCACCGACTCAAAAAGCGGATGTGGTTAGTTTAGAGGCATTTAAAGGTAGGGACGATTTTTACTGATACTCAGTAGATAGATCGAGAAAGTTAGGGTTCGTTTCTCTTACCAAGGCTAACTTCCACTCACGCTTCCACTGCTTGAGCTGCTTTTCTCGGTTTATGGCAGTTGCCATATCTTCGAATAACTCAAAGTAAACGAGCTTATGAACGTTGTATTTCTTGGTAAATCCCTCAACTACTCCGTTTTTATGCTGCCATATTCTTTGAGGCAGCTGACTGGTAACACCTATGTAGAGAACGGCGTTGTTATTTGACGTTAGGATATAAACGCAAGGTGTCCTATCGATGATTCATTCTCCTTCATGATTCGCTGTTACTTTTCCATTGTAATTCAATCGCTCAGTTCAAACTCGGAGCGCTCTGGGCGTAGATTCTGAATCACACTCGTGCCTCGTTGTTCAGAATGACGGTGACTTTAATAAGCTCTAGGTCAAAAGCGTTCGTCATTCTAGCGAGCTCAAACGAGACTAAAAATCTGGTAACAGCAAGCTCCTGTTCTTTCGCACTCACCTTAGCCACTGCTCAACCGGATGATAGATTCTGAATCACCTCGTTCCTCGTTGTTCAGAATGACAGTGGCTTTAACAGTCTCTAAATCAAAAGAGTTCGTCATTCTAGCGAGCCTTAGCGAGACTAAGAATCTGATAACAGCAAGCTCCTATTCTCTCCCGCTCACCTTAGCCACAGCTCAAGCGGACGATAGATTCTGAATCACCTCGTTCCTCGTTGTTCAGAATGACAGTGGCTTTAACAGTCTCTAAATCAAAAGAGTTCGTCATTCTAGCGAGCCTTAGCGAGACTAAGAATCTGATAACAGCAAGCTCC
>NZ_JAKKCK010000003.1:325973-570567 GCF_021725735.1 Vibrio sp. J2-3(2022)
TATTCTCTCCCGCTCACCTTAGCCACAGCTCAAGCGGACGATAGATTCTGAATCATGCTCGTCCCTCACTGTTCAGAATGACGGTTAAAATAGCAAGCTCTAGATCAAAAAAGCTAGTCATTCTAGCGAGCTCCAGCGAGACTAAGAATCAAGTAACAGCAAACTCCTATTCTTTCCCACTCACCTTAGCTACTGCTCAAGCGGACGATAGATTCTGAATCACGCTCGTACCTCGTTGTTCAGAATGACGGGTACAATAGCAAGCTCTAGATCAAAGGAGTTCGTCATTCTAGCGAGCCTCAGCGAGACTAAGAATCTACTTTCAGCACGCACGATACTTGAAGCGATTACTCCGGCTCAGGGCCATATTGGTTTGGTCCTGATGTTCCTTTTAATAAGCCACATTCAATTAGAATCCATAAACCACAAATCAGAGAAATGGAAGCAACGAACATTTGCGGTGTCGACGGCTCTTGTGCAACAGGGCTAGTCATTGGCGTAGCGATTCGTCCGATAATCAGCGGAATATTCAGTGCTAGCCAATAGATTGATTTGTTGCGGTCATGCCAACGCTTGGTGGTGATCGCCAAATCAGGGATTAACAAAATCACCAAGAAAATAGGGAGAAGTAAATAGGAGAAAGTAGGAAATAGCTTACTGATTCCAGCACCAAAACCTAGAATAGAGACATAGTAAATGACGTTCCAAATCCAGTAGGTTTTACGGTTTATACGTCCTTGAAAAGAAAACAGTAACTCTTTAGTCGACATCAAATTTTACCCCAAAATAGAAAGGTTATAGATTAGCCGAGTCGATATGGTTTGGAAAGTACACCTGCAGTGTAAGCGCCAACAACGCCGTTATAACAAGCAGAGCGAGAGTAAGCTCAAGCAACGATAAACTCTCGATAAGGCCTATTAGCTTTCAGCTCCCTTGCATCTCACGGTGCGTAGCCCTGCTCACTGCTCTCAAGAAACTCGGTTCAACCTAATTCACTATCTTTTGGAAACTGTCTACGTCCATGTCTCGGATATTGACCGTTAAGCTGTGCACGTGACTGGCTTGCTCTTGAAGAGTCGCCATCAAGGCTCGTGACAGTTCTCTCTTCTGCTCTTGGGAACGGCCAGATAGCAAATCAAAGTTGATATGGATAAAGTCGAGGCTATCACCCTCTTCCCCAATTAACCAATTGTGGCACCGGAGCGTTCTAGATTTCACTGACGCGAGCTCAAAAAGGCCACTCTCTAACGCCGTTTTATGTAAATCCTCCAGCAACCCCTGAACATTGACACGCTCTTCCACCGAGTTTGAATACTCTAAAACGAGATTTGGCATTTTGATTCCTTTCTACAACTATTAATTCCAGCGCGTAGTAATACCAATCTCAGCAGCAATTTCCGAGGAATGAACTATCATTCTGTCTACGTGATCACCAATCGATTGCTTTTGACAAAAATAACAGGATCGATGCTTGGTCGAATCAGTAAAGAAAGCCGGACAAGACATGACGCCAATCATGATCTGTTCACATTATTCTGTTATATTCCTACGTAGATTTTTTACATTAATTGACTATTTACATTAAAGATAAGGGAGATATTCCTATGCGTCGTCCTGTAGTGATGGGTAACTGGAAACTAAACGGCAGCAAAGCAATGGTAACTGAGCTGCTAACTGGTCTTAACGCTGAGCTTGAAGGCGTTGAAGGTGTTGACGTAGCAGTCGCTCCACCAGCACTTTACATCGACCTAGCAGAGCGCGTAATCGCTGAAGGCGGTAACAAGATCATCCTAGGTGCTCAAAACACTGACCTAAACAACAGCGGTGCGTTCACTGGCGATATGTCTCCAGAAATGCTGAAAGATTTCGGTGCTACTCACATCATCATCGGTCACTCAGAGCGTCGTGAATACCACAACGAATCTGACGAGTTTATCGCTAAGAAATTCAACTTCCTAAAAGAAAACGGCCTAACACCTGTTTTCTGTATCGGTGAATCTGAAGCGCAAAACGAAGCTGGCGAAACTGAAGCTGTATGTGCACGTCAAATCAACGCAGTTATCGACACTTACGGTGTTGAAGCTCTAAACGGCGCAATCATCGCTTACGAACCAATCTGGGCTATCGGTACTGGTAAAGCAGCAACAGCTGAAGATGCACAACGCATCCACGCTTCTATCCGCGCACTTATCGCTGCGAAAGACGAAGCAGTTGCAGCACAAGTAATCATCCAATACGGTGGTTCTGTTAAGCCAGAAAACGCTGAAGCTTACTTCTCACAACCAGACATCGACGGTGCTCTAGTTGGCGGCGCTTCTCTAGACGCGAAAAGCTTCGCAGCAATCGCTAAAGCAGCGGCTAAAGCAAAAGCTTAATCTCTGTTGTAATATCAGATAGCAAAAGGGCTGACGTAAACGTCAGCCCTTTTCAATATGCTTTAAATAATTTTACAAACAAAAAACCTAGAGTTCATACCTTTCTACTCATTTTCCGACGCAATGAAATATAGGCCACCAAACTCTTGTTTTATTTGTTGTAAAACTCTTTATACCAAGAAACAAACTCAGCAACCCCTTCTTTTACTGTTACTTTTGGCTTGTAACCAGTCGCAGCAAATAAGTCTTCGGTATCCGCATAGGTTTGATAAACATCACCAGGTTGCATATCGCGGAAATTTTTCTTAGCTTCAATACCCAGTTCGTCTTCAATCGCTTTAACAAAATCCATTAGGTTAATCGGTGAACCATGACCTATGTTGTAAACAGAGTAAGGCGCAGAGCTACTTGCTGGAGTACCTGCTTCAACGGTCCAGCTATCATTACGTGTAGGCAACACATCAGAAATACGAACCACACCTTCGACAATATCATTCACATGAGTAAAGTCGCGCCACATGTCACCATTGTTATTAATATCAATGGTTTCACCATCAAGAATCTTTTTAGTGAAAATAAAAGGAGCCATATCGGGACGTCCCCATGAACCGTAAACGGTAAAGAAACGTAGACCTGTGGTCGGAATATCATATAGATGAGAATAGCTATGAGCCATTAACTCATTAGACTTTTTGGTCGCCGCGTATAGTGATACCGGGTGATCAACACTATCAGATGTAGCAAATGGAACTTTGGCATTTAAGCCATATACAGAACTAGATGAAGCATATACTAAGTGCTTAACGCCATTTTGGCGACAGCCTTCAAGGATATTCAAATGCCCTACTAGGTTAGAATCTGCGTAAGCGTGGGGATTTTCTAAAGAGTAACGTACGCCAGCTTGTGCGGCCAAGTGAATAACACGATCAAACTTCTCTGTAGAGAAGAGTGTTTCCATTGCAGAGCGATCAGCAATATCAACGTTCAAAAACTTGAACAAAGGGTGCTCAATACGGGCCAGTCGAGCAAGTTTCAGGTTTACGTCGTAATAATCATTTAGATTGTCGATACCAACAACTTCATTCCCTGCCGCGTTTAGCTTCTCTACTGTTGCACTACCAATAAAACCGGCCGCACCTGTCACTAAGTATTTCATCAGATTAATTACCTTAATAAACCGAAAAGCCAGTCAATACGACTGGCTTACTATAATGTTATTTCAATTAGTCGCTACCAAACAGGTCACGTGTGTAAACTTTATCAGCCACATCAGCAAGCTCTTCAACCATGCGGTTAGAGACAATCACATCTGCACTTTGTTTAAACTCATTAAGATCTTTAATTACACGTGAGTTAAAGAATTCCTCTTCCTGAAGTACTGGCTCATACACCACGACTTCAATCCCTTTTGCCTTAATGCGCTTCATAATGCCTTGAATAGACGAAGCACGGAAATTATCAGAACCAGCTTTCATAATTAAGCGGTAAATGCCCACAACTTTTGGGTGGCGCTTGATAATTGAATCGGCAATAAAGTCTTTACGTGTACGGTTTGCATCGACGATAGCGCCAATAATGTTATTAGGAACTTCTTGGTAGTTTGCTAACAATTGTTTTGTATCTTTAGGTAAGCAGTAGCCACCGTAACCGAACGAAGGGTTGTTGTAGTGGTTGCCAATACGAGGGTCTAAGCCGACACCTTCAATAATTTGGCGAGAATCGAGATTATGTGCCTCAGCGTACGAATCTAACTCATTGAAATAAGCTACGCGCATCGCAAGGTACGTATTTGAAAACAACTTAACCGCTTCAGCTTCTGTAGAGTCAGTAAACAGGACTGGGATATCTTCTTTTACCGCCCCTTCAACCAGAAGATTGGCGAATGTTTTAGCACGCTCACTGCGCTCACCAACAATGATACGAGAAGGATACAAGTTGTCATAAAGTGCTTTGCCTTCGCGAAGAAACTCTGGCGAGAAAATAATGTTTTCACAACCAAACTCTTGCTTAATACGTGCAGTGTAGCCCACTGGTACCGTAGATTTAATCACCATGACTGCGTTCGGATTAATGGTCATCACGTCCTTAATTACCGCTTCAACAGAAGCAGTATTAAAGTAGTTGGTTTGTGGGTCATAATCCGTTGGCGTTGCAATGACAACAAACTCTGCGTCTTTGTAAGCAAGTTCTTTATCTAGCGTTGCGACAAAGTTTAGCTCTTTGTTTGCTAGAAAATCCTCAATTTCGGCATCCACAATTGGAGACTGCTTGTTGTTCAACAAATCCACTTTTTCTTGGATAATGTCAACTGCTACCACCTGATGATTTTGAGCTAAAAGCATAGCATTGGACAGACCTACATAGCCGGTACCTGCAACTGCAACTTTCATTTTTATTATTCCTAAAAGTGTAAAACTGTTCGTAGGATAACAAAACATCAAACTACAGGGTAGAGCGATAAAGACGCGAAACAAATTTGCATTTTTGATGTGTTCCACATTCGATACTTAGATAAAATAAAAGCGGCTCATTGGCCGCTTTTTGCAAATAGTATTACTCTATGGGTTTAGTCTAACTGAGTTGATAGGTAACGCAGGTAGGCATTACGTAAGCGAATCTTATTCTCTTCAAAGTAATCACTACCATAGCGGCCACGGTTGAAGTAACGACGTAGCATGCTGTTGTCCATGATAAGCTCATCACCTTGTCCATCACTTAAGTAATTCACATCATTGCCTACTCGTGTCATCACATTAAAGTCATAGGCCTCGTTGCCTCGAACCTGCAACAAACCAGGAGACATATCGCGCCAAGGTGTTAATGGTAGCTTGACTGAAACAGCCACAAACTGCTCTTCATCAGTATCTTTGTACTTAGTAACCTGATAAGTAGCGGAAACCTCAATATCCTCAAACCAATGAGAGGTTGTTAGCTTGGCACCGACATCACCTCGCCAAAACTCACCCGCTGTCGCGTTAAACTGCCAATCCCATTCAGGCATTGAGAAAGTATAACGAGCTAGCGAAGTTTGACGATCGAGAGTCTCGTAGCCATTTTCATCTTTCTCATCAACGTGCTGGAAATAACTCATTTCTAAGCTAAAGGCATGCGCACCGGACTGAGAAAACCATGTTGATTCACTTCTCGCGCCAATATAATCTGTTTTCGCCAAACCGACGGATACTTGGTTCGCGATATCAACATAAGGCAAACGGAAGAATTGATGCAACATTGCACGCTCGATATCATTCTCGTACGCGCTATCTTCAAAGTATCCCCATTTTTCATAATCGTCACTTTCTGCTAACGGCAGAATATGGCGAACATCGACAGCGGCACCAGGCCAAAGATACGTATATAAGTTGCTCGACATGGCAAAGGAGTAGTCATAGACCCCAAACTCTGTCGCAACGGCATGGCGAACCATAGGTGAAAAAACAAGTTGAGAGTCTAGTACACCGCTATTTACGCGCTCTGTTTTCCAATTAACCAGCTCAAGTTTCTCGGCTAAATTTCGTGTCGTGAACTTAATATCCTCGCACGCAGCAGAACCATTGATAAAACTTTGATAACAAGACGAATTCGCTTGCACACTAACAACAGGCTTTTGGTTTGCGAGCATAATTAGCTCAATGCGCTCCGACTCACCGCCCACTTCTGATACGGCATTTTGACCTAGGTGACTAGAAATGATCCCCATAGCAACACCTAAACCGTCAACTTGGTTATGGTTATAACGACGGTTCTCTAGTGCAACTACCGTCGTTTGGTTCAACAGACCAATTTGAATATTCACGAAGCCTTCATTACGAAGCGTGCTCACCAAAGTAGAGATAGAAGCCTCTTTGGCTTTCTTCTGCTCCAAAGACAGCCTTTCCATCAACGTGACATTATTGCGAGAGTAATCGCGAGAGCGCGTGTACCCGGTGACTAACGGTACTGAAAGTGCTGCGTTCCAGATATTTTGCTCATCTGTATTGTGGCCTGAATATAGCTGATAACTGAGCGAAGCTGTCACATCATAAGGCAGTGTGCCTTGTGGGGTAAAAAGTTTCACCGATGAGTTGAACTCCACAGCATCGTATTCCCCACTGACCTGTAAAAAGCTCAATGGTTGATACTCAATACCACCGAATGGGCCATCCATTACACCCAACTCGATATCAGAAAGCCCGTAGCCTGCCGACACTCGAACTGGAGCAAAGTCGAAAGAGTAGTCCGCGACCGCATATTTAGTACTGAACTGGTTACCAGCCCCTCCCAAGTCCTGAATACCCAAAGCAAAGTCTAGATTCTCCGCCCCCCAAAAGTTAGGAACCTGATATTTGAAAGACATCGATAAATCACGAATGTCTCCACAATCGTAAAAACAGTTTGAGGTGTAATCATCAGTGACAATTCTTCCGTGGGCCTCTAACCCCTCAAACATGCCAAACGAAAACTTAAGAGAATCCAAATCTTGAACTGCTGTTCGAAATGGCAAGCCTTGCGCATACGTAAATGAAAAGTCACCATAGTTTAACGACTGCGCATTAGGCGTAAAGGTTAAACCTGTAAAGCTTTGATTCGAAGGTAGCGTCACCAACTCCTGAGCGGTAAGAGAGGTACTTACCAGTAGCGGCAGCGATAATGCTGCTATCCCTATTTTAATCGTTTTCTGTGCCATCAGTTTTAGCCACTGTTAATGTATTGAATACAGAAAAAGGCACTCAGAAGTGCCTTTTTGAGATTGCAATATGCCGATACTGGGCTCGTCATAGGTAAATCTCCACAGCGAGCATCACGAAAGCATATCTTATTAATTTTTCTATTATTTACCAATCAAACAAAAGCATCAAGTTTCACTTGCATTACTTTGCTTTGGTTCAAAAGTATATAACTCCGCAGTGCGAGTATTTTGCTTCCATACAAGATCTTCAATGCCATCTACTGGGTTAAAACCTGTAGGGGCCTCGAGCAGTAAACGACGAATCACTTCGTGTTGGAAGTTGTGGCAAGCAACATCGAGCTTGTCGATCAAGGTCTCATACTCTTTCAATGGCAAGTAACTTTCTTGGGCTGTCATAATGCGAGCATGTGCCGTTTCGGAAACATTATCATCCCCAATCAACAGCTCTTCATATAACTTCTCTCCAGGCCTCAAACCAGTGAAGAGAATTTCTATATCGCCATGAGGATTGTTTTCATCTTTAACTTCAAGGCCTGACAGGTAAACCAAATTCTTCGCTAGATCGACAATCTTAACTGGCTCCCCCATATCGAGAACAAATACATCGCCACCTTTACCCATTGCCCCAGCTTGAATGACCAACTGAGCAGCTTCCGGGATCGTCATAAAGTATCGAGTAATGTCTTTATGAGTGACCGTAATAGGCTCTCGCTTTTCAATTTGTCTTTTGAATACAGGAATTACCGAGCCTGACGAACCCAGTACATTACCAAAGCGCACCATACAAAAGCGCGTGCCAAGGTTTGGGTTGCTCTCACGAATTCGATTTTGTTGCTCCGCCAACGCTTGTAACCCCAACTCAGCCATGCGTTTAGTCGCACCCATGACGTTCGTTGGTCTAACGGCTTTATCAGTAGAAATGAGAACGAAATTCTTCACACCAGCATCAATCGCTGCTTGTGCGGTGTAGTAAGTGCCAAATACGTTGTTTCGCACACCCTCAACAACGTTATACTCCACCAGCGGAACATGTTTATACGCTGCGGCATGGTAAACCGTGTCCACGTCAAACGCCTTCATGGTGGTTTCTAAACGATTTTGTCGCTGTACAGAGCCAACTAGAGGCACGACTACAATGTTTAGCTTCTTAGCCTTGATGATTTGGCTTAGCTCACTGTGAACCTGATACAAGGCAAACTCAGACAGCTCAAATAAGATCAATGATTTTGGTGAGTAGTTCAAAATCTGACGACATAACTCAGAACCAATTGAGCCACCAGCTCCCGTCACCATGACCACTTGGTTCTTGATGTTTGCTTCCATCAAAACTTGTTGCGGCTGAACAGGATCACGACCTAACAAATCACCAATCGGAACCTCTTTCAGTTCATCAATTTTCGCCTTACCCGTAAGGATATCTTTCATATCAGGAACGGTTTGGATTTCAACCGGAAGTTTAGAGATTCGATCCAAAACCTCCTTACGGCGTTTATTCGAAGCGCTAGGAATGGCAAGTAAGATTTTTTTCACTTCATGCTTTCTGATCGCCTTTATCGCATTATCTGCGGTATAGACTCGATAACCCATTAACATTGTGTTTTGCAGGGTTTTATCTTCATCCACAAAGCCGATAACTCGGTAGGTTTCTGATTGTCGCAGCGCAAACGCAAGCTCACGACCAGCACTACCTGCACCATAAATGAGGACTGGATCTCCGGCCTTATGTACCGATTGAGCAACCAAACTTCTTACTAACAGACGGCTAGTCCCTACCCCTATTGCTAGAAAAGCGGCATAAATAAAAGGAATCGAGCGTGGTAATTGGGCATCGAATGCGAAAGCAAAACTGGCCACACAAAGCGCAGATAGAATAGTACCTAACCCGACGACTGCCAGCACATGAAAGCCTAAATAGCGTAATACCGCTCGGTAGAGGCCAAACGCGACAAAGACAGCAAGGGTACAAACAACGGTGGCAAGCAATACGTAGTGACTGCTTGTATCTGGAAGTGAACGGAACTCACCGATGCGAGACCAATAAGCAAACATAAAAGCAGCAGAGATAATAAAGAAATCCACTCCGATACTAATAAGGCGCTTTTGATATCTCGGTAAAGACCAAATGACGTTAAGTTTGGAATTATTTTCAATCATGACAGTATGTAAGCCTCATTACCCCAAGTTTATTTTTTAAGAGTTTGGTGGTAATGCTAGTTAATGTTATGAGATAGCCTGAGCAAAGATTATACAACCTGATGATTATGTATAGAACCATTATTTGCATATTATCTCGCTGCATCGCATCTTTTAAGCAATATGCGTAACAGACGTTTTACATTTTTCATCAAGTGGTGGGACGCATTGGTAGGAAAAAATTATAGATAACGACGCGTTAAGGCATTGTTATTTATGCGTCCCACTCAGACTGAACAGGTTTACTTCTGCGCCTCTAACAACACTTCACGGATCACGCAGCTGGTTTTAGCCACTTCTTCAGGTGTTAAGGTCGGATGGACCAAAAACATCAAACTGGTCTCACCTAACTGCACCGCATTTGGTAGGCGTTTTTCTGGTCGCCATGGCGTATTATCAAATGCTTTTTCTAAATACACCTCAGAACAGCTCCCCTGATAAGCCGGAACGCCACGTTCTACAATGGTTTCCACAATGCGATCTCTCGTCCAGCCCTCTGCCAAATGTTCAGGCTCAACAAATAGGTAGTGTTTGTATTCTGCGTGCTGCGAATGCTCAGGCACGTGAACACGGCGAACGATATTGAGATCTGCAACCGCCTCATCGATTTGTGCCGCATTGGCTTGACGTTTTGCCGTCCATTCTGACATGCGAGTCAATTGAATACGACCAACCACGGCTTGTAGCTCAGTCATACGCCAATTGGTTCCAAAGCTGTCGTGCAACCAGCGAAAGCCCGGTGGATGTTGACGGTTATAAATCGCGTCATAGTTTTTACCATGATCTTTGTAAGACCACATTTTTGACCACAAATCTTTATCATTCGTGGTCACCATGCCACCTTCACCGCCTGTAGTCATGATCTTATCTTGACAGAATGACCAAGCACCAATGTGACCAATTGTGCCAACACTACGATCTTTGTATTTTGCGCCATGTGCTTGGGCACAATCTTCAATAACAAAAAAACCATGTTTTTCTGAAAGTGCCATAATGGCATCCATTTCTGCAGGCATGCCAGCTAAATGAACAACGATGACTGCTTTCGTCTTAGGGGTTAGCACCGCTTCAATTGACTCTGCCGTGATGGCTTGGCTGTTGAGATCCACATCCGCGAACACAGGGTTGGCGCCAGCCGTAACAATAGAAGACGCAGAAGCAAGAAACGTTCTAGGCGTCGTAATAACCTCGTCCCCTTCACCAATCGCTAACGCTTTAAGCGCGACATCGAGTGCAAGGGTACCGTTGCTTAGTGCAACAGCATGATCACATCCAACCCAAGCTGCGAATTCTTTTTCGAACTCACGGCACTCACTACCCGTCCAGTAGTTTACTTTGTTTGACAGTAGTACACGACTAACTGCGTCGGCTTCTTCTTGAGTAAAAGAAGGCCATGGAGAAAATGGAGTATTAAGCACGATGTCACCTAAATAAAAATTATTATGAGAATGTTATTTTGACTTGTTTACGAGCTGTGCAGGAGTACCCACAACAGTTTGCAAATCTGGTACATGGTTCAGGACAGTCGCGCCGGCTCCTACCATTACGCCCGTACCAATGGAAATAAGTTGTTTAACTTGGCTTCCGATACCGAGCCAAGAACCTTCCCCGACAGTTACCCCGCCCGCAAGATTACAACCAGGGCTAACATGTACGCCATCCGCTAAATGGCAGTCATGATCTATCGTTGAGGCAGTGTTAATAATGCATGCTTTACCAACTTTGACAAAAGGATTGATGACAGCACCAGCCATGACCACCGTACCTTTATCAAGCTGACTATGCCGACTAATTGTGGCCCTAGGGTGCTCTAGTACAGAGAATTTAGCGCCAGCTATACTCAGTTGCTTCTGCTTTTCTAACCTGACTTTATTATTGCCGATGGCTATCACCGTTAGATCAAACTGTGCCGCTATCTTTAACAAGGCTTCGGAATTCCCTTTGACTGGCCAATGCTCAACATTTTGCAACTCTGGCCAGCGGTCATCAAAAAACTCAATGTTTGTATAACCATTTAGCTCCGCAATTTCAGCAACGACTTTACCGTGACCACTAGCGCCTAAAATTGCGCAAGTTCTATTCATGGATTTCGCTCTGCTTTGATTGACCAGTAAAAGGTTCTATCGTGACATGGCCATCTGCCGATATTCCTTCCTTCACAAACACTTTTTTAACGGTTAGGAACAGAATTTTGATATCTAGCCACAGGTTACGATTATCGACATACCACACATCCAGCTTAAACTTATCTTCCCAGCTGATTGCATTACGCCCATTAATTTGAGCCCAGCCCGTTACGCCAGGCCTGACTTCGTGACGTCTCGCTTGCTCTTTACTATAAAGCGGTAAGTACTGCATTAATAAAGGACGTGGCCCCACTAAACTCATCTCACCTTTCAATACGTTCCACAACTCCGGAAGCTCATCGAGGCTCGAGTTTCTCAATTTGTCTCCGAACGGAGTCATTCGCTCGGAATCAGGAAGTGGATTTCCTTGTGCATCGACCGCGTCTTTCATGGTACGGAACTTAACCATTTCAAATGGTTTGCCATTCAAACCAGGACGTGTTTGACGAAACAACACTGGCGAGCCTAAGTTCTTGCGTATTTTCCAAGCCACGAGCGCGATAATTGGTGAAAGTAAAATAAGGGCAAATAAAGAAGCCGTGAAATCAAATATCCTTTTCATTAGATAATCCCATGATTTTTAAAATTTCCGCATTAACTTTATGGACATCAAATTTTTCATATGCCATATCGTGACTGCTTTTGCCCATTCCCTGCCACTTGTCTTGGTTCTCGATAAACCAGATCATTTTTTCTGCAAGCTGTTCTGCATTGGCTTTTTCAACTAACCAACCGTTTTCGCCATCAATTACCGTTTCTCTACAACCTGGCACATCAGTGGTTAAGATTGGTCTACCCATCGCCATCGCCTCTAACACTGTACGAGGCATTCCTTCATGATAAGAGGGCAGTACATAAATCGCGCAGTTTTCAATAAATGGACGCACATCTGTGGTCGCGCCGCTGTATTTAATTGCTCCCGACTCAGTCCATTGGTGAACCTCATCAAGCTTGATACCATCAGGAGATGGGTCTTCAGGGCCAACTAACTCAAATACAGCTTCAGGATACTTCTGCTTAACTAACTGAGCAGCTTGAGCGTATTCTCTTATCCCTTTATCGCCTAGTAACCGGGCAATTAACAAAAAGTGTGGAGTAGAAGGTAAAGGAGATAAATTGTAATGGCTGAGATCGACCCCCGAACCATTTACGAGAAAACATTTTTCTTTTGGGACAATACCTTCATCAATAAAGACTTGCATGTTGTCTCTGTTCTGAAAAATAACGCCTTTCGATTTCTTTAAAGCGGAACGATATAAGAACTTAACAAGAACATTAAGTAAGTTCTTTGCCACCCCACCTTTTTGAAAGGCATAGCCAAGCCCCGTGATCATTGCATAAAAGGAAGGGACATTTGCAAATCTAGCGGCAAACCCACCCCAAATAATGGGTTTTATAGTATAAGAGAAAATCAGGTCTGGCTTATTATTAATAAACTTAACAACCAGTGAAAAAAAAGTAAAAAGATCGCTAACAGGATTAATACCGTTTCTATTTACATAATATTTTAAATATGAACAACCCAATGCCCTTATAGAATTAATTTCATCTTCAGTAGCCAAACTAGATAAAGCAAAAGTACTTTCACAAATCTTACTGATACTTTTTATCATCTCTCCTCTAAAGTTCACCAATGAAGAAGGGTATGCTCCAATAATAAAAATTTTCATTAAAAGACCTTGATTAAGAAAAAATGTGTTGACGTTCTGATTTTATAACAAAAAAAGCATTCAACATTAGCAATGTAAATGCATTGATCAGGAAACTTTCATAAGCTCCTAAAATCCCATTTATTGAAATTAGGGTCCATGAGGCGAAAAGATTAAAAACAAAAAGAATTAAATTTATCCTAAAAAGTTCCTTAACTTTCTTTCTTGCTATCAATATAACATTGATAAAAACACCAAGAAACAAAAACATACCAGAGAAGCCAACATAACATCTAACATTTAGTTCATAATAAAAACTCACATCATAAAATGTAGATATAAAAATATTTGACATGATTAAAACAAAGAGTAAGTAAAAAATAGAAAACACTGAAATAAAAAACAAACCACCTTTAAAGTGCTTGGTCTTAAATATATTTATAGACTCTGAAAAAATAGGAATTGATATTTGACTGATGGCAAGAACAGCGATACTAGCAACATTATAGAAATATGTTATGTATACAAATTCAGCAACACCTTCAGCACCAATATAATAATTTATTAAAGTTCGTGTCACAGTAACGGATAATGCAGCTAAAAGGGCACTCACTCCAATCTTGTATGATTTACTTAGAAGTAGCCTAATTTTTATAATATCTACGTTACGGCTCAAGAACGTTAGAGACGAGTTTCTTCTATCATAAAAAAAGTATACGGCTAACAACGAAAGTGGTGAGAAATAGTAAAAATCATTTAAATCGAAATAAATCAAAAAATAAAGAAAAGATACGAAAGAAACCATTCTTAAAAGCTGAGATGAAAAATAATTTTTTATCAACTTACTTCTATTCCATGCGCCATATTCAAGATCAGAGAGGGAGTCAAATCCTTTAAGGAAATAACAAAAAGCAAAAGCACTTGGATTTTCAGAAAAATATAAGAATGGTAAAAGCAGTACAAAGTAAAGTACAAGAAAACAGTATCTAAGAATCAAATAAGACTCATCTGAATTTTCTTTCAAAACATCAGATGACAAATAAACTCTCAAGCCACCGTTGAGCAGTATTACAACAGGAGTTAAAAAGCTAAGATAAAGAGTATAGTGTCCAGCATATGATGCACCATATATGTTGGAGATATAAACTAATATAATCCATTGAAGAATGGCATAGCAAATTGTCCCCAGCATATACAATATTGAGTTTCTCATTTTATACTCTTTATTTTTTTTGCTGGAACACCGGCATATAAACAATATGGTTCTACATCTGAAATAACACTACTATTAGCAGCAATTACACTTCCATCTCCAATGCTTACACCCATTGTAACTGTAGAATTGCTACAAACCCAAACTCCAGAACCAATTGTTATTTTTTTGTTAACAGACTCCTTTAGCCTAACTGAACCATCTCGATACACATGCTTTGCAGAAGCAATTATCACCTTTGGTGAAACAATCACTCCATTTGAAAACTTTAAACCGCCAACACCATTAATCCAAACGCCGTGAGCCAAGTAGACATCATCCCCAACCTCTATATTTCTAGTCATTATTAATGTACAACTTCTGGCAATAGCAAAGTTACTCCCAACCTTTTTAAAAAAAATCCCTAAAACTTTGCCCCTGATTAAATTACACGCATGTAAATTTGGAAGGGTTATTTCACACAACAGCCAAAAAAAATGATATATAATAGTATAATATAAAAAATTAAAAATCTTATTAATCACTTTTAACCACCAAATTTATAAAATTAAGCCTTTTGTTTTTAATCAAACCTTCATCGAATTCATCTAATACTGAAAATTGATCAATCAATATACTTCTATATAAACGTTTAGAACTAGCTAGCTCTAAAATTTTCTTGGCCATATTGGGATAATCGTCTGTATCAAATAACTGTGATTTAGGAAGCAACTCAGGGATACCGCCTACATTTGTTGAGATTACGGGCTTACCTCGACTCATTGACTCAACTATTGCTCGCCCTTGAGCTTCCACTTTACTCGGTTGAAGCATAATGCTCATCTCGTCTATAAAATTAAATACTTCCTTTCCTGGTTTTAACACACCGACAAAATGGACAGAATCAAGAACACCAAGAGCCTTGGCATAATTCTGCCATCTACGACTATCTCCGCCACCTACAAAGTACAAAGACCATTTATTTCCATTACGATTTAGATACTTTAGAACATTGAGAGCAACCTCATGCCCTTTATAATCAACATCTAATGAACCAATTAGTCCAATTTTATTTTCTGTGAAAACATGCTTATCTCTATCATAACTAGTACTTTCTAAATAAGTATTAGGACAAACTTCTGTTTTGCCTTTACTCGGATATATTTTCTGAAGATAATTCTTTGTTATGTATATTGTGTTTTTCGATTTTTCTATCGCTTTTTTAGTTAAGTAGTGTTCAATAAAACCCAAATACTTACCCACCAAACTACCGTGAAGAAAATTAGACTCCTTAACATTACCAACGACTTCAACAATTATATTCTTGTTTAGTTTATGTAGAGAAAAGAATGCTACTAGCCCTGTAGTACTTGGTAGTCTGATTATGACCAAATCATCTTTCCGAGCAACACTTCTTATATTCTTTATCGATTTATTTATACTTAACAACCCACTAAAACTTCTTAAATTATCGATTGTTTTAAAAAAAATACCCTTCCCACTAGACTCTGCTAAATTCTCTTGATAGCTTTCAAGTCGATCTTCACGTGCAATAACATAAATCTCATCACCAAAGCTTTTGTAATAATTAAGAAATTTTCTATCAAAGCTAGAAGGTGTATAATAGCGACCATTAAACTCTTTAAATCTATGGTCGTGAATAAAAACCACTCTTTTCATGTTTTTTCGTCTTTAGTATTTTAATAAAGCTTAATAAGGCAAGAAAGATAAACAAATTCATTGATATATCATTAACAAAGTTCATTGTGTTTTGACCAAAAACAAATCCCAGCCTTGCTAAAATTAATGTAATAATGAACTTTAACTCTAGTGATATGTTTTTGTTAGACATTCCAATAAAATAGTATCCAATCATAACAAATAGTATCGTAAGTATCGGAGATAAAACCTTTCCAAAGAAAAGATTACCTTGAGCAATCATTGGAATGATTTGAGACCGTCTATCTACATGCCGCCATATTCTGTCATTATAATACATATTGGAGTATTTTAAGTTCCAGCTCTTAACTAAGATATTAACTCCGACCATAGGCCGTAATATATCATATGCAAGAACTGAAAATGATGAGGCTTCAGGGAAGTTTTTCTCTATTCCCAACCCAACAGCCACATTATACACCCCCCCAAAATATACTTGTGTGTAGTCATTTATATTAGCTAGCTTTGAATCATCTTGGACCACATACTCTCGATGCTTAGTTACAGCCACCAGTATCATTGGTACAATTACTGCGCCTAAAACAGCCATTTTAATGATCGGCTTTCCAAATAGTTTATATGCAAACAAAAGTAGGATAACTGCATTTACCAATATGTCAGTCCTATTTGTCCCCATATATATAAGCATTCCAATTATAATTGATAATAGTACTACAGCTTGATATTTCTTACTCTGAACTTTTGAATCTTTCAACTTAACATAATACATGACATTTATTACAAATATCGTTTTTGCAATAATAAATATAAATGCAAAAAGTCTAACCATGGAAGAAACATCTTCTTCAGCCATTTGAACTGGATTCGGAATAACGAAGCTAATTAAAAGAATAGATTTTGGACTAATAAAAAGCAGGAAGACTGAAGTTATCAAAAGAATAGAAGATGCCTTAATACCAAACGCTACTCTAAAATCTGAGCTTAGTAGAAATGGCTTATATCTATTTTTATATTCAAAAATTGCTATTATTATAGCAACACATATCAACTCATAAGACATAAGATATATTGCTGAAATATAATCTCCTTCATCAGGAGCTAGACTTGATCTCCCTTCATAGCCTCCTAAATAAACAGTAAGTACAGGGTGAACTATATATCTAAAAAATCCAACCAATGTCAAAACTTGAATAAATATACTTTTCTTAGTAAAACTGACCCCAGCATAAAGCGAAATAGAAAAGAGGCCGTATACAAAAGGCAGAAGACAAAGATACTCCTCTCCATAATTTATAGAATATATATATATATATGTCGTTGACAGCAAACTTATACATACTAATATTGGTACAGTAGTTTTATTTATAGCTCTCACAAAACTGTTATACATATGACTCCATACAGCGAGATAAACCAGTAGTTATAGAGATCGTATTTGAGTAGCCCAATATATCTTTAGCTTTAGTTACCTCAGCTTGAGAGTGTCTAACATCACCAGCACGAAAATCACGATAAATTGGTTCACCTTTAACTTGCACACCATTTCCGTTTAGCGCTTTCTTAATGGCGTAATAAAGATCCTTTAACGTCGTTCTATCACCAACAGCTACGTTGTAGACTTCGTCTTTTGCGTCTTCTTTTGCCGTTGCTGCTAGCAGGTTCATTTGTACTACGTTATCGATATAGCAAAAGTCTCGGCTTGTTTCGCCATCACCGTTAATGTAGACATCTTCACCATTGATCATTGCCGCTGTCCATTTCGGAATTACTGCAGCGTAAGCGCCGTTTGGATCTTGTCGGCGACCAAATACATTGAAATAACGAAGCCCTATCGTTTTAAAACCGTAAGTGCGGGCGTATACACCGGCATAAAGCTCGTTTACGTATTTAGTTACCGCATAAGGAGAAAGTGGGTTACCGATGTTTTCTTCCACTTTCGGCAGTGCTGGATGGTCACCGTATGTCGAGCTGCTTGCAGCATAAGTAAAGCTGCTTACCCCTTCTTCTTTTGCCGCGTCCAGCATATTTAAAAAGCCGGTGATGTTCGCTGCGTTTGTGGTTAGTGGATCAGCGATAGAGCGTGGTACAGAACCAAGTGCTGCTTGGTGTAGTACGTAATCAACACCTTTTACGGCTTGTTGGCATGTTTTCGGCTCTCGGATGTCTCCTTCAATAAAGGTAAAACGATCCCACTTTGCTTCACTTACTAGGCTTTTTACTTCATCTAAGTTGTGTTGATGGCCTGTCGCGAAGTTATCTAAACCCACTACGGTTTGATCAAGCTTGAGTAATTTTTCCAGTAGGTTTGAGCCAATAAAGCCCGCAACACCCGTTACTAACCACGTCTTTGGTGATTCAACTAGTTCTTGTTGGATTTGTTCGTATTTGGTCATTGTGTTTTCCGTGTGGGGAAGGTCTAAGATCTATGTACCTACATCTATAGCGATATAAGTCTGTGTAAGGTGTACCCCTAAAACGCTTTTAGCGTAATAAAGAAACCGCGCTTCTTCTTTCGCGGTTTCTCTTTGAAAGCCTTCAGCGATATTTGAAGGAACAGACAGAGCCGAGTGTGTTATTTAGTCTTTAAACCCATAATCTTGGCAATCTCACATGAATGTATAAACGAGGTTCGCCAAGCGTGATGGCCACTTCCAAACTTCTAACTGTTCGAATTTCATGGTTCGGCTCTGAAGCCCTAGGTTCTAGGTCCTTATAGACGCATATCTACGCTTTCTTTATCTAGAACGTATTTCAGGTCGTACAATACGTGTTCTGGTTTACCCAAAGTACGAATTTTCTCAACACCCATTTCTTTAAATTCGTTATGAGATACCGCCATGATGATCGCGTCGTAATGGCCTTGCTTTTCTTTTTCGCAAAGCGTTAAGCCATATTCATGCTGCGCTTCATCATTTGAACACCAAGGGTCCATAACATCGACGTTGATGTTGTACTCTTTTAGCTCAGAGATAATATCCACCACTTTGGTATTGCGTAGGTCTGGGCAGTTTTCTTTAAATGTTAGGCCCATAACAAGTACGTTTGCGCCTTCTACGTGAATACGTTTTTTCAGCATTTTTTTCACCAGCTGAGAAACAACGTATTGCCCCATACCATCGTTTAGGCGTCGGCCAGCCAAAATCATTTCAGGATGGTAGCCTACTGCTTGCGCTTTATGCGTTAGGTAGTACGGATCAACACCAATACAGTGACCGCCTACCAAACCTGGACGGAATGGTAAGAAGTTCCATTTAGTGCCTGCCGCTTCTAACACTTCTAGCGTATCGATACCAAGCTTGTTGAAGATGATTGATAGCTCGTTGATTAATGCAATGTTTACATCACGCTGTGTGTTTTCAATTACTTTGGCAGCTTCGGCCACTTTTATAGATGACGCTTTGTGTGTACCCGCAGTGATGATGGTTTTGTATAGCTGGTCGACAAACTCTGCGACTTCTGGCGTTGAGCCACTTGTTACTTTAAGAATGTTCGTGACTCGGTGTTCTTTATCACCCGGGTTGATTCGTTCTGGAGAGTAGCCTGCGAAAAAGTCTTGGTTAAACTTAAGGCCAGAAACACGCTCAACAACGGGAATACAATCTTCTTCTGTTGCACCTGGGTATACGGTTGATTCATAAACGATGATATCGCCCTGATTTACTACTGTACCCAACGCTTCTGAAGCTTTAATAAGAGGCGTTAAATCCGGTTGTTTGTGTTCGTCAATTGGAGTAGGAACGGTAACAATGTAAACATTGCACTCTTTGAGTTCTTGAAGAGAGGAAGTATAAGAAAGGTATTTTGCTTCTGCTAATTCATTATCGCTGCATTCTAGTGTGCTATCGCGTCCGGCAGAGAGTTCATCGATACGGTCTTGGTTGATATCGAAGCCAATCGTTGGTGATTTTTTGCCAAATTCCACTGCAAGTGGTAAACCAACGTAACCTAAGCCAATGATGCCAACTCTGGCGTTTTCTAATGAAAAGTTCATTTTTAGTTCCTAGCAAGTTTAGATTTTTAGAACGCCTTTAGGTCTGGTTAGGGTAACCAAAGGCGTAGATAGACGAAGGACGCACAGGGCATCCCTTGAGAAGTTCTTAATACTTGTAAGAGTGATTTGTATTCGAATAGCGAATATGGATGTTTTAGGCATGCCGTAGACACGTTGATAGAGCACAAGAGTATATGTGCAACGAGAACACTCTACGGAACTAGATACGTGGACGGTAAATAGAAGGGAGGAACCTTATGCCTAGCCAATTATCACTCAAAAACTGTCATCGCAGCTTTGAATTGCCCCTCTGACGTAATGGGACATTTAGTTAATTATTTGTTTAGGCGCACTTTTTATAAAAGCCGACCTTGCCAGAAATGCAACTATGTGCTTAATTGTATTTATATTTATCTGGTGACATTTTTATGTCACTTAGAGAGCTTTGTTTTGCTTTTTGGCACGCTACCGCCCTTAGGTCTGGCTCCTAAAGGCAGTGCATTTGGTTTTTTATCATTTGTGCTCAAGGCAAAGGATTGTATAGCAAACAGGTTGCAACGAAAAGCACAAGACTGACAAAAAAATGGCTTTTTTATGACAACTAACCAAGATATAAGGTGTCAGTTTAACCAGAAAATCGTAAATTCTACCTACCTAAAGCGCGTTTTATAATACGCATTTATTCGTTTATATTTATTACAAAATGCAAAAAGTTGCCTATGTGGAATATGCATCACAATTTAATGCAACTTAAAGCACCGCTTAACACTCCCCTAGCATTTTGACTCCTACTTTCGTGTTTATCTGGTCGGTTACCCTCCCTCTTCTTTCTTCGATTCATTACATTGATGCCTATGAAAAGGAGATAGCTATGAAAGTACTTCATCATGGTGGGAAGGATACGGTGACGGGCTCTTGTCACGAACTGCGACTTGAGCAAGGGAGCATTTTGATCGACTGCGGGTTATTTCAAGGTAAAGATGCATTGGTAGGTCGTCATGATCGTTCGCTGGCAATAGATTTTTCTTTAACCAAGGTAAAAGCGCTGGTACTGACCCATGCTCATATTGACCATATAGGCCGATTACCATGGTTACTCGCAGCTGGTTTTAAAGGCAAAATCTACTGCACACAAGCTACTGCTGAGTTGGTCCCTCTTATGTTAGAGGACGGATTAAAGCTACAGCTGGGTTTAGGCAAACATCAACGGCAACATATATTAAATCTAATTAAGCAACGATTGGTGCCATGTCAGTACAATACATGGCTTCCTCTTAAGGGGTTGGCTTATATACGCTTTCAACCTGCGGGCCATATTTTAGGTTCTGCTTATTTGGAATTTAAACTCTCAAATAATGACGTAGTGGTATTTTCTGGTGATCTCGGTCCAAGTGATACGCCTTTACTCCCAGATCCGAAACCTCCTGAAAAAGCAGACTATTTGTTTATTGAGTCGACCTATGGTGATAAGCACCATGAAAGCGTGAAAAGTAGAAGCACTCGATTGCTCTCTATTATCGAACATGCGCTGGAAGATGGTGGTGTGATTGTTATTCCTGCTTTTAGTGTCGGTAGGACACAAGAACTGTTATTCGATATCGAACAGCTTCTGCACCAGGAGTCTTTACATGGTGCCCTACCAATTATTCTTGATTCGCCTTTAGCACGAAAAGTGACAAAGACTTATCGGCGCTTTAAAAAGCTTTGGGGTAAAGAAGCAAAAAGGCGTTTGGAGCAACATCGTCATCCTCTCGGGTTTGAACAATGTATTACGATTGAGACTCATGCTGAACATATGAGATTGGTGAATCGTCTGGCAAGCACTTCTGAACCGGCTATTGTGGTTGCTGCTTCTGGGATGTGCGAAGGTGGTCGAGTGGTGAGTTACCTCAATGCGTTGTTACCAGATAGTCGTAATGATGTGCTGTTTGCTGGCTATCAAGCTGAGGGAACGCTAGGGAGAGAAATTCAAGAGGGTGCGAGTGAAGTTGATATCGAAGGAAAGAAAATTAAAGTGAAAGCTCAAATACATACGATGTCTGGCTATTCTGCTCATGCAGATCAATCCGATCTAATTTGCTTTGTAGAAGGAATTAATCCACCACCGAAAGAAGTGCATTTAATTCATGGTGAAAGTGTTGCAAAAGCAGAGCTGTATCAACATTTTGCCAGGAAAAAAATGAACGTTGTGCTTTAATTTACTGATAAGAAAATCAGGAGAAATTGGGTGAAAGTATCGTTTTGCTACCATTCTGTTACTTATTTTCTCCTTGAGATAGTTACCTTGTCGGTTAAAATAGCCGTCGAATAATTACAATGGCAGTTGGCACTATTATGTTTCTGGAACTTCTATTTATCTTCTTTTCTTCGTTTGCCACTTTGTTTCTCATGCGTAAGGTTGCTAAGTCGGTAGGCTTAGTTGATAAACCGAACGAAAGGAAGTTACATGACGGTGCTGTTCCACTTATCGGTGGGATCTCTATCTGTATTGTCCTTATCCAATTTCTGACCTTTAAACCAGAAGTTATCGAATATAGTTGGCTGTATGTATGTTCTATCGCACTCTTAACGCTTATCGGCGCCATTGACGATAAGATCGACTTGAGTTTCAAAATACGCATGGGAGTTCAAGCTGGGTTATCTTTGGTGATGGTTCATATTGCCGGTATTGAATTGCACAGCTTAGGTAACATGTTCGGCTTTGGGGATATAAATTTAGGTTGGACTGGTATCGCTATCACAGTGCTAGCGGTCATCGGTGCAATCAATGCTTTTAATATGGTAGATGGTATTGATGGTCTGCTAGGTGGGCTTTCTATTGTAACCTTTGGCGCTCTTGCCTATTTATTAAGAGTAGACGCCCAACACGGCTTGGCTTATCTCTGTGTGGTTATTATTGTTGCGATGCTGCCTTACATTTTCATGAACTTGGGGATATTGGGACGCGCTCGAAAAGTATTTATGGGTGACGCAGGCAGCATGATGATTGGTTTTACTGTTATCTGGCTATTGCTGGGTGTTAGCCAAGCAGAGAGTAAACCCCTGATGCGCCCAGTGACGGCATTATGGCTAATTGCGGTTCCGTTGATGGATATGGCTGCCATCATGATTCGTCGAGTTCGCCGAGGGGATTCGCCATTCAAACCCGATCGTGAACACTTACATCATATTTTCCAACGTATGGGTTTAAGCCCTAAGCAAACCCTAGTAGCAATCTGCGGTATCGCAACTCTTTACGCTGCTTTTGGTATTTACGGTGAGCTAAGCGGGATCCCAGAAGCTTTCATGTTCTATGCATTTATCGCCTGTTTTATTGTTTATTCCCTTTTGCTTTCTTATGTGTGGCGAATTACCACATTTTTAAGAGAGAAATTTAGCTCATCAAGTAAGGCTACCGTAAATAGTAACTAAAATACTGTCGACAGAGCTTAAAGTACTTTTTAGTTACTATTTAATCTCTAAGATTTAAGAAGTTTATTTCTTAGTGGAGAACGGTAAAGTACGCTAACCAAAGAAACTGGCATTAAACGAAATCCAAAGCGAGCTAAAGGAATAAAAGGAAACACTTTTAATTGTTTACAAATTCGTAAATAAACCTTTAATTCACTTTTCGCCTTCTTTAATGTCCGTCGATTGTAGGCCCCATCCATTCTGACTTGCACTAACGTAGATGGAATATTGTGTCCAACGGCCCCTTTTAGTAAAGCCTCCCCCCACAAAGCAATATCTTCATTCAGAGGGTAATCTGTTGGATAACAGCCAAACCTATCAAAAAAGTCACCTCTAAAGCAGGTCGTAACATGCGCGAATGGTGACCCTTTAGGTAAATAATTAGCATGAGCAACGTTTGGGTAGTCACGGTGTGCTACTACATTTACTGTGTCGCCTACAAACTCGTCAATTGCGCCACCGACTAAATCGACTTCTGGATTTGCTTCCATATAGTCAAGTTGAAGTGATATACGCTCTAGACAACAGATGTCATCAGCATCCATACGAAAGATGTAATTTTCACCTTCAAGACTTCCGATCAGTTTGTTTAACCCAACAGCCAATCCCACATTTGAAGCACTTTTCACGACTTTATAAGGGTTACATCCCTCAACCACAGCTAGGTGATCTTGGCTTACCTCACCATCAATATGGATATATATACGAACGTCATTTCCCGCTTTTTCTGCCGCAGAACGGACAGAGAGTAAAGCTTCTTTCAAGTGCTCAACATCATCATTTCTGTAAACACATATTAAGAATGCGCACTTCATTTTAACTATCCTTCTTAATATAAACAGCAGATAAACCATGGCAGAACATTAGTTTATGCAATACCTTTTCTAAAGCTTTTACTGCATTTAAATAGGCAAGAGTGAATTTGGAAGAGCTCACTTTATCCGTACTCACATAAAGGAATGAGAATATCTTCCATAAGAAGCATTCTCTTCTCTTTAGCTTAATGTTAACTCTTACTTTCTCTAGAGACAGGATACCTTGGCTATCAAAGAGTCGGATTGCGTTTGATATATCCTGTAAATTTGTACGATAAGTAAAATATTCAGATCGTTCTTGTGTCGATAATTTTTCTAAAATTTTATCGTGAAATTCCGCAATGAAAGGAATATTCAAAGAACAACCCCCTATTTTTTCTACCTTTACTGAATCAGAAAGCTTTCTAATTTGATAATTATCGCAAAAATCGTTATATATGAAAGTTGATATATATAAGAGTTTAGATCTCTTATTTTCTTTAACTCTCACTAATATATCGTCGAGTAAGTATCTTCCTCCCCATACAATAGTATCATTTTGAAGAGCTTCATCTATGGAGTAGTTTCTCGCCGATACTGATATGTTCAAGTCATCGGCCAATAAATTACAAAGGTGTTGGTTTAAAAGACCACTCTTACCTATATATGTTATTGTCATTTGCTACGCTAATCCTTTTAGATACTCACTAAGCTTTATCGTCAACTGAGCTATTGTCAGCCCGGTATTGCTATAACCATGCTCGTTTATGATTGAAGCATCACAAACATATAAATTCGAAGAGCCATTTACTTTAAAGTTGTGATCAACTGTTCCTGGTTCTGAACCAAACTCTACCGTCCCAGAATGGTGCGCGGCTGACCATACGTAACTATCAATATCTTCTTTTACAAAAGCTAATTTATCACAGTAAGGTGCTAACTTTTCTTCCATATCCATGATAGCTTCCAAATAAGATGCTTTCTCTGTATCGCTTAATGACCAACTTATTTTATTTGATGAGCTACTATCCAATATAATATGGTTATCATTAGCACTTTTCTTGTTTTGCTCAAAAACAAACCATACGGAAAAAGTTCGAGTTGAGATATTTCGTCCAGTGAGGTGAAGGAATATTTCAGAGAGGATATCAGGGTGTAATATCTTAGGGTTAAAAATACACTTAATCTTACCCAATAAGTTAGATGTCCCTAATTTCGATTTAAACTGATAAACACCGAGATCATTACTCATCGTAGCTGCAGGTCTAAAGTAAGTAATATGCTTGAGTCCATTACTTTTTGTAACAATACCGCAGCGACTTGTATAGTCTCCAACATTCTTATTAACAAACTGATCAAACAAGCTTTGATATTGTTTTTTAACTCGAATCTTTCCCAGAAAGCCCATAGGATGGTCTATCAAACACTTAGAAGTATTTGATTTTATTTCTTGAGGCAGAATGGTGTTTAGCACTTTCGGAGAAGAGATGCCACCAGCGCAAACAATGAAGAAGTCTGCAGGAAATACTTCTTCTTCTCCAGATTCATATGCGAGCTGTACTGAACGTAGACATTCACCAGAGTATGTCGCACCGACAACTCTACAACCACTCTTTATCTCTACTCTGTCATTCGCCTTCAGTAGCGGAGAGGTGTTTGGAATTAAAATAGTATCTAGCTCCGCATTCAATGATAGCTCACTAGAAACTTTACGATAATTATCAAGTGAGCGTTTATACTCTGCGGTATAACTCCCTGAGAACTGTAGTAAGCTTGCAGCCTTGTCTATTTTATCTTGAGTTGAGATAAGACTATTTGAAAACGGTCCCTGATCTAAGCTACTCGGTTTAAGAGGAATCAACCCGTTGTGCCACAAATGCGTTGTCCCACCTACGGCATAGCAGTATGTGTTGGAGCTACCAAATCGCCTCTGAAGGAAATTATGTTCTGGCAATTCCGTCCCCTCTTGGGGTCCCCGTTCAATTAAAGTAACTTTGAATTTATCAATCAATTGATTCGCCAGCGTAATACCTGCTAAGCCAGCGCCAACTATAACAACTCTTTTCATTTCTATTTACCAAGCATAGATTTTACAAATTCGTTCACTTGCTTAGAGTAACTAACATAGCTATATTTTTTATCAAAATTAAGCCGAGCATTCTCACCTAAGCTCAAGCGTTGAGCTTCATCGTTAATGACTTCGTATAGTTTTTTTGTTATATCTTTAACTTGTTCTGGTTCGGCAAGCAAACAATCAAAGTCTTCTTCAAGTAAGTCTGCCGTGCCGTCTAATCTAAAGCTTACGATGGCTTTCCCTAGGGCCATGGCTTCTCTGAGTATTCTCGATACCCCCTCTTCTTTAGATACTTGTAGAATAATATCGGAGTCATTCATATAACTGAGATAATCTGACTGGAAGCCGTGAAAGATAATTTTTTGAGAGAGTTCTTTTTCTTTAATAGTCTTTAGTAATTGGTCATAAAAATCTTGCTCTAAAACATTACCAACTACATTTATTACATAATCACATTCGCTTTCATTAAGTATCTCTGCAATGTCGATTAGATAGTCTTGACCTTTTCTTCTTTGAACTGAGCCAACCACTGTAATATTAGTTTTATTATTTTTAAATAATTTTTTGGCATGTTTCTGACAAGCTTTAATATCAGACTCTGATACCGATGGTCTAATTAATATGCTTCTTTCCTGCCCTTCTCCAAGTAGTGAATCAAGCTCTTCGGCTTGTGAAGGCGATTGAAAAAGGACTCGGTCATAAGTTTTAATGTGCGTTAGATATGCATTGAGTTGATTTTGGTTCTGATTGCTTCCCATAAAGTATTGAGAATAGGCTTTTACAGAACCAGCATGATTCAACACGACTTTGCAACCGATTGTCCGTAAGTATTGCTTGTAGTCATCAGGCAAGCCAAAAGAGTCAATAACGATAGAGTTACTTTTTATATTTCCAAACTTAGAGATGAATGAAATGACCTTATTGACAAAGTACTTTGGCTTTCCCACTTTTTTAATATCAACAAGAACATTGCTAATAGGTACTATATCAAGCTCTTTATTTACATTTGTAGTTCTGTATAATTTTTTATCAAAAGAGCCTAAAACCGTGTTAACTTTCACATCATAACCGAGCTCGGACATACAATTAGACAAGTCTAATATTGATGATGAACCTCCATTTTTTCGGCTAACTGAATGAGTAAATATATAAATTTTTTCCACGGATACACCTATTAAAACTAAAAAATGCCTTATGCTATAGTCTCATTATTTTCTGTTTTCTTTCTAAAAAGTTGAATTAGTAAAACAACAACACATGCACAAATAAAGACACTTACAAAATCGATTAAGAACGTGCCAAAGGATCGCCTCACAAAATAAGGTCCCTGCACAATAAAATATAATACTATTGAGTTACTGAATACTCTCCATTTAACAAACTTAGCCGATATAGCTAATAGAGAAACTCCCGTAAACAAAATAATAGCACCATAGAAGCTAAAGAAAAGGCTAGAGTTAGAACCATGCCTTGTACCACTGTCATATACGTTGCTTGTCAATCCAATCTTACCAATAGTATCAATTACACTTTCAAAACCGAAGAGTGACTTCAAAAATGGTACTGACTCGGCGATAAGATGTAACAAAGAGAAGTCCTGTTCCATTAATAGGTAACCACCAATATATATAGGCTGTAAGTGTTGATAGAAGTAAGCTAAATCAGTAAATACTGATGTTCCAACAAGAGGTAAATGCCCACTTCGCAACGGCTGCAATACAAAGACCAATCCAAACACCACCAACATGCCATACATGAATAATTTTACACTTGATATTCTTGATATGTATGGAATAAAGGCAAGTAGTGCAACTTGTATTACCGGAAACCTGTCTTCTCCGAGAACTAATTGTACAAATGCAACAAAAAACAATATTAAAAAAGTAAAATTATATGGCCTTCTTCTGCTATAAAGTATATACAACAACGGAAGAACTAGCATTTGTATATAACCAATATTAATTGTAAAGCTTGCTATAAATAATAGCACAACGACAATGTCAGAAAGTATTGACTTTTTATTTAAAAACACTAGCTCAAATTTAAACAGAGAAAGAAGCTTATAAGTCCCTAAGCCTAAAATAACATGACCAACCAACATCCTAAAAAAATAACTTTCTTCAATATAAAAAGTTTTATAGAAGTGAAGGCTAACCCCACCTGATTCTAAGCTAAGGAGATAGGGAGGTAAGTAGAAAAGAAAAGGAAGGACTATGTAAAACTGAACAAATAAATTTTTAACGTTAAAACGAACTGCTCTATTTGTCATTATCTTCACTTAAGCTCGGTCATAAATTTAATAACTAATGAAAGGTATACAACATCAAGAAGAATCGCACTCTTATTCTTATTCAAAGCCTGTAAAGAAATAATAATTGCGCTTTGTACAATACCAAACACAATTAATATAAAGAAAACTTGACGCTCAATAGCATGTTGGTAAGGAAAAGATACATTAAAAACACCAGAAACAAACTCAATATAAAATGGATATAACGATGGAATAAATAAAAAAGAAACAGCGATTAAAGAAAAGACAACCTTTAAATTTTTCCATTTATTATCGACCTTAGCAAGCTTCATTGAGTATGGTATTCGAGCATGAAGTCCACTTATCACTATAAGTATAGCACCATAAAGCCTAGAGACCATTATCACATAACTTTTACTATTTTCACTAACCCCAGGGAGAAATAGCGATAGTATTTGATTTTTCACTGCTATAAATACACTTAAAACATAAGCGAACACATCGAATTTTTCAGAGGTATGTCTAAAATCTATAGGAGAAGACAACTGTAATTTATTTACGGGCTTTAACCTCGATAATAATATAGAAACAAGTATTGGAAAAAGCAACAAAGCTAGTTCAAACCAAAAATACCCTAATACACAACCGATAATAACCGATGTTAACCTTAATATAGACAGAGAGAATTCACCAAATAAAACGCTTGTAAAAACATCTCCACTTCGCCTTTTTACAGTCAACCAACGCAGATTATAAACAGATGCGATAATAGATACTGGCATCAACAATATCACAAAATATGATATATCTTTTGAAAACCAATAAAAGCACACACCGAAATATATTAGCGCAACAAGAAAAAGTAAGAATATAGGCGTACGTTTAGGCTGAAATGTATTATTCTGAATATTTATATTCTTATTTGTAACGTTTTGACCAAAGTCTGTTGCAGATGTAAAAACAACCAGCAATGTTTGAATTACAACATAAGAGACCAAGTACTTTTCGCCTAAAAAGTGTGATAACAGCACTATAGTCCCTATAGATAATACAGCTGAAAATATCTTTAATATTTCAACTCGACCTTCATAGACTAAATTTTTCATACTATCGATTCTCAAAATACGATATATCTACTAGATCTTGTTTCTTTACTGCTAGTGATTCAGGTAAACTGTCTATACCATCAATGGATACCCAGCAACCGTACTCTCCGCCGTACCGTCGATTTAAACTCAGAGATGAACATGCGGAGACATAGCATACATTGTCCCCTAAATCTTTTATGTCATCTGACGAGATTGTCTCTTTCCCATAAAACTCGTCACAAATATACTCGCGATCTCTAGGATGAGGAAGGATATAGACTTCTAATCCATAGCCAGATAATGTGTCCACTATTTGTTGTGAGAATAAGTAATGCTTATCAGATTCCTTTCCAGTTGCTTTGTGAGAAAGAGCTGCAGGGAAGGCAACAACATATTTTATATCCTTTAAATTATCACGATTTGGTAAGTTGAAATCAAAAGCTTTCTGGGGTAAAGATGCTGAAAACACCTCTAGAGTAGATATAGTTACAGTATCAGAAACATATATCTTACCTTTATAAGCTTCCATAACTTTATTGAAAATTTTGTTATAAGATGAAGGATTACCAATAGTATTTGGCAAGAAAATATATGCATTTCCATACCATCTCATAAAGTAAGCTACAATTAACACCTCAAAGTTCAAACTAGAAAAATAAAGTTCATCGTTCCTATATATCGCTTTAAGAGAGACAAAGGCACTTTTGATTGTAACTAGAATTCGATTTATTAATTTAGTATTATTCTTATTACTACTAATAAAGAAATCATTATGCAAATATGATGAATGTAATGTTCCCAAACATAACTCAAAACATTCAGAATCCCAACTAGACTCACCAATAAGTGTTTTGGACATTTTTTTTCTCATATTCACAACTGCTTTAAACATACATAATGATATATGCGTAATTAATTTTATTATTTATGATACTTTCTCGATTGAGAAAGTATCATTTGCTAATCCAATATCTTTGTAGAAAAAATTCAGCCATATCAAAGTCAATTTGATTATCAATATCAATCGATGCTTCGTTTGGCATTTTATAGGCATACGTATCTTCCCGATAAGCCATCTCACCTATAGCTAACAATCTACAAATATCATAAACATAGATAGCACCATTTAAACGGAAAGCTTCGCCCAGATCTTGAGAACGCTTTCCCCTGCCAAAGCGAAGAAAATCTTTCATTGAACCATTGTCAGGTAACGTATTTGCCCACTGAGGTGGATGCTCACATGGCGTAACAGATACAACTGAAAAAGCAGACTTTTCAACCAAATATTCAATTGCTTGGTCGATATGATCGGAGCTACGAAATGGCGAGGTAGGTTGAAGTAAAACAACAATATCGGCGTCTTTGCCATATTTCTCTAAAGTATAAAAAAGAACACTTTGAGTTGTTGCAGTATCTGTCGATAACTCTTCTGGCCTCAGTTCGGGTATAGTTATTCCAAACTGGCGCGCGACATCGGCTATTTCTTGGTCATCAGTACTTATAAGAATATCATCTACATAAGCACTGTTTTGAGCAGCTTCAATTGTCCAACCGATTAGAGGTTTTCCTCCCAATGGAAGTATATTCTTCCTTGGAAGTCGCTTACTTCCTCCCCTTGCAGGGATGACAGCAATCACTTTCTTGTCATCTAACATTTACTCTAACCCCAGAGATAGTATATCCATCTGCGCACGGTTGAAGTCGTCCATACGGCCAATATCAAGCCAATACTCATGTATTGGGAACATAAGTACTTTTTGGCGATCTTTCATATGTTGCTCAAGCAACGTAGGCATATCTATTTTTTGATTTTTTTCTACCGATTGAATCACTCGAGGAGATACAACATAAATACCTGCGTTAACAAAAAAGCGCTGAATCGGTTTTTCGACCATACTAGTGATTTGGTTGCCTTCGCCATTAATCACGCCATATGGAATCTGATAGTCGTATTCTCGCACGCACATTGTCGCATCTGCGTTATTCTCCAAATGGAAGTTCAGCAGGCGTTGAAAGTCTACTTTGGTCAACACATCCCCGTTGATCATAATCAATGGTAGATCTCTTGGCATATCTTCAGGCAGTAAGCCAAGCGCCCCCCCGGTACCAAGCGGTGTATCTTCGTGTACATATGAGATACTGACACCTAAGTTACTACCATCACCAAAATGTTGGTGAATTTGCTCAGGCATGTAGTGCGTTGAGATGTAAAAGTTGCTAAAACCGGCTTTGATAAAGCTCTTGATCACTGTCTCTAAAATAGGTTTATCACCTACTTTTAGCATTGGCTTAGGGCAATTATCCGTTAATGGACGTAAACGAGTTCCGAAGCCACCAGCCATAATAAACACTGGATTTTGATATCTATCTTTACTCAAGGCACTATGAAGAGTCTCAAGGCCAACGACTTTGTTCTCTTGATCGAGCAATGGAACCGATAGAATTTGCTCTCGCTCCATCAACTCGACTAGCTGATCTTTTGAAGCTCCCTGCTTGGCAGTAATAGGTTTAGAGTTCATCACCTTCGCAACAGAGTCGCTTAGCATCAGATCATTGAGTAAACCGCGTCGAATGTCGCCATCAGTGATCATACCCAGCAGCTTCTTGTTTTGATCAACCACAACAGCGACGCGTAATGCTTCGCTGTTGATGATTTCTAATGCCTGCTTAATTGTGCTTGATTCAGATATTAGCGTTTTTTGCCAACAATGACTCATTCCAAGCCTCTATTAGTTAACCTAGAACCTATTTTAAATTTAGGAACATCTAGCTGTTCGGTCACACCGCTTTTTACACGTCCAACTAGTGTTAGAAGTATCGTGCTATCGCCTACTTTAACTACTATTCCGTTTTCATTTCTACCGACGACTTCACCGACAGTCGCAATATAGTTTGGAGCTTCAGGTATTAGCTCAGAGGATTCAACTGCATATTCTTCATTGTTGAAAAAGAATCTCGCACGAGGGCCCGGGTAGCTAATTGCTCTAACAAAGTTATAGATTCTCTCTGCACTCCAGTTGAAGTCGATAATTTCATCACCAAATGTTCTTATACCAAAATATGTACCCACAGGATGAATATCTTTTTGCTCTATAACATTTACTGCATTTTTAGAGATTTTGACTATCGCAGAGTACAAAACATTGGCACACTCGATAATAGCTTTATTGAGAAGAGTACCGTAATTATCTTTTCGTGTAATCGGATATAACCTCTGCTCGACTATATCGCCAGTATCGATACCTTCATCCACATAATGGACCGTAATACCAAAAGAAGATTCACCATTTATCAAGGCCCAGTTAAGTGGATTTCGTCCTCTATAAAATGGTAATGCACCAGCATGGCAGTTAATAAAGCCTAAGGGTGCATAATCGATAATGCTCTTCTTCAAAATCTGATTGAATGACATTGATACTAAAAGATCTGGTTTATAATCATCCATCACAGAAAGAAACTCGTTCGTGTTTACATTCTCTACAGGAATAAAAGGAACGCCCAATTTATCAGCCCACTCCCTTAATATGGGATCCTGTGTGTCATAACGAGGGACGATAAACACAATATCTAAGCCATCAGTTTCAGCTATCAATTCAATTGCTCGATGAGACCATGGCCCATCAGCAAAATAACCAATCTTCATTATATTTCTTCGTCCTGTTCGTATGTTTTTTGAGCGACACTTCCAAGAATATCCCAGTACCGAAATGGACTAATGCCTGTTCCCGGTCGTTTTACGGTCAGATTATTTGTTGTAAAACTATCTCCGACGGCAATACTGTCCAATGCAACAAGGCTCTTCCTTGCCACTGACTTATTCTTTATTTCTGATACAGTCGGAGCCTTTACACCTGAGCCTAAGGCTATCTCTACATTTCTAATTGCATCAACCATCAATTTGAGCTCATCTGGTTCCAGTGATGCTTTATGGTCAGGACCTTCCATTGTTTTATCTAAAGTAAAGTGCTTTTCAATTAGCACAGCTCCTCGCGCTACAGCTGCAATAGGAATTGTAATCCCTTCACTATGATCCGAATAACCAGCTCTTAAGCCAAAAGATGCCCCTAGAGTATCCATCGCTCGCAGGTTTATTTCATCCATTGGTGCCGGATATTCTGTTGTACAGTGGAGGATGGTAACTTTTTCTTGCAAAGCAATTTGCCCTTCGGAAGAAGCGTAAGCCTCTCTGAACGCAGTAATAGACGGTTTGGCATTTTTATCTTGAGTTAGACCAAACGCTATGACACTTAAAGCATCTTCTACCTCTGCTAATGTCGCCATTCCCGTAGATAAGATAATGTCACACCCAGTTCTTGCATGCTCTAGTATTAGAGGGGCATTAGTTATCTCTCCAGAGGGGAGCTTAAGAGTTTTCAACCCTAAGTCATTCACTAAAAAGTCTAAGCTCTCAGAGTCAAACGCCGTAGAAAGGAACTCGATACCAATTTCTTCACAATAATCTATCAACTCATGATGCAAATCGTAAGGCAATTCTAGCCTTTTCAGCATAGCGAGTTGCGACTCTTCTCTCTTTGTATTCTCTACCTGATATTCAGCTTGATGTGCAACTTTTGATGCCAAGTTCTTAGCTTTAAATGTTTGAAACTTAACGATATCAGCACCAGCATCCTTCGCTGCATCGATCAGTTTAAAAGCGAGTTCACGACTACCATTGTGATTAACTCCCGCTTCAGCAATTATTACCGTCATAAAACCTACTTAATATCGAAAAATCTTTTGCAAGGATTAAATTTCATCTCTTTAATCATTTTGATAACTTTTTTGCTCGCACAGCCTTGACCGTATGGATTCATTACCACTTCATTAGCTAGCTTATATTGTCTAGAAACTGCCTTCTTAAGCGCTGAAGAAATACTTGCCACTGTAGGCTCAGCATCTATAACACTTTTAGCAGCTAAACGACCTTTCTGTCTCACGCCTATATTAACGGTAGGGACATCAAAAGATGGTACTTCTATAATGCCACTGGATGAATTTCCAATGACGGCCGAGGCATTTTTTATTGCACTAAGGTAACGTATCTGTCCCAATGATGGAATTGCTAGAACTCTATCCGGCTGTGATGCTGCATAAGATTCAAGCATAGGAATTATTCGACGACCACCGTCATCGGCGTTGGGGTATGTCAATATCACTTGGTAGTCTGGATATGCATCTAAAGAATCAAGCAAAGCCTGAAAGCTCTGTTCTGGTTCTTCATCACCCAGTGTTACTGGATGATAAGTCACTACAAAGTATGGTTGCACAAGTTTAAAGTTTAGTGACTCACCTAATTGTTCAAGGTTCATAAAAGAGCCTCTCTTTAGATGATCTAAACCAATTGCACCAATATTTTCAACTCGCTCCGGAGATTCTCCCAGCTGAATAACTCTATTTCTGTATTCCTCCGTCGATGTACCGTGGAGATAGCTAAGCTTGGTAATCGCGTGACGAATTGCATCATCATACGCACCTTCTGTAATCTCACCACCGTGTAGATGAATTACAGGGATCTTCAAAATCATGGCCGTTTGAGCAGCAGCTAATGCTTCAAAACGATCTCCGAGAATAATAAGAACATCAGGATCTAGACGAGATAGAGCATCTGTAAAACCAAGAACCCCTAACCCTATACTCTTGGCGGTGCCTACAGCAGAGTTCGAGGAAAGAAGTATCTCTATTTTTTCGTCAATTTTGAAACCATCATCTTCTATCTGTTTAAAAGTTTCCCCAAACTCTGGTGATAGATGCATACCAGATACCAATATCTGCAGTATTAAACTTGGATCATCTTGGATGTCTTTGAGTAACCAGTACAGAAGACCATACTCAGCTCGTGTGCCTGTGAAGACTGCTACTTTCTTCATTTTACTTTATCTCGATAGGGGTACTTGGAAGGTTAATCAAGTGGGCTTCAATAAATTCAGAATATGTAAGGTCCCCACGTATTGCATTCTCAAACATTGGTAATCTGTGCATGAGTTGCCAAATTGGACGAGTCATAACACCTGAACGATTTGTGTCAGTAAGAACCTGCTCTCTACTTTCCTTATCTGGACAAATGATTGCATTCAACCAGTAGTTTGACTGTGCGTAATCTGGTTCAGTGACAAACTTAAAGCCAGTTCCTTTGAAAAACTCACTGTAGCACTCTGCAAGTTCTCTCTTTTGCTTCAAATACTGTTCGATTACTTCCATCTGAGCACAACCTAGAGCCGCATTCAAATTCGGCATACGGTAGTTAAACCCTGGCTCGTCATGGAAAAACTCATAAGGATGAGGAACTTTCGCTGTTGTTGTAACATGCTTAGTTCTTGCACCTAACTCTTGAGTTTTACATAGAACCATACCACCACCACCAGTAGTAATGATCTTATTCCCATTAAAGCTGACCGCACCAAAGTCACCGATAGTACCTGTATGTTTGCCCTTATAGAAAGAACCAAGGCTTTCAGCGGCATCTTCAACTAAAGTAATCTTCCATTTGAGACAAATGGCAACCAACTCATCGAGTTCTACTGGGTGACCAAATGTGTGCATAGGTACAACAGCTTTAATTCGTTTACCGGTTGTTTTATGAACACAACCAGTCTCAGTTACCTCAGCGTACTCATTTAAGAATTCATCGACTGCTTTAGGACAAAGGCCTAAACTAACTGGTGAGACATCCAAAAATATCGGCTCCGCCCCCATATGGTACAGAGCATTACAGGTTGCCACGAAAGTCAGAGCTTGCGTAATTACAAGATCTCCTCTTTGGACATCAGCCATATACAATGCAGCATGTAATGCTGCCGTGCCATTAACTGTTGCTACTGCTTTAGCCGTCCCAGTATAAGCCTCAATCTTTCGCTCAAAGTCATCAACAAACTTACCAACACTAGAAACAAACGTACTTTCAATCGTTTCCATTACGTAAGATTTTTCGTTGCCATCGAACTTTGGAGAGTGCAATGGAATAAACTCGTTGGTTTTGTAGGTATCCCTAACAAATTCAACAATAGATGTTGTTTTCACTGCTTTCTCCACTTACATCTTGCTATCGAGGTATTTACCCGTTTCTTTGTGTCCAAAATCAGGAATCATTGTAAAGAACAATTCTACAATTTGCTCTTTAGTCCAAGCTTGCTCACCTTTCATCTCAGAAATGCTGTTTTCAAACAAAGTAAGAAGCTCTTGCTTATAAAGAGGATCATTTTTGATAATGCCTAGATTTTCGAATCTAGACATATCCAACTCTTCTTTGTCTGTAAAAAACTCTTCAAAGTCTTTCTCGCCAGTGGTATCACTCGTCGTAAACAAGCATGGCCACTTACCCTGCTCTGGAAGCGTATGTGCTAGTTGACGCGCTTCTTCTTCTGTTTCACACAAGTGAGGCTTATAGCCCAATTGCTCTAAGTACTTCACTGCAATATCAGCAAACGAGATAAGGTGCAAAGCTTCACTCAGTTTCGGAAAGAAAATGTCACGGTTTTCACCAAAGATACAAGACATTAAACATAGTTCACCCGACTCTTGAGGCGTAACAAAGTAGCGTTTGATGTCATTTGGCGCCACGATAGGTTGGCGCTTTTGGATGCGTTGGTTAAATCCGTGCAGCAGCGAGCCATCAGAGAATGCCACATTTGCAAAGCGAGCAGTTGAGATCGTCATTTGCTCACTTTTACGCATCAAGAACATCTCCATAATTCGCTTTGACGCTCCCATCATATTAACTGGGTTTGCTGCTTTATCTGTTGAAACACAGAAGTATTTTTTCGAGCCCGCATCAATAGACTGCTGAATGGTTTTATCTGTATTAAAGACGTTTACATCAATCATACGCATCAATGTATAAGGATCTTTTTCACTTCTAACATGCTTGAGCGCAGATAAGTTCAATACATAGTCAAACTTACCATCGGCTTTTATGAATGCGTCGTACTCTAGAGAACCAATATCCAAAGCAAATGTCTGGAAATCACCATCAATGTAACCAAATGAGCTACGGATATCTCGAACAAGCTCTACCATGTTGTTTTCACTAATATCGACAACATGCAACTTCTTAGGATTACGCTTGAAGATTTCTTTAGTTACAGCTTGGCCAATGGAACCTGCACCACCAAGAACAAGGAAACTGGACTCAGAAACAATGCGTGAGAGTTCTACTTCATGGTTTTCAATATCTTGTGTGAATAAGGCTTCGGTACGGCCAATCAATGGCAATATACTACTCATCTTAAACGTTCCTAACTTGACGTTAATGTAAATTTTTTAACCCTCAGAACTTAATATGGTGAGGGCCAATCGAAAAACTCAAAATAAATCTAGAGAACTTTTCTAGACTGCTCACTCCGTTATAGAGCTGCCTCTTTCTGTGTTCCCAATTCACTTTCCCTTTTTAAAGCGAAGCGAACTAATACCATAACGATACTAAGCACTCCTCCTAAAAGGGTACCTAGAACGCAAATCATCGCACGATTAGGGCCATTTTTAACTTCCGAAACAATAGCTGGGTCAACTGTTTTGAAAATAAATTCTTCTTGAACTTCTGCGAGCATTAAGCTTTTTGTCTGCTCTTCAATAAGTTTGTAGAAAGTACTTTGCATATCCGCAACAGCTGTTTTTTGTAGTTGCGAGTTCAAATAAGCTAAGTTCTGTGAGGTTTCTGCGATAGTTCGCTCTCGCATAACTTTATTGATATCTTCAATCAACCAGTCAACCCACCGTTTGGCAATATGGGGAGAGTAGTACTTAATTGAAACAGTATATAACCCACTCTCTTTATCTTGGGAAACATCGAAAACATCTTTCATAAAGACTTCGTAGGCTTCCTGAGCTGTCGGTTTCGCCCCCCGTAAGCCATCAGGCTCTCTGAGCCACTTGTCTTCATTTACGTCATATAAATCTTCATCGAAGAGCAACTTATCGTTAGTCAAATCCCAACCATTTACAGCGACTAAAGGCACAAGTAAGTTATGTTTCTCAATAAATGTGTCTACGAATCGACGAGACTTCATAACTTGTACTGCTAACTCAGTCTGTGAAGACTCCCCCGCTCCAATGTTCACGCCAGCTAAAGCAGCTAGGCCACCTAGTTGACTAGCCATATTAGATAATCCACCACCATTTGATCGCTCAGTAGGGGAAAGTAATGCATCTGATTTATATATATTAGGTAAACTTAGCGCATAGATTACAGAGCCAACGGCAAAGATAAACGTAATAGCAATAATTATCCATTTCCCCCCCCAGAGGGCTTTGAATAGTTCAACTAAGTCAATTTCATCGTCTACTAAGGTGGAGGTATTTGTAAGAGATGATTGAGGTTCTTTTTGAGGTTCCATTGGGTAAAATCCTAAGGATCTGAGAGACTTGAGTCTACGTAGGCACTTTGTCCATACATTTTTATAAAACTGCGGATACTATAATATGGATACAATTTCCTGCTAAGTACGATATTCAACTCTTAACTGGCAAGCCAAAGTGGGAACGTTACGTCCCCACTCACTATCTTCATATTATTTTAATGCATTAATAGCTACACCAGTTTGATACAGTATCTGCGTTGCAGCTGTCCATGTACTTAACGCATCGCGGTAGTCAGTGTCAATTGGTACGACAATTGTGTCACCAGCCTTTAGCTCTTCTTTATTATTTCCAAACCAGTAGCCAGATGAAGGCTTATAAACAGAACCATCTGCACGTACTACAAAAATACGGTCTTCGTCCGCTTGCTTTTTAGCACCACCAGCTTTATTCAGATAATCATCAACATCGAGTTTGTTATCCAACAAGTAGGTAATTGGAACCTGAACTTCTCCCATGATTGAGACTGTGTTGCGGAAGGTCGGCACAAAGAGGAAGTCTCCATCTTCTAGCATAAAATCTGCTGAACGCTCACCCTTTAAGATACGGTTTAACTGTACCACCATACGGCCAAGTGCTTTGCTGCGACTTGCCTCCTCAACAAATGCTAACGTTTTTTCTGGGTCTGAAATTACAGAGCCTATATTACTATCTGCTCGAAACGTTTTCTTCGCGGTTTCTTTACGCATATCCGCTGCATATTGATTTAAGAGCTTCTGCTCTTGTAAGCGTAATGCTTCACGCGTAAATATTGCTCCTTGAGGGTGAGCAAACTCGGTTAGACCACCCGCTCGCTCCAATAACTCATTCAGAGTTTCACCTTGACGCACGGTATAGGTTCCAGGGAAACGAACTTCACCCTGTAAAGTGACTGTACTTTGTAGCTTCACATTTGGCTTTTCTAGGATGTTCAAACGATCTCGGCCTACGATAATTGCATCGTCCGAAGCACTGCCTTGGATTGCTTTACGCAAATCAATACGTTCAACATCAATATACGCACGCTCATCCGCACTATTAATCGCGGTTCGCGCTAGTTCTGCATTAATTGTGAATGCGTTGTAAGTCAAACCACCAGCAGCTTCAATAAGCGTTGATACCGTCATTCTTGGAGTGATCGGGTAGCGCCCTGGGTGCTTCACTTCACCAAAGACTTCAGCAATTTGAGGGGCTAGCCCCAAACGAGACTGTTGCTGAAGTTGTAACAACACTGGGGCAAGTAAAGTGCGACGAGTATTTTGCTTCAGCTTTTCAAAGTCTTCCTCTGTAATCTCTTTACCACGGAAAATGATTTTAGCTGGTTTCGCCTGCTCTGTGGCGTTCTGGTTGTTCAGCATACCGTTTTCTGAATGCGAAACGGCAACAGAAGAGCTCATCACTTCTTGCTCTTTCTGTTGTTCCAGCTCAGCTTGCTCTTGCGCTTGCTCCAATGTTTTTGCTTTTGAAACAGCCTCTTGTGTTGCCAATGTATCCAAATCTTCGTTATTAAAGCGGTTGAAAACCAATATACGATCTCGTGATTGTAACTGGAGGTTGTCTCGGCTACCTGGTGATAGAATTGCGTTGGCTAAACTTAGTTGGAACACTTCAATATCACGCTGTGGATTAATCTCTCTTACCACAACGGCATAGTTAACATCAGCTGTAGAATTAAAAGCTGAGTCAACAGATTTGAAAAGATCGGCAACACGAAGGCCATTGCGCCATTCCACATAGCCAGGATGACGAACATCCCCCTCTATCTGCACGTAACGAGTAAGCTCTTCGCTTTTTTTCAAGATCTTGATGGCATCACCATTTTTAACTTTACTCTGTCGATCTTGCGTTTTATTGAAATCAAGCGTCAAAGCCTCACGAGCGCCATGTGAAGCGTAGCGTTTTATCTCCAACTGCTCGACATGAGCATTCGCAGTAAAACCACCAGCCATCTGAATAAGTTGTTGGTAAGTTTCACCGGCCTTGACTTCATAAATTGCCGGACGGTTGATCTCGCCCTCTATAGACACTGTATCGTTAACAGAACCAATTAAAACAACATCATCCGGTAGTAAGCGCACATCATTACTTGCATCACCTTTTAGTAAAAGGTCATACATATCCAACTTACGAATGATTTTACCATCACGCTTTAGCTGGATATCTCTCAGCGCCCCACTCTCACCAAAACCGCCGCTGTAATAAATAGCTTGTGAAATTGTCGTTAATGCGCTAACCGTGTAGGCACCAGGCTTATATGCATCCCCCATGACAAACACTTGCATGGTGCGCAATTCACCCAATGAAATATCGCTACGCACACCAATCATTTGCTCTTTTACACGTTGCGTCAGAGAGTCTCGAACATCAGAAAAGTGCATGCCAGCAACATTTACCGGCCCAAGTGAGGGGAAGTTGATTGTGCCTGCGCGATTTACACGTAAGCGATGTGTTTCATTCTCCTTACCAAACAACTGCACAATGATTTCATCACCTGCACCCACGGTGTAATTTGCTGGCACAGGAACATCACTGATCGGAGCAAAAGTGCTTGGAGAACCAGCAAAAAGATCTAAACCAAAACGTTTAAGCTCTTCCTGCTCACCTTTTTTGAGCCATTGTTCTTCGATATTGGAAGATACAGCGCCACTAGATTCAGCTCTAGGTTTGATGACTTGCGGGTTTTCGTAAGGAGACTTGTTTGAAGATGAACTAGAAGGAATGGAGAAACCATATTTACTCGCCAAGGCCTGTTGTTGGTCGGCGGGTAGATTTTGAAACATTTTCATTTGTTCTGGAGTGGGTGTTTGTGCCATTGAATAAGACGCAAACGTACTTGCCAATATAAAAGCGGCAATAGAGAAATATCCTTTAAACATGGTATGTCACTATAATAATTGAATAAAAGACCCTAGCCCCAAGTTTGAGCTCTAGGTATTTAAATTAGAAACGGTGCTGAAAACCCAATGTAATCGAGTTAAGGCGAACTTGGTCTTCAGAGACGTTATCAACGAACTCAAATATCACCGCGCTTTGGTTATTTAAAGCGTAGTGCATACCTAACCCAAAACTAAATCCTTGTTCTTTGTGAGAACCTACATTTTGTAGATCAAGCTGAACGCTTGAATACCCAGCTAAACCATAAAGTGCAACTCGCTCTGAAACCGGCATATTCAACTTAACAAAGCCGCTCAAAGCGCTATCAACGGCAAGACCACTATCACGTTGAACTGATGTCCCATAACGTCCTTCGAGACCAATGTAGTCATTAAAGAAGTACCCTGCTTGCGCACTAAGAAGGAAAGGACTCCCCTCTTTTACGGACTCAGAAGACGAGCTTTTCAATTCTGCATTTGAGTAGCTCACTAACGCACCAGCATAAAAATCGGCTGACGCTGAAAAAGAACTCAGGCTTAAGCCCAGTGCACTAAGTATTCCTAAACAATGCTGCTTTCTTATCACGTAAAAGTCCCTAGTACTGGTAATAATATGGGCTGCCAAAGCAAAGTTAAGCGTGCTATGCAGGCCATTAAATACTGAAGAGTTGGCACGCTACCGCCCTGAGGCGTTGAGCGTAAGCCACTGTATCGCTTTCTATATGGTGTAAGTAAAAACGACCTATTGACTCCAAGCCTCTAGTGCTGGAGGAAATAGGCCGACAAATTATGCACTCTTGATAGTTTATCAGCAAGCAAGGGAGCAAGATAACCGCACAATGTCACGCTGGTGTTAGAAATGAGATCGTAAGCCATAGCAAAATAAGAAACTATTTACATGCTAAGGCTTTTTTATCTAGAATATAATTTGGAGCATTTTTTATGCTACCAAACATCGATGTTTTTATACCGGATATACAAGGATTAATAATGAAGAATACAGCTCTAGCTATTCTTATGGCTTTAAGCGCATCAACTGCATTTGCAGCAGAAGAAGCAGGTTCAGCAGGCGCAGCTTCTGCCTCTGCAACAGGCACAACAGCTGTAGCAGTAGGTGCGGCAGCAGCAGTAACTGTAGTAGCAGTTGCGGCGTCAGATAGCGACTCAACATCTACTTCAACATCTACTTCTACTTCTACTTCTACAAACTAATTTCGTTTTGTAGATAGAAGATAATCGCCCTGAATGACTCAGGGCGATTTTATTTGTAAGAGGGAATAATGAATATCTTCCGAACGTCTAAATGGATACGCCCACTTCTCACTCTTCCGCTATTCACCTTACTCTTTGGCTGTACACAAAAGTTCAATGATGTATCAGCCACAGTCCAAGAAGCATACGGTAACTACATCGATGTAGAGATGACCCCAGAAGAAATAAAAGCCGTTCCTTATGCCAGTGCCTATTTAAAACTTGGGAATCAAAAACAGGTCTTTGTTGTTTTAGCTTTTGCAGAGCGAAATCCTCTCAATGGAATAATACAACTGAAATGGGTAAGTGCTGACAAAGCTATGATCGTTACGGAGAATGGGCATATCGTCAAAACGATAGGTCTGCAGAATGGGGACTTAGCGGGTGTTTATGGTGACGTGCCAGATTTTTCTTCAGATTCAGCCTCCGTGAACTACACACTCTCATATGATTGGGCAAAACAATACCGTTATGGCTTTCCTGCACATGTAACGCGTTCTTACTCAGGTCAAGAAACGTTAACAACACCAATTTCTAACGCGATGACCAGTGTATATAAAGAAGTCGTTGAGTTTAGTAGTCTTTCTCAATCGGTCGAAAACCTTTATTGGGTTAATGAACAAGGTCAGGTTGTCAAAACCTTACAATATTTAGGACCGAAGATGATTCCGGTTGAGTTAACCATTTTAAAGGGGTATAGCAAATCATGAGCAAACGACTACTCACTTTATTCGGTTTGGTCATGCCGCTTTTGAGCACACATGGCTTCGCTCAAACAGAAAGCTCTACTACACAGCCATTAAATGTTAAGTTGCTGGAGGTAAGCAAACAGCTACAATTCCAAGGGCCTGCTCGTTTAGAAAGTGTGTTAGCACTTGCTACGGAGCAAAACGTCTCACTACAATATTCTCTTGGTACGACTTTGTTTGATAAATCAGATCATGCCGAGAAAACCTCTACCGCTTTAAAGAACTCGGTACTCAATCAAATGATTCAACACAATTTGGTTGCACATCCATTCTACAAATTTATTCAGAAGCAAAACTTTGCACCACGCTTACTGTCTGCGATCGATGTTGATAAAATTCGACTAAATAAATTCGACAACCCACTGTTGCGCGGCAATTACCTGCTCGCAAGCCCTCTACGCGAAGAAAAAGTGTACTTCCTGGGAAACCTAAATAGCGTGTATTCCATTAAGGAGCAGGCAGGCATCCCTTTGCAGAGACAATTAGAGAATTTGAAAAGTAACATTGGTACGTTATCAACACCGCCAGTGTTGATCTACCCAGATGGTCACGTAGTTAAGCCGCATCACGGAGCTTGGTTAACAACACAATATTACTTACCACCTCTGACATTGGTATATATTCCGTTTGGTGAACTTGAATACTCCGAAATGGACCAAGACATTGTCCGCCTACTCACTCAACTGATACCAAATTCCACAAAGAGACCGCAATGATGCCAATTAGAAAAAGCTTAACCCTTTCTTTAATGGGCCCAGCATTGGTTTGGGCTCAAGACATGCCCTTTGAGGCTCCCACGTTACAGCCTTCTCAGTCTGACTTTGGTGGTGTTGGCTTAATGCAGATGCCAACCGGACGTATGGCACCAGAAGGTGAGTTCAACTTTTCTGTCACTGGAAGTGATGAATACCTTTTTTACAATGTCACTCTGCAACTCATGCCTTGGTTGGAAACAACCATTCGTTACACTTCCGTTCGAGATTTACTTTATAGTAGTGATCCGAGTTTCTCCGGAGATACTAACTTCACCGATAAAGGTATTGACTTCAAAATTCGTTTACTGAACGAATCAGAATACCTTCCCGAACTTTCGCTTGGAGTGAGAGATTTTGCGGGCACTGGATTATTCGATGGAGAATACATAGCGGCAACCAAGCGATACTCCAATCCAAAGTTAGGTACCTTTGATTTTACCTTAGGTATGGGCTGGGGTTCGCTAGGCACTCGTGACAATATTTCTAATCCGGCTTGTAAACTATCAGAGCGATTTTGTGAACGCCCTGCCGATTTTTTAGAAACGGGTGGGACAACCAACTTTGACCGTGTGTTCAAGGGAGATGCAGCATTGTTTGGTGGTGTTGAATATCAGACATTACACGCCCCTCTTCGCTTCAAGCTTGAGTACGACAGTAACGATTACAGCGAAGAATTCCCTGTGGTAAGCGGTGGCGTAGACATGACTCCACATACACCGTGGAACTTTGGTGTGCTCTATCGTCTAGGAATGGCTGATTTTCGTTTAAGTTATGAACGCGGCGACACTTTGGTCGCAGGCTTAACACTAAACACTAATTTCAATGACATGCCATCTTTTTGGCGAGACACACCTACGCCAGAAGTAGAAAGCAATCAGCCAGAAGAACTGTCTGATGTTGACTGGGAACGTGTAACAGAAGATTTAGACAAAATTGCAGGTTACCAAAACACGCGCATTTATGTTGATGACAACACCGTAACTGTCGTTGGTGAACAGAAGAAATATCGTGACCGTACAGAGGCACATGAAAAAGCGGCGGCTGTACTTCATAATGAAATGCCTAAAAGTATTGATACCTATGCGATCAATGAACGTAGCCGAGGCTTAGTCGGCGAACAAACGATTATTTCCAAGGAGAAATATCGCGACTTTGCCCAAGTTAATTACATCAACCCCAAAATAGAAGATGCAACCGCAAAAGCTAACAATAAGCCAAGTGGAGAATCTGTCTATGATGGTTTTGAACGTTTTGATTGGGGCTTTGCACCGAAGCTTGTTCAAACTCTCGGTAACGCAGAAGATTTCTACCTCTTTAGTGTGGGGCTAAGCGGTAATGCCTCATACTGGCTGACAGACAACCTTGAAATTGGCGGCTCGTTGTACTGGGATTGGTATAACAACTACGATAAGTTTAACTATGTAACTCCACCTGATGGTACTACTGTTCCTCGCGTTCGTACCATGTTCCGCGCTTACCAAAATGAACATGCTATAACCATGTCAAACTTACAATTGACTTGGTTCCAAGAGTATTCCGATACCATGGATCAACAATTCTACGCGGGTTATCTGGAGAGCATGTTTGCTGGAGTCGGTACCGAGTTTCTTTACCGACCACAAGGAGCTAACTGGGCGATTGGCGCTGACGTCAACGTAATTTCTCAACGTGATCCACAAAGTTACTTCGGTGTTTACGATGAGAAATGGCAAAACGTGCCAGAATATGGACGTCCGTTCCAAGTTATTGATAAAGGATTCACTGGTTTTGTATCTGGTTACTACTACCCTCAATGGGAATTCCTGCAAGATTTGATGATCCAAGTCGATGTTGGTCAGTTCCTAGCTGGCGATGTTGGTACACAAATCAATGTTTCTAAGCAGTTCAAGAGTGGCGTAATTGCTGGCGCCTTTGCCTCATTTACAGACTTGTCTGCGGACGAATTTGGTGAAGGTAGCTTTACTAAAGGTTTCTACTTGTCGATTCCGTTTGACATCATGACCGTTAAGCCAAGTAACAATCGTGCGAACTTTAGTTGGCAGCCTCTTACTCGTGACGGAGGGCAGAAGCTCGGCCGCAAATACAGCTTAATTGAGTTAACCGACGAACGAAATCCTTGGTACCAAAGACCTAACCGTTCGGATGTGGAATAATAAAGTAATCAAGGGAGCTGCGGCTCCCTTTTTCATATCTAGATACTGAGTCATAGAAGACTAAAACCTATCTTCCTGCTTCCAATAGCGCTACTTTTCGTTTCTTGCTAGAATTCCTGAGAAAATTTTAATCTATGGTGGAAGTTCTATGATCATCGTAACTGGTGGCGCTGGCATGATCGGCAGCAACATTGTTAAAGCACTAAACGAAGCTGGTATTAACGATATCCTGGTTGTCGACAACCTAAAAAATGGAAAAAAATTTAAGAACTTAGTTGATCTGGACATCACAGATTACATGGATCGTGACGACTTTCTGACCCAAATTATGGCGGGCGATGATTTTGGTCCGATTGAGGCAATTTTCCACGAAGGTGCTTGCTCTGCAACGACTGAGTGGGATGGTAAGTACATGATGCTAAACAACTACGAGTACTCTAAAGAGCTGCTTCATTACTGTTTAGATCGCGAGATTCCATTCCTATACGCTTCTTCAGCAGCAACTTACGGCGATACAGATACTTTCGTTGAAGAACGCGAATACGAAGGCGCACTGAATGTATACGGTTACTCGAAACAGCAGTTTGATAACTACGTTCGTCGCCTATGGCAAGACGCTGAAGAACATGGTGAGCCCCTTTCTCAAATCACCGGCTTCCGCTACTTCAACGTATATGGCCCACGTGAAGACCACAAAGGTAGCATGGCATCAGTTGCGTTCCACCTAAACAACCAACTTAACGCAGGTGAAAATCCTAAATTGTTCGCGGGCAGCGAATCATTCAAACGCGACTTCGTTTACGTTGGTGATGTCTGTAAAGTAAACCTGTGGTTCTTAGAAAACAGCGTATCAGGCATTTTTAACTGTGGCACTGGCCGTGCTGAATCTTTTGAAGAGGTAGCAAAAGCAGTTATCAAGCATCATGGCAAAGGCCAAATTGAAACCATCCCATTCCCTGAGCACCTAAAAGGCGCTTACCAAGAATTCACACAAGCGGATCTGACCAAACTGCGCACCGCAGGCTGTGATGTTGAATTCAAGACAGTTGCAGAAGGCGTTGCCGAATACTTGACTATCCAAAACAGTTAAGCACCACAAGGTGGTAGAACCATAACCTGCCACCTTTACTCAAGTGCAATAGCCTGTATCATTCCTAACTATCTTTTTTCTCATTTAAACCACTTCGCCCGTACACGAATAGGTAACTAGACACGCCATGACCATAAAACGTGATGACTTCGACCCTAAAGCATATAACCCTGAGTTTAAGCGCCACTTTCTGTCGCCTAAGTACTGGGGCACGTGGTTAGGTGTTCTCTTATTTTTACCTTTATCATTAATGCCACTGGGTTTACAAAAGTGGTTGGCGAAAACCATAGCCAAAAAACTGTCGAAATCCCACAAAGGGCCAGCTCACCGAGCGAGGGTTAACTTTGAGCTGTGTTTTCCAGAAAAGTCGTTCCAAGAACGTGAAGCTTTGATAGAAAAAACACTCTACACAGCAGCCATGTTCTTTTTTCGCTTCGGATTACTAAGTTTACGCTCACCAAAGTGGCTTCAGAACCGTTGCCAAATTCGCGGCCTAGACATTTTACGACAGCACATTGATAACAACGAAAATGTGATTTTAATGGTTCCCCACTCTTGGGCAATTGATGTGCCTGCTATCTTGCTCGCTTCAATGGGAATGCCAGTTTCTGCAATGGCGAAGAAACAAAAGAATGATGTTGCTGACTGGCTGATGCACAAGCAAAGAGTTCAATACGGTGGTCGTGTTTATGAACGCTCAGGTGGCATTAAGCCTTTTCTGAAATCCATTCGAGATGGCTATGTGGGGTATTATCTACCCGATCAAGATCACGGCCCAGAGCATAGTGTGTTTGTCGATTTTTTTGCCACACGTAAAGCAACGCTACCTGGTTTAGGCAAAATTGCAAAACTATCACGCTCAAAAGTACTGCCTCTATTTGCGTCGATGAACACTGAAGATGGTACGTTTGATATTGAGATTTTACCAGCGTTTGAGCTGGATAAAGGCGAAGAGCAAGATGCTCGTACCTGTAATGAAGCCATTGAATATTTTGTCGATGATAAACCCGAACAATATATGTGGGTACTGCAGTTGCTGCACTCTCAAGAAGACGGCAATAACTATTACAATTTGTTTAAACCAAGATATAACAGCGACTGGAAAGTGCAGTGAAAGTATTTGTCGTAAGCTTGGCTCGATCGCTAGATCGCCGAGAACGTATTGAAGAAAAGTTAAAACAACAAGGCATTAGGTTTGAGTTTTTTGATGCCGTAGATGGCTCTGTTGGCCGTTTTCTTCATTCAGAAAAAAGTCGTCCAACCATTACTCTACGCCGCAAAGGGTATCAATTAAAAACCAGTGAAGTCGCCTGTTTTGCAAGCCATTACGAGTTGTGGGTTCGCTGTATTGAGCTTGATGAACCGATCGTCATCTTAGAAGACAACGTCGACCCCGTAGAGGGGCTAAAGCAAGTACTCGAACATACCCTTCCATTGACTTCTAATTATGACTATATCAAGTTGTCTGCTACTCAGAAGCGTGTATTCACCCCTATCGTACCGATTGATGATAATCATATGTTAGGGGGCTACTCTGCTGGAACTTGTGGTACCACCGCATATATTGTCACACCTAAAGCAGCCTCAAAGTTTGTTATGCATGCTCAAGAGTTTATTGAACCAGTCGATGACTACATGGAAAAACCATGGAGACATGGTGTTCAAGTTTACAGCGTGTCTCCAGATCTTTTTACTAGAGCTGAGATTGCTTCGACGATTGGTTGTAAAAGAAAAGATAAATCCAAAATGACTCTTGCGAATAAAATATACGCTGAACTTTTTAGAACTTATGAGTCAATTTTGAAATTCCTATACTGGAAAAACAAAGCATGAAGATTTTAGTCATTGGCCCTGCGTGGGTCGGCGATATGGTAATGTCGCAATCGTTATATATCGTATTAAAGCAACGCCATCCAGATAGCCAAATTGACGTTATCGCTCCAGGATGGTGTAAACCGATTCTTGAGCGTATGCCAGAAATCCACCAAGCGATTGAAATGCCTATCGGTCATGGTGAGTTTAACTTATTAGGCCGCAGGGAAATTGGTAAATCATTACGTGAAAAGCAATATGACCATGCCTATATCTTGCCTAAATCAGCGAAATCAGCACTGATCCCATGGTTTGCAAACATTCCTCTTCGTACTGGCTGGAAGGGAGAAATGCGCTATGGTTTATTGAATGACTTACGCCCTAACATGAAGTCTTTTCAGTACATGGTAGAGCGCTATGTAGCGTTAGCTTATCCAAAAGCAGAAATGGTGGATTCTAACTCTCTTGGCGGGCTTGAAACCTTGCCTCGCCCACGCCTTGCAATCAACGCGGCAGAGCAACAAGCCTCGCTCAAAAAGTTCAACTTAACGCAAGACCAACCAATCATTGGACTGTGCCCAGGAGCAGAGTTTGGTCCTGCCAAAAAATGGCCCGAAACACACTACGCTGAAGTTGCGACGCAAATGGCTCGATCTGGGCATCAAATCTGGTTGTTTGGTTCTCAAAAAGACTTAGAGACTTGTAACAATATCCGCGCACTTGTCCCGACGCAATTCCATGAGAACATTCATGTTCTAGCAGGCCAAACCAGCTTAATTGAAGCGGTCGATCTACTTGCTGCATGCAAGACTGTTGTCGCGAATGACTCAGGCTTAATGCATGTGGCTGCTGCGGTTGGTTGTAATGTTGTTGCCGTGTATGGCTCAACTTCACCGAAGTACACCCCCCCACTCGCAGAAAAAGTGGAGATTGTTCATACCGATATTGATTGTCGCCCTTGTTTTCAGCGTGAATGTCAATACAAACACCTTAAGTGCTTGACAGAACTTTCGCCTAAGCAAGTGCTAGATAGTATCCAAAAACTTGACGCCATTACGATAAGCTCATGTTAGTTCGTATTGTTTATACCTTACTACTCGCTCTAGCGTCACCGCTGCTTTTATTTGGTTTGTACAAGAGCAAACCAAATAAGCCTAAGTTCGGCTCTCGCTGGAGAGAGCACTTTGGCATAACTCCCAAGCTAAAAAGCAACGACAAACCTATTTGGATACATGCCGTATCTGTTGGTGAAAGCATAGCAGCAACACCTTTAATCAAAGCCCTTAAGGAACAAAACCCCGAACAATCTATTCTAGTTACTACAACAACAAGTACCGGAGCTGAACAGATTGCTAAGTTGGGTGATTTAGTTGAACACCGCTATATGCCAATTGACTTTGGGTTCGCTATCAAAGGTTTTCTTAAAGCAGTGCAACCAAAACAGATGTTGATCATTGAGACTGAGCTGTGGCCAAACACGCTTCACAATGTTCACAAAGCGGGTATCCCTATAACTGTCGTGAATGCGCGCCTATCTGAAAAATCGTGTAAGAACTACACCAAAATACAGCGGCTTTTTAACCAACTTCATCCATGCCTAACTCAAGTACTCTGCCAAACAGCTTCAGATGCAGAGCGCTTTGAACGCCTAGGCGTCGAGAAAAAGAAACTATCCGTTACCGGTTCTATTAAGTTCGATATTCAAATATCAGAGCAAGTGAAACAGCAAGGACAGCAACTTCGTGCTCAGCTCGGAAACGATCGTCCGATTTGGATTGCAGCTAGCACCCACAAAGGCGAAGACGAGCAGGTATTAGATGCGCATAGACAAGTTTTAAAATCTCATCCAAATGCTTTACTTATTTTGGTTCCTCGACATCCAGAACGATTTGATGATGTATTCACGCTTTGCCAACAGCAAGGCTTTAGCACTGTGCGTCGTACTTCAACGCATGCAGTAGAGACAAATACTCAAGTCTATCTCGGCGATACAATGGGTGAGATGCTAACGTTGATAGGCGCAGCGGACATCTGCTTTATGGGTGGAAGCCTAATTGGAGATAAGGTTGGTGGGCACAATGTGCTAGAGCCTGCCATGTTAGAAAAAGTCATCATTACTGGCCCCAGCTATTTCAACTTTAAGGAGATTGTTGAAAACTTACTAGCTGTGGATGGTATCTTAATTGTGCCAGACTCAACGACCCTTGCCCTAAGGACTACAGAGATCATTTCTCAACAAGATAAATATTTACTCCGAGCTTTGCATGCTAATAAATGGGCCTCATCCAATCAAGGCGCTCTAAACCGAACAATGAGCTTACTCCCCCAAAGTGATAAGTAATAACTTAATAATTAGTTTGATAAATACCTCACTTTTACTATTAAGCTTGTATGTTTTACTGTACTAAGCACTTTACCTGTTTAACTTAAAAAGAATATCCATTATGCAAAAAATTTTAGACTGTACTCTTCGCGATGGTGGCTACTATAACCACTGGGACTTTTCACCAGAAGTCGTTGACGCTTACCTCACAGCAGTTGCAAAAGCTAAAATTGATTATGTTGAGTTAGGGCTTCGTAACTATCCTAAGTCTGTTTACAGTGGTCCATTTGCTTATACGACTGAAGAGTTTCTAAACACGCTACACCTACCGAAAGGTCCGACATACGGCGTAATGGTTGACGCAAGAACTTTGCTAGATGCGGGTAAACCTGTTGTCGCTGCCATCAATGATCTTTTTGTACCAGCACAAGAAAGTAAAGTTGATCTCGTTCGTATCGCGGCACATTTCAATGAAGCAGAGCAGTGTGAAAGCATGATTAAAGCTTTCAAAGAAATGGGATATATCGTTGGTTTAAATCTGATGCAAGCGGGCGGAAAACCATCCGAGGTTATAGCGGAAAAAGTACAGGCGGTAGCAAAAGCAAACCCTGACGTCATCTATTTTGCTGACTCTCTCGGTAATATGGATAGTGCAGAAGTCACTCGCATTGCCGAAATTGTAAAGCAAAACTGGGATGGCGACATTGGCATCCACACCCATAACAACATGGGTCAAGCAATGTCTAATACGATGACAGCTCGTTCGAATGGTGTTACATGGTTGGATGTAACCGTTACCGGAATGGGACGAGGCGCTGGGAACGCCCAGACCGAAAACCTGCTCGCTGAACTTGATGGACTAGATAAATACTTGCCAACAGCAATATATGAACTAGTTATTCGCCATTTTGAACCAATGCAAAGAAGATACGGTTGGGGTTCAAGCCTTCTATATTACTTGGGAGCCAAAAACGATATTCACCCAACTTATATTCAAAATATGCTTTCTAATCCTAATTACGGAACAGAAGAAATTGTTGGCGCTATCGAGCATTTAAAAAAACTAGAAGGTACGACAAGCTACAATGGTGATGTCTTAGAAGAAGCGCTTACTGTAGGGAAAATAAGCCAACCAACTGAAAGCCAATCAGACCTATCAGGGATCTTTTCAGGAAAAGAAATTTTACTGGTCACTAATACGCCCAATGCTGCAACACATAGAGTCGCGATCGAGACATACATTAAGACTAGAAAGCCTATCGTAATTGGCATCAATACAAAGCATGAGATTAACACTGAGCTTTTCGATTACTTTGCTGTATCTCATAACTCTAAATACTTGTCAGAAAGCAGCCATTACTCAGAGGTAGCCAAACCCGTATTTTTGCCAAAGAACCGCTTTGACGAAGACGAGCTAAGTAAATTTAGTAATATTTCTATGATTGATTACAGTAGCACCATAGAGAAGGATACTCTCACCGCCCATAAAAACTACTGTACACTACCGTATGACAATACCGCTGCATATGCGTTATGTATCGCTTTTATAGGTCAAGCGCAGAAGATATCTCTCGTTGGTTTTGATGGTTATGATGTGACTGACCGACGCCAAATGGAAATGAATGAGATCTTTAGCATGGTTAGTCAGCAGTTTGGAAGTACATCAATTCAAGCGTTAACCCCAACCACTTATCCAGTAAAAGCAGGGTCTATTTATGCACCCGCTATTTAATGGCTATGATACTGTTATTTTTGACTGCGATGGCGTGATCCTAGACTCAAATAACCTAAAAATTGATGCCATGCGTAATGCTTTACGCATGGCCCAAGTATCAGAGCTCGAAATAGACAATTGTTGCAATTACTTTAAAGCTAATTTTGGCAAATCGCGTTTTCATCATGTGAGTTACTTTGTTGAACATTTCATCTTAAATACAGATGAAGCATTGTACGAACGTATATTAAGCTTCTACTCAAAGCAGTGTGAAGAGCTATACATGGAAGCTCAACTAACGCCTAATTTTATTGCAGCAATTACAGATTGCCCAGCCAAACTCTATGTAGCGAGTGGATCTGCTCAAGACGAATTACGAGAAGTATTTGTTAAAAGAAAGCTGGCGCAATATTTTACGTTAATTCTAGGATCACCTACCGCGAAAGCAGATAACGTTGCAACCATCCTAAAGGAGTCTTCAGGCACGGCTCTAATGATCGGTGACGCATTATCAGACTTTCACGCAGCCAAAGAGAATAATATTGATTTTCTTGGCTATCTTCCTTTTTCAAATGTAAAAGAAGAGCTTGAAAGCTTATCAAAAAGTGAAGGTTTCAATATTCTAAGGAGTTGGTAAGCATGAGTGTCCATGTCTTTTTACCATGCCGAAAAGGCAGTGAACGTATCCCAAACAAAAACACCAAAGACTTTGCTGGTGTAAAAGGTGGGTTGCTAAAAATCAAACTGGATCAGTTAATCAATATAACTGATCTAGATTCGATAGTCGTATCTTCAAACGACGACGTTGTTCTAGAGTTTGCTTCAACATATAAAGATTCTCGCATACGAATAGATGAACGCCCAGAGCACTTAGGCTCAAGTTCAACAAGCACTGATGATCTTATTAGATACGTTCCTTCGATTATTACTACAGGTCACGTACTTTGGACTCATGTAACCTCGCCTTTCCTCGATGAATCCGGTTATCGTGCAATTCTAAAACAATATCTCGCGAGCCTCTCTGAAGGATATGATTCATTAATGACAGTCAAAGAGCTACGCGGTTTTATTTGGAATAAAGACAGACCGATTAGCTACGATCGTAATATAGAAAAATGGCCAAGAACTCAGACGATTGAACCTTTGTATGAAATCGATAGCTCAGTCTTTTTAAATAGCGTCGAAAACTACAAAAAACTAAATGACCGAATTGGACTAAAGCCTTCGATGTACATACAGGATGCAGAGAGCTCAATTGATATAGATTGGCCAGAAGACTTTACTTTCGCAGAGTCCGTTTGGTTACAGAAAAATAGATAAATAATCATAGGTAAGTGGGCATTACCATTGTAGCGTCTACTTACCTGTAATACTTACCTGTAATTTCACCGCCGAGGGTAAGCATCGATCATAGAAAAATTAGACCTATTTATGACTTTTACCCCTTTTAGCTCTGCCCATTTATTCAGCAGTTGATGTGCATAAAACGTCAGAAAAGTTAATCGCATCAAGTCCGTCATGTTAAAAGGTTTGATCTTTTGAGGGTTTTCTAGAAGTGGCAACTTCTCTTCTTTTCCATAGAAATGCTTGTAGACCATATAAAGCTGGTTATTTTCTTGATCGACATGGACATCATTATGGAAGCTCATATCTGCCCCAAATATTTCCACTGAATCATATTCACATAAAATTGCCACATACACAGCAAAGATAAGAACATTTACAGCTGGAGGTGCAACAATACCTGAAGATAATGCTATTGGCCCATATTTAATATTGGTTACATTACTAGGAATTGCTCGAAGCACTTTTACAGCTATGTTGCTATTTTTGATATTTCCCTGAATGAACGCTATGTCTGCAAAGTCAGGAATAATCAATTGCATTTTCCAAGACACAAGTTCGTTTAGATCTTTAAACAATTTATCTCTTTTTTCCACCAACGAACTATGAGTGGCTTCATCCCAGAAATAGCTATCAATCAAAATATATTTATTGGGCTTCAAAGTCGTAAAGTGCTCAGACTCCGAAAAGTGATTCACAGCAATCACATCAGTATCTGTACTGATATTATTAATATCTGATTTTAAGGATGGTCCATTACCTAAAACTGTACATTTCTCATATGTACGATAAAAGTCTTTAGGTGAGTCAGTACTTTTATCACTTCGTTTTTTGAATGAACGGAAAGTTGAAGCAAAATGCCTCTTCATACTTATCGATTGCTTTATATTTCTAATTGTACTCATTTTAACCTACGCAAAACTTTTAAAACCGTTCGATAATCCAATGTTTTAACAAGATAACAAATCGCTTCGCTGTACAAAGCAAAATTTGATTGTGGAAGCGATGCCATAAACTCAGCGGAACGCATCCGTTTTTTAATCGCACTCACAGCTTCATTGGCATTTTTACTCTGTGCATCTCGTAAGTTCATTTTAAGATCTTGCAGCTCACGCTGAGCATTGATAACTGTGTTGTTATATTTTTCTTCGCGTGTTTCTTTTGCGAACGTTGATATGCCACCTAGTCGATATTGAATCCATTTTTTGTTTTCATGATGAATACCATTTAACAAAAAGGCTCGGAGGACATTGATGCGATCTTCATTGATGATGTCTTTGTTGTAAGGAGCAAACTCGTTCAGTACATCCGAGGTAAAAGCGGCGCAACAACCATCTACTGCACACTTTCTATTAATAATATTTTCGAGTGTGTAAGGCTTTTTATTTTGCTTGATCGATTCAAATGGCTCAATGATATCGCCTTGCTCAGAAATTTTGTCGTAACCACCAATAATTAAGCTTGGTTTACCATTTTTCAACCAAGTTTCATAAGTTTCCTCAACTCGGTTAGGCATCGCTATATCATCGCCAGCTTGTACAATAATGAGCTTATTTTGGTATTGCCCCCGCAAGGAGTTGATTTGGCTAACTAAACCAACATTTTGCGTATTGTGGCGATATTCAATATTTAATCCTTTAGGCGCAAACTCTAAAAGCGATAGAATCTTTTCATGGCTATCATCTGGAGAGCAATCGTCCAATACTAACAGCTGGCTCGGCCATGCTGTTTGATGTAATGCCGCCGGAAGCGTTTTATCGAGATAACTTGATTGTTTGTAGCAAAAGAAGACATAAACCACATCTTCTAATACTTGCACATGCTCTTGTGTCATTGCTCAACCTTAAAAGAGTTGATTGCATCGACCACTTTTTGACTCTCGTCTTCACTCAAGTAGGGCGACATCGGCAATGACAGCACTTCATTTTGCAACTGCTCCGTCAGCGGCAATGACAGATGACTGAACTCTTTATAAGCCTGCTGTTTATGCGGCGCTATCGGGTAATGTACTTGTGTCTGAATACCATGCTCTGATAAATGCTTAACCAATGCATCTCGGTGTGAAGTTCGCACCACAAACAAATGCCATACATGTGCCTCAGGCTCAGCTACTTCCGGTAAGATAATATTCGGGTTGTTGATTTCACGTAAGTAAAATTCCGCCAACTCCTGACGCGCTTTCGTCTGCGCTGGAAGGTAGTTCAGTTTCACTGACAACATCGCCGACTGAATTTCATCCAAACGACTGTTCAATCCTTGATAAAGATTCTGGTATTTAACATGAGAGCCGTAGTTACGAAGGGCACGCAAAGTTTCTGCCAGCTCATCATCGCTGGTCGTAATAGCACCACCATCACCTAACGCACCTAGGTTTTTACCCGGATAGAAGCTAAAACCTGAGGCATCCCCCCATGCGCCAGATTTCTTACCAGCAAGTGTCGCACCATGAGACTGAGCGCTGTCTTCCAGCACGAGAAGATTGTGTTTTGTCGCCAACGCCATAATCGCTGGCATATCGGCTAACTGACCATACAAATGCACCGGCAAAATCACTTTAGTCTTTTCTGTAATCGCCGCTTCAATCGCTTCAGGACTGATATTGTGAGTCTGCTCATCCGGCTCCACAAACACCGGTACCAAGTCCGCTTCGGTGACCGCCAATACCGATGCGATATAGGTATTACCCGGTACGATAACTTCATCACCTTTGTTGATTTTTCCTAGCTCTCGCCAAGCCTTTAACGTCAGTGTTAAAGCATCTAGACCGTTCGCAACGCCTATACAGTGTTTAACACCACAGTAGTCAGCAAATGCTTGTTCAAACTTTTCAGTTTCCTTGCCAAGAATATACCAGCCAGATTCAATCACGCGTGCACAGGCTTGTTTCAATTCGTCTTCGTACTCGGAATTTAAGCGCTTTAGCTCTAAAAAATTAACCATTATTTTTCTCTACATAACGTACTATCTTGGCTGGGCTTCCAACCACAACCGCATAGTCTGGCACTGAACGGGTGACCACACTGCCTGCACCAACCATCGCATTTTTTCCGATGGTTATGCCGGGCAAAATTGTGGCATTGGCGCCAATGGAGGCGCCTGACAGGATTTTTGTTTTTGGAAATGCCTCTGGCCATACTTTTGAACGTGGGAACTTGTCGTTCGTGAAAGCCGCTGCTGGACCAATGAACACATCATCTTCAATTTCAATGCCATCCCAGAGGTAAACGCCACACTTTACGGTGACTCTATCTCCTAGGACCACATCATTCTCGATGAAGGTATGCGCACAGATATTACAGTCACGACCAATTTTAGCCCCAGCAAGGACCACGGCAAATTGCCAAATAGATGTCCCCTCGCCAATCGCCGATGAAGCAACATCACTGAGTGCATGAATTCGCATGGGCTACCTCTTTAAGAAATGTGTCATAGTCACGGATATAGTCGGCTTCATCGTATAACTCACTGGCTACGACCATCAGTACACAATCTTCAGAAAAGTCGTGCATCTCACGCCATTTTAACCCTTTGATATGCAGTCCTACATCGGGAGAGGAAAGCGTCACTGTCTCTTTCGTGGTGCCATCATCAATGACGAAAGTCACGCTACCTTTCATACAGATAGCGACTTGCTCTAAGTCGTAGTGCGCATGAAAGCCTCTTGCTAAACCGCTTTGTGTATCAAAGATGTAGTAAATGCGTTTGATATCAAAAGGAATGTTTTTATGTTGCTCTAACGAGATTAATGAGCCTCGCTCATCACCCATTTTCTGAAAAGATATTAGCGGTATATTCGACATTTATTCTTCCAATAACTCTAGAAGATAGCGGCCATAATCGTTTTTAGATAAGGCTTTTCCTGCAGCTTGAATGTGCTCTCGTGTTAACCATCCTCGGCGATACGCAATCTCTTCTAAGCAAGCAACTTTGTAGCCCTGACGCTTCTCGATCGTTTCGACAAAATGCGCCGCTTCAAGCAAGCTGCCGTGTGTCCCCGTGTCTAACCACGCAAAGCCGCGCCCTAGTACGTCAACCGTCAACTTCCCTTGCTCTAGGTAAGCTTGGTTAATACTCGTAATTTCTAGCTCGCCACGATGGGACGGTTGGATGGTTTTGGCAATTTCCACGACGCGATTATCGTAAAAATACAGCCCTGTCACGGCGTAATTGGATTTTGGCTCGACTGGCTTCTCTTCAATCGATAGCGCTCTCATCTCTTCGTCAAATTCCACAACACCAAAGCGCTCTGGGTCTTTCACTTTATAACCAAAGACTGTCGCACCTTCCGTTAAGGCAGCAGCTTGCTGCAACTTCGGCGTGAACCCCTGCCCATAAAAGATGTTGTCACCCAGCACTAAACATACTGAATCATCGCCAATGAATTCTTCACCAATGATGAAGGCTTGAGCTAAGCCGTCTGGACTTGGTTGAATCGCGTATTGCAACTCAATGCCAAACTCTGAGCCATCACCTAATAGGCGCTGAAAACCCTCCAGGTCTTCTGGCGTGGTGATGATCAAGATTTCACGAATGCCAGCAAGCATGAGTACCGACAACGGGTAGTAAATCATTGGTTTGTCATAAACCGGCAGTAACTGCTTAGAGACACCGCGTGTAATAGGGTAAAGGCGAGTGCCCGAGCCGCCTGCTAAAATAATACCTTTCATTATTCGCCCGCTCCTAGTCGCTCAAGACTGTATGAGCCATCAAGCACACGCTGCCACCATTGCGGATTATTGAGGTACCATTCCACGGTTTTGCGAATACCGCTTTCAAACGTTTCTTCTGGCGTCCAGCCAAGCTCTTGAGCGATCTTGGTGGCATCAATTGCGTAACGCACATCATGACCAGGTCGATCTTTGACATAAGTGATCAAAGATTCATAAGACTCGACCCCGGCCGGCTTGTCTGGTCGCAACTCTTCAAGCAAAGCACAAATGGTTTTCACCACTTCGATGTTTGCTTTTTCGTTATGGCCACCAATGTTGTAGGTTTCACCGACTTCACCTTCGTTGACCACTTTGTACAGCGCGCGTGCATGATCTTCCACAAACAGCCAATCTCGGATTTGCATACCATCGCCATACACAGGCAACGGCTTGCCGTCGAGGGCATTTAAAATCATCAGAGGGATCAACTTCTCTGGGAAGTGGTACGGGCCATAGTTGTTTGAGCAATTGGTGACAAGTGTCGGTAAGCCATAAGTACGTTGCCAAGCGCGAACCAGATGATCGCTCGAGGCTTTTGACGCTGAATATGGGCTACTCGGCGCGTATGAAGTGGTTTCGGTGAACAAATCATCCGTCCCCTCTAAATCGCCGTACACTTCGTCCGTAGAAATATGATGAAAACGGAATGCCGATTGGCGCGCTTCATCTAGGCTCGACCAATATTGACGGGCCGCTTCGAGCAGATGGTAAGTGCCCATCACGTTGGTCTCAATAAAAGCAGCAGGACCATCAATAGAACGATCGACATGAGATTCGGCGGCCAAATGCATCACCCTATCGGGTTGATGCTCTGAAAAAACGCGGTCTAGTTCAGCTCGGTCACAGATATCCACTTGCTCGAAGTAGTAACGTTCACTATCTGAGAAATCAACCAGTGACTCTAGATTCCCTGCGTAGGTCAGTTTATCTAAATTGATAACGGTATCTTGGGTGTCACGAATGATATGTCGGACAACAGCTGACCCAATGAAGCCTGCTCCACCGGTTACTAATATTTTCATTACAAATGTTACCTACGTTAATTTGTGTGCCATCAGATACACATGAATACTTTATGATTATTGTAGTTTATAGACTCACTCGAGCATCGTTAGACTCAAGAGGGCTTACTTAGAGCAATTAATGCAAAATAATAAAAAACTCAATTAAGATTGAGAAGCATAACCGTCCTGCAAATGCTCAAAATCGGATTCTTGCCAAATAATCTGTCGCTTTAAACGCTCTTTATTAAATGAACGCAGGAGTCTACTTAGATTTTGATCTTTCCAATCACCAGAAGTTTCAAAACGACACTTATCAAAATCGATAATCCATACCTTATCTTTGTCGTCGATCAAGATATTATGGATATTCAAATCGGTATGGTTAACGCCAACCTGATGCATCTTGGCAATTTCTTGCCCTATTTTTTGATACATGTCTGCCGATAAAGACTGTTCTTGCAAGATACTAACCAGATCTCTGGCGTTTGGGATTCGCTCACTTAATAAATCAGCTTGATAGAAGAACCCTGACTTTACGGCTCTTGCTGCAATTGGACGAGGAACGTGCACCCCAGCCTCGATTAGCGCCAATAAAAGCTGAAACTCTTGCGCACTACGGGTGTTATCCCAGCCAGAGAACCAATAATGATCGTTAACCAACTTCCCAAACAAACCGCCACGACGGTAATGACGCAGTGCTGCTTGCATGTTCTCTAGTTGGATAAACCATGTCGTGCCTCGCCCCGTCGCACTGCCAACCACCTTGTCTAAGGACTGCCAGTATTCCGCATCAAATATCGGTTGGCTAGGGTCTGTAAGGATCTCGTCATCAAACCAGATCATTTGGTTGTTGTTTTGATACTGTTGAGTCACGCGCTTACCCCCTAGCCTAAATATCGGCTGGTTAATATATACAACCAAGTAAATCCGGCGAACGCCAATGCAACCATAACGGCAGCAGAGCCTATGTCTTTAGCTCGACCACTGAGTTCATGCCGCTCAATACCGATACGATCAACCACAGCCTCAATAGCTGAATTCACAAGCTCTACAATCAAGACTAACACCACGACCCCGATCATTAAGATACGCTCAACCATGCCGACATCCACTAGCCAAGCCAAAATCACAGCGAAACTCAACAGAGCCAACTCTTGTCGAATGGCGGCTTCATGCTTAAAAGCCGCTTTTAATCCTTGGATCGAATAACCCGTCGCTTTAACGATGCGCTTTAGCCCGGTATTACCCGGCTTGCCAGATTCTTGCGATTGATGCGGTGTTATCTTTGACATTGCAGAACACTTATCAGTACTTAGCTATATTCGAGCCGTGTATTTTACATTTATTGGGGATGTCTGCATAATTTACCTGCTTCTATTCATCGAATCAGACAATAATTATGTTCACTTCTGCCCCATCGTCATTATGCATCTTGCGTTTGTCCGCTATTGGAGACGTTTGCAATACCATCGCCACCGTTCAAGCTATTCAGAAACACTGGCCTTCGACCCAGATTACTTGGATAACGGGTAAACTTGAAGCCCAGTTATTAGCCGCCATTGATGGCGTAGAAGTGATTGTTTTTGATAAAAAAGCAGGACTCGATGGCTACAAATCGCTTTGGCGACAGCTGAAAGGCAGAGAGTTTGATGCGCTATTGCATATGCAGTACGCGATTCGAGCGAGTGTCGCGACGTTGGGCATTAAAGCAAAATACAAACTTGGTTTCTCTTCTGATAGAAGCCAAGATTTTCAGACGCTATTTACCAATGTCAAAGTGCCTTCCCCGCAATCTCTGCATGTCGCAGATGGCTTAATGGCCTTTGCCCATCAAATTGGGGTACCAAAGGCAGAACTGGACTGGGTACTTTCTTATACAGACCACGACCAAGCTTGGGCAGAGTCTCATATTTCTCGTAGTAAACCTAACCTGCTGATTGTGCCTGGTGCGAGCAAAGCTTATAAAAACTGGAACGCGGAAGGTTATGTGGATGTGATTCATCACGCCAGAGCAAAAGGCTGGAACGTGATTCTGGCAGGCAGCCCTGCTCAGGTAGAATTGGACCTGGCAGAGACCATTCAATCTCGCTTGGAAGAACCGTGTCTAAATTTAGTTGGACAAAGTTCAATTCTGCAAATGCTTGCGTTAATAGATAAGGTTGAAATGGTCATCGCCCCCGATACCGGACCAGCACACATGGCGAATGCAATGAAAACGCCAATCATCGGGCTCTATGCACACCATAATCCGCTGCGAGTAGGACCTTACCGTTATCTAAAATACGTTGTCTCAGTGTATGAAGAAACGATCTTTGCGGAAACAGGCAAAAACAGTCACGAGTTAAGCTGGCGAACTCGCGCTAAAGATGAAACGGCAATGAACCGCATTACTAACACTCAAGTAATGAGCATGTTCGATCAAGTCTTAGAAGATTTGTATCCTCAATACCAGTAAACTTACTGTCTTGATTTGTTAAGAAGGAAATGACCTTGTCCAAACCAACCTTAGCCGTTGCCTTAATTGTAAAAAATGAAGAGAAGCACTTACAAGCTTGTCTAGACACAGTAAAAGATTGGGTCGATGAGATTGTCCTTCTAGATTCGGGCAGCACTGATCGTACCGAAGAAATCGCCCGACAATACACAGATAAGTTTTACACCAACCTAGATTGGCCAGGATTCGGTAAACAGCGCCAACTTGCGCAGCAATACGTTACGGCAGACTACGTTTTATGGCTTGATGCAGACGAACAAGTCACTCCAGAGCTAAAAGAAAGTATCTTACACGCGGTATCAGCCAATAAGCCGAACGTTTTATACAAGCTTAACCGACTAAGCTCAGCGTTTGGTAAGTTCATCTACCATTCTGGTTGGTCTCCAGACTGGATTGTGCGCTTATATCGCACCGAATATACGCAATATAATGATTCGCTCGTTCATGAAAAAGTTGATGAGAAAAACTATCAAACTGAAAAACTGGATGGTCGACTGCATCACTACACTTACGAGCACCTTCATCATTACATCAATAAAACCACTGGCTACCTCAAGGCCTGGACGGATGAACGTGAAGGTAAAAAGAAATCCGGCTTAACCACTGCAATTGTTCACGCTCTTGCTAGCTTTTTGAAGATGTATGTTCTCAAACGAGGCTTCCTTGATGGCAAACATGGTTTCATTCTAGCTTGGCTAAGCATGCACTCTACTTTTGTAAAATATATCGATCTCTACTTACGTGAACAGGCAAAAAAATCATGAAAACGACTTTAATTATCACCACTTACAACTGGAAAGAAGCATTAAAAGCGGTGTTAGAAAGCGTGAAACGTCAAACCGTTTTGCCTGATGAAGTCATTGTTGCAGATGACGGTTCTCGAGACGATACCAAAGCAATGATCGACCAACTTCGTGACGGCTTTCCCGTGCCACTTATCCATAGCTGGCACGAAGATAATGGCTTTCAACTTTCGATGAGCCGCAACCGTGCTATCGCAAAAGCATCAGGTGACTACCTCATCATGATTGATGGCGACATGGTATTGTCTCAAACGTTTATTGAATCACATAAGCAAGTCGCAAAGCCAAATTGGTTTGTACAGGGTGGACGTGTGTTAACGGATGAAAACTGCAGCAAGGCCATCATGGAAAACGGCTTAGTACCTTCTATCTTCAGCAAAGGCATTCGCAATCGTAAAAACTGCATCACCAACGCTTTGCTATCGAAATGGTTCTCTTACGAGCGCAATAACGATAAAGCCACTCGCGGTTGCAACATGGCGTTTTGGCGACAAGATGTCATCGAGGTGAATGGCTTCAACCAAGATTTTGTTGGATGGGGACGCGAAGACAGCGAGTTTGTTCATCGCATGTTGAATGCGGGTAAGTCACGTCTTTACCTAAAATTCGCAGGTGTAGGCTACCACTTGTACCACGTAGAAAACTCTCGTGCGTCACTCGGACAAAATGACGAGATTTTAGAGAACACCATTAAAAACAAGCTTAAACGCTGTGAGAATGGTGTTGAACAATTTCTAGAAGCTTAAGATTATAAAAAAGGGGCGAAACGCCCCTTTTTTATTGTTGCTGAGATAAAGCGAAGTACTTATCGGCAACCATCAATGAGATCAAACGCTCTTTACGTTTATCTTTGAACTGCTCAACCCACTGGTGCGCATTTTCAATGATCGCTAATGCTTCTTGCTCATTCGCTAGATAATAGTCCATCTTTTCGGGCAAATCCGAATAGTCATCCTTCACTTCAACATAGTGGACACCAGCCTCTAACTTACCTTCCATAAACCAAGTCTCATATTTTGGCTTTGACATAATAACCAAGGAGTTAGACGACATAGCCCACTTAAGGTTGGTGGCCACATCATTGCCTTCTATACACAACAAGAACTTGTATTGAAGTTGCTCCTCAATGCTCATAAAGCCTTTTTCCCAAGGCTGCCCTTCTACCGGGCGGGTCTGGCCAATGTTGCATTGCGGATGGTTGTAGAACGCATGAATCACCTTTTGACGATGATGCTGAAAACCCACACCACGCCAAGCGACCATGTCCTTTTTATCTTGATAGCGAATAGGATCATCAACAAATTTAAAATGACGAACTTGGTTGAGTTTCAATACCACTGAATTTTGGTTGCTACCAAAAATAGGGCGGCTTTTTATAAAGCTCGGTACATTGGGAATGTGTGTAACATCACCGTTGATGTAGTTAAACGCAAAACTGGAAGGGAAATAGCGTACAACTTGGCGAAGATCGAAAAAATACGTCCAACCTTTCGTTTTTTTGAATGTATCGACAGTCGCGTAACTTTGTTCTCGGCTATCGACTGAAAACGGCGTTTCACACTTGTTGTAATAGTTCATCCGCTCAAGGCAGAGTTGCTTCTCGGCTTCAGTTAAATTCGAAAGTAAACGCTTTGCTTGTGCTCGATATACAAAACGAGGGATAAGTATCGAGAGAGCGTTTGAGAAATAATAAGGGAATTTACTGTCTTTCATTCAGTTTTTCCCCAATCGCGATGGCTACTGGCTTGGGAACGAACTGATCGATACTTCCGCCATGAATGGCCACTTCTCTCACGATAGTCGACGATAGAAATGCAAACTCTTCTTCAGGTGTCAAAAATACACTTTCGATACCTGGTAATAGCTTTCGGTACATGTTGGTCAGTCCAAACTCGTATTCAAAGTCTACCGTTGTTCGCAAACCACGAATAAGAACCTTAGCTTGCTCATCTCTCGCGAAATCCACTAATAACCCAGAGAACCCCTTTACCGTCACACCAGGTAAATGCGCTACAACGTCCTGCATCAGTGCAACGCGCTCTTCCAATGAAAACATGGTGTTCTTCGATGGGCTTGCGGCTACGCCAATCACAACCTCATCAAACATTTCGTGAGTACGTTCTATTAGATTGAGGTGACCATTAGTCACTGGATCAAAAGTGCCCGGATAAATGACTTTCATATAATTTACTAAGTTATTCGAAACTGATTGAATTATTGAGGCTCTAGCGCAAGATTACAACAACTTAAGCTCGATATTAGCTCGTCTTACTTCTGACACTCACCACAAAAGAAGGTATTACGCTGCCCTATTTTTAGCTCTTGAAGTCGTTCGCCGCATTCTGGGCATGGCTCTCCGGCTTTTCCGTAAACTAATAACTCTTGTGCAAAGTAACCCGGCTTTCCATCGGCTTGCGCAAAGTCTTTCAGCGTAGTCCCACCTTGCGTAATGGCAATCTCAAGTGTCATTTTGATATTTTCAACAAGTAACCCCCACTCTTGAGAAGTTAGCTTACCTGCAGGCCTTGAAGGGTGAATTAGAGATTTAAACAACGACTCATTCGCGTAGATGTTCCCGACACCAACCACGACTTTGTTGTCCATGATGAACTGCTTGACGGCGACACGCTTATTTTTAGCTTTCTCCGCTACATATTCCGCATTGAACTCTTCAGTTAAAGGCTCAGGCCCCATGTTTGCTAGTACAGCATGTGACTCGCCAGGAGCACACCACAGCCATGCCCCAAAACGACGCGGATCGTTATAACGCAGTATTTTTCCACTGCTTAGTTTGAGATCCACATGATCGTGCTTTGCTGGCGGAAAGTCGGCATCTAGGACACGTAAAGACCCAGACATGCCCAAGTGAACAATGGCTGTACCTGTGTTTGTCTCGATCAGTAAGTATTTCGCACGACGGCTAATCGCACGGATCACCTGCCCTTCCAATTTTTTAAGCTCTATAGGAATATCCCAGCGCAATTTAGGCGTTCGAAAAGTAAACGACTGGATCGTTTGTCCAACCATGTGGGGGCTAATTCCCATACGACTGACTTCAACTTCTGGCAACTCAGGCATTAGATTCTCCAATTCACCGGCTAATAGTTCTCGCTGCTAGCATACTCGAAAAGAAAAACGATAAATAGAGAAGCTTATTAGGGGTATAGACGCAAAAAGGCTTTACTCTGGCATAAGGTAGTTTTCATCGACGGAGATAGCGACCCATTTGTCTTGCCAAGTTTTAAATAGCCAAAAATCAGGTAAACGAAAGAAAGTCACCCGCTGCGGCTCTTCGAGATCCTGATACCAGACTTCTACCGTTTCAGGTATCGTCAGGTTAGGTTTTAAATGATCGAACTGTTCCGAGGTAAGCTCGGTCCCTTCCAATGATTGCCAGCGTGATACAAGTTCACTGATCGGTGCATCGACTTTGATGTTGGATTGCCATCGTCCATCATGCAGTTCGAATTCCCAGCCACTATAGTACAAAGACTCCACTGTATAGTCGGAGCGAAGTACATTTGGGTAAGGGTCTGCTTGATCTGTTAATAGGTAAGTTTTGATCCACATCGGCGCATTTAAGATCACTATAAACGCGATAATGCCCAGAATAAGAATATTGTTCCATCGGCGGCGACGAGCCGGACTCACACGCATAACCATCTCTACTCTCTTATAGTTATGAGTAAACTACCAAAGACTATTGATCTTGACTAGAACAACGGTGTGCAAGTGTGTAGAGAAGTGGTGACTAGGCGACAGAGAGCGAACAATCAAAAATTCAAGTATAGAGTCGGACCAGTAAAATGACTTCAGCAGTGCTTTATAATCCGATGACGTACTGAACACTTTTCTTCAGCACTTTTCTTTAGGTAATAAAAAACCCAACTCGAAAGCTGGGTTTTTCAATTCGTAAAAGAGTCAGAAACCAATTATTTGATTTTTGCTTCTTTGTACATAACGTGCTGGCGTACAACTGGATCAAATTTCTTGATCTCAAATTTGCCTGGCATGTTACGCTTGTTCTTATCAGTTGTGTAGAAGTGGCCAGTACCTGCAGAAGATACTAGACGGATTTTCTCACGAACGCCTTTCTTTGCCATTGCTTATTTCCTCTTAAACGTTTTCGCCACGTGCACGCATGTCTGCAAGAACAGTATCGATACCTTTCTTGTCGATGATGCGCATACCTTTAGCAGATAGACGTAGTTTAACAAAACGTTTTTCGCTCTCTACCCAGAAACGATGAGTTTGTAGGTTCGGCAGAAAACGACGCTTAGTAGCATTTCGTGCGTGTGAACGGTTGTTACCCGTTACTGGACGCTTACCAGTTACTTGGCATACTCGTGACATGAATGTCTTCTCCAAAATCGTTTCAGCTCGATATCAACCTTGGTGGCCGAACCTCTCTATCTCGCGAAAAGAAGTTAGAGGTTAAGAACCGCTATGGAAAATCCATACAAGGCTATCAAAGGTCGCGCATTATACTAACTTGATATGCATTGCTCAAGACCCGAACAGATCCTTTTTACAGGTTTTCGTGATCTTTTTTTAGACAGCAGGTTTTTTCTAGCAGTCCAAGCTGAATTCAGTTTAAAATTTAGTGGCGAGGATAATAGCAGATTTTTTGCAACTAACAACCTAAAAAACGCACAGTTATATCCACCCTCTTTCAGCAAAAGAAACACTTTCTCCATCGCCGATGACGAAATGGTCCAAAATACGAATATCCACCAACGCGAGCGCGTCGATTAAACGGCGAGTAATTCTTCTATCAGCCTGGCTCGGTTCAGCTACGCCGGAGGGATGATTGTGGGCTAATATCAAAGCGGCGGCGTTGTGATGTAGGGCTCGCTTCACCACTTCTCGCGGATAAACGGAGGCCGCATCCAGTGTCCCTTCAAATAAAACTTCATCTTTTATTACCCGATGCTGGTTATCGAGAAAAAGGATGTAAAAAGCTTCCCTTTGCCGATCTCTTAAAATAGAAGAAAGATACAGTTTGGTTAGCTCAGGGCTGGTTAAAGCATCACCCCGCTTTAACGTTTCAGCCAAATAACGTTGCGTCATTTCAAGTACCGCTTGCAACTGAACATACTTGGCTTGCCCCAATCCTTTGTGACGACAAAACTCTTGCTCTGATGCTGAAAATAGTTGTCTGAGCGAACCAAAGTCTTGAATAAGGAAGTCTGCAAGCTCAATCACGTTCATTCCGCGGGTGCCTGTGCGCAAGAAGATGGCCAGTAGCTCAGCATCGGTCAATGCTTGCGGTCCTCGTTGCAACAACTTCTCTCTGGGCATGGACTCAGTTGGCATAGCTTTCAGTATCATCTGATGTCTCTTTATATGGAAAGTGCCCCTATTCCACAAAATAAAAAGCGAAAGTCGAGTATGACTTTCGCTTTCTTCGTACCATCAGTGCTTTCAATGCAACTTAACAGTTCATCAGAGTTTAAAGTTGCCAACCAAGCCGTGAATTTCTGTTCCAGATTGTGATAGCTGCGTGCTGATTGACTCGGCATGCTGCAACGTCTCATTAATGTTGTTCACAATCTGTTGAATAGCCACTAAGTTTTGGTTGATGTCTTCTGCAACCGCACTTTGCTCTTCGGCAGCAGACGCGGTTTGAATACCCATATCTCGAATTGTTCCGATAGAATGATGAACACTAGAAAGAGATTGCTGAATGAGCGCCGATTCTTCCGCCGTTTTTACACCTCGTTTTTGGCTCACCGACATCGTACTGACCGCTCTTGATACACCATTTTGTAGCTGCTTAAGCATGTCACCAATTTCATGAGTACTATTTTGCGTACGACTGGCTAGCGAGCGAACTTCATCCGCAACGACGGCAAACCCTCGGCCTTGCTCACCGGCTCTAGCCGCTTCAATCGCCGCATTTAGGGCCAACAAATTCGTTTGCTCGGCTATCTCGCCAATCACATCCAGCACTTTGGTTATTTTTTCGGTTTGTAAACTCAACTCAGAAATTGCATCTGACGTACTGTCTATCTCCCTCACTAGCTCGGTAATGCCTTCAATTGCTTGTTCCACTTCACGCTGAGCTTCGGTAACTTGACTGTTGGCATCCTCAATCGCCTGCGCGGTCGCATTGGTATTGCTGGCTACTTCTTTGGCTGTCATACTCATTTGTGTCACTGCCGTCACGACTTTGTCCGTCTCTAAACAGTGATCCTGCATTTGACCGCTCGCTTGGCTGGTCTGAGTGTTCAGGCTTTGAGAAACGGTCTGTACTGTCGTCGCAGAGCGGTGGATATCCTGCATCAGTGGGTGCAGCTTATCCATAAACTCATTAAACGCGGCCGCCACTTCACCGACTTCATCCTGACTTTCGACTTTTAAACGAGCCGTTAAGTCACCGCCGCCTGCGGCTACATCTTTCAATGACGCCGCGACATGTTGTAATGGCTGAATGCCTTTCGACACCACGATACTGGTGAGAATACTGGTGATGATCAACCCAACAACGGAAATCAACACGGCAGATAACGTATGCTCTTTTAGCTCTTGAGTCTTTAACTCTCTGTGCATCGCAACTTGCTGGTCGATGTCATCAATATAAACACCAGTGCCTAAAACCCAGTCCCATTTCGATAAATATTCTGCATAGCCTAGCTTAGGCGCTTGTGCGTCAATGGTCGGTTTGTGCCACGAGAAATAGAGGAACCCATCCCCTTTTTGAGAAGCATCAATCAAGCCCGCGATAACTGCGACCCCATTTTCATCTTTTAAGTCGTAAAGGTTTTTACCCTCTAAAGAAGGTTTGATGGCATGTAACGTATTCACACCTTGAGAGTCGTAGGCAAAAAAGTAACCATCGCTTTCAAAGCGCATGGCTTTCAGAATTTCTTTTGCTGCCTCTTTATTACTTCCATTTACATCCGTGTCGTATAACGGTTTTATCGCCGTCACACCCATCATCATGTAGGCTTGTAACTCTTTCTTTTTCGTTTCGATGAGCTCTTGCCTGTCTCTTGCCAGCTCCGCTTCCAAACTTTTACTGCTGTTGATGTAATACACCACTGAGATCAACGTAGTGATCAACAACAACGGAATTAGGGTTATCAGCAGCAATTTGTTTCGACTTTTCAACACCATGGTTTCCAGTACCTCTTTTTCTTTTCAGACTTGCAAACTCCGCGCAACTTGTCTGTGAGGTAGGCGAGAATTTTCCCTTCCTCGGTCAGATTAATACTCTGGAGTTTGATGTGAATTATCTTCTCGTTATATATGCTCGGGCGGTCAGACTTTGAATTGTGTTAAAATCCGGTCATCAAATTGGAGATCTCACATGCAAACACTAGCAGGAAAGAAAATTCTACTCGGCATCAGTGGCGGTATTGCCGCGTATAAATGTGCGGAGCTAACCCGTCGCCTCATAGAGAGAGGAGCGCAAGTTCAAGTGGTAATGACGAAAGCAGCAAAAGAGTTCATTACCCCTTTAACCATGCAAGCCGTTTCGGGCCGTCCTGTCTCAGACAGTTTATTAGACCCAGCAGCGGAAGCCTCTATGGGCCATATTGAATTGGCCAAGTGGGCAGATTTAGTGCTATTAGCGCCAGCGACTGCGGACTTAATCGCGCGCATGTCTGCAGGTATGGGGAACGATTTGCTTACCACGCTCGTGCTCGCGACGGATTCCCCTGTTGCTGTTTCTCCTGCGATGAATCAACAGATGTATCGCAATATCGCAACCCAAGAGAACATCGCAACATTAGCGCGTCGCGGTATGCACATCTGGGGCCCAGCTGCAGGAGAGCAAGCCTGTGGCGATGTGGGCCCAGGTCGAATGCTGGAACCAATGCAGCTAGTACATCTATGTGAACAGTTCTTTCAGCCAAAATTGCTAGAAGGTAAGTCGATACTCATTACCGCCGGGCCAACTCGCGAAGCGATTGATCCAGTGCGTTACATTACGAACCATAGCTCCGGGAAAATGGGCTATGCATTGGCGAGCGCCGCAGCGCAGATGGGAGCAAAAGTCACCCTCGTGAGCGGTCCTGTCAGTTTAAATACGCCCGTAGGTGTTGAGCGCATTAATGTTTCCAGTGCACAAGAGATGCACGAAGCCGTTATGACACACGCAAACAAGCATGATGCGTTTATTAGCTGCGCTGCTGTTGCCGACTACCGCCCACAAACGATCGCGTCTCAAAAGTTGAAAAAGACGGAAGACAATGACGAAATGGTCATTAATATGGTCAAAAATCCTGATATTGTTGCTTCTGTAGCAGCAATGACGGAGAAGCGTCCGTTTACCGTCGGTTTTGCGGCTGAAACCAATGATGTAGAGACCTATGCTCGAGGCAAGTTAACAAAGAAAAACCTCGATATGATCTGTGCGAATGACGTTTCGGTTGCAGGGCAAGGATTTAACAGCAACGACAACGCGATTACCCTGTACTGGCCTGAGGGTGAACTTGCGCTCGCTTTAGAATCAAAAGAAGCATTGAGCTTTAAAATTCTCGAAAAAATGCATCACTTGATGTAACTAACGTTTGAAAACCCTGCCAACTTTTCACAAAAGCTGGCATAAATTTGGTACAAACATGACAACTAAGGGTGTTAAATCTCCCATTCCACCCTTAGTGGTCTAGTTTGAGGCGAAATAGCGTCTTATAATCCCCTCCGCTCAACTTTGTATTTTGAAAGGAAGTAACTAATGGCCGGCAGTAAAAAATCCAACCGTCGTGAAGAGATCTTACAAGCATTGGCAGAAATGCTTGAATCAACAGAAGGCGCTTCACGCATTACTACGGCAAAACTGGCCAAGCAAGTCGGCGTTTCAGAAGCCGCGCTGTATCGTCACTTCCCAAGTAAAGCGCGCATGTTCGAAGGGTTGATTGAGTTCATTGAAGAAGCCTTGATGACACGTATCAACCGTATTCTAGACGACGAAAAAGATACTCTAGAGCGTATTCGTATGGTGATGCACCTGATTTTGGCGTTCTCTGAACGTAACCCTGGTCTGACACGCATTTTGTCGGGCCATGCTCTAATGTTTGAAAATGAACGCCTACGTGAACGCATCAATCAACTCTTTGAGCGCATAGAAACACAATTGCGCCAGATCCTGCGTGAACGTAAGATTCGTGAAGGGAAGTCTTTCCCTGTCGAAGAGCGCATTCTAGCCGCGCAAATTCTGGGACAAGTTGAGGGTAGCCTAAACCGCTTTGTGCGTAGCGACTTTAAATACCAGCCGACTGCAAACTTTGACGAGTACTGGGCGCTTTTGAGTGCACAAATAAAGTAAAAGACTATGAGTAAAGACAAATACACGCAGCCCGAGTTTTCTCTTTCACTTCTTCACCCTCGTAACTGGGGCGTATGGCTTGGTTTTGGTCTGTTGGCCATCCTCGTCAATATTCTTCCTTATCGGCTGCTGCTTTCATTAGGTCGTTCACTCGGTAAACTTGGCATGCGCTACGGTAAAAAGCGTGTCCACGTTGCTCAACGTAACTTAGAATTGGCCTTTCCAGACAAAACACCTGAAGAGATTCAACATATTGTTGAAGAGAACTTCAAAAATACCGGTATGGCACTCATAGAAACCGGGATCACTTGGTTCTGGCCGACTTGGCGCTTTAAAAACCTGATCGTCGAGAAAGATCTCGGCGCACTGCGTGAAAAAGCCAAAGAAGGTAAAGGCGTCCTACTTTGTTGTGTTCATGCGCTTAATCTAGAGATCACTGCACGTGCTTTCGCCGTGCTCGGCGTGGCCGGGTACGGTGCGTTTCGTCCGCATAATAATCCTGCTTATAACTTTATCCAGTATTGGGGACGGACACATAACGGCAATAAATTGATTGATCGTAAAGATGTGAAAAAGATGATTCGTGTATTACGCAGTGGTGAGCGTCTGTTCTATCTGCCGGATCACGATTACGGTCGAAAAAAATCTGTATTTGTGCCCTTCTTTGCCGTAGACGATGCGTGTACGACAACTGGTACAAGCATTCTGGCGTATACCTCAAAATGTGCGATCATCCCAGGCTCAGGGTTTCGCAATGGTGAAGGGAAATACGACATCATCGCCGATAAGTGCATTGAAGCCGACTATCCACAAAAAGACGAAGTCGCCGCCGCCGCTTATATGAACAAGTATGTGGAAGAGGTCATTCTACGCGCTCCAGAGCAATGGATGTGGCTCCATAAACGCTATAAAACCATGCAAGATGAGCATGTCGAGAAAAGCATTCGCTATAAGTAAGTGGTCAAGGCGATGAATCCAAAAACAAAAAAGGGCAGATGGATATCCATCTGCCCTTTTTACTTTTTCAGAAAAAGTAACCAATTAAATGCCGTATTCTGCGCGGTACGCTTTGACTGCTTCTAGATGCTCTTTGTCTGTGCCTTTCTCTTCAAGGAAAGTCACAAGGTCAGTCAGGCTAACGATTGAGATGATTGCACAACCAAAGTCACGCTCTACTTCTTGGATCGCAGACAACTCACCTTTGCCTTTTTCTTGGCGGTCAATCGCAACCAACACACCAGCAAGGTCTGCACCATTTGCTTGAATGATTTCCATCGATTCACGGATTGCCGTACCCGCCGTAATCACGTCGTCCACCAGCATGATGCGACCTTCTAACGCAGAGCCTACAAGGTTACCGCCTTCGCCGTGATCTTTCGCTTCTTTACGGTTGAAGCAGTAAGGCGTGTCGATATCGTGGTGATCCGCCAGCGCGACTGCCGTTGTCGTTGCAATAGGAATACCTTTGTACGCAGGGCCAAACAGTACATCGAATTCAATGCCAGAATCAGCGAGCGCGGCTGCGTAAAAACGGCCTAGACGTGCGAGATCACGACCAGTATTGAAAAGACCAGCGTTAAAGAAGTACGGGCTTTTACGGCCAGATTTCAAAGTAAACTCACCAAACTTAAGAACTTCTTTCTCAAGTGCAAACTCAATAAACTCACGCTGGTATGCTTTCATTATTTTCTCTCTATGTCCTTGGTTTCTTGTGTCTCTTCTCGACAATCATTCATTTCTCTATTGTCGAGATAAAAAAATAGCCCCCATAATGGGAGCTATCTAAATCAATTGGCTAACGCCGCCTTCTGCGCTGCGACAATTTCCGTAATGCCGATTTTCGCCGACTCGAGCAATGCCATCAGCTGTTCGTGACTGAACGGTTCACCTTCTGCGGTGCCCTGAATTTCAATCATCTTACCTTCTTCGGTCATTACCACGTTCATGTCTGTGTCTGCCGCTGAATCTTCAACGTATTCAAGATCACACAATACTTCATCGCCTAGCAAACCAACTGAAACTGCCGCTACGTGGCCTTTCATTGGATTCGCTTTTAGCTTACCGCTATCCACTAGGTGTTGGAACGCATCGGCCATTGCAACACTTGCGCCGCTGATCGATGCAGTACGCGTACCACCGTCAGCTTGGATAACGTCACAGTCAACGGTGATCATGAACTCACCCATGGCTTTTAGATCGACAACGGCACGTAGGCTTCGCGCGATAAGACGCTGAATTTCCATCGTACGGCCGCCTTGTTTGCCACTTGCCGCTTCACGACGAGTACGAGAATGTGTTGCTCGAGGTAGCATGCCGTATTCAGCTGTAACCCAGCCTTTACCTTGGCCTTTTAGCCAACGTGGCACAGATTCTTCTACGGTCGCATTACACAACACTTTGGTGTTACCGAACTCAACTAGCACTGACCCTTCAGCGTAAGCTGTGTAGTTACGAGTAATTTTGATAGGGCGAACTTGATCCGCCTTGCGATCGTTTGGACGCATGGGCATCTACCTTAAATATGAGGAGAAGACGATTTGGTTGGGCGAAGATTATAACGGAATCGATTCCGGATTCATAGGTTACGCCGCTGGCACAACATAAACAATCCATACATCCCGCGCACCTATCGACGCAGCGTGATACACTCTTGAAGTAATTTTCAAAAAATGAAGACAGGAAAATTCGATGATTTACAGTATGACAGCGTATGCACGCAAAGAAGTAAAAGGCGACTGGGGTTCTGCGGTATGGGAAATCCGCAGCGTGAACCAGCGTTATTTAGAAACATACTTCCGCATGCCAGAACAATTTCGCGGATTAGAGCCCGTTTTACGCGAGCGTTTTCGTAAGCGCTTAGCGCGAGGCAAAGTGGAATGTAATCTGCGCTTTGAAGCAAACCCTGCCGCAAAAGGTGAGCTTAGCATCAACGAAGCGCTTGCTAGCCAGGTAATTAAGGCCGCTGAACAAGTCATGCACATGACTGGTGAACTGAGCCGAATCAATCCATTTCAAGTCATGCAATGGCCGGGGGTAATGGAAACTCCAGAGCAAGACATGGATGCGGTAAATAAAGTGCTACTAGAAGCGTTTGATGGCGCAATGGATGAGTTTATTGAAGCGCGCGCTCGTGAAGGCGAGAACATGAAAGCGCTGATTGAACAGCGTTTAGACGCCATCTCTGCAGAAGTCATAAAAGTGCGTGCCCGCATGCCAGAAATTTTAGAATGGCAACGTGAGCGACTATTCTCGAAGTTCGAAGACGCTAAAGTGGAACTGGATCCGTCTCGTATCGAGCAAGAGTTGATTTTGCTAGCGCAAAAATCGGATGTTGCTGAAGAGCTCGATCGCTTGGACTCTCACGTAAAAGAAACCACAAACATTCTGAAAAAAGGTGGCGCAGTGGGTCGTCGTCTGGACTTCATGATGCAAGAGTTCAACCGTGAATCGAACACGCTAGCATCGAAATCGATCAGCACCGACATCACCGCATCGGGCGTTGAACTGAAAGTTCTGATTGAACAGATGCGTGAGCAGATCCAAAACATTGAATGATCTAAAAGTCATCGAGTATTGAAACAAAAAAGCCCCGCTAGTGCGGGGCTTTCTTTTATTCATCTTTTTCCAAGGTTCTGTTATCAAGGTAGGGCCAATAATGATGCCCGACTCTGATGAGCAACGTTGCCGCAGCTAAGATAAACGCTGCCAGAGATAACCACACAACCAAAACCGCATCCAGCTCTTTCATTCCGAGTGTGATATAGCGGGCGATCGCCATCATCGCGATATAGATAGGATAGCGTACTGGAATTTTTCCGTTCATCACGAACTGCTGCACCATGGCGAGCACTTCCAGATAGATAAACATCAAAAGAATATCCGTGAGTAAGACACGCTTCTCGACAAATACGTGTACAAACTCTTGCATCATGGCGTACAACGTCGCCAAGGTAATAGAGACTAGTAATACCGCCTCCAAAATATGGAAGATTTTCAGGAACGGTCGACTAAAGGATTTCGGTAAATTCGACGGCATGGTCCATTATCCAGACAAATAAGATAGGCCTTGAGTTTAGCATGCAACGATCTTCAATCAATCATAATACTCAAGCGCCAATCGACACCAAGACCTAACATAGGCCTATAAAAACGCTCCGCTTATTTGGCGGAGCGTTTTTGTGTTATAGGACCTGTGGCATCACTTACGCCACTTGCTGCTTTTTTTCAGCCAGGCGCTTTTTCTTCCGATATTTAGGGTGGGTGATCGGAATCGCAGATAGGAGTTTCTTGGTGTACTCGTTTTGCGGGTTTGCATAAATTTCTTTCGCGCTGCCTGCTTCTACCACTTTACCAAAATACATCACGGCAACTTTGTCTGAAACGTGTTTCACCACAGAGAGATCGTGAGAGATAAAGATGATCGCCAAGTTCATCTCTTGTTGCAGTTGTAGTAATAGGTTCAGAATTTGTGCCTGTACCGATACATCTAGCGCAGATACCGATTCATCACAAATCAGTAATTTAGGCTTCAATGCAATCGCGCGAGCAATACCGATACGCTGACGTTGACCGCCTGAAAACTCATGTGGATAGCGGTTGACTGCCGTTTCTGGTAAGCCCACTTTGATTAAAAGCTCTTTTACCCACTGTTTGCGCTCGGCTGGCGTACCGATTTTATGAATAACAAACGGTTCTTCTAGAATCATACCGATGGTATGACGCTGATTGAGTGATTCCATTGGGTCTTGAAAGACGATTTGCATGTCTTTACGCAGCGATCGCATCTCTTTGACAGACAGTTTAGTGATGTCTTTACCTTCAAAGAAAATCTTACCTTCCGTTGGCTCGTATAACTTTAAGATCGTGCGCCCAAGGGTGCTTTTACCACAACCTGACTCACCAACTAGTCCCAGTGTTTCACCTTCAGAAACAGACAGTGAAACCCCGTCTACTGCTTTGATGGTGTAGCCTTTCTTGAACAGCCCTTTACCAGAAACAAAGTGCTGCTTAAGATTTTCAATTCTTAATACTTCTTTTGCCATAACATCCTCTTTTATGACTCGTTCACTTTGCCCAGTTAACTGGCAAACATACTGGCATCAATAGGCTTGATATCGATCATCTGCTTCGGCTCATTATCTAAGCTCGGCATCAACCCCATCAAACGCTCTGTATATGGGTGCTGCGGGTTATCAAACAACTCAAAAATTTCTGCTTTTTCGACAATACGCCCACCATACATCACGGCAACATCATCACACACTTCTGCCACAACCCCGAGGTCGTGAGTAATGAAGATCATCGCCATGCCCGTTTCTTCCTGAAGCTCGTTCATCAGTTCAAGGATAGACGCCTGAACCGTAACATCCAACGCCGTAGTCGGTTCATCACAAATCAGAATATCCGGCTTACAGGCCAACGCCATCGCGATCATTACACGCTGGCGCATACCGCCAGATAGGTTATGGGGATACTCATTCAATCGTTTCTCTGGCATTGGGATTTTGACTTTTGCCAGCATCTCGATCGAGAAAGCCTCCCGCTCCTTTTTGTCGAGCTCAGGTCGATGAAGTTCAAGCACTTCACATATTTGGCGACCAATGGTGTGTACTGGATTTAGCGCCGTCATCGGATCTTGGAAGATGATCGAAATGCGATCGCCACGCATGGCGTACATCTCTTCCGCAGGCAAATCAACTAGGTTGGTGCCGCGATAATTCACTTCACCTTTGATGATGTTGCCATATGGCTTAGGTAAAAGACCCATGATCGACATTGAGGTTACGCTCTTACCACTACCTGACTCTCCCACCAGACCGAGTGTACGTCCAGCTCTCACATCAAAGTTCACACCATGCAGCACCTTCACTGGTCCATCATCGGTGGTGAATTCAACTTCGAGATCTTTAACACTTAGGATTACATCGTTTTCCATAACCAATCCTCACAGCTTATAAGTGTCATCTACGACGACGACAGGTTCAAAAGCTTTGCCTGATTTCATCGCTTGTTTGGTTTCTTTCTTGATATCGCTATCAATCCAGTAAGTGCCATCCCCTATGATGCCACCACTGAACAACGCCTCTGTCATGCGATTCATTGGCTTATCAGGAAACTTTAGCCAGCGCCAGTGACCGTAGCGGACATAAGGAATCATGTAGCCTGTTACGATAACGTGCGCATCAATGATGTCACGCTGAATCTCATGACCTAGCTGGATCTTTTTATCCATATCCATGCTAAAACGATACTCGATGATCTTTTCATCCAGCTCTGGCGTGCTGTAGTTTGTGAAAGAGTTAGTTTGCGGCTTGTTCGCATTGACTGAATGGAAGTACTCCCAATACGTTGGGATCTCGGACGTACCCATATCTAAGAAAGCCAAATCGTGCTTTTTCTCACGGACGTATTTGAACATGGATGAGCCATCAACCAACTTGAGCTCAATATCCAACCCTGCTAGCTTGGCTTGCTCACGCAAAAAAGCAATACGAGGAGTATGAACAGGTGTTCCGTAGGTCAGCTCGAAGCTTAAACGCTCACCTTTGTCATTGACACGAATACCATCGGAACCAATTTTGTTAAAGCCTGCGGCTTCGAATGCCTCGGCCGCTTTTGCTGGGTCAAATTTCGGTGCTTTCGCGTCTGGTAGGGTATATTTACCATGGCCATAACCGGTCGGGTTTGGCTTACGGGAGTAGTCACCACGCATGATGTTCTCAATCATGCCATCAAAATCAATTGCGTAAGTAATGCCCTTGCGAACGTTTAAATCATCCAGTAAAGGCATCGCGGTGTTCATCCATACGCCGCCCGCACCGACTGGAAATTGGTTGTAACCCCAGAACTTTTGAATGTAGCCTTTTTGGTACGGTTCTGTGTTCGATTTATCGTGCCATAGACTTGGCAGAACCAGACCAAATGCATCCAACTTACCCTTTTCAAAATGCTTCATCGCAATATCGCTATCGCGGATCACCGTGATGCGAATCTTGTCGACATTGTAGCGATTTTGGTAGTACTTATTGCTGTAACCCCACCAATCTTCACCAACATGTTTGAAAGTCACACTTCTACCTTTTTTGATATCATCTAGGTAGTACGCACTGGTCGTTGGTTCACTTTTAAAGTTGTAGTAACGGACAAAATTATCGTGAATACCATCACCATTTTCGTCCTTTGAAGGATTGGCATAAAAGTGTGCGGGACGTGGGCGTAAAGCCCCCATTCTTAGCAATAATTCTTCCGGATTGAACTCTTTCGCGGCCTTAACAGCAAACGTATGAGCGTCGTACTTAATAACCTCCGCAATGGTTTTGTTGTAATAATCGTTGTACCAAGGTTCTAGGATATCCTTAGAACGATAAAACTTAAGCATGAATACAAAATCGTCGGCAGTCACAGGCTTGCCGTCCGACCATTTGGCTTCTGGATTGAGTTTGAAATAGACGGTTTTATTGTCGCCAGCTAACGCCCACTCATTAGCAAGTTCAGGGATGAACTCTAAAGTGTCTGGGTGGCGAACCACCAATCCAGGGGTTTCATCCAAGATAAAGGAACGCAACCCCGCATTGGCGTCTGGACCAACACTACGTAACGTCTGTGGAAAACTTGACATGAAGGTGCGATAGGTCCCTCCACGTTTCGCTTCAGGCGAACCATATTGAGGCTCATCCCAGTTTGTTTGCCAGTTTAAGTCAGTCGGAAGCGTTGCTGACATTGCACCAAAACTCAGGGCGCTCAGCGTGGACGCTAAAAATAATTTCTTCATAAAACTTCCCTTTTTTATGTTTTGCTCACAATGCTCGCTTAAACATAGCGTGTGAATTTTTTCGGGTCGAAGGCCGCTCGAATGGCTTCACCAATAAAGGTCACCATTACCAACACGAGTACAATTGACGTCACCACTGAAGCAACAATCCATGGCGAGTCTAAGTTTGACTTACCTTGTTGTAGCAGTTCCCCCCAACTTGGCGTTGGTGGCATCAGACCTAAACCTAGATAATCCAAAGCGGTCAGCGCAGTGATGTTTGCTGCAATAGTGAACGGCGCCAATGTCACAATCATTACCATCGTATTCGGTAGGATGTGATTAAACAAAATACGTCCCGTCGATGCCCCCAGAGCACGTGCCGCCATTACGTATTCTCGTGCCGCTTCTTTATAGGTCATGGTTCGCATGTACCATGTCATCCCCATCCAAGTGAAAAGCACGTTAATAGCGACAAAGAGAGCGAACGTCGGCTGAACGATTGAGACAAGAATCATAATGACGTACAAAAACGGCACCATTGACCAGATTTCGATAAGTCTCTGCACAAACAAGTCAAATTTACCGCCCCAAAAGCCCATAGCACAACCGACAGCCGTGCCGATCGCGTAGGAAATTGCCATGGTGAGCAAAGCAAATCCCATTGCTGTTCTGAATCCGTAGACAAGTCGCGCCAAAATATCGCGACCTATCACATCTGTACCTAAATAATGCTTATTTTCGGCACTAGGTGCTGTTGGCGGGAAATCACCACTAAAATCTTGTTCATATGGGTTCCATGGCACAAGCGGCAAAATAACAAAGTTGTCGCCCCCTTCGGCCTCAAACGCTTTTTGCAGCACGCGATAATCCGCTTCGCTGGATGACTCTTGGCCGAATTCACTGCCTAAACGGACATCACTGACAACAGGAAAATAGTAGCTACCATCGTACTTGACGACTAGCGCTTTACTATTAATCAGAAGTTCAGCAAAGAGCGACAGGATCAACATGATTGAGAGAATGACAAACGACCAATAACCTCGTTTGATCTCTTTAAAGTGGCGAATTTTCTTTTGAGTTAATGGACTAACTTTAATCATGTTACGCTCCAAACTTCACACGTGGGTCGACTAAAGCAACACAAATATCTGAAATAATGTTACCAATGAGCAGCAACAGCGCATTAATGGCGACAATACCCATAACAACAGGGTAATCACGCTCCATGATTGATTCGTAACCCAATAAACCAATGCCATCAATATTGAAGATAACTTCAATCAGGAAGGCACCAGTCATGAAGAACAACAAAGAGTTACCAAAGTGACTCGCGATTGGGATTAAGCTGTTACGCAACGCGTGCTTACGAACCGCCTTTTTGAAAGGTAAGCCCTTCGCGATAGCTGTACGGATATAGTCTGAAGAAAGGTTTTCCATCAGGTTGTTTTTCATCGTCATTGTCAGTGTTGCAAAGTCGCCAATGAGGTAACAGATTAAAGGCAACACCGCGTGCCACATGATGTCCTTGGCGCGTTCAAAGAAAGTTTCGTAATCGTCGAAGTCATCGCCGACAAAGCCTCCCATCGGAAACCATTCCAAGTGATAACTAAATAGCGTGATGAGCAATACACCCACCACATAGCCAGGCAAAGCATAGCCCACAAAGATGAGTATTGAAGAAGCGGAATCAAACACAGAGCCGTGCTTGAGCGCCTTGTAATAACCAAGAGGGATCGAGATAAAATAACTGATAAAAAAGGTCATGCCGCCATAAAATAACGACACAGGTAAGCGCTCTGCAATCATGTCAGAGACAGGTTCGTAGTAACGCGTTGACTCACCAAGGTCTAGCACGACCAAGCGACTTAGCCACTCCACATATGCTTCTGTCACTGGCTTATCCAGACCGTAAAACGCATTTAGCTCTGCGATTTGATCATCAGAAAGGGCGGTATTGCCACCAGCAGACGTCATTGATGCGGCACCATCCCCTTGAGACTGCATTTGTGACAACATGCGTTCAACAGGTCCGCCCGGCACGAAACGAGTGATAGCAAAGATAAGAATAGTTATCCCGAGAAACGTTGGTATCACCAACGCCAAACGGCGTAAAAAGTACGACAGCATATACAACTTGCTCCTTGTCTACTGTCCAGTTCAGGCGGAGTGAAAGAGGAAGTTCCCCGCCCAAAGTGGTGCATATTTATCTCGTAGTAACTAAAACTGTTGAAACACACTCCCTGCGTTTCAAGAACCAGACTTTTCTACTACTGCAATAATTTCAGCGTCATATTTATCTTGAATCCACATCAGCTTCAAGTGTTTGAAACCAAAACATGACAAACTTCCTCCGAAGTCGAAAAACAGAAATGTTTTTGTAAAAAATTATAAAAAACCACAAAAATAATTCACACAGAATATCAATCTAGGCTGTTTAGAGCCAAAACCCTACATAAAAATGCAAATACATGGAATAAATAGACATATCCACCACATGTATATTTGACCTAAAAATACGAGTGAGCCCTTTTACAGCAATGGGTATCATATTTTGATACCACCTTATAAGTTCGAGTCACCAAAGTATGGATTCGATATAAAACTCATCTCAGAACAATTCACTGGAAAAATATCTTTTTTCAGATTCAATTACCCACTAAAAAACCATAGGCAAGATAAGTCATTAAAGTTTATAAGAAACACAAAATACGGTGTTTTATTGAAATTTGATGTCGCCTTGGTAAGGCTATTTAGTTTTTTATTCCGCGTTTTAAACCAACCCTGGTTATTTACATCTTTTTTACATTTAAGCATCCCCGTTTACCACTGGTTTGACTTCCTTTTTTCATCTCGGTTATACATTGGCCGAACGTTAACGAAATATTAACGTCACAATTGGCCGCTATGCGGCCAGACATAGGAAATAATAATAATCGGAGCAACAAGGATGTATAAAAACACAACCGCTTTATCTGTTGCGATAAGCCTTGCGTTAGGGACAGCAGCAGTCGTAGCCCCAGCAACCGCACTGGCAGAAGAGCAACAAGTTGAAAAACTTCAAAAGATGAAAGTTACTGGTTCGCGTATCTCCACGACGGATATGGAAGGTCCTTCACCAGTTACTGTTATTAATAGTAAAGATATTGAATCTAAAGGTTTTAACAGCGCGCAAGACGTGTTGAACAGTTTGACTCAAAACACCGGTGGTGTAATGGCTCAAACGAACTCTTTCTCATTCACACCTGCAGCACAGTCAGTCAACTTACGTGGTCTTGGCGCTTCACGCACATTGATTCTTATCGATGGTCGTCGCCTTCCTCAATACCCACTGGCTCAAGATGGCACATCTAACTTCCAAGACATTGGTCAAATCCCTGTTGCCGCTATCGAGCGTGTTGAAGTAATGACTGATTCAGGTTCCGCTATCTACGGCTCCGACGCGATCGGCGGTGTCGTAAACTTCATTTTAAAGAAAGACTTTGATGGCGTTTCTGTAAAAGTACGTGCGGGTGACGCAACAGATGGTGGCTACCAAAATGGCCGTTTAGACGTTGTTGCCGGTAAAGATTTTGACGATAAACGTATTCTCTTCGTTGGCCAATTTGCGGGCAACGAAATGCTTAAGCAATCTGACCGAGATGATTGGGCTGGCGATGACGGTTCTAGCCGTTCTCAGCTAAGTGGTTACTCTAGCTACGGTGCAAACTTTGAAGGCGCAAACGGAACACTTCTAACACCAGCTGATGCTGGTTCTTCATGTAAAGAAGTCGTTGGTGATGCCGCTATTGAACGAGCGGATGGCAAGTGTGGTGTTAACCGCTCTGCATACCGAACGTTGAAACCAGAAAATAAACAAGTAGACCTGCTTTTACGTGGTGAAATGGACATTAACGACAATGTCACTGCCATGGCAGAAGCCCGTTTTGGCTACAAGTCTACAGAATCTGAATTCGAACCTAACCCTTACAGCGTAGAAGTTGATGCCACTCACTTCCGCGGCGAAGGTGAATACACTCGCCGTATGGTCGAATTTGGCCCACGCGAAAGTAACACTGAAGCCGATTCTTTTGGCTTAACCTTAGGCTTGAACGGCCTGCTTGCTGATGCGTATGATTGGGACCTATCAGCTGGTTACTCTGAGCAAAGCGTTGAAACAAGCAACCCAGCAATCTTCCTAACTCTTGATCAAGCCGTACAAAATGGCGATGTCGATCTTCTAGGGCCTATCTCTCAAGACGTCGTAAACAAATACAGCGGCACATCAAGCAAAGAAGCCTACTCAAAGCTTTACTCTGTTAACGGCTCACTGGCTGGTGATTTGGTTGAACTGCCTGCTGGTATGTCTGGCTTTGCTGTTTATGGTGAATGGAACCGTACTGACTACAACGAAACGATTGATGCGACAACAGCGGCTGGTGGTTTCTCTGGTCTAGGCGGAACATCAGGTGGCGGTGACCGTGATCAGATTGGTCTTGGTGTCGAAGCCCTAATTCCTATCATTGAAGATTTGGAAATGACTGTCGCTGGTCGTTATGACCACTACTTCGACGACTCGGCAACTGGCGGAGCCTTCACTCCTAAAGTAGCACTAGCATACCGTCCTACTGACACTCTATTGCTTCGTGGTAGCTACGGTCTAGGTTTCCGAGCTCCAGACTTGAAACGACTATTTGGCGATCAAACTCGAGGCTTTGGCTCTGGTTTTGACCCTGTGCTTTGTGCCAACGCTGGTGGTAGCGGCCCACAAGATAAAGATAAGTACCCAGAGTGTGATACTCAATACTTCGATACGCTTAACGGCCCTAACTCTGAGCTGAAAGAAGAAACAAGTACAAACATTAACTTGGGTCTAGCTTGGGAACCTGTGGATGACCTTGGCGTAACCGTTGACTGGTACCACATCAAGATGGAAGACGTCGTAACAGCACCAACTTACCAAGACGTAATTAACGATCCAGGTAAATACCCAGGCACAGAAGTAGTTCGTAATACAGACGGTACAATCAAGTCCGTATCTTACGGCCCAGTCAACCAGTCATATGAAGAGCGTTCTGGTGTTGACCTTGCTGTGAAATATGCTTACGACACTAATGAGTTCGGTTCATTCAATACGCGCGTAGCTGTAACTAAGATCTTGATTGCTGAATATCAAGAAAACGACAGTGAGCCAGTAACAGATGAAAGAGATTTCATGCCTGAATACACCGCAACGTTAAACCTTGGCTGGGCATACGAAGATGTCGCTATCAACCTATTTGGTAAATACCGCGACCGTATGTGTTCAAGCTATGCGAACCGTTACTACTTTGATGACTGTGACTCTGCTAAGAAAGCTGGTTACAAAGCAGAAATCGCGAGCATGACAACATGGAACCTAACGGCTTCTTACCAATTCAACGAGAGTGGTCGTGTAACTCTTGGTGCTATCAACATGTTTGACAAGGTACCGCCTGCCGATCCTCTAAATGATACCTCTCCATTCTATGCAACTGGATATGACGATCCAATCGGCCGTCAGCTTTACATCGAGGCATCATACGACTTCTAAAAAATATTTGGCGCGGGTTTTCCGCGCCCTTTTCGACTGACTAAAACACTGACAAGGATGCAACCATGAAATTCAAGGAATTTGGTCTCAGTGCCATAGCTGCAGCATTGCTTACTATCAGTAGTAGCTCTGTAGCGGCCAACTCTGGTGCTGTCGTTTCCACACAAGCAAAAGCAAATCAATCTTCAGAAGCTTCGCAACAAAAAATCGACAACTATGCCGAAAGCACTGAAGGCATGTTGGCAGAATACAAAGGCTTACTTCGTCAAATCGACAGTATGAAAGTCTACAACGAGCAAATTAACCGTATGGTTCAATCGCAGCAAGGCGAATTGGACTCATTAAATAACCAAATTGCTCAAATCGATCAAACGGCAACAGAAGTGGTGCCACTTACATTAAAAATGATCGATGCACTCGACGAATTTGTGACTCTCGATCTGCCTTTCCAGAAAAAAGAGCGTAATAAGCGAGTTCAAGAACTGCGTCGTCTCATGGATCGCGCCGACGTAACAACTTCAGAAAAATTCCGTAAAGTGATGGAAGCGTACCAAATTGAAGAAGGCTTCTCTCGCTCAATCGAATCTTACAAAGCGAGCCTAGACCGAAATGGTGAAACCGTGACTTACGATTTCCTACGTATTGGTCGCACAGCACTTCTATTCCAATCTCCAGACGGTGGTGAGACAGGTATGTGGAACCAACAAACACGTCAGTGGGAAACATTACCGGAAAGCTACCGTATCGCGGTACAGCAAGGCCTTCGTATCGCGAAGAAGCAAGCGCCACCAGCGCTAATCAAACTGCCTGTATTTGCTGGGGAGGAATAAGAGATGAAAGGATTCAAAACTCTAGCCGCTGGCCTACTAGCGAGCTTATTTATGGTTTCTGGCGTACAAGCAGAAGCGCCTAAAAACTTATCTGAACTACTTAAAAACGTAAAATCAGAAAGCATCGTTGAGTCGAAAGAGAACAAAGCCCGTGAAGCTGAGTTCAAGAACAATCGCGATAAGCAAGCGGCATTATTGCAACAAGCTCGCGAAGAGTTAGCTGCGCAGCAAGCACTGGGCGATCAACTTAAAGCAACATTTGATGAAAACGATAAGCAGCTAACTGAACTAACAGAAACCCTACGTGTTCGCTCTGGTACTTTGGGCGAAATGTTTGGTGTGGTCCGCCAGTATGCGGGCGAGTTTAAGGGCTTATTTGCAGCCTCTCAAAACGCTGTTCAGTTCCCAGAGCGTGACGCTCTACTAACGAAACTGGCTGAAAGTAAAGAACTACCGTCAACACAAGAGCTAGAAGCTTTCTGGCATACCATTCTTCAACAAGTGGTTGCTTCTGGCGAGACAGCAACAACCCAAGCAACGGTTGTTTATGGCGAAGGTAAAGAAGCGGTTCGCGATGTCACTCTTGTCGGTGAATTTAACGCGATTGCCGATGGTAAGTACGTCACTTATGTACCTCAAACAGGTAAGTTCGAAGAACTCTCTCGACAGCCTCGCACCAATATTACACGTCATGTTGCAGGCTTTGAATCAGCGTCAAACAGCTATGAACCACTGTTTATTGACCCATCCCGTGGTGTCATTTTGTCTCTACTTGTGCAAAGTCCTACCGTTCAAGAACGTATTGATCAAGGTGGCATCGTAGGCTACGTCATTCTAGGTATGGGTGCAGTTGGCGCTATCATTGCTCTAATTTGCTTCCTACGTCTTCAAGTGATTGGCGGCAAAATGCGTAAGCAAGCGAAATCAGAAACCGTGATTCCTGGTAACCCATTGGGTGAAGTTATCCAAGCTTACCAAGAGCACAAAGGTGACAACCTTGAAGATCTGGAAGCGAAGCTGGACGAAATCATTCTACGTAATGCTCCAAGCATTGAGCGCTTCATCAGCTCAATCAAGCTTTTTGCTTCTGTAGCTCCTCTACTTGGTCTACTGGGTACGGTAATGGGTATGATCGGCACATTCCAAGCCATTACTCTGTTCGGTACCGGCGATCCTAAACTGATGGCTGGCGGTATTTCTGAAGCTCTTGTTACCACTATGCTAGGTCTGGTTGTCGCAATTCCATTGCTGTTCCTTTACACCATCGTACACAGCAAAGGTCGTCGTTTGGTTCAAACTCTTGAAGAACAGAGTGCAGGCTTCATCGCTCGCTATCAGGAAAAACTGCATAAAGCCGAAAGCTAAGGAGGCGTTATGTGGTGGTTAGTTGGAGAACTTGAATCAATTAGGCGCTTCTTGGGAATGGGTGGCGATGTACTCGTCGCCATCTTCATCCTCAGCTTTATGCTGTGGGCAGTATTGTTAGAACGTTGGTTCTATTTTGCTGCCGTCGCTCCAAAAGCCATGAAAAAAGCCGTTGGCTCATGGCAAGGGCGCTCAGAGCATCAAAGTTGGAACGCTAAGATGATCCGACAAGAAATCGTTTCTCGTCAGGACATTGAGAATAAAAAGGGACTACCAATCGTGAAAGTATTGATTGCACTTTGTCCCCTACTGGGTCTACTCGGCACCGTTGTCGGCATGATCCAAGTATTCGACATCTTAGCGGTAACAGGAACAGGAAGCCCTCGAGCAATGGCCTCGGGGATCTCAAAGGCAACAATCCCAACTTTAGCCGGGATGGTGGCTTCTCTATCAGGACTGTTCTTTAGTTCACGTCTTGATCATTTAGCCAAAGTCACAACGCAAAAGCTGGAAGATAAGCTAAAGCATATTGCCTGAGTAAATGGAATTAGAGGTATAGGTCATGAAAAGACGCTATAGCAGTGATAGCAGTGATGAAACCGCTATCGATATGACACCGATGCTCGACATCGTATTTATCATGTTGATCTTCTTTATCGTAACAACATCGTTCGTAAAAGAAGCAGGTCTGGAAGTAAACCGTCCGACGGCAAGCTCAGCGCAAACCGTTAAGAAAGGTAACATCATGGTCGCAGTTGGTGCGGCGGGTGATGTTTGGGTTGATAAACGCCGCATCGAAGTGGACGCGGTTCGCGCGAATATTGAACGTCTTCGTGCAGAAAGTCCTGATGGCGCAGTTGTTATCCAAGCCGACACTGAAGCAAATGCTGGCGTAGTCGTGAAGGTTATGGACCAGATCAAAATGGCAGGTGTAGAAAGCATCTCCATTGCCGCAACCAATAAGGATTAAGCTTATGCGGTATCTGGCCTCAATTGCACTGGCGCTCATTGTCTCCCTCGGGTTGTTCTGGGGGATGGACAAGCTAGTAAACAAAGAGCGCCACGAGTTAGTGTCGAATGATGACCTACGTATGGTCGAGTTTATTCGCATTAAACCAGAAGAAAAAATACAGGAGAAAAAACGCGAACTTCCAAAACCACCACCACCTAAGCGTCCGCCGCCGCCGCCAGAAATGAAAGTGACAGCGACAGTAAAACCGGTGATGGAGCAGACCCCAATGGATATGCCAAAACTTGACCTACCCGTAAATGTTACAGGTGGCTCGGTGCTTGGACATTATAGCCAGGGTGGAGGTGCACAATTAGCGGGTAGCGGAGGTCCGACCCCTCTTGCAACATTCCAGCCTCAAATGCCTAGAAAGGCTGCGAAAGCAGGAATTGAAAAAGGGGTTGTCTTACTAGAGTTTACTGTAAATGCACGTGGTGCCGTAGAGGACATCAAAGTTCTTAAAGAGCAACCACGACGCTTAGGCCTCGGTCGAGCGGCAAGAAAAACAGTCTCTAAATGGACATTTAAACCAAAATTGGTTGACGGGAAACCTGTTAGCTCGCGCCTATCGCAAGAAATAGAGTTCTCAACCAATTAAGGAGTCACGATGAAAAGTTTATGGAAAAGCAAAGTGGCTTCTTTAATTCTCTTCGCAGGAGTGGCATTTGCCGCTCCTACGATGGCAAAAGAAGCTCCTCAGTTATCAGATCGGACATTTCGAACCGTCAACAAAGTGCAAGAGTTGATCGCAACTGAAAAATATTCAGCGGCGAAAGAAAAACTAGCAAGCGCTTTAGAAAGCACAAGTTCGAAAAAATACGACCGAGCAGTTTTACTTCAGCAAACGGGCTTTTTGTATTCGCTACAAGACAATTATGTGCAAGCCGCGAAATACTTTGCCGAAGCATTAAAGCTCGATGCGCTTCCCGTTCCAGTCGCTCAACAAGTTCGCTACAGCTTGGCTCAACTTTACCTAGCTGAAGAGAAGTACACGTTGTCTGTGAAAACGATGAAGGAATGGTTCAAAGTTGCAGAAACAACCAAAGAGAAGCCTCAAGCTCATGCTTATATCACGTTAGCAAGCGCTTATGTCCAGTTGGAAGATTACAGAAATGCAATCCCACCAACCAAAAAAGCAATTGCGATGAGCAAGAGCCCAAGTGAGTCTTGGTACTTAATTCTCGTTGCCTCTCACTACGAGTTAGGCCAGCTGAAAAGCGTTGCCAGTGTGCTTAAAACCCTTACTTCAAAGTACCCTCAGAAAAAGCGTTACTGGATGCAACTTTCTGGCGTTTATATGGAGTTGGGTCAAGAGCAAAACTCTTTAGCAACCTTAGAAATGGTTTACAAAATGGGGAAACTGGAAGGAGAGAAAGAGTACTTACGTTTTGTAAACTTCTTAGCTTACCAAGGTATTCCATATAAAGCGGCCAAAACTCTTGAGAAGGAGATGGCATCTGGAAACATTGAAAAGACGAAGGAAAACTATGATCGCTTGGCCAGCTTCTGGCAGCAAGCTAAAGAGCTAGATAAATCGATTCTCGCTTATAAAAAGTCATATAACATCGCTCCTTCTGCTAAAACGCAAATTCAGATTGCTCGCTTAATGGTACAAGACAAGCAGTATTCTGAAGCGACTCGCTTTGTAGAAAACGCAGCATCGAATGCCTCTAAAGAGCAAAAGGCAGAACTTGAATACATTCGCGGAATGGCCTATTTCGAGCTTAAGCAGCCACAAAAGGCCTTACAGGCAATGAAAGGCGCGGCTCAATCGCCAAAATTTAGATCTACCGTTAGCCCTTGGATAAATTTCCTAGAATCCCAAGGATAATTTGAAGATTAAGTGTGAGTCAGTCGCACGCCTGGGGAAGTGAAAGCTTCCCCTTTTTTCGTTTGTTTGTGCGCACGCGAGCTCTTTTCAACATTTAAGTAAGACGAAAAGATCAACTGGTAACAAAATAGAGATCATGATACTCTTCGCCTCCATTTTTCTGGCGGGATTATCACCAATATCCATCCCTTTGGTGGTTGATTTATCATTGCCAGTGCTATCGTTAAAAGAATGTCGGACTTTCCTTCGGCACTCAATCAATCCAATCAAAAGTGGAACAGTACAATGGGCAAAGGTACTCTCTATATCGTATCTGCACCTAGCGGCGCAGGTAAATCTAGCTTGATCTCAGCGATGTTGGAACGCAATCCAACCTACGCAATGAAAGTGTCTGTGTCTCATACCACGCGTAACATGCGACCTGGTGAAGAAAATGGTGTCCACTACCATTTTGTAGCGAAAGATGAGTTTGAAGCCCTGATCGCTAAAGGTGATTTCCTAGAATACGCTGAAGTGTTTGGTAATTATTACGGCACCTCTCGTGTGTGGATTGAAGAAACGCTAAATAAAGGTATCGACGTTTTTCTAGATATCGACTGGCAAGGCGCACGTCAAATCCGTGAGCAAATGCCTGAAGCCAAAAGCATCTTCATCCTGCCACCATCAAACGGTGAGCTAGAGCGTCGCTTGAACACTCGTGGTCAAGATAGCGATGAAGTGATCGCAAAACGTATGGCTGAAGCCAAGTCAGAAATCTCTCATTACAACGAATACGACTACGTGATCGTAAACGACGATTTTGATACCGCTTTGATGGACTTTAAAGCCATCTTGCGTGCAGAGAGATTGAAGGAAGAAAAGCAAGCTGCTAAATATAAAGGTATGCTTGACGCGTTGTTAGCAGAGTAACTTCAAAAAAGTCACGCTGTAAAACATAAAGAATTTCTCGTTTTTTGCTCAGTGCGAAAAACACAATAAACTACCTGAGAAAGTCCACAAACGGTGGCTTGTCTAATTGCTAGTAAATAAAGTAGTTAGGTTGTATACTTTCTCGTCATTCTAAAATTTTAGTTAACTATTTGGAGTCCTCATGGCACGCGTAACTGTTCAAGACGCTGTTGAAAAAGTTGGCAACCGTTTCGACCTAGTACTGATTGCGGCTCGCCGCGCTCGTCAAATGCAAACTGGCGGTAAAGATGCACTAGTGCCAGAAGAGAACGATAAGCCAACGGTTATCGCTCTACGCGAAATCGAAGAAGGTTTAATTACTAAAGAAGTTCTAGACGCTCGTGAACGTCAAGAACAGCAAGAGCAAGAAGCGGCAGAGCTAGCGGCAGTAAGCAGCATCGCTCACAACCGTTAATTCTGACTTTAGAATTCAACAACCTCCCGGGCCTATAATTTGTATCTATTCGATAGCCTCAAAGACGTTGCCCAAGAATACCTAACAGAGCCTCAGATTGAGGCTCTGCGTCAATCTTATGTGGTAGCGAGAGATGCCCATGAAGGGCAAACCCGCTCTAGCGGTGAACCATACATCATCCACCCTGTCGCTGTGGCTCGTATCTTGGCCGAAATGCGCCTTGATATCGAAACCCTCCAAGCTGCTTTGCTGCATGACGTCATTGAAGACTGTGATGTAACTAAAGAAGATCTCGAAGAGAAATTCGGCAACACTGTCGCAGAATTGGTTGATGGTGTATCTAAACTGGACAAACTCAAATTCCGCGATAGGAAAGAGGCTCAGGCTGAGAACTTTCGTAAGATGGTTCTGGCCATGGTGCAAGATATCCGCGTCATTCTGATCAAACTGGCTGACCGCACGCACAACATGCGTACGCTTGGCGCGCTTCGACCAGATAAAAAGCGTCGTATTGCTCGTGAAACGTTAGAGATTTACGCGCCACTCGCTCATCGTCTTGGTATTCACAATATCAAAACCGAACTCGAAGAGCTGGGCTTTGAAGCGCTATATCCCAACCGCTACCGCGTACTAAAAGAAGTGGTAAAAGCGGCACGCGGCAATCGTAAAGAGATGATCCAACGCATCCACAGCGAAATAGAAGGCCGTCTGCAAGATTTCGGCTTGAATGCTCGCGTCGTTGGTCGTGAGAAAAACCTGTTCTCTATCTATAACAAGATGAAAACCAAAGAACAGCGCTTTCACACCATCATGGATATCTATGCGTTCCGAGTCGTTGTTGATACCGCTGATACTTGTTATCGCGTTTTAGGCCAAGTACACAGCTTGTATAAGCCACGTCCTGGTCGCATGAAAGATTACATCGCGGTACCAAAGGCGAACGGCTACCAATCGCTACACACTTCCATGGTTGGCCCACATGGCGTACCTGTTGAAGTTCAGATCCGTACTGAAGATATGGATCAAATGGCGGACAAAGGTGTCGCGGCACACTGGTCTTACAAAGACAAAGGCGACAAGTCTGGCACCACTGCGCAAGTGAAAGCTCAGCGTTGGATGCAAAGCCTGTTAGAGCTACAACAAAGCGCGGGTAACTCATTCGAATTCATTGAAAACGTAAAATCCGATCTTTTCCCAGATGAGATTTACGTCTTCACACCAAAAGGTCGTATCGTTGAATTGCCTTTAGGCGCAACGGCTGTCGACTTTGCCTATGCCGTACATACCGATGTAGGCAACTCTTGTGTTGGTGCTCGTGTTGATCGTAACCCTTACCCATTGAGTAAGGCATTGAAAAACGGTCAGACGGTGGAAATTATCAGTGCCCCAGGTGCGCGTCCGAATGCGGCATGGCTAAACTATGTCGTGACTTCTCGTGCCCGCACTAAGATTCGTCAAGTACTGAAAACGATGCGTCGTGAAGAGTCGATTACTTTAGGTCGTCGCCTACTTAATCACGCACTTGGCCGCCACTCGATTGATTCAATCTATCCAGAAAATATCCAAGAAGTCTTGAATGATCTTCGCCTAGAAAGCATCGATGATTTATTGGCTGCTATTGGATTGGGTGAGTTGATGAGTATTGTGATTGCACGTCGTCTCCTTGGTGATACCGAAGAGCTCACGACAACAAGCTCAATCCCAACGGACTCGAAGAAGAAGCTTCCGATTCGTGGCGCAGAAGGCTTATTGCTGACGTTTGCAAATTGTTGTCATCCTATCCCAGATGATCACATTATTGCTCACGTATCGCCTGGTCGTGGTTTGGTTGTTCACCGAGAAACATGTCCGAACGTTCGTGGTTATCAGAAAGAGCCAGACCGTTATATGGCTGTCGCTTGGTCTGACGACTACGACAAAGAGTTTATTGCTGAACTTAAAGTCGACATGCTGAACAACCAAGGTGCTCTTGCAGAACTGACCAACGTGATCTCGAAAACAGGGTCAAACATTCATGGTCTTTCAACGGAAGAACGTGATGGTCGTTTGTACACTGTGACTGTGCTGTTGACGACGAAAGATCGCGTCCACCTTGCTGGTATCATGCGTAAGATTAAGGCAATGCCTCAAGCAACCCGAGTCAGACGCAGAAAGAACTAACCTCTATCGCCACCTACCCTGTTAGGTGGCGATTTTTTATACCTCAATAAATATGAACCTAGAACGTTACAACCGCATTCACCAAGTCCTAAAAACTCGCCAAACTGATCTGACACTTTGTCTCGAAGAAGTACATAAGCCAAACAACGTCTCTGCCGTGATCCGTACCGCTGACGCGACAGGTTTACACAAAGTTCATGCCATTTGGCCTGACAAAATGCGTACGCTGAGCCATACATCAGCTGGCGCGCGGAACTGGGTTGAAGTGGATACTCACGATTCGATTGAAACTGCGATTACCGAACTTAAAACGCAAGGTATGCAGGTTTTGGTGACCAACCTTTCGGACACCGCCGTCGACTTTCGCGAAATCGACTATACCAAACCAACGGCAATCATTTTAGGCAGCGAAAAAGTTGGCGCTTCAGAGCAAGCCAAACAACTTGCCGATCAAGACATAATTATCCCGATGGTAGGCATGGTGCAGTCACTAAACGTATCGGTTGCTAGTGCCGTAATTTTGTATGAAGCGCAACGTCAACGTGAAGCCGCAGGCATGTACGACCGAGAAGAAAGCGCTCTACCTAAAGAGGCAATCAACCGTATTCTCTTTGAACGTGGCCACCCGGTGCTGGCAAAAGTCGCGAAACGAAAAGGACTCGCTTACCCGCCACTCGATGACGAAGGCCAAATCATCGCCGATAACGCGTGGTGGCAAGAGATGCAAAGCAAGTAACAGACTTTCGTCATCCTGAACAGCGACGAAGGAGTGTGATTTAGGATCTAATTCCCGAAAGTGCTGATGCTGATAGTGTTAACTTCAACGACATACTTGTTGGAAATAGACTCCTGATGTCGCTAAAGCTCCTCGGAATGATAGGTTATCAGTCAAATCATGACACTAACTAAAGCATGACTATTTTTTCCTGTACAAAAACACAGCTCCATGGTTAACATACTGCTATGTTAACCATTTTCTTGAGCCCTCTATGTCCGCCCAAATGTTATCTGCCGTCCCGTTAACCTCCCTTTCTGGAGTTGGCGCGAAAGTCGCAGAAAAACTCGCCAAAGTTGGCTTACATAGCGTTCAAGATTTGCTGTTTCATCTTCCACTGCGCTACGAAGATCGTACTCGTATTTACCCTATTGCCAAACTGCATGCTGGCCTTTGGGCGGCCGTGCAAGGTAAGGTCATGGCAGTCGACACCATCTTCGGTAAGCGCAAAATGCTAACGGTAAAAATCAGCGACGGTAATGGCACTATCACGCTGCGCTTTTTCAACTTTACCGCGGCCATGAAGAACAATTTCACACAAGGTAAGTTAGTACATGCTTACGGTGAAATTAAGCGCGGTGGCATGGGCTTGGAAATTGTTCATCCTGACTACAAGTTTTACGTCAGCGATCAAAAGCCCGATGTAGAACAGAACTTAACCCCTGTTTATCCCACTACAGATGGTTTACGCCAAATCACATTGCGCAACCTTACCGAACAAGCTTTAGCCCTGCTTGATAAAACCGCAGTGCAGGAATTACTTCCAGCCGGGCTGTATAACCATCAAATCACGATGTCGCAAGCGCTGCACACCATTCACCGCCCACCACCAACCATTAATTTAGATGAGTTTGACGAAGGCAAACATCCTGCTCAAATCCGCTTGATCATGGAAGAGTTGCTCGCACAAAACTTATCGATGCTGGCGGTGCGTAGCAAAGGCCAGAAGGATTCAGCGTTACCTCTCGGTCCTTGCAATAAACTAAAAACGCAGCTTTTAGCCCAACTGCCTTTCTCTCCTACGAACGCTCAAACCCGAGTAGTACAAGAGATTGAAACCGATTTAGAAAAACCCCACCCAATGATGCGCCTAGTGCAAGGTGATGTGGGATCGGGGAAGACGTTGGTTGCCGCTCTGGCCGCCGTTCGTGCCATTGAGCACGGCTATCAGGTGGCACTCATGGCACCAACCGAACTATTGGCTGAGCAACACGCGATCAACTTCGCCAACTGGTTTGAAACAATGGACATTCAAGTCGGTTGGTTAGCGGGCAAACTCAAAGGTAAGGCAAAGGAAGCCGAGCTGGCTCGCATTGCCAGTGGTGAAGCACAAATGGTAGTGGGTACTCACGCGCTATTCCAAGAGCACGTTGAATTTCATCACCTTGCTTTGGTCATCATTGATGAACAGCACCGCTTCGGTGTCCATCAGCGATTAGAATTGCGTGAAAAAGGTGCAAAGCAAGGCGCTTATCCTCATCAGTTGATCATGACGGCAACGCCTATTCCTCGCACCTTAGCGATGACCGCTTACGCCGATCTGGAAACTTCCGTGATTGACGAACTGCCACCGGGTCGAACGCCGATTCAAACCGTTGCCATTCCTGACACAAAACGTGACGACATCGTCGAGCGTGTCCGAAATGCCTGCTTAAACGAAGGCAAGCAGGCATATTGGGTGTGTACTCTGATTGATGAGTCGGAAGTATTAGAAGCGCAAGCCGCGGCAGATATCGCTGAAGAGCTTCAACGTAAGCTACCGGACGTAAAAATTGGTCTAGTACACGGCCGAATGAAGCCGGCAGAGAAACAAGCGGTGATGCAAGATTTCAAAGACAATAAACTACATTTGCTGGTCGCAACGACGGTGATTGAAGTTGGCGTGGATGTGCCAAACTCTAGCTTGATGATCATCGAAAACCCCGAACGTCTTGGTTTGGCACAATTACACCAGCTAAGAGGTCGTGTGGGCCGAGGCTCCGTTGCTAGCCATTGTGTGCTGCTGTACCACTCTCCACTGTCGAAAACCGCGCAAAAACGTCTGGGAGTACTACGTGAAAGTAACGATGGCTTCGTCATCGCACAGAAAGACTTAGAAATTCGTGGCCCGGGCGAACTATTGGGTACAAAACAGACTGGTCTTGCTGATTTCAAAATCGCAGACTTAGTTCGAGATCAACGTCTGATTCCCGAAGTTCAGCGCATTGCGCGTCATATTCATGACAATTACCCGACTCACGCAACAGCAATTATTGATCGCTGGTTAGGTGAGCGGGATATTTACTCCAAAGCATAGTGATTAAAAGCGAGCCAAATGGCTCGTTTTTTAATACGCTAAAAAACAAAGCAATCGTTTGCTTTTTAGCTAAATCTCTCTATAATCGCGCACAAATTTTTTAAGTGTGTTGAATCACACTCCACCAACCTGAGTTGACTCTGATTAACAGCAATCACAGGTAACGACGTCAACTCCACCCTGCTCTCCCATTCAGCGAGATCTGGGAATATATTGCGACTAGCGAGACAAACAATGACAACTTCAAACCGATCTTCGGAACTGGTTTATCAACTCAATGATCGACCACCTTTGCCTCAAACCATTTTTGCCGCACTTCAGCACTTATTGGCGATGTTCGTCGCGGTTATCACTCCGTCACTGATCATCTGTCAGTCTTTGGGTGTACCAGCAGACCAAACGAATACCATCATCAGCATGTCTTTATTTGCGTCAGGCGTGTCTTCGTTTATTCAAATTCGCACCTTTGGCCCAATTGGCTCTGGTTTACTCTCTGTTCAAGGCACCAGCTTTAACTTTTTAGGCCCTATTATTGGTGCAGGCCTATCGCTGAAAGCTGGTGGTGCAGACATCAGCACCATGATGGCAGCCATTTTTGGTACGATTTTAGTCGCATCATTTGCAGAAATTTTCCTATCTCGCGTATTAGAGCATGCTCGTCGCATTATCACTCCGCTCGTTTCAGGCATTGTCGTCACTCTTATCGGTCTCACACTGATTCAGGTCGGCTTAGTATCAATGGGCGGTGGCTACGCAGCATTAAATGAAGGCACATTCGGCAGCTTAGACAAACTTGCGCTCGCAGGAACGGTACTTGGCTTAATTGTGATATTAAACCGCTCTAAAAACCCATACATCCGTGTGGCTTCGATTGTGATTGCGATGCTAGTAGGCTACATCATGGCGTATTTTATGGGGATGGTAGATACTTCTCAGCTAGGCACAACCGAGCTTGTAGCACTACCGGTACCAATGCAATATGGCTTATCGTTTGACTGGTCTCTGTTCATTCCGCTGGTGTTGATTTTCTTTATTACCGCACTAGAAGCCATCGGCGATATTACCGCCACATCCGAAGTGTCTGGCGAGCCAGTCAAAGGCCCAGTGTACATGAAACGCATTAAGGGGGGTGTACTAGCAGACGGCTTAAACTCTGCAATCGCAGCCGTGTTTAACAGTTTCCCGAACTCCACCTTTAGCCAGAATAACGGCATCATCATGCTAACAGGGGTTGCGAGCCGTTACGTGGGTTACTTTATTTCTGGCATGTTAGTGATTCTTGGCTTGTTTCCTGGTGTCGCTAGCTTTGTTCGGCTGATTCCTGAGCCAGTACTTGGCGGCGCAACGATTGTCATGTTTGGTACGATTGCTGCCGCTGGTGTGCGTATTATCTCTCGTGTTGAGCTCGATCGCCGCGCAATTCTGATCATGGCCTTATCCTTCTCAATGGGGCTTGGTATCGCGCAAAAACCAGAGATTCTGCAATTCATGCCAGAATTTATTAAGAGTATTTTCTCCACTGGCGTTGCTGCAGGTGGTATCACAGCGATCATTTTAAACCTACTTCTGCCAGAGAAACTGGAAGACGAAGATGAACTTCCTCAAGAAGTGAAAGAGTCTTAATAAGATTGTAGAGAAAAGCAAAGCCCAACCTGTTTAGGTTGGGCTTTTTGTTTTAAATGGTACAGTCACCGACTTACTTGGTAGGAAAGCTGATTTGAGCGATTAAACCGCCTTCACTGCGATTGCGCATCACCACAGAGCCTGAGTGCTGGCTGATTATGCGCTTCACTATCGCCAGCCCAAGCCCTGTACCTTCACTGCCGCGAGCTGTATCACCACGCGTAAAGGGTTCAAATAATTTTGCGATTTGAGAATGCTCGATACCCGGTCCGTTGTCTTCTACCGATATCCACACTAGCTGCTTATCTGCCGTCACACCGGTACTGATTTTGACCCAGCCATTGCCGTAACGCAGTGCATTGACAACTAAATTACTGATCGCCCGTTTAATCGCAATGGCGCTTCCTTTGGCTGGTGGCAGGTTAGGATTAAGATCCGTTTCAATTTCAGCCTCATAACCACCTTCCGAACTGGCGACATCACTGGCAATCGTACTGATATCCACAGGTTCAAACGATTCTTTGTTCACCGGTTTGAGGTAGTCCATAAACTGACTAATGATCTCATTACACTCTTCCGTATCGCTAATGATCCCTTCAGCAAGGTAGCTGTCCTCGGGAGACATCATTTCTGTCGCTAAGCGAATGCGCGTCAGCGGTGTTCGCAAGTCATGGCTAATCCCCGCCATTAATAGGGCGCGATCTTCTTCGAGCTCCTGAATGCCTTTGGACATTTGATTAAACGCTCGGGTTACAGAGCGAATCTCCGATGCGCCTTTTTCTGCCAACGGTGGCGGGATTTCACCCCGACCGACGTCTTTCGCGGCTCTCTCTAAAGCCAAAAGTGGGCGGTTTTGTAAGCGAATAAACAACCAACCACCAGCAATGATCAGCAGCGCCATAATCAAGCTGTTACGAAACAGCGGTGCAAAATCTTCTTCTTGCAGCTCAGATAAAGGAATACGAATGATGGAGTTCGGCAACTTTTCGATGTGCATCCACAAGATGTAACTTTCATCACCAAGCAATAAGCGCACTTCGGTCGGCGAACCTAGCTCTTGGCTCATTTCTTCAGACATCAAATCAATCGACATCGCGTGATGAAATTCAACCGCTTTATCGCTGTCAAGGCTGTGAACCGTCACCCCCAGCCTTTCTAATAATTGACGTCTCAGCGGTGCATCAGATTTTAATGGCCCTTCATCATCAAGCACCAAATTGAGCTCATGGGCGAGAATTTTATTGAACTGCTGCAAACTCGGCATCAACGCGTAGTTAAAAACGGCGTAGTAAGAGAAAACTTGGCTAGCGAGAAGCAAAGAGATGAACAGCAGAATAGATTGTGTCAGTGAACTTCGGATGCGCATGGAACGTTCCTGGTGGTCCTAATCGCGAAATTTCAGCCTTCGAAGGGAAGGACTTGAAGGCTGAAGTTGCTATAGCCAAGTGCTGGCTATGGAGTGAGGAGATTACACCTCTTTGCCGTCTGGGACGAAAACGTAACCTAACCCCCACACGGTTTGAATGTAGCGTGGCTTGCTTGGATCGTCTTCTAACATGCGACGCAAACGTGAGATTTGCACGTCAATAGAACGTTCCATCGCAGAATATTCACGGCCACGTGCCATGTTCATCAATTTGTCTCGTGACATCGGCTCTCGCGCATTCGTCACGAGCGCTTTCAGGACAGCAAACTCTCCTGAGGTCAGTGGCATTGCCTCGTCACCGCGGAACATCTCGCGAGTGCCTAGATTGAGTCGGAACTCACCAAACTCCACTACTTTTTCTTCGGTGCTTGGCGCGCCCGGCAACTCTACGGTTTGACGGCGTAGTACGGCTTTAATACGAGCGAGTAATTCACGTGGGTTAAATGGTTTTGGCAAATAATCATCCGCCCCCACTTCCAGACCCACAATGCGGTCCACTTCATCACCTTTCGCGGTGAGCATTAAGATTGGCAGCATGTTGTTTGCATGGCGTAGGCGACGACAAATCGACAAACCGTCTTCACCTGGCAACATTAGGTCCAGCACCATTAAGTGAAAGTTTTCGCGCGTTAGTAGGCGATCCATCTGTTCGCCATTGGCGACACTTCGGACCTGAAAACCTTGCTCAGAAAGGTAACGCTCCAATAGAGCACGTAAACGAGCATCGTCATCAACCACTAAAATTTTATGATTTTCTTGCATTGAAACATCCTTTCAGAAGCATCTATTGTCGAAAATGTATCACTGTTTTTCCTAACGTGCTCAAGCAAATTGTTACTCTTTTTATCTTAAGCGCTTTATTTTCTCTCTAGCAGGTATTTTCAGCACCTACTATTGGCCATAATTCCATTCCAGTTCACGTTTGGCCTCAAGTAATTCTTGTTGTGCTTCTGCCAATTTGTGACGTTTTTTCTCGATTTTGTCTGCTTTCCCTGAGCGCTGCGCTTCCGCTAGTTCTTGCTCACGCTCCTCAACGTCTCGCGCCTTTTCGTCCACTTCCGCTTGCAGTTCTTGACGCAGTTCACCTTCCGAACATTCATTCTGGATAGCGGTAAGTGCCTGTTCTAAGCCTTTAATTCGATGTTCATTACCTTGTGCTTTCGCATACTCAAGCTGCTGTTCTACCGCTAACTCTTTGGCGTCACAGCCTTTCACTTCATCTTGAGCAAAAACTGAGAGTGAGAATCCTATTGTTAGTGCAGCGCTACACATGACTGCTTTGTTCATTTTACTTCTCCGATAAAGGCACCATGCCTTTGTATCCAATAAACTGACGTTGAGACTCAAGTCACTTCCAGTGAACTTCAAGAGACTTGAATCAGTGATAAAGCCTCAGTCTTCCAAGGCTGGTTTGTTGTATTCAATCGAGTTAATGAACCACTCTTTTTCACCTTCTGGGGTGCGTACCGTGAATTCTTCATCCACTTGCTTTTTCAACATCGCTCGCGCCATAGGTGAATCGATAGAGATGTAGTCTTTCGCATCTCCATAAATCTCTTCAGGCCCAACTATGCGGAACTTCTTCACCTCTCCAGCCTCATTTTCTATTTCAACCCAAGCACCAAAAAAGACTTTGCCTTCTTGCTGCGGAGAATAGTCAACGATCGTGACTTCAGGCAGAAACTTGCGAAGAAATCGAACACGACGATCGATCTGACGAAGCAGACGTTTGTTGAAGGTGTAATCCGCATTTTCTGAGCGATCGCCCAGGCTCGCCGCCCAAGTGACAATTTTGGTGATTTCAGGACGCTTTTCATTCCAAAGGTAATCATGCTCTTGTTTGAGTTTGTTATAACCTTCACGGGTAATCAGCTTAGTTTTCAAGTTAACTCCTATCTCAACTAAAAAATGCCGCTCTTGAGCAGCATTAAGGAGATGATATACCCAAAGCACTGGCTTCGTTCGGGCTTTGGGTATCAAGATAATAAGGCGGCCAGAGTGCTACTTTTCGTAATCTGGTTTTTGCGTCACGATGTAATTCGTATCACTCGAAACAACCGCGCCATGTTTTAGGAAGTTTTTACCTAAAATCATGCTGTAATGGAAGCGACCTCGGTCTTGCAAATTGACTCGGATCTTCTTCTCTAACTCGCCAAGCTTAACGTGCATTTCTACTACAGGCCGTTCATTGGCCTTTTCTCCTTTTTTGGCCGTTATACGCATGACATCCACCACCTCACGGGTAAACGCCTTGGTCATGCCTAGATCGTTTTCATAAGTAAAACTCACCATATCTTTACCGTCTTTTTGAAAGCGCTTGATGTCCTTGGCATTAATCGAGCTCACGTCAGCACCAGTGTCCAATTTGACAGGGAAAGACATCCCTTCCACTTCAGCCACTTCGATATGACCAGCTTTGAAAAGCGGTCTTGCATCTAGTAAATGGTCGGCGCGAGTGTTCAGCAGCACACCGCCTTTGGCGATGTCATGACCAAAAACGAAAAATGGTTGCGTCTCGTCTTCATCTAGCACATCGAGTGCAAATTCCATTGATGTCTCTTTGCTACCGAAAAGGAAATCGCCATCAACAACGGGACGCACAGTGCTACCCACTTTGAGTTTTTTCACCACAGGCTTGGTAATTTTTTCTTCTTTGCCCTCATCGTTCATTAAATAAAACGTGACGGATTCATCCTTACCTTTTTCTGTTACTTCAAAGCCATTTACACGCAATAATGGCGTTTTCACCGTAAACGTGGGGTAAGCAGGAACGGTATAACCATCAATGGTGACTTGTTCTTCCGGTGAAATCACGAGGGGCTTTGACTTGAGTGCGCTCTTGAACGTTTTTTCAACACCGCCCAATAGGTTTTCTCTGTCGGTATCAATCACAAAGTGTTGGCTCGCGACATCCTGACCCAAGCGAATTTGTGAACTGAACTTACTGCGGTCACGCAAATAGACTAACCAACGTTGAGTTTCGTTTTCGTCGATTTTCACTGGTAAGTAGACCAACGGACGCTCGCTCTTGGTGGTTTTCAGCATGCGTACCAAAGGTAACGTCATTGGGTGGCGCTTGCCGTTTTCACCTTCTAGCGTGAAAGAAACTGCATTGTTCTTTTTATCAACCTTGATATCCAGTGCGTGAACGTTGGTGTAGCGGCTGGTGGTTGATATGCTGATCTTGTATGGCACGCCCTCGACTTCCACCGTCTCTTTTTTGCCGATCATTTTTGCGCTTGGTTGCTCTTGAAGATAGTCGTAGCCAGCGAATACCCACGCATTGTTATCGAGATAGGTTTTACCAATCAAGATAGGAGAAGAGAATTGCGTGCGCTTGGTCAGATTCACTTCTGTATCAACGGTATGGCCTGCAATCGTCATCGGCATTTTTATCGTCGGGCGTAAAATAGGCTTTTTGCTTGTTCGACTACGAATGGCGCTCACTCGCTCCAGATCATCGGTAATCTGTATTTCTTTTCCTGTGTAAGGATGAGGAACCGTAAAGCTCACCTTCACTTGATATGGTTTAAAAGTATCGGCATCCCACTTCGCCTTCGTCCCACCTAAATCATCGACAATCGCCCACAACAACTCGTTGTCTTTCAAGTTCTGGTAGTCAGGATGAGAGCTACTGACATGGATGTTCTCTGCATGCATAGACGTGGTGTCAGCACCAGTATCAATCTTGCCAATAAATGGTACCGCTTTTAGCTCTGGAATATCACTGTAGTAAACGCTCTCCACTCGTCCAAGCACCAACTTGTCATCAAGCTGATATACAGGGTCTTGTGTGGTTGCTGATATGGATTGTGCCCAACTAAGCGGGGCGACAAGTAAGGCACTCGTAAGCGCTAACGCCAAAGACATTTTTTTCATCATGATTATCCGTATAAGCCGAGGTACATTTAGTTATATCAATAACCGTGGATATAGGTTAGTCGATAGTTGCGGATATAAGTTCTCAATTTAATTACAGTTTTGACACAAATCTGACTGATGTCCACCAGCGCCCGGTAAATTTTTGTCTCGTTAATTTAAAACATTGCAAATTCTTCGAACGACCCCAATGTTCTATACAACCCAAACCGAATTGAAAGAGAAAACACGGATGAGCCAAGCTATCTGTCGTATGATTGCTCAAGAACTGAATGTTCGCCCTGAGCAAGTCAACGCCGCTGTCACCCTAATTGATGACGGTAACACCGTCCCTTTTATTGCACGTTACCGCAAAGAGGTGACGGGTGGCCTTGATGATACCCAACTGCGTACTCTGGACAGCCGTCTGTCTTACCTTCGTGAAATGGATGACCGCCGTCAAACCATTCTCAAATCGATCCAAGAGCAAGGCAAACTGACGCCTGAGCTTGAGCAAGAAATTATTCAAGCCGATAGCAAGACTCGTCTTGAAGACCTTTACTTACCTTACAAACCTAAACGCCGCACTAAAGGCCAAATCGCCATTGAAGCCGGCCTAGAACCGCTAGCTGACATGCTGTGGAATCATCCGCAAACCGAGCCAGAAAGCGAAGCAAGTAAATATCTTGATGCCGACAAAGGCATCACAGATACCAAAGCCGCCCTAGACGGTGCCCGTGCGATCATCATGGAACGCATTGCTGAAGACGCAAACTTACTGGAAAAAATCCGTAACCACTTAAATCGTAATGCGGAACTTGTCTCACGAGTCGTTGAAGAAAAAGAGCAAGAAGGTGAGAAGTTCAAAGATTACTTCAATCACAACGAACCGCTGAGCAAAGTCCCTTCTCACCGTGCACTTGCGATGTTGCGCGGCCGCAATGAAGGCTTCCTGACTTTAGCCATGAACGCTGACCCAGAGCAGGAAGAAGGTGCTCGCCAATCTTACTGTGAAACCATCATTGCCGACCATTATGGTGTGACGTTAAGTAGCGCACCAGCAGATGCATGGCGCAAACAAGTGATCAGCTGGGCATGGCGCATCAAAGTATCGATGCACATGGAAACCGAGCTAATGGGCACAATGAAAGAACGTGCTGAAATTGAAGCGATTGAAGTATTTGCGACCAACCTAAAAGATTTGTTGATGGCGGCGCCGGCAGGCCCTCGTGCAACACTTGGTCTCGATCCTGGTCTGCGTACCGGTTCAAAAATCGCGGTTGTCGATTCAACGGGTAAAGTTCTGGCTACGGAAACCATCTACCCTCACCCTCCGCAAAAACAATACGACAAATCAGCGCAAATCGTTGACCAGTTAGTGCGTCAGTACAACGTGGATTTAATTGCGATTGGTAACGGCACGGCTTCTCGTGAAACCGATAGCTTTGTCGCAGACGTAATCAAACGCGGCAACCTAAAAGTTCAGAAAATCATCGTCAGCGAAGCAGGCGCATCGGTGTACTCGGCCTCTGAACTCGCAGCGAAAGAGTTCCCGAATATGGACGTATCACTGCGTGGTGCAGTGTCGATTGCGCGTCGTTTGCAAGATCCATTGGCTGAGCTCGTGAAAATCGATCCGAAATCGATCGGTGTGGGTCAATACCAGCACGATGTAAGCCAATCTATGTTGGCAAAACGCCTAGATGCGATTGTGGAAGACTGTGTAAACGCGGTTGGCGTTGATGTGAACACGGCTTCTGCCGCACTATTAACGCGCGTAGCAGGCTTATCAAGCACCATCGCGCAGAACATTGTCGACTTCCGCGACGAAAATGGCCGCTTCGAAGCACGTACGACGTTGAAGAAAGTACCTCGCTTGGGTCCTAAAGCGTTCGAACAGTGTGCTGGCTTCCTACGTATTATGGACGGCAAGAACCCACTTGATGCTTCAGCAGTCCACCCGGAAGCATACCCAGTAGTCAAAGCAATTGCTGAGAAAAACAGCAAAGACATCAAGGCACTGATTGGTGACTCAGCATTCCTTAAAGGCTTACACGCTGTGGATTATACCGATGAACACTTTGGCGTCCCAACGGTTACCGATATCATCAAAGAACTGGATAAACCGGGTCGTGACCCACGTCCTGAATTCAAGACCGCTACGTTTGCAGAAGGCGTAAATTCAGTTTCTGATCTAGAACCGGGTATGATACTAGAAGGCGTGGTCTCGAACGTAGCCAACTTTGGTGCCTTCGTCGATATCGGTGTTCACCAAGATGGTCTGGTCCACATTTCTGCGCTGACTGACCGCTATGTTTCTGATCCACGTGAAGTCGTGAAAGCAGGTGACATCGTCAAGGTAAAAGTGATGGAAGTGGACGTACAGCGTAAGCGTATTGGTCTATCGATGCGTTTGAACGACGAGCCGGGTCAAGATAACCGTAGCCAACGCTCATCAGCCGCGCCACGTCGTAATGACCAAGCACAACGTCGTCAGCCTCGCCGCGATGAGTCTTCATCGAACAGTGCAATGGGCGGTGCTTTTGCGGCGGCGTTTGCTAAAGCGAAAAAGTAATCTCGCCTAGGCTCACCGCTAACGAGCTTTCATAGCTAAAAAGAAAACGCTCCAATCAGTCAATCTGCTTGGAGCGTTTTTGTTTGAGTAGGATATTGAGTCGTCATAATACTGCTATCACTTCTGACGGGGTATGGGGAGCGACTGCATGACCATAATGAAACTTGATCACCTTCCTGCGCTTTTCCATTAATCCTTCATTGATCGCAGCATCCAAAATGCGCTTTGGTAAGCGAAAACGAATTGCGTAGCCCTTACCTTGGTCTTCACTGTACGACTTGAGCGCAAGCAAACTAAAAAGCCGTTCTAGTGTATCTTCCGGCTCTTCTTGATAACGTGTGTCGACTTCTGTTTCCATGTCATAATCAGGATGCTCTGAAGGATCCCAAGAAGACTGACGTCGGCGCTTGTCATCACCTTTTACTTTTCGCTCTGCATTGGTTTTGGCCAATGCGACCGTTGGCGTCACAGGCTCTCGGACTTTATTGTCGCGAGCTGCTTGTTCCGTCTGCACATTCACGGATGGGGCGATCAGTGGCACACTTACGTTGGTCGGTGACACAATCATTGCGAACCCTCCTCAGAGTCGCCCAACTCGTCAATATGGCTTAGCTTTATTGGCTAATAAAACCTCACCAACCTTTATATCGACCACTTTTTAAACAGCTTGAGCTTTTTCCGCTCGTATTTGATTAATCGTGAGCAAACTCTCGAATCTGGGCACAGAACTCGTCATGTTCGGTCATAAAGGGCGCATGAGAGGACTGATTGAAAACAAACTGCTGAGTATGAGGTAACTGTTCACTTAAATCATTCGCCACTTTAATCGGCACCAATCCATCCAAACGACCATAAAGACGCAGCATTGGTACAGAAAGAGACGTCAATGCATCGCGCAGATCCACATCAGCAAGGATGTTTAGCCCAACCAACAGCGACTCAGGGTTTGGCTGAGGGCGCGACAGTACCGCTTGCTTGAGTTGTTTCACATCTTTGCGTGCAGATGGACTGCCCATCGCTTGTAACGCCATAAAGCGCTCAATGGTCAGTGAAAAATCTTCTAACAACTGAGAGGTGAATGCGCTCAGTACATTCGGTTGAATGCCGCGCCACGGTTTTTCTGCGGCAAATTTTGGTGAACTGGCGACGGTGATCAACTTAGTTACACGCTCGGGCATGTTTAATGCCACATGCGTCGCCACTAAACCTCCGAGGGACCAACCAAGCCAAATCGCTTTCTTTGGCGCACTTTGCACCACCAAGTTAGCAATATGGTCTAAATCTTCACCATGATGCTCGGCACTGTGTCCATAGCCCGGAAGGTCAACAACATGAACACGGAAATCGGTTTGAAGTGATTCGACGGTTTGCTGCCAAACCGCGCCATTCATACCCCAACCATGTAACAACACCAGATCAGGTCCTTCACCAAACGACTGCCAATGTAATTTCGTGCTCATGCTCTCAATCTCTCCCACTTATTTTATTCCCTACGCCATCAGCCAAGCGTTAGGCTGAGTAAAATATCACCATGAATAAGCGCTATGTTATCTCATCACTGGCAAAACATCATGCATCGCGTGTTGAGCAGTCAATGCGGTCTGTGTCGGTTCCCGATTCAAACACCAAACCACACGCATGCTCTGCGTTGGTGTGAGCACTGTTTACAACACCTAACTCCAATCAAGCGATGCCAACGTTGCGGTTTAACGTTACAGAAAGAAGAAATGAGTACGGATAGTATTTGTGGTGAATGCCTTTCAGAACCACCGCCATGGCAAAGGCTATATACGTTAGGCGATTACGACTTTCCCCTTTCACGGGAAGTACAACGCTTTAAAGATCACGGAGAGTCTTGGCATGTAAAAGCACTAACCCAGCAACTGGCGCAGCACATTAAAACACCAGCTCCAATCATTACCAGTGTACCATTGCACTGGCAGCGCTACCTGCGCCGGGGTTTTAATCAAAGTGATGTTTTAGCCCGACACCTCGCCCAGCAATTGCAAACCAATTTCGACGCGAAGGTCTTTCGCCGGGTCAGACTCGCCCAATCACAGCGCGGCAATACTAAAGCGAGCCGTGAACAAAACCTAAAAGGCGCGTTTGTTCTCAATAAGCGACCGCCATCTTCCCACGTTGCCATCGTCGATGATGTGGTCACCACAGGCAGTACCGTCCGACAATTATGTCATTTACTACTTGAAGTTGGCGTAGAAAGCATCGATATTTACTGCATCTGCAGAACACCTGCTCCTCGTTCTCTCTAGATCGCTTCGCCATGCCTTAGCATCAAAAAGACTAGACCCATACGTCAACAAGAGTAGAATAGCAGCAGTAACCTACAAATTTACTCGGGTATTCGTCGTGTCAAATATTACTATTACAGAAACTGCGCAAACGCATTTCGCTAACCTTTTAGGTCAACAGCCTGAAGGGACTAACATTCGTATTTTCGTTGTGAACCCAGGTACACAAAACGCTGAGTGTGGCGTGTCTTACTGCCCACCAGAAGCAGTAGAAGCGACCGACACTGAAATCCCTTACAGCGGTTTTTCAGCTTACGTGGATGAGCTAAGCCTGCCATTCCTTGAAGACGCTGAAATCGATTTTGTTACCGATAAAATGGGCTCTCAGCTAACGCTAAAAGCTCCGAACGCTAAAATGCGTAAAGTTGCGGACGACGCGCCACTGGTTGAGCGCGTTGAATACGTTATCCAAACTCAAGTCAACCCACAGCTTGCTGGCCACGGTGGTCACGTAAACTTGGTTGAGATCACTGAAGACGGCATTGCTATTGTTGCATTTGGTGGCGGCTGTAATGGCTGTTCTATGGTTGACGTAACACTAAAAGAAGGCATCGAGAAAGAACTGCTAAACCAATTCGTTGGTGAACTCACCGCTGTTCGTGATGCAACAGAACATGACCGTGGTGATCACTCTTACTACTAAGAGTAAATACGGTCAGAAAATGGGAGGCTTCGGTCTCCCATTTTTGTATCGATACTGAGGTAACCTTGAGATGCTTAGTTCTGCCCGTAAAATCCGCTAGAAACTCAGGCGGAGTTCTCATATATTAAGAATCTTACGCATCTCGTAAACGCCAACGACACCAAGGAGCCAGCGCCATGTCGAAACGGACCCCACCAGAGATACTCTCATGCCAAACGGTCGCAAAATCCAAACTGTTTGCCGTGGAAGCGCTCGACCTTCGTTTTTCCAATGGTGAACACCGTACTTATGAACGCATGAAGCCAAGTGGGCGCGATGCGGTGATGGTGGTTCCTGTGACTGAGCAAGGCGATTTATTACTGGTACGTGAATACGCCGCTGGGACTGAACGCTACGAGTTGGGCTTCCCGAAGGGGTTGATTGACCCAGGTGAAACCCCACACCAAGCTGCGGATCGAGAGTTAAAAGAAGAAATCGGCTTTGGCTGCAATCAGCTGACTCCGTTGAAACAAGTTATCCTCGCGCCGTCTTACTTTTCGAGCAAAATGACTCTATTTTTAGGACAGGCGCTTTATCCAGAGAAGCAAGAAGGCGATGAGCCTGAGCCACTGGAAATTGTGCGTTGGCCACTTGCGCAAGCCGAAGAGTTATTAACTCACATGGATTTCTGTGAAGCACGAAGCATCACCGCGCTAATGTTGGCACTGAAACACTTACCAAACACCACTCACAAACATAACCAATAACGGTCATGAGAACCGAATAATACTGTGAGTAAGGACTATCACTTATGCCAATGACAAAAGATCTATCTCACCTGCTTCCTCAAGTCATCGAAATTGCCCGTAGTGCCGGGCAAATGATCCTCGAAATATATGAAAAAAAACAGTACGAGGCCTACACAAAAAGTGACGAGACTCCGGTAACGAGCGCAGATATCGCGGCTCACAAGCTCATCACAGAACGCTTGAGTGAACTCACACCCGACATTCCCGTATTGTCAGAAGAAGACGCAGACATCAGCCTCGAGCAACGAGCTCAGTGGGAACGGTATTGGTTAGTCGACCCTCTCGATGGTACTCAAGAATTCATCGCTCGCAGCGGCGACTTTGCGACTATTATTGCACTGGTCGACAACAACAAACCAACCATGGGGGTCGTTTATGGCCCTGTCTCTGGCGTGACTTATTACGCTTATAGTGGCAAAGGTGCTTGGAAAATTCCCGATATGTCGGACAGCGTAAAAATCCATACGCACAAACACGAGCAGCCAGGGCAAAGCATCGCGATTGCCATTAGCCGCCGTCAAGATATCAATCGCATCACTAGCCGCATGAGCAGTGCTTGGAATTACGATTTAATTCCGCTCGGCTCTGCGGCATTAAAAGCGTGTCTTGTTGCAGAAGGCGCTGTGGATTGCTATCTCAGACTAGGCCCAACAGGTGAGTGGGACACCGCCGCAACACAGTGCATTGTTGAAGAAGCGGGCGGACGCATTCTCAGCACGCAATTGGAGCCGCTGTCATATAACGAGCGTGAAACGCTAGAAAACCCAAACTTTATTGTGCTTGGTGACGCGGATTTACCTTGGAATGAGATTTTACAACGCAAAGATTAAGCGCTCTATCCGTAAATTTTAGCGCCTAAATGCTAGCAATTGAAAGGCCACGAATATGTTCGTGGCCTTTCTTTTTGACCTGTTTGTACAGCGTTAGGAGCATTTGGCCTACTATGTTCCAATCGCTTAAAGTGCTGAACACAAGAAAACAGATCCCTTAAAAATCAGAATCTTAGAATTGCATTCTATTATCACCACGATCTTTGTACAGCGAATAGAGGGTTTCGCCTACTATGATCCAAAAGCAAAAAGAGCTGCACAATCGCAGCTCTTTTAGAATTTTGTTTTTTGTCACGATAGGTTAGAAGCGACCTTGGTAATTAAACTCGTATTGACCTTGAGGGTTCGGCTTGCCCAACCATTTCAATTGCTCACTCATGCTGGATGGGAACTCAGCTCCTGGCTTAAACCAGGCTTTGGTTGAGTATCGCTGATTAGGCATCAGCTCTGCCGAGAACGCCGCTGAGACTTGTTTACTGCTTTGCTCACCAGTCGCTGTCAACACACTGTCCTGACAGTTTAGATCGGCAATCACAGGACCGAGTTCAAGGCTACCAACAGGGCTTTGAATACCACTGGCATTCCATACCAAAGTGCCTTCACCATTCTTACACCAAGGCGCGGCATAAGTCGCATGACGAATATTTAACTCAAGTTGCCCATCAACGCCGACGGGCACAGGGAGACGTGCTTGCTCCACAACTTTTACTGCCGGGATCGAGGCAACTAAGTTTTTGGCATAAGGGCCATCACTCAAGCTATAGCCAACAAAACCGCGACCACGAACGTCCATTTCACTACCACGACCAAAGCGTACGGCAAACTCAGCTTTACCAGTTAGTAAACTCGACCATTGGAAATCCCAATTAACTTCTCCAAGGTTCTGGCGCTGCCAACGAACACTAGAAGCTTGACCTTGCCATACAGAGCCATTGGCACCCTGAATGTCTAGTCCTCTCACGGTTGGTGCTTGCTGTAACACCCAAGAAACGGGTAATCCCATTAAAAGACTGACTGAAAAAAAGACGATAAAGATAACAACGTAAAGTACTGCTCGCTTCACCTTAACCTCGCTTAAACTGAAGGCGGTTCACATCAATCATGCCCGCTTGATCCGTTCGGTCGATATCTAAAAATTCGACTTCAATACCCTGTTGCTCTTTCAAGTAACGTAACCAATCCACCAGCTGATTAAACGCGAGTGGTTTGATCCACACCTGAACACTCTCATTGCGAGGTTGTACTCGAATCAACTCAACTTTATAACGACGGGCTGAAGAAGAAACCAGTTGATTCAACGGTTGGCTAGAGTAGCTCACACCGCTGCTTTTGCGCAGTGCAGTAATGCCATCCGCTTTATCTTGTACCCAAGCCAGCAACTGTTTTTCACTTTGAATGCGTGATTGAGCTAGCTCCGCACGTTGGCTCATTGGCTGTAGCAATCCCCAATAAACAATGCCGATAACGGCAATAGCGCCACATCCCATGACCAAACGCTGCTCACGCTGAGAGATGCTGCTCCACCAAACCTGAGCTTGAGAAATTAAGTTTTTCATCATCACCTCACAAACGCTTCAAAACAAAGCTGCCAACCACAACGTTATCGCTACGGTTCAGCTGTCCTTGCTCAACATTAAACTTCTCTGCCAATTTCACACGAGCCTGCTCAAAAGGTTGGAAGTCTGAACTGCGAGCTTGAATTCGCACTTCGCCACGTTGACCATCATATTTAAAGCTGGTGATTTCCAAATCGCTGACCTGACCAAGTGTCGCGGGCAGTGCCGCCAACCAAGACAACATCGCCTGCTGACCGCCACCACCAGATAAGCGGCGCTCTTCATCATCCATTTGTCGTTTGAGATAACTAACGGTAGGAATTCGTCGTTTATTCGGGAACACCTGGCGGAAAATACGCTCACTCTCCTCACGATACGCTTGTGCTTGTGCTTCGTACTTGTGGACGACGAGCAACTGCTGCGCAACCATAACAACGATAAGCACGCCCGCAGCAATGGTGGCTTTTTGCCAGAGCTTCCAGTATTTACCCCAAGAAGATTTAGGCTTGAAGATCCCGGTCAGCAAATTGACTTTGCTTTCTGTCACCCCCTTCGCCAGTAACCCCATGGTCATTTCTTCTGGCTGCGGCTCCCATACTTCAGGTAACGCAGATTCAGGGACTGAGCTATAGCAATCGAGCTTCCAACCTTCATGATTTTGTAGATAAGAAGAGAGGTAAAGGTCTAACCAAGAAGCGTCGACAACCGCACCCTCTGTCGCTGAGTGACGAATCAACCATTGATCACCAAGCATCGCGGCACTGCTATGCTCTCCCTGAACAGGTAACGCAAGCACATCTGGCAAGATGCGTTTGATGGTGATGCCTTGGCTTGAAAAACGCTGCAATACGGTCTGAATCCAAGCGCGTTCAACAGCGCACACTTGCGCTTTATCCGCTTGTTTACCTAACACGGTAAAGTGAAGGCCATCAACGTCCTGCGCGACTTCATCTTCCACGAGGTACGGTAACATCGCGTCGAACTGACGTGTTGCGCCTGGCGGTATATCCACTTGCGTCAAGACCACATCATTACTCGCCAATAGCGCCACAACTTGGCGCTGACCTGCATAAGAGATCAACTCATCTAAGTGTTCCCATCCGGCGATTTCACCGCTGGCAATCACTTCCTGTTGATCTGTCGACCACACCACCCAAGGAATGGTACTTTGTTGTTCGCTACTCAGCCGAACGGTCAGAAACTCGCTCACTGATCCCTCCAAAACGACGGCGAACTACGGTCACCGTCTCTCTATTTGTACTTTGCAAAAGGCTTCGGATACGTACACGTGATTCATCCACCAACACTTGTGCATCCAATTCAAAAAAGGCGCTATCCACACCCAAATAGCCTTTGGCGTTTTTCTTTACATCTTCGCTCAAGCCAGCCATTTCTGACTCTGCTAAAAATTCATCAATGCTATCCCACCCATCAAATGGGCGTTTTTCAATTAGCTGAATCGCATCACTACTGCTTAAGTTTGGTGAGAACATTGCCACCAAAATCGGAGCTTGCTCGACTTCAATCGTATTTACGTTTAAACGCCAATCATCACTAGGCAATGCGCAGATTAGCGGTTCCAATTTTTGGAAAATCTCACCACTCACCTGATAAACCGCTCGTAACTCGGTGGCATCTGCCATCCAGCCATTTGACGCTAAATACGCGGGTTTCATCGCTTCATATGTGCTGTCTTCGACCCCGGTTGTGGAGCGAACGGTGTCATCAGCATCAATGTATTCCCAGGTAGAGTCTGCAATGATTTCTGCCTGATACGATTCAACATCCGATTCTTCCAATAAACGCTGTAGCACGTTGACTAAATACGGTCTTGCGATTTGCTGTCCTGTCGGTTGCACACGGCTCAATACATTGAGGTTAAAGCACGCTTGTTTGTCTCTAATTCGTCCCGCCGCTTGACCATAATCTAGCGGATAGACTTGTTCTTTTATTGCCCACGGCTGACTCATATTGATCGTATCGGTGTCTTTGTAGCTTTGCTCGATACCGACTTTTGCCAACGCCTCTACCCCAAGGCTATACCAATACGCTTGCTGGTAGTTAACTTGATTGGCGCCCCGCTGAAACTGCAAAAACAAACGCTCCGACATACTGGCGGCAACTGTCGCCATAATCGCCAGTAACATCAGCACAATAATCAAAGCGACACCGCGCTGACGATTAACCATTATTGCTGCCTCCTGAACTTCCTTCTTTCTGACTCAATGTGCCATCAGGAGTCAGATAGGTGCGGGCAATCTCTCCATAATCTTTGAGAGTAAGGATCACAGAAACCGCTTTCGGTAGCGATTTTTCATCATCCCACTCTTTTTTCCATTGTTTACCATCGTAAAAACGCATATCAAACGATTCGACCTGCGTCAGCAATGGGGTAACGATGCCTTGTTGACCCACTGGCGTGTCAGGGTAGCGCCACCATACTCGTTGTAATGTTTCTTCTTTTAAACGATAGCCAACCTTAGTGACCTCCCCTCGGGGAAACTGCTGTTGAGGGTTGTGCCATCCTAAGCGAGCAAACATTAGCCCTTTAGTGTCGGAGTCGAGCAAGTAATCTGACCAAAAAATCAGTTGGCTCGCGGGCTCTTCACCATTTGTCCGCGTTTGGCGCATCGCCATTTGACGAAAGTCATTATCCATCATCACCATGGCGCGCTGAATTTCATTTAAGCGCTGAGTTCGCTCTTGTGATAGCGCATTGCTGCGCTGCACTTGCGATACCACTTGATACGCGGCGACACTTAAACTGGCAAAGATGGCAATCGAGACCAACACTTCAATAAGTGTAAAACCTTTTGCCAGTTGGCGCTTACTTGCACGTGGATTCTTATTGCGCCACATAACTTCGTACCGTCACGACTGGGCTCGCGTTTTTCTCGAGCGCGACACTCACATCAAATGCTTTCAGCAATGGCTGCGTGGTGGCAACAGGCGTGATTTTCCAGTACCAAGTGCGCCCAGCCAGCTCTTCTGTGCCGTTCTTTACTTTAAGTTCACTGGTACTCAACATCACGTTGGCCATCTGATTATCCACAACCATGGCTGCAAACATTTTTTCTTCTAAATAACTGATCGTATTAATATGCTGGCTCACCGAGCGAATGACGCTGATGGCAGCGGTGGCGAAAATAGCCAGTGCGACCAATACTTCCAGTAGTGTCATGCCTCTCGTCCGGCGATGACTCCAATGTGGGCGAGCTTGCTTAGAATTGCGCATTCTCATCCTCTTTCACTTCTTCGCCCGGCGCTAGTAACAAGATTTGTCCACTTTCTTTGCCGATGACTCGCCACCCGTCATTAAAGGCGTCACCATTTTGCGGAAAAAAAGACAGAGTAAATGGCGTAACTTCTGCACTGGAGAAGATAAACACTTGCGGTGGCTTAACTTTCTTTTCGTCGTCGTCTTCTTCAGCAAACATGTCTTCATCAAAAAGAGAGCCCGGTTTGAATAGGCGATCATCATTATCCCAAGCACCGCCACCTAGCTCGAGCAGTAGCGTAATGTCATCTTCCAACTTGGTTTTGCTCGGAATCTGCTTTAACTCCAGAGGCTGCCAACCTTCCGCGGTCAAACTCAGTAGAGCGTACGTTGATTTAGCGTCATCCACACGAACGCCAAAGTCTTTACCGCTTAGTACGGCTTCTTCGTTAAGCAGCTGTAAACGCTGAAAAAAGCTTTGAGCATACTGTTTGGAAAGATCTTTTTGGCTGATCGGTAATGTCGTGATCACGGCCACTGCCGTGAGGGATAGCAAAACCAGCACCAATAGAATTTCTATCAATGTAAAACCGTTGTGTTTTCGCATTTGCTTCATTAGTGCTGGCTTAGGCTCTATTTATTGGAAATCTTGCATGTTCCAGTTGCCAATATCTGCAGCTGGACCTTCTCCACCCTCTTGGCCATCTGCGCCTAGAGTGAAGATGTCAATCGTACCGTTATCGCCAGGGCTTAGGTACTGGTACTGGTTACCCCAAGGGTCATTAGGAAGACGTTTGATGTAACCGCCATCACGGTAGTTACGAGGCTCTGGGTTAGAAGGCTTGCTAACTAATGCTTCCAGGCCTTGGTCTGTCGTTGGGTAAACGCTGTTATCCAACTTGTACATATCTAGGGCATTTTCCAGCGCTACGATGTCCGTAATCGCTTTTTGTTGGTCAGCCTTCTCTTTGTTACCCAATAGGTTTGGAACAACGAAACTTGCCAAAATACCAAGGATAACGACAACAACCATCACTTCTAAAAGTGTGAAACCGTGTTGTTTACTACGCTTAAATTTCATTTTTTTCTCCGAAAGTTAGATTCAAGCCATGCCGTAAGTAGACACGTCTTAATTCGAATTTATCCGCTCATCAAGTTATTCATTTCTAGCATTGGCATCAAGGTCGCCATCACAATAAACAACACTAATCCAGCCATTAAGGCAATTAATGCCGGAGTGAATACGCCTAACGCAATATTGACTGTAGATTCAAAGTTTTGATCTTGGTTATCGGCAGCACGCGTCAACATGCTCTCCAATTCACCACTTTGCTCACCACTGGCGATCATGTGTAGCATCATTGGTGGAAACAGACGAGTTTGATCTAACGCCTTACGCAGGCTGGCACCTTCTCGAACGTTATCTGCAGCAAGTAACACTTGCTGCTTCACATAGCGATTAGACATAACATCCACCGCGACACGCATGCCTTCTAGAATTGGAATCGCACTGGAAGTACAAATCGAAAGTGTTCGTGCGAATCGTGCGGTATTCAAACCTCGAGAGATTTTGCCCAATAGCGGTAGACTCAAGATTTTTCTATCCCAAGCTAAGCGAAAGTCTGGTTTTTGCAACGCCAGTTTGAGCCCATAGAAAAACACCACCAGCACGACGAAGATGATAAGCCCCCAATCTTGCACAAACTCACTGGCTGCCAGTAAGAACTGTGTTGACTGAGGTAACTCTTGTCCCATCTGAATGATTGGCTCAATGATTTTGGGTACCACTGTCGCTAATAAGAAAGAAACAATAACAACCGCAAACACCACTAAAACCACCGGGTAAATCATGGCTTGAAGCAGTTTGGAACGCATCTTCTGACGGTTTTCGACGTAGTCCGCCAAACGCTCTAATACCGTATCAAGATGGCCTGACTTTTCACCCGCCGCAACCATGGAGCGATAGAGCTCATCAAACACGTGGGGGTAATCAGCAAAACTGTCGGCGAGCGGATAACCCTCGGTTACTTTCGAGCGAACCGCAGCCAGCATAGAACGAATTCTCGGCTTTTCAGCCTGCTCAGAGACCGCGCGCAAACATTCTTCCAGAGGCATACCTGATTGGACTAACGTGGACAATTGACGTGTGATTAGTGCCAGCTCAGATGTTGAGATGCCGCGCTTAAAGCTGACTGAGCCTGAAGACTTAGCCGATTTAGCTTTCGTCTCAACCACTTCAATCGGGATCATCCCTTGCTCTTTGAGTCGCTGGCGCACTTGTCGGGCGTTGTCCCCTTCTATCGTGCCTTTTTTATGCTTGCCTTTTGCATCTAGCGCTTTGTACTCAAATGCCGCCATTAGGTTTCCTTCGTCACTCGCATCACTTCTTCAAGTGACGTAATACCACGACGTACTTTGCTTAGACCATCACTGCGAATACTTGGCGTATGGGCGCGAACAGCTCTCTCAATTTCTTGCTCACCAGACTCTCGGTGAATCAATTCTTGCACTTGCTCATCGACCATAATGAGCTCGTGGATACCTGTTCGACCTCGGTAGCCTTTTTGGTTACACGCTTCGCAGCCTTTAGCACGGTGTAGCTCTAGTGGTTCATGCGCTTCCATACCAAACAGTTTCTTCTGTTCAGCATCGGCTTCATACGGTTCTTTGCAACTCGGGCAAAGCGTACGAACCAAGCGCTGTGCTAACACACCCAATAACGATGAAGAAATAAGGAATGGTTCAATGCCCATATCGCGTAGACGCGTGATCGCACCAACAGCGGTGTTGGTGTGAAGGGTCGACATTACTAAGTGACCCGTTAAGGACGCTTGCACTGCAATTTGTGCGGTTTCTAAGTCACGGATCTCACCGACCATCACCACATCAGGGTCCTGACGCAGAATAGCACGCAAGCCACGCGCAAAAGTCATGTCGACCTTCGGGTTCACCTGAGTCTGACCGATGCCATCAATGTCAAATTCAATCGGGTCTTCAACCGTTAAGATATTGCGTTCGTTACTGTTGATCTCTTGCAAGCCAGCGTACAAAGTCGTCGACTTACCAGAACCCGTCGGGCCGGTGACCAAGATAATACCGTGAGGACGCTGAATAAGATGACGGAAATTGTCGTGCACGGAAGGCGTCATACCTAAGCTATGCAAATCGAGACGCGTCGCGTTTTTATCCAACAGACGCATAACTACTCGCTCACCATGTGACGACGGCATTGTAGAAACACGCACATCAACCGCACGACCACCAATACGCAGCGAGATACGACCATCTTGAGGTACACGCTTTTCTGCAATATCCAGCTTCGCCATGACCTTCACTCGCGACACTAACAGTGGTGCAAGCTTACGACTTGGAGTGAGCACTTCACGCAATACGCCATCGACACGGAAACGAATCGAAAGGGTTTTCTCGAAAGTTTCGATGTGAATATCCGACGCCCCTTCTTTGATCGCTTCACCCAACATCGCATTGATCAACTTAATGATTGGTGCATCGTCTTCTGACTCTAGCAAGTCTTCATCATGCGGCAGCTCTTCAGCCAATGAGAAAAAGTCGTCGCTATCGGCACCGATGTCTTCCATCAATTGACGCGCTTCAGACGAGTCACGCTGATAGGCTTCGGTCAGCTTTTTATCAAAGGCTTCTTTATCGATAGGCTGCGGTACGAAGCTTTTCTTCAGCACACGACGGACTTCGACCAGAGCCGCTGGGTTGAGCGGCTCGACATAGTAAAGAATGGGCGGACGCTCAGGATGCTCTGTCTCTAGCACCAGTTTAAAGCGATTGGCAAAACTGAATGGCAGACGACGCATACTTGGCGCTGTGTCTAACATATCAACCATTAGTTGTTTTCCATTTGATCAATAAACGCTTGGATCTCGGTTGGGTGCTGACGCTCCTGGCCAAAGGCCGGCATGACAGGGATCTTCTCGTCAGCCATCAACTTCAATCCTTGATCCGCTTTGTAGAGCTGCTCTGCGCGAATAAAGTTGTATTTGCGCTGTGTAATGCCGTCTGCGGTCATACCATCACGAATAATCGTCGGCTTGATGAACACCATCAAGTTACGCTTTTCTGTTTGCGTGCTGGTTGATTTGAACAAATGACCAAGCACTGGGATGTCACCCAGTAGCGGTACTTTTGACTCACTTTCGAGTGCACGTTCATCAACCAAGCCACCAAGAACCAGCATCTGACCATCTTGGATCATGACTGAGGTATTTAACTGACGCTTAGCAAAGCGAACGTCAACCGCACCGTTTGCACCTAATACATTGGACACTTCTTGCTCGATATTTAACTGAACAGAGTCACCTTCGTTAATTTGTGGCACAACCTTAAGCTTGATGCCCACTTCTTTACGATCAACCGTTTGGAATGGATTATCGTTGTTTGAGCCAGCCGTAGAGCCTGTGATAACAGGCACTTCTTCACCAACAATAAATGATGCTTCACCATTATCCATTACGGTGATACTTGGAGAAGATAGAATGTTTGAGTTGGAGTCAGTCGCTACGGCACTGACTAAGGCAGTCCAGTCCCCCATCACGATGCTCATCGCAGCACCGTTAACACCGCTCAGTGCCGATGCAAGAGTAGAATAGTCACCAGATTCAGTAACATCATATGGCGTTCGTTCGCCATTCGCATTTGTGTAGTATTCAGTTCGAGTTTGATCTTTTGCTTCTTCTAGACCAACCATCACCTGACCAATCGGTGCACCAGAGTTACCGTACTGAATCACCGCACCGGTTTCCAGTGAGCCCCACTGAACACCTAAGTTAATGCCGTCACCTTCTGACATTTCAACGATCAGCGCCTCAATCAAGACTTGAGCACGACGAATATCAAGCTGAGCAATAACATCTTGTAGCGCATTCATGATATCTGGTGGAGCCGTTAATACTAAGGCGTTGGTCGCTGCGTGCGCAGCAATCACCACTTCACCACGCTGGGCACCTGACGCTTTCTGGCCGACTTGCTTTTCAGCTTGTAGGTTATCGGAGACACCTTTTAGTACATCCACCAAATCTTCAGCTTTCGCGTTCTTCAGGTAAACCACGCGGTTGTTACCTTTGGTCGCCATTTCAACGTCAAGTTGACGAATCAATCGCTTCAGACGCGCACGTACTTTAGGATCGCCAGAAATCAAAATCGCGTTGGTACGTTCATCGGCAACAATTTTAGGCTCAAGGAACTCAGGCGTGCTCTTCTGATTGGTGCTTTTATTCAGTGCTTCAACAATACGCACCATTTCAGCAGCAGAAGCATTGCGCAGTTCCACCAGCTCAATTTCTTTATCACCCGCTTGGTCAACACGCTTAATGATTTCTGCTAAGCGATTTACGACCGCCGCACGACCTGTGATTAAGATGATGTTCGCTGGATCGTAGTGAACTACGTTACCAGCACCAGCATTATCAATCAGTTGACGAAGTAGAGGAGACAACTCACGAACCGACACATTACGCACCGCAACAACTCGAGTGATAACGCTGTCGCCTTGCGCGCTGCCATCACCTAATACAGGGATTGCTGACGTTTTTGAGTCTTTCGCTTTGATAACCTTAAGTACACCGTTGTCCATTTCTACGACGGCGTAGCCGTATACTTCGAGTACGTTAAGGAAAAAGCTGTAGTATTGCTCTTCGTTAAGCACGTCATAGCTGCGGACATCGATTTTACCGCGCACTGAAGGGTCAACAATGATGGTCTTTTCGAGATTACGACCCACTATGTTGATGAATTCTTGAATATCAGTGCCTTTAAAGCTGGCACTAAATTCGTTTGCTATTGCACCTGGGACGCAGAGTAAACTTCCTGCTAGTAGCCAAGCACTTTTGCTGAACCAATGTTTCACGTATGTCTCCCTGAACTTACGCCGGTTGCCTAAGTCTTACAATTGGATATAGATATCGTACTGTTGGCCGTCGCGCTCAACAGTTAAATTTAATTCTTGCGGATCGCTCATCACTTGCATCAGTTGTACTGAAGAAGACGGGTCGCTTAAATCGATCCCGTTAAGTTGCACCGCAATATCACCAGGTTCTAGACCCACATCATTAAACAGCGCGGCATCACGACCAGGTGACACTCGATAACCAACAATGCCCCCGTCTCTTTTGACGGGTGAAATGGTGATGTATTTGAAAACGCTTTGTGGATCTTTCGCAATTTCCTCTCGGATTTGCTCTAATTTTTCTCCAACGTCAGACGTTGATTCTGCTCGTTGAGATTGGGCTCTGGCTATCTGCGGCGATTCAGATAGCTTCTTATATTCTATACCCTGCATCATTAAGGTCTCGTCTCGACCTTGGTTATCAATGATGACGCGATCCACTAATACGGCTTTTAGTGTCGCACGCGTACCTTCAATTTCTTCACCTAAACCATACGTTGCTTGCTTGCCACGGTTGGCAATGACAGCAAGGCTGGTATTCGCATCACTGCTTGCAACCGCGCCAACCAGTGTAAGGTTAAGGCGCGTCTTAGGAGCGTCTTTAACAACAGGTTGTTCTACAACTGCAGGCTTTTGTTCAGTGAATTTACCGAATAGGTTGGCATTCTGAAGGGCATTAAAATCTATCGCGTCGCCTTTATTGCTCGCAACAACGCTGCTCGTCGATGGACGCCATTGCGGCACTTCCGACGATTGAGGTATGGCTAACCATACAATTTTGCCAAGTATCCATCCGGTTATCGCAATAAACAGACAGGTGAGCAACAAGCTAAGTTTGGCTTGAATTGTATAATTATTGGACTTGATCTGAGCCAGTAGCGGTCTGCTTGATAATCCTGCACTTAGCTCTAAACGTTTCACTGAATGGATTCCTTTATTCTAACGTTCGTCATGTAAGCTATAACAATAGCTATCGACTTTAAATTGCTAAATTTGCAATAAAATTATTACTCAACAAAGAGCAGTGAACTATATCACAAGTTGTCTTTCATACCTTTTTCTTATGCAGTTTTTGCCAACTCCCTTGAAAAAAATACGCCTTGACTCCATCTGTAGGTGAATAATCCATCACTCATTGCCATATTCGGGCAGTGATTAGATAGCGTAGTGTTCTATGAGTTCCCTAAATGAAGCCGTTAGGCTAGATAAATGGCTATGGGCCGCAAGATTTTATAAAACCCGCTCTATCGCTCGTAACATGGTCGATGGTGGTAAAGTCCACTATAATGGCCAACGAAGCAAACCGAGTAAAATCGTTGAAGTGGGCGCCGAAGTAAGACTTCGTCAAGGCAACGAAGAAAAAACGGTGATCATCGAAAAAATTTCTGATCAACGCCGAGGCGCTCCCATCGCACAGACCTTGTATCGCGAAACTAATGAAAGTATAGCGAAACGTGAGGAACACGCGACTCAACGTAAGCTTAATGCCCACAACCCAAGTCCAGAACGCCGCCCAGATAAAAAGCAGCGCAGAGACATCATTAAGTTCAAACACCAATAAAAGCCGGAATTACCAACGAGGAAAGCACTCCATGGCAAATAATGTTTTAAACCGCTACCTATTCGAAGATCTTTCAGTGCGTGGCGAGTTGGTACAATTGGATGAAGCGTACCAACGTGTTATCTCCAGCAAGGAATATCCGGCAGCAATAGAGAAACTGCTGGGTGAGCTACTCGTTTCAACCACTCTTTTAACTGCCACTCTTAAGTTCGAAGGCTCAATCACCATTCAGCTACAAGGCGACGGCCCTGTATCTCTTGCCGTTATCAACGGTGACCACAAGCAACGCGTTCGTGGCGTGGCTCGCTGGGAAGGCGATATTGCCGATGATGCAAGCCTCCACGATCTCATGGGTAAAGGTTACCTCGTTATCACTATCGAACCGAAAAACGGTGAGCGTTACCAAGGTGTTGTTGGATTAGAAGGTGATACTCTAGCCGACGTACTAGAAGGCTACTTCGCAAACTCAGAGCAGCTAAAAACGCGCCTATGGATCCGCACGGGCGAGCATGAAGGTAAAGCCCACGCAGCAGGTATGTTGATTCAAGTAATCCCTGATGGCACTGGTTCACCAGATGATTTCGAGCATCTAGAGCAACTGACTGACACGGTAAAAGATGAAGAGCTATTTGGTCTAGAAGCTAACGAACTACTATACCGCCTATATAACCAAGACAAAGTGCGCCTTTACGAACCGCAACCTGTCGAATTCCATTGTGGCTGTTCTCGTGATCGTAGTGGTGCCGCTATCATCACCGTTGAGAAAGCTGAAATTTATGACATTTTGGCTGAAGTAGGATCCGTTTCTTTACATTGTGATTACTGTGGCACGACCTATACGTTCGACGAAGCGGAAGTCACCGAGCTGTATGCACAAGCTTCTGCGGACAAGAAAACCCTGCATTAATTTACATAGCTTATCAAGCACGTAATTTACCCTACAAAATGCCAGCTTAATGCTGGCATTTTTGTGATCAACTCCTCGTAATGCCTCGCTTCAAGCGTAATAAAACAACTGCTTAATTTTAAACAATTAATAATGATTTTGCCCTAGCGCAAAGGATTGCGTGCACGATAAACTATTCCCACCAATATGTGACGGGTTACCTAAAACCTTATTGAAATCATGGATAAATTTTGAGCTATCTCCCTGTTTTCTCCCCGCCCCGTTGCTAGCATGGTGAGCAGATTAAAATTAAAACATTCTTACAAAATCCCTACAAAAATCCTTATAAGGAGCACCTATGACCGTTATGGAACATACTAAGGCTGCAACACTTGATCTAACCAAGCACGGACTGCATAACGTTAAAGAGGTTATTCGCAACCCTAGCTACGAAATGTTGTTTGAGGAAGAAACGCGTGAAGACCTAACAGGTTATGAGCGTGGCGTGGTTACTGAACTAGGTGCGGTTGCCGTTGACACTGGCATCTTTACTGGTCGCTCACCAAAAGATAAATACATCGTCAAAGACGCTACGACAGAAGAGCATATGTGGTGGACGTCTGATCAAGTAAAAAATGACAACAAACCAATCACTCCAGAAGTCTGGGACGAGCTGAAAGAACTGGTCACAAACCAGCTTTCTAACAAGCGCTTGTTTGTTGTTGACGGTTACTGTGGTGCAAACCCAGATACGCGTTTGAGCATTCGTGTTATCACGGAAGTCGCATGGCAAGCGCACTTCGTTAAAAACATGTTTATCCGTCCAACAGAAGAAGAATTGACAACATTTGAACCAGACTTCGTGGTAATGAATGGCGCAAAATGCACTAACCCAAAATGGGAAGAGCAAGGTCTGAACTCAGAAAACTTCACCGTATTTAACCTAACCGAGCGCATGCAACTTATCGGTGGTACTTGGTACGGCGGTGAGATGAAGAAAGGCATGTTCGCAATGATGAACTACTTCCTTCCATTAAAAGACATCGCATCAATGCACTGTAGCGCTAACATGGGCAAAGACGGCGACGTAGCGGTATTCTTTGGTCTCTCTGGTACCGGTAAAACCACACTATCAACTGACCCTAAACGTGCGCTAATTGGTGATGATGAGCACGGTTGGGATGATGACGGCGTCTTCAACTTCGAAGGTGGTTGTTACGCGAAAACCATCAAGCTATCGAAAGAAGCGGAGCCAGACATCTACAACGCAATTCGCCGTGATGCACTGCTAGAAAACGTAACGGTACGTAGCGATGGTTCTATCGACTTTGATGATGGTTCGAAAACAGAAAACACTCGTGTTTCTTACCCTATCTACCATATCGACAACATCGTTAAGCCAGTATCAAAAAGCGGTCACGCGAATAAAGTGATCTTCCTATCAGCGGACGCATTTGGTGTGCTACCTCCAGTGTCTAAATTGACACCTGAGCAAACTAAGTACCACTTCCTATCTGGCTTTACTGCAAAACTGGCAGGAACAGAGCGTGGTATTACTGAGCCAACGCCAACCTTCTCTGCATGTTTTGGCGCAGCGTTCCTAACGCTTCACCCAACTAAATACGCAGAAGTACTGGTTAAACGTATGGAAGCAGCAGGCGCTGAGGCTTACCTAGTGAACACAGGTTGGAACGGCACTGGCAAACGTATCTCGATTCAAGATACGCGCGGAATTATTGATGCGATCCTTGATGGTTCGATTGAAGATGCACCAACTAAGCACATTCCTATCTTCAACCTTGAAGTACCAACTTCACTACCAGGTGTGGATCCAAGCATTCTAGACCCTCGTGACACGTACGTTGATCCACTTCAGTGGGAAAGCAAAGCGAAAGACTTGGCTGAACGCTTTATCAATAACTTTGATAAATACACGGACAATGCGGAAGGTAAATCTCTGGTTGCCGCTGGCCCTCAGATTGATTAAGTCGAGTAACAACGACGTCGCGTAAACCACAGTGGTAAGTGGGCAGCCACTTATCACTTTACGTAGACCAAGTTACAAAAAACCGCTTCAAGCCCCTCTTTTGAGGGGCTTTTTATTGAATACCGCAGAATATTGATACAAGCTAAAGCCTATCTAGTTTTATTTAATAGCAAACGTAGGTTCTAGCAGGGATGAAAACAGCGCGTCGAGTTCTAATTCTGTTACTGGTTATCTTAGTTGCCATTCCGGCCACTATGATTGCGCTGTTAACAACATCTTACGCCGATGCAACTTGGCGTCTGCTATCAAACAGCATTTCCTTGCCCTTTCAAGCAGAAAGCGTGCGTTACGATTTTCCCTACCACCTAACTTTACAGGGTGTGAACACAAACGTAGACGACGCTTCTTATATCGAGCAAGTCGATTTATGGATGAATCCCGATGTTTATCGCGATGGTAAATGGATCGTTGATAGCTTATTGATTGATGGACTTAATTTGCAGTATGGCGCGCCAAAGCTCAAGCCTTTAGATAACGTTTTGTTCCATCAAATCGCGCTCAAACATATTGATTACGCCGACGAGCAGTTTTCTGGTAATGGCATTGACCTTCAAATTCAATCACCACAGTGGAATGGCCAGTTAATACCATATGGCGAGGTTCAACTTGCAGCCGACCAGATCTATTGGAATGGCGAAGCCTTTAATCAGGTCTTGGTCGACATGGACTACAAACCGCAAGACAGTACGCTCTATGGCACTTCATTTAACTGGCGTAACAGTCAAATTTCAGGGCAAGGCGAGCAGTATCCACAAGGCTGGTCTTTAGTGAATGTGACCATCAATAAGTTGCAACTCAATCATATCCAGCTCCAATCACTGCTTGCTAAGCCTTGGCAAGCAATACCATTCAAGATTAATCACATTAATAGCTTAGACTTACTGAACGCCGATATTGAATGGGGCGATTGGCACTGGCAAAACTTAGAGCTCTCCGTAGAAAACGCCACACTGCCACTATCTCTCTGGGAGACAACGGCTCAAGTTTCATTGCAGGCGGATAGCGTCCGATTCCAACAGCAAACCGCAATAGAGCCGCGTTTAAGTGCTGCTATAGAGCCTGGAAAAATCCAGCTCAACGATCTCAGCTTAGATTGGCAGCAAGGTCGTGTGCAGGTCTCTGGGGTGTTCACTCCAACGCAATGGCAACTCGAAGAAGCCTCCATTCAAGGCCTCAAGTGGGCAATACAACCTGAAGATAACCAAAACTGGTGGCACGCAGCCATCAGTAAGTTAGATCATGTAACAATCCAACGACTCGACATCGAGCGCAGCCAGATCATTCAGCTATCTCACGAACCTTATTGGCAGTTCTCCGGTTTAAACATCGAAGGGCAGCAGCTTGATCTTAAACAGGTCAATCAACGTTGGGGCCTTTGGCATGGCGATCTGGACGCTAGCGTTGTAAACGCCAGTTATAACCAAGTGCTCACGTCTCATGCTGCACTTGCCATGCAAAGTGAGAATGGCTTTTGGAAACTGACACGCCTTTTTGCACCACTCGAGCAAGGCTACGTAGAAGGCATCGGACAGATAAACCTAAGTACTCCGAGCCAGCCTTGGGCACTCAACCTCAATGCCGATGGCATTCCCTTATCACTCTTCCACGATTATTTACCCAACACACTGGCCATTGATGGTTTTTCCGATCTCAGCCTCGATCTACAAGGGTTATCAGGTGATCGCAACATGTTGGCCTACAGCTTATCGGGTGAAGTGGAAGCCAACCTACGAGATACCCGTTTAAAGTCCCAAGCGAATCATTCTCTCAAAGCCATTACCTTAAGTCCGCTGCGTTTAACCGCACAACGAGGGGAAGTCGCCATAGAACCAGTCACCATTTCAGGGAAAGCTATGAGTGGTAGGGTTTGGGGCGAGTTTGATATGGCCAACAACCCGCTAAGTGGCATTATTTATCAATGGAAAGAGTCGTGCGGGAGCGTTGAGGGCGATCTACTCAGTGGCGAAATCCATCATAATGAGTGTTTAAAAGCACCAGCACCAAAAGAACCGGCTGATGTTGAAAGCACTCCACAAACAAGTGAATCAGCCATGGAGCTGCCAACTGCGATTGATAACCTCAATGTGGAGATTCAAGAGGAAGAATTTTCCGAAGAAATTGTCGAAGAAGACGAAGCATCTGTCACTGATCCCACCACAGAGGAACAAATCCTCCCACCGACAGAGCGAGAAAACGAAACAGATAAGCGCCCTACAGATCAGTAAGGCGCCCTCTCAATTAACAGCTGAGTAATTGCGAATAGTTCGGTATCAGCATATAGGTACCAACAAAATCTACGGCTGGCGTGTCGCCACTATAAATCACCACGTGAATGACGATGCGTGCTTTACGCCCTGACTCCAATCGATCTAGGTCACCACTGATCCCATCCAACGAAGTACTTGCCACGGGGTTTTGTTCGACTGGTTGACGATAACGAATCGAGCTGTCGGCCAACACAATATCACCATGCAAACCGCGCTCTTTAAGCAGCAGCCACGTCATACCCCACCCCGTCAAGGTAGCTAAAGTAAAAGCCGACCCCGCAAACATGGTGTTATGCGGATTAAGGTTTGGATTAAGTTGCGCGCAGCATTCAAACTGGTAACCCGTGTACTGGTTAATTTTTATCCCCATTTTGTCGCTAATTGGGATCTGTTGCTCCCAGCGCTGCTGAAGTTCAGTGCACCATTCTGGGCGACGCAACACATTCGCCATCGGATCCAATGGTTTCACCATTTGCTGGTGACGCACAGGACCGCGCTCGTCGGTCAGTTCACCGCGACGCTCAAAGCCATTTTTCTCGTAAAATGCGATGGCATCTTCACGGGCATTACACACCAAGCGCTTCGCCCCTTCTTGGCGTGCTAACGACTCTAGCGCGACCAAAACCAGCGAGCCCATACCTTTACTGCGGCGATTATTTTTAACCGCCATATAGCGGATTTGGCCATCATTATCCGGCGTAATGTATAAACGACCGATCGCCATAGGACGACCTCGGCCATCAACAATCATACGGTGATGGCTCATTTCATCGTATTCATCGCGTTCAGAGCCAATTGGCATACGCCATGGCTCACGAAGCAGTTGCCAGCGAAACTGATAATACTTGTTTATCTGATTATCGGTTTTGGGAGTAATGAGTTTGAACATATCAATCCTTTGAAAGCACAACACTAATAAATGTCGGGAAAATCACTCCAAGCCAATTCCATGAGCTTGGAGTTAAAGCTTAGACCATGGCGCTTGTGTTACCAGACTAGACCTGCAACCAAAACGTCACCGGACCGTCATTCACTAAGGACACTTTCATATCGGCAGCGAAGCGGCCACGCTGTGTGGGTAAAACTTGTTCACACAAATCAGAAAAGTAATCATACAAGCGCTCAGCATCAGCAGGATGCGCACCGCGAGAAAAGCCAGCACGAGTGCCTTTTTTTGTATCCGCAGGTAACGTAAATTGAGAAACTACCAGCACTTTGCCTTCTACCTGTTTGACATTCAGGTTCATCTTACCTTCATCATCTTCGAACACGCGGTAGGTCGTAACACGCTCCATCAAGCGTTTTGCTTTGGCCTCATCGTCGTCTTTCTCTACTCCTAATAAGACCAGCAGACCACGATCAATTTCCCCTACGACTTCACCATCCACACGGACGGCAGCTTCACTGACTCGTTGAATTAGCGCTATCACTACTCTCGCTTCCTTCATCTGTTAACTGAGATTCAGCGGTCGAGTGTATCATGTCTAAATCTTCACTCCAGTGCTCTCGCTCACCAAGCGCAGCTGTGACTTCCGCACCCAATAACACGATCATCCAGCATAAATACACCCAAACAAACAAGATAGGAATCGCGGCTAACGCTCCGTAAATGAGCTGATAAGATGGGAACTGCGTGATGTAGAGTGCAAAGCCCTTTTTACTTAATTCGAACAGTATCGCAGCGACTGCTGCCCCCATCGCGCCATGAGCCAGGTGCACTTTTTTATTCGGCACCAGAATATATAAGCCAAGGAAAGCGAAAAAAGACAACAACAGCGGTAACCAACGTAAAAACAGATTGAACGCACCAGATAATGTCTCGTTCTCTAAAATTTGCAGTGATGTTACGTAGGACGTCGCCGCGATACTCGCACCGACCATGATCGGCCCTAACGTGAGTACCATCCAATACATAGAGAATGAAAAGACTAAACGGCGCTTGTCTTTAACTCGCCAAATGTAGTTTAAGTTCTTATCAATGTTCGAAATCAGCATGACTGCAGCAATGAATAAAAACCCACCGCCAACCGCGCTCATTTTGCCCGTATTCGCCACAAATTCCTGCAATGCCGTATGTACAGCTTCCCCAGATGCCGGAACAAAATTCTCAATAATGTAGCCTTGCAACACCTCACCGACGTTCGCAAAAACGGGAAATTTCGACAATATTGATAACAATACCGTCAGCATTGGCACAATGGATAACAAGGTAATGTAGGCAAGATAGCCCGCGTTCACATTGACGCGATCATGCGTTAATCGCTTAAGAAGATACTTAAAAAACGCGACGCAACTTGGCAGTAGATTGATTAATCTTGCCTTGTAACTCTCTGATAACTGGTTCATAGTTCATCCCATAATTAGCGTCGAGGACATAAGAATGCCTTATTTATTAGCAATTGTACTATCAATTTTCACTTTAACAGGGTGTCAATCTGCTTATTACTCAGCGATGGAGCAAGTTGGGTACCATAAACGAGATATTATGGTCGACCGCGTTGAAGATGCCAAAGAATCTCAACAAGATGCACAAGAAGAATTCACCAGTGCACTTGAAGCCTTATCTGCGATCACTAATTTTGATGGTGGTGAGCTAGAAAGTGTCTACAACAAAATCAATGACAAGTACGAAGACAGCGAAAAAGCGGCGCAAGACGTTCGTGACCGCATTGCTGCGATTGAAGACGTTTCCGGCGCACTGTTTGATGAATGGCAAGACGAACTAGAGCTGTACTCGAGCGCGAAATTGCGCCGCTCAAGCGAGCAAAAGCTACGTGAAACCAAAGCCTCGTATAAAACCATGCTTAGCGCAATGAAGCGTGCAGAGAAAAAGATGACGCCGGTACTAAATACACTGCGCGACAACACGTTGTACTTGAAACACAACCTTAACGCCAGTGCAATTGGCTCTCTACAAGGTGAGTTCTCTAGCTTAGAGAAAGACATTCAGTTTGCCATCAAACAGATGAACGAAGCGATTGCAGAGTCTGATAAATTCCTGCAAAAGCTCAATCAAAAGTAAATGATTCAAACCTCCTCCTAGCGAGGAGGTTTTAGTCTGCGACCTCACCAACTAAACCGATGACTCTTCGAACAAAGCCTACTCGTTCTAGCACACTGCCCCATGGCACTTCTACCACTTCGTAACCCAACTCAGCATATATATCCACTAAGGATTGATGAATCTCCAATGCTTCTTCAAAGCTGTGTGGACGCACTTCATCTTGCACGTAAATGGATGCTTCAGGTCGACAAGTAAACACCTGACTATGATACCCAGCACTTTCGGTTAAGAAAGCTTGGTCAACCTTACAACCGCCCACTTGTAAGTAAGCAATGATGTCTGGGATGGCGCGATCAACAAACGCAATGTCATGACAACGCGCATCACTCTTTTGCTTGCTCATCAAGTCGAGACACAATTGAGCAAACTCAGGCAGGTTCGTCCACGGCAAGATACCGTCGTCTAACTGGTTTTGCTGTTCAATCAGCGTACGAGAGCTCTCTGCAAACGTCGCATACCCTTGCCGCTCTAATGCATTCAGTAGGGTGGTTTTCCCCGCACCTGGGCCACCAGTAATCACAATTGGCTTCATGCTGATATTTTCATTCTCTAGATACAAAAAGCCCTGAGCATAACTCAGGGCTTCTTCTTAATTGAATCGCTTAACGAAAATTATTTCGCGCCACGAGAAGCACGTTTACGATCGCTTTCCGTTAGGAATTTCTTACGGATACGGATGCTTTCAGGTGTTACTTCTACTAGCTCGTCGTCATCGATGAACTCAAGCGCTTGCTCTAGCGTCATGATGATTGGCGGAGTTAGAACCTGTGCGTCATCGGTACCAGATGCACGAACGTTGGTTAGCTGCTTACCTTTCAGTGCGTTTACTGTTAGGTCGTTGTCGCGGCTGTGAATACCGATGACCATGCCTTCGTAAACTTCCACACCGTGACCGATAAATAGACGACCACGTTCTTGAAGGTTGAACAGTGCGTTAGTTAGCGCTTTACCCGCAGCGTTAGCAATCAGAACACCGTTGATACGCTGACCGATGTTACCGCCTTTGTGTGGGCCGTAGTGGTCAAACGTATGGTATAGAAGACCAGAACCAGAAGTCAGTGTCATGAATTCCGTTTGGAAGCCGATCAGACCACGAGATGGCATGATGAAGTCCATACGTACACGGCCTTTACCGTCTGGAGCCATATCTTTCAGCTCACCTTTACGTAGGCCGATATTCTCCATGATACCGCCTTGGTGCTCTTCCATTACGTCGATAGTTACCGTTTCAAACGGTTCCATTAGCTGACCATCTTCTTCTTTGATGATTACTTCTGGACGAGATACGGCAAGCTCGAAGCCTTCACGACGCATGTTTTCGATCAGGATAGACAGGTGAAGCTCACCACGGCCTGATACGCGGAATTTGTCTGGATCGTCTGTTTGTTCAACGCGCAGTGCAACGTTGTGTACCAGTTCCTTCTCTAGACGCTCAAGGATGTTACGTGAAGTGACGAACTTACCTTCTTTACCAGCGAATGGAGACGTGTTTACTTGGAACGTCATGGTTACTGTTGGTTCATCAACAGACAGTGCTGGTAGTGCTTCTACTGCGTTTTGTGCACAGATAGTGTCAGAGATTTTAAGCTCGCCAAGACCAGTGATTGCAATGATATCACCCGCGTTAGCTTGCTCAACTTCGTGACGCTCTAGGCCTAGGTAGCCCATTACTGTGCCCACTTTACCGTTGCGAGTTTTGCCGTCTGCACCAACAACCGTTACTTGCTGGTTTGGCTTAACGCTACCACGAGTTACACGGCCAACGCCGATAACGCCAACGTAAGAGCTGTAATCCAACTGAGAGATTTGCATCTGTAGTGGACCATCTAGATCAACTTCTGGTGCAGCTACTTCGCCAACGATAGTTTCGAATAGCGGTTCCATGTTCTCGCCAGTTTCGCCTTCTTCTAGAGAAGCCCAACCGTTAAGAGCAGAAGCGTAAACCACTTTAAAGTCTAACTGTTCGTCAGAAGCACCTAGGTTGTCGAATAGGTCGAACACTTGGTCCATAACCCAATCAGGACGTGCGCCAGGGCGGTCAATCTTGTTGATAACAACGATTGGTTTTAGACCATGAGCAAACGCTTTTTGTGTTACGAAACGCGTTTGAGGCATTGGACCATCAACCGCGTCAACGATAAGTAGTACAGAGTCTACCATCGACATGATACGTTCAACTTCGCCACCGAAGTCCGCGTGTCCCGGAGTATCTACGATGTTGATACGGTAATCGTTCCAGTCGATTGCTGTGTTTTTAGCAAGAATGGTAATACCGCGCTCTTTCTCGATGTCGTTCGAGTCCATGACTCGCTCTTCAGCTTCACCGCGAGACTCAAGCGTGCCTGATTGTTGTAGCAGCTTGTCAACCAACGTGGTTTTACCGTGGTCAACGTGCGCGATGATCGCGATATTTCTTAATTTATCAATCTGTGGAGTAGCCATGGATATTGATTCACTTAGATAGATGAAATGCCCCCACGCTGAGAACGGGTGCTCTCTGGCGACATTTGCTGATTAAAAAAACGGCCATAATGTACCAGATTTTAGCAAAAAGCCTAGAAATATGTGATCTACTCCCGAGCATTTCTGCGATTTTTACGCTTAATGCCCATTTTCTTCCTCAGAACGAATTGATTAAACGCAACTTTATTCCAATCGATGCATAATTCAAATTGACTCTTGCTCAAAAACTGGGCTGAATAAGCAATGCGCCTGTCACATTATGGTGCAATAATGATTTTCCGCACCACAATAGTGCAAGTAAAGATCATTTTGGTGCAATCATCTGCACCAAGCTAGCGCCAAAAAAACACAATTGCTTGAAATTAATGGAATATTTTTTTTGGCACGGTTTTGGCTTTAGTTAAAACAGCATCGATTAATGAAAAGTCAAATTGATTAATCAATGCCAGGTTTCATGAATAATTCATAAATCGAGCTTTTACCGCTTATTAACACTGGAGGTTATCCAAGATGTCAGTAGAAAACGTTCTATCGCTGATCCAAGAAAACGAAGTTAAGTTTGTTGACCTACGCTTCACTGATACAAAAGGTAAAGAGCAGCACATTTCGATCCCTGCTCACCAAATCGACGCAGACTTCTTCGAAGAAGGTAAAATGTTCGATGGTTCATCAGTTGCTGGCTGGAAAGGTATCAACGAATCAGACATGGTAATGATGCCTGACGCATCTTCTGCTGTGCTTGACCCATTCACGGAAGACGCAACACTAAACATCCGTTGTGACATCTTAGAGCCGGCAACAATGCAAGGCTACGACCGTGACCCACGTTCTATCGCAAAACGCGCTGAAGACTTCATGCGCTCTACTGGCGTTGCAGATACTGTACTTATCGGTCCTGAGCCAGAATTCTTCCTATTTGACGACGTGAAATTCGCGACTGACATGTCAGGCTCTTTCTTCAAGATCGATGACGTAGAAGCAGCATGGAACACAGGTTCTGATTACGAAGAAGGTAACAAAGGTCACCGTCCAGGCGTTAAAGGTGGTTACTTCCCTGTAGCTCCAGTGGATTCATCTCAAGACATCCGTTCTGCTATGTGTCTAGTCATGGAAGAAATGGGTCTTGTTGTTGAAGCGCACCACCACGAAGTGGCAACAGCGGGTCAAAACGAAATCGCAACTCGTTTCAACACGCTAACAACCAAAGCTGACGAAATCCAAATCTACAAGTACGTTGTACACAACGTTGCTCACGCGTTTGGTAAAACGGCAACATTCATGCCTAAACCACTTGTTGGTGACAACGGTAGCGGTATGCACGTTCACCAATCTCTAGCGAAAGATGGTGTAAACCTATTTGCTGGTGACAAGTACGGCGGTCTATCTGAAATGGCGCTTTACTACATTGGCGGTATCATCAAACACGCTCGTGCAATCAACGCATTTGCTAACCCATCAACAAACTCGTACAAACGTCTTGTACCAGGCTTCGAAGCGCCAGTTATGCTTGCTTACTCTGCACGTAACCGCTCTGCTTCAATCCGTATCCCTGTGGTACCAAGCCCGAAAGCACGTCGTATCGAAGTTCGCTTTGGTGACCCAGCGGCTAACCCATACCTATGCTTTGCATCAATGCTAATGGCTGGTCTTGACGGTATTAAGAACAAGATCCACCCAGGCGAAGCAATGGATAAAGACCTTTACGATCTACCAGCAGAAGAAGCAGCAGAAATCCCAACGGTTGCATACTCACTGAAAGACGCACTAGCAGAGCTAGATGCTGACCGTGAATTCCTAACAGCGGGTGGTGTATTCTCTGACGACTTCATCGACTCTTACATCGAGCTAAAATCTCAGGACGTAGAGCGCGTGAACATGACAACTCACCCAGTTGAGTTCGAACTTTACTACTCTGTATAAGGTCGACACTGTGTAAAATGTAAACACAGCAACAAAATATTAGGCTCGCCTCGCAGGCGGGCCTTTTTTGTATTCGTCAGTCAAGATTCGACGTTTAACATGAGGGGATAATAAAAATACGCTTGGACTTTTTACCTTGTAGGTCAAAGAGCTAAGCCATTGAAACGTGAAATCATCGATCAAAAGAAGGTGAGCAATGAAAGTTCAGCTTATTCCATCGCTATGTGCTCTCAGCGGATTATTAATCGTCTCCATCGCATCAGCGCAGGTTGCTTATACATGGGTAGATAAAAATGGCGTGGTTCATTTTAGTGATACGCCAAACCAAGGTGCAAAAGCCATCGCGCTGCCAAACCTTGAAGCCAGCGCACCGGCTCCTAAGGTAGAAAGCACGGAATCACTCGCCCCTCAGACCAAGCTATCTAAAGAGCCACAAAACAAGCCGGAAAAGAAAACCGATAAACCTCTCCCATTAAAGCTCTCGATGCTGACTCCTCAACATAACGAAACCATCCGCAGCAACCGAGGCATCATCAATATTCAACTGGAAACCAATCGCAAGCTTGGTATCGGTGAACAGTTGCAACTGCTGCTCGACGGAAAACCTTATGGTGCGCCACAAAGCCATATGACGTGGCAGTTAAACAATATTGACCGAGGTACCCACACACTGGCCGTGCACGCGAAAAGAAGCGGCAAGCTTATTGCATCTACTAGCCCTATAACGGTGCATTTACATAGAGCAAGTGTTAAGCCGACCGTAAAAGGGGCAAAATAGAATATCTGGTGAAAAAAATAGCATCACTGCGGTGCTTTTCACTTTTTCTTCTGAGATTTATTCGCCATACTTAACGTTCAATTGCACCATTATTGTGCAACGCACAATCTTAAAGCAAAACAAGGACGTAATGTGGATACCAGTCTTCCTAGTGCCATTCTCAACAACATGGTGACAGCAACGCTGATTCTTGATGATGGATTGGCTATCCGTTATGCCAATCCGGCTGCCGAGTTGCTGTTTTCTCAAAGCGCGAAACGTATTGTTGAACAATCGCTTTCTCAATTGATTCAACATGCGTCGCTGGATCTCGCGCTGCTCACTCAACCATTGCAAAGTGGCCAAAGCATCACCGACAGTGACGTCACTTTCGTTGTTGATGGCCGCCCCTTAATGCTAGAGGTCACAGTTAGCCCAATCACTTGGCAAAAACAACTGATGTTACTCGTCGAGATGCGCAAAATTGATCAACAGCGCCGACTCTCTCAAGAACTGAACCAGCACGCCCAGCAACAAGCGGCGAAACTGTTAGTCCGAGGGCTTGCACATGAGATCAAAAACCCGCTAGGTGGATTACGTGGTGCAGCGCAATTGCTAGAAAAAATGCTGCCAGATCCCTCTCTCACCGAATATACGCACATCATTATTGAGCAAGCCGACCGTTTAAGAGCGCTCGTTGATCGATTACTCGGGCCACAAAAGCCAGGTAAGAAGACACAAGAAAACTTGCATCAAATTCTGGAAAAGGTCCGCCAGTTGGTTGAATTAGAATCGCAACGTTCAATCGTGATTGAACGCGATTACGACCCGAGCTTGCCAGAAATTTTGATGGATGCGGACCAAATCGAACAGGCGATGCTTAATATCGTCAGTAATGCGGCGCAAATTCTTAGCCATCAAGAACACGGTAAAATCACCATTCGCACCAGAACGGTGCATCAAGCTAATATTCACGGCAAACGCTGTAAACTCGCTGCGCGTGTCGAAATCACAGACAACGGCCCTGGCATTCCACCGGAATTACAAGACACGCTGTTCTATCCCATGGTCAGTGGCCGCGAGGGAGGAACTGGCTTAGGGCTGTCTATTTCACAAAATTTGATCGACCAGCACAATGGAAAAATAGACGTAGAAAGCTGGCCTGGTCACACAACATTTACTATTTATTTGCCGATCTGATTGCGCTAATGGACTTCAAGTCGCATCAGTTTTTCGGTTTGCTGCAAGGATTACTACATGAGTAAAGGATATGTTTGGGTCGTTGATGACGACAGTTCCATTCGCTGGGTGATGGAGAAAACGCTCTCCTCTGCCAACATAAAATGCGAAACCTATGCCGATGGGGAAAGCGTTTTGATGGCGCTCGAACGCGAAGTACCAGATGTGCTGGTATCAGACATTCGCATGCCGGGCATTGATGGATTAGAGCTGCTAAAACAAGTACAGCGCGATTACCCAGACCTTCCCGTGATTATCATGACCGCCCACTCAGATTTGGATGCGGCAGTGAATGCGTACCAAAAAGGCGCCTTTGAATACTTACCAAAACCTTTTGATATCGATGAAACCTTAACTCTGGTTGAACGAGCGATTGCGCACAGTCACGAAAATAAACGTGAGCAACTCTCTCCAGAAGACATTCCTGCGGAAACGCCAGAAATCATCGGTGAAGCGCCAGCCATGCAAGAAGTATTTCGCGCCATTGGTCGTCTTTCTCGCTCCTCAATTTCAGTATTGATTAACGGTGAATCGGGCACGGGTAAAGAGCTCGTTGCTCATGCGTTGCACCGCCATAGTCCTCGCGCCAACAAACCTTTTATTGCACTCAATATGGCGGCGATTCCCAAAGATCTGATTGAGTCAGAGTTGTTTGGTCATGAAAAAGGGGCATTTACCGGGGCGAACAATGTTCGTCAGGGTCGATTCGAACAAGCCAATGGCGGCACCCTATTTTTAGACGAAATCGGTGACATGCCGTTAGATATTCAAACCCGTTTGCTGCGTGTTCTGGCCGACGGACAGTTTTATCGAGTGGGCGGTCACTCCCCAATCAGCGTCGACGTAAGGATTGTCGCGGCAACACACCAGAATTTAGAAAAGCTGGTGCATGAAGGCGATTTCCGTGAAGACTTATTCCATCGCTTGAACGTGATTCGAGTGCAGATTCCGGCATTGCGTGAACGTAAGCAGGACATCGAAAAACTTACGCAGCATTTTCTTATCCGAGCGGCTGATGAGCTGGGGGTCGAAACCAAAACTCTGCATCCGTCGACCGTTGAAATTCTTAACCGCCTTGATTGGCCGGGCAACGTGCGTCAATTAGAGAATATTTGCCGTTGGTTAACCGTCATGGCCAGTGGTAGCGAGGTATTGCCAAACGACTTACCAAGCGAACTGCTCGAAGAGAAAAAATCCATTTCGGACTCTGAGCATGGCAGCTGGCAAGAACAATTGGCGGATTGGGCACGTCAATCACTCGCGGCAGGAGATAAAGAACTGCTTTCTTATGCTTTACCAGAATTTGAGCGCATTTTATTAGAGGCCGCTTTGGAGCACACTAAAGGTCACAAGCAAGATGCCGCTAAAGTATTAGGCTGGGGGCGAAACACGCTTACCAGAAAATTAAAAGAATTGTACTGACAATCACTTACGTGGTGCGTTAACAACGAGAGTCGTTTGCCACTCGATATTAACAAAAATATCAGTACAATTGTGGCGCACCACCATCTATGTGATTAGGCAATGTCTACTGCTACGACTCAAATTACACTGCGTACCGCTGTTCTCATTCCATTTGTCATGATCTTCTTACTGGCGATCGGTGTCATTGTCTACGTCCAAAAACAAAGCTACGAAGAAGTGGTCACAGATATCAGCGACAAACAACTTTCCGTGTTAACCGAAAGTGTCCACGACCACCTTAATAGCTATCTGCGCAAGCCGTTTACTGCAGTTATGGCTCTCGCACATAACGTCAGCTATCACAACCTTTATCACCCTCACGACACCTCAGATATTCAAAGCTACCTGCTGAGTGCATTCAAAAACCTTTACCAATCGATACCGCAGTTGGATGTCATCGCATTTGGTTCAGAAAGCGGTGACTTTGCCGGGTTCCGCCGCGAGCTTTCCGACGATTACACCTTAATGGTTCAAGATCGATATACCGATGGTGATCTGATTATTTATGGCACCAACCATGTGAGTAATAGCATTCGAACGGTTATCTCTCCATACGATCCTCGCACTCGCCCATGGTATACGCCCGTCGCAGAGACTCAAACCTCGATGTGGTCTGAGATTTATACGAATGCCGATGAACGCCAGGATATTACGCTGTCAGCCATGACACCGGTGTATAAACACGACCAATTTGCTGGCGTGTTGGTGACAGACATTCGCATCAACACATTTAACGAATTTCTACGTGAGTTAAAATACAACACCAAAGCTTCGGTCTACATCATGGACCCAGAGCATCGTTTAATCGCTCACTCAGGCCCGGGAAGCGTTATCTCATGGGGCACAAAGTTTTCTGATAAAGGGCAGCGTTTGTTTGCGGCTGAAAACGCAGATCCGATCATCAAAATCAGTGCGAGCCGCGTTCGGTCGTTTGATCTCAACAATACTAAGCAACCTTACACCTTTTCATTTGAGCATGACGGCCAACGTATTTTCAGCCGACTAACCCCATACCGAGATCAAAACGGTTTAACATGGTTTATTGGCACCTCTATATCTGAATCCGAGTTGCTGGGTACATTGCCGAAAAGCCAACAAAAGAGTTGGCTGGTCGGGTTTATCGTCAGCTTATTTGGTATCGCCATCAGTTGGATCATTTTCAACCGAGTCACCAGACCGATTAACGCGACGGCCGACGCCGCCCAACACCTTGCGAATGGCGATTGGGACAGCAGTATGCCAAAACCTGGTTATGTGTATGAGACAACGGTACTTGTGCATGCCTTTAATGAGATGACGAGTAACCTCAGAGCCTCATTTAAAGCGTTGCGTGAGCAGTTGGTTTATGACTCTCTGACACGCTTATACAGTCGTCAGGGCTTGGTCGAAATCTGTGAGAACCAATCTCACCTGTGCCACGGCAGTTTATTTTTACTTGGTATCAACAAATTTAGAGATATCAACGACAGTGTGGGTCATCATAACGGTGATCAACTGTTGGTCAGCATCGCAGAAAGGCTAAAACAAGAGTTTAGTGATAACGCGTTACTGGCTCGGATTGGCGGTGATGAGTTCGCAGTGTTTCTCTCAAACGCCGATACTGAAGCCAAAGTTAAACAAACAGAGCGTCGATTACAGCAACTCTTTTCCACCCCATTTATGGTGGAAGGTGAGAATGTAGTGATGAAGATTTCACTTGGCATTGTGCAAACCCAACCAAATGAAACCATGCCGCTGTGGCTTCGCAACGCCAGCATCGCATTAAGCTACGCCAAGCAAGACTCACTGACCGGTGTCTGTCATTACAGCCCTGAACTGGCAAGCGCTTCAAAGTTCCGCACCCAAATGCTGACTAAGATTCAAACTGGCATCGAAAACCAAGAGTTTGTCCCTCATTATCAACCTATTGTGGATCTCGCTAGTGGTAATGTGTGTGGCGCAGAAGCGCTGGCGCGCTGGCACAGTGACTCAGGAATGGTGTCACCATTAGATTTTATTCCAATCGCAGAAGAAAGCGGCATGATCAAAGCCATTGGCCAACAAATTCTGTTACAAGCTTGCCGCGATACATACCAAGCCATTCAAAGTAATCAGTGGCCATCAGACTTCCAACTGCATGTGAACATCTCCGTTAATCAACTGTCCTGCCCTGATTTTGTCGATACGGTGACCAACGTATTGGATACCACGAAATTACCCGCCAGTAATCTAACACTGGAGATCACCGAGTCGCGCATTATTGATAGCGCACCAACCACGCTGGAAAATATGACCAAACTGCGTGATATGGGGATTGGTATCGCGATCGATGATTTCGGTACCGGTTACTCATCACTGGGTTATCTTCACTCACTGCCATTTACTTGTTTAAAGATTGATCGCACCTTCATCAATCAACTCACGCAAGAAAACTTAGACAGTTCGGTCGTTGCTGCGGTCATCAATATCACCGCGGGCCTCAAAACCAATGTCGTCGCAGAAGGCGTAGAGGATAGCAATCAAGCACAATTATTGCGGTCTTTAGGCTGCAACCAAGTGCAAGGCTTCTATTACAGTCGTCCAATGCCACTAGAAGAGTGGCCAACAAATTTGGTTAACATGAAGTAGAAAAGAGCGAGAATCGTTGATTTCCTAGTCATCCTCTACTGACAATCTACCTAACTGTTATTTATACTTAACTGCAAATCTTACCCATGTATTGTCACAGATGATGTTTGGGCCCTGTTCCAGTTCATAACTATCCGGATCGACATAATGATAACGAAGAACCTTCCTCTTACTGATTTGCACCGCCACCTAGACGGTAACATTCGTACTAAAACGATTCTTGAGCTTGGCCAAAAATTTGGTATTGCTCTGCCAGCGTACGATATTGAGTCTCTAACTCCTCACGTTCAAATTGTCGAAGCGGAACCCTCTCTTGTTGCTTTCCTTTCTAAGCTCGACTGGGGTGTTGCGGTACTGGGCGACCTAGATGCATGTCGTCGTGTGGCGTACGAAAACGTGGAAGACGCACTAAACGCTCAAATCGATTACGCTGAACTGCGTTTCTCACCATACTACATGGCAATGAAACACAAGTTACCAGTAGCGGGTGTTGTTGAAGCAGTCGTGGACGGTGTGCAAGCGGGTATGCGCGATTTTGGCGTGAAAGCCAACCTGATCGGCATCATGAGCCGCACATTTGGCACCGACGCGTGCCAACAAGAACTGGACGGCATTCTGAGCCAAAAAGATCACATCGTTGCCGTCGACTTGGCGGGTGACGAACTGGGCCAACCGGGCGATCGCTTTGTGTCTCACTTCAAACAAGTACGCGACGCTGGCCTTGGGGTAACGGTTCATGCTGGTGAAGCAGCAGGTGCAGAGAGCATGTGGCAAGCAATCAATGAGCTGGGCGCAACTCGTATCGGTCACGGCGTAAAAGCGATCCACGATCCAAAACTGATGGATTACCTAGCAGAAAACCGCATTGGTATTGAGTCTTGCCTAACATCAAACTACCAAACAAGCACGGTAGAAACGTTAGAAAACCACCCTCTCAAACAGTTCCTAGAGCATGGCGTTCTTGCGTGTCTGAACACTGACGACCCAGCGGTTGAAGGTATCGAGCTGCCATACGAATACGAAGTAGCGGCACCAGCAGCTGGTCTGAGCCAAGACCAGATTCGCCAAGCACAAATCAATGGTCTTGAGATTGCATTCCTTTCAGAAGCAGAAAAAGCGGAACTGAAAGCAAAAGTAAAAGATCGCGCTTAAATCCAGCGAAAACATAAAAAAATGCCAGCATCTGCTGGCATTTTTTTATATCTTGAATCGGCGTCTATGATTAGATAACACGAGAGAATTGTTGCTGACGCGCCTTCGCTCGCAGGTACTTATCGAAGCTCATACAAATATTACGGATCAGCAAACGACCTCGCAGCGTCACACGAATTTCATTGTCATCCACTTCCACCAGCTCATCGTTGATGAAGGTCTGAAGTAGCTGCAAGTCTTCTTTAAAGTACTGATCAAACTTCACTTTAAACTCAGAGTCGATCGCTTTCTTGTCTAGTTTAAAATTACAAATCAGCTGCTTGATCACTTCGCGACGGAGCAAGTCATCAGAATCCAGCGAAACCCCTTTCCACAGTGCGTGACGAAGTTCGTTGACTTGAGCGTAGTATTTCTTCAGCTCTTTCTGGTTTTGCGCGTATGCATCGCCGATCATCGAGATTGCAGAGACACCAAAGCCAACCAAATCACATTCACCTTGTGTGGTGTAGCCTTGGAAGTTGCGATGCAAAATACCTTCGCGCTGAGCGACGGCAAGCTCATCGTCCGGTAAAGCAAAGTGGTCCATGCCGATAAATTGATAGCCAGCGCCAGTCAGTGTCGCGATGGTATCTTGCAGAATCGCCATCTTCTCTTCTGCTTTAGGCAGATCTTCGTCTTTAATCTTACGCTGCGCTGCAAATAGCTGTGGCATGTGCGCGTAGTTAAATACGGACAGACGGCCCGGCTGCATTTCCAGTACTTGTTCTAACGTCTTGGCAAAAGAGGCTTTGGTTTGCTTTGGCAAGCCGTAGATCAAATCTAGGTTTGTCGAACGGAAACCCAACTCTTTTGCGCGCGCAACCATCGCAAAGATGAACTCTTCATCTTGCTCACGGTTCACCAATTTTTGCACTTCTTTGTTGAAGTCCTGAACACCGATGCTCAAGCGGTTAAAGCCTTCACTACGCAGGTGATCCAGCATGGTGATCTGAATTTCACGCGGGTCAACTTCGATACTGATTTCAGCATCACTGCTAAAGGTAAACTCTTGGCGCAACAGGCTCATTACGCGTGTAATTTGCTTTTCAGAAAGGAACGTTGGCGTACCACCACCAAAGTGCAATTGCGTTACCGTTCTGCCCACCAATAAGGCTGCACGTTGACGAATCTCATGCTCAAGCACATCGAGGTATTCGTCCGCTTTGTGCGAGTGGCGCGTAATGACTTTATTACAACCACAGTAGTAACAAAGCTTGTGACAGAACGGAATGTGCACGTACAGCGATAATGGGCGGTCTGGGTACTGAGTGCATGCCATATCATAATCAGAAATGGTGAACGCTTCATGGAACTCCAGCGCCGTTGGGTACGACGTGTAGCGAGGACCGGAATAGTTGTACTTATCCAATACCGCTTGATCCCAGACGATTTGCTGCTTCGATTCAGTGTGTTGATTCGACATGGTGGTACTTTCCGTTAAATGCTAGGGCAACGAAAGCCGTCACCCGATATTCAGAGCCGCTATTTTGCCATACGACGATGACAAGCGTGGCAACGCCGACTGGCTTTTTAAGTATAAAACTAAAGAAGTGCTAGCGTGATCACGATACCCCCAGCAGTCATAAGGAAACCATTGGGGGTAACTATTAAATCATCTGAATATTGATTTGATTATTCAGTGGCTGGACGTTTTTCTGCAACACTTTGAGCTCCTCAATGATCGCATCAGTGAGGCGGCTTTCCGCTTTATGACGCGTCAAGTTCTGTTGCATACGCTCTTTCTTGGCAAGTTGTTGGCGTTCTTCACCACGCGCCATATCTTTCACGATATGGTAAAGCTCAGAAATTGCAGGGTACGTTTTATCGAAATCGACACGGTCTTCACCTTGTACATAATCCATGATGTTATACACACGAATACTGATTTCAGATAAATCGCATTGGCCTTGAATACCCGCCTGACACAAGGTATGCACATTCTCAAAAATGTTGGCGTTACGTTTATCTATCGCCAATTTTTGATGCTTTAGCTGCAATTCCTTTTGCTTTTTCAATTGAAGCAGAAGGTAACCTGCATAAGAAGCAAGTGCGATGATAATCACAACACCAGCAATAGCTAATAAGGTTACATTCATAGCTTAATTATCCTTTGTAGTCGTCGAAGTTAATGTCGTCGAAATCTGCCAGCAAGTCATCATCATTGCGCGTGCTTTTCTCAGCAGGAGCAGTGAAGTCTTCCTCTTCTTCAGGTTCCAACAAACCTAGTTGGTCCATTAGCTTCTCAATGCGGTCGAGCTTCTCATCGACGTATTTCTGTAGACCTGTGCCTAGGTTTTCACCCGCTTCAATACGGTCTAGCAACACGTTCAATTGCGCGTCATTTTCTAGCATCTCTAGTTCTTGCTCTGCCGACAAACGACGCTCTTGCTTCGTCATTTTCTTCGCAGGCTCAACAACCAGAGGAATTTTCTTTTTACTGCCTAAACGCGGGTCGCGGTTTTGTGCAGCAGCTTGCTTTTTCTGCTCGTTAACTTCTGAGTTACGGTTACCCGTTTTCAAGCCTTTGCGCTTTTTAGCACGCTTGCGTAGGCGGCCTTCCACATCAGATTCTGTACGGTTACGAGTTACAACAAACTCAGGTGCGCCAGCGGCACCTGGCTTTCTAGATTTTTTACTACGGCTCATTACTGGGGTTTCCTCAGTAAAATTACATCATTACCAATAAATTCGAGTTCGAGCTTATCCCGCTCTGCTAGGAACTGGAACGTGTCACGACTAAAGAACACTACATGAGTGAGATCGTTCTTATAATGCCATGATTTGAAAGCCTCCACGTCGATGACCATTTTCGTCATCAGGCCTATCCAGCCCCCTTGCTTAACTAAATTCAACCATTGCTTCCACACCAAATCTGGGTGGTAGAGGTGCTCTATCACCTCTGTTGCTGTCATGAAGTCATACGTTTTTTCTAAAACCGACGTATCAGGGTGGTAGTAGAGGTCGTACAACGCCATGTTGTGCCCCGCCTCTTCCAGCATTAAGGAGAGCGTTGGGCCAGGACCACAACCAAAGTCGATACCATTTGATTGTGGAGAAATTCGCTCTGTGATCGGGTCAGCAATACGCGACAAAAAGCGTCGGTAACCTAAATCTTCAGGGTTGTTCTCATGCAAATCATAGTGAGCTTTTTCGGTTTCCGCATCCAAACGTTGGTCTGGATTCACAAACACCAAACAGCACTGCTCACATTGAAGATATTCACGTCGCTTATCTTCAAAATAGTGGTGAGTACGCTGATTTTGGCATAAAGGACAGGTATGCATGCTGACTTCCTCAAACAGGGATGCGAAACATACCAGAAAGTGAACTCAGATTGGAGTGTTACTGAGTATTTTTTCAGCAATTTTTGTTAAAAAACTTTGTTTACAACCCATCGAAGTAAATAAGTGCAGTAATCGTAATTCAGATTGCGACTTACCAAGGGAAAAGAATATAAAAAAAGCGACAGTCAGACTGTCGCTTTCTAAGTGCCATCAATTGGCGAAACTGTGTTGCACGCATTTGGTGCATCAATGTTCCCTTTGTTTTTCGAGCTTTCCCTGCCAAAAAGAGTTGTTTTTCATCTTCCTGATGAGTTTTGGCTGTCCGTTTACTTCCTGTCTACTGAGCAACTTCCTGTGCCTGATCCGTTTCACTGTCTTAACCGTCAGACGAGATGACCATCCTTATCAGATAGGCTCCCTACCTATCTAAATCCCTTTCTAAATCACCAAGCATCCGAGCTACATCCTTGGAGACCTAAACCGTGGTCTTAAATCCTTACATTCACCCCCTGTGAACAACTTCTACTTTACGCCATCCCGCGGTGCTCACAAGTAATGGGTTGAAAAAATAATCCACCTATTTTTCTAAAACATCAAAATTATCATTTAATCAAAAACTTAAAAACACCAACAAGAAAAAGCCAACATCAAGTATGGCAAATGTCTCACAAACTACCGAGCTAACTATCGCTTTCGAACTCAAAGTCGACTGTGATATTTGTCACGAACAAAAATGCCCTAGCGAATTCACTAGGGCATTTTTGTATAAGTTGCTCGAACGATGTAGGGACATCTACCCAATAAACTCAAGATGCAGGATCTTGAGCGATTTAGGTATATTAGTGCAGACCGCCAACGTATTTAGACAGCACTTCGATATCTTCGTCTGTCATTTTCTTCGCGATGTCACGCATCATGGCATTCATATCATTACCACGGTCGCCATCACGGAATTTTTCTAGCTGAGCTTTGATGTAGTCAGCATGCTGACCAGAAATTTTCGGGAAACCTGAAAGCTCAGTACCATTGCCACGAGGACCATGACATGCAATACATGCGGTTAGGCCACGCTCGGCATCACCAGCGGTATAAAGCGTTTTGCCTTTTGCTACCACATCTTCAGGTGTTGAGTTTTCTGAAACTGGTAGCGAAGCGTAGTAAGCAGATAGGTCTGCGATATCTTCATCGCTCAGTGGCATTGCCATACCACTCATTACAGGATCGTAACGACCTTGTTTACCACCACTTGTCATGCCTAGCTTAAGTTCTTTTAACTGCTTCTCAAGATACTTAGCGTGTTGGCCTGCGAGTTTCGGGTACGTTGTTATTGCACTGTTGCCATCTGCTCCGTGACAGGCGACACAGGTTTGTGATTTTGCTTTACCAGCCTCAATATTACCTTGGGCCCATACTGAGCAACTGGCTAAAAGACTCAAAATTAGCGCTAATTTCTTCATGACATTCCATTATAATTATCAAGCTTCCAGTACCACGGAATGTGAACATACCGCGTACACTCATGGTACAATAGGCGACCTTATGCCGAGCACGGTTATTTTACACATTTTCACAAAAAAGTAATCAATCGACTACACAAAGTCGAGATGGAGTTAACAGTGAGCGTAAAAATTCATTACCAAAATACGCATTTCATCACCAGCGCACCCGATATTCGTCACCTACCGGAAGACGAAGGTGTCGAAATTGCGTTTGCAGGACGCTCAAACGCTGGTAAATCGAGTGCACTTAACCGTCTAACTAATCAAAAAAGCTTAGCCAAGACATCAAAGACACCTGGTCGTACGCAATTAATCAACCTTTTCAAAGTAGAAGAAGGTTGTCACATTGTCGATCTACCTGGATACGGTTTTGCTCAAGTACCGGTAGAGATGAAAAACAAATGGCAGAAATCTTTGGGTGAATACCTACAGAAACGCGAGTGCCTAAAAGGCTTAGTGGTTCTGATGGACATTCGTCATCCAATGAAAGATCTCGACCAGCAAATGATTTTCTGGGCCATCGATAGCCACATTCCTGTGCAAGTTTTGCTAACCAAAGCAGATAAACTAAAAAGTGGCGCACGCAAACAAACCCTGCTGAAAGTTCGCAAACAAGTGGAAACTTTCGGTGGCGACGTTTCCGTTGATGTGTTCTCTTCCCTTAAAGGGTTAGGCGTTGATCAGCTGCGCGCAAAACTGGATACCTGGTTTGCACCGGCGCTCGCACACCTGATAGAAGAAGGCGAACTGGATACCCCAGCAAGCGACGAAGAATAATTAACAATATTTGTTAAATCTTTTCGATACGGCCCTACCATTTGGTGGGGCTTTTGTTTATCTGAGCTAAATAACAGGCAATAAAAATCCCCACCTTCCTGGCAGGGATAACGGGAGAGAAAAATTGGTAATTATTGTTATGTGACGAAGCATTGCTTAACTATCGGATGATTTCAATAGCTTAAAAAGCCGCCTAACTTTAGCTTTCGCTTAATCAACTCACAACCATAACCAATAAAGAAAATACAATTCAACAAGTTAGACAGAAACCTACCCATTTTCCCGTCAACTTAGTTTCCTTCAAGAAAAAATCATAGTGTGATTGGCATAAATTTACAGACTGAATAGTTTGCGAGTTTTTGAAGAAAATTGGAGTGTAGACAATAGGTTAAAGGTGGGAGAAATATAAAGACAAGTCGTTACCAACCCAACACATTGAACAAAAAGAAAAATTTTCTTTCGCCCAATAAAAAACGCCCCAGTCAAAAGCTGACTGGGGCGGCTGAATCAGCCTAATCCAATAACGTGAAACAAAAGGTCTGAAAGATAGAACATCTTACCTCTGTACCCTACGAGTATTAATGTACAACAATTGGTCAGAATTGCAAAGAATTTTTGTAGTTTTTTTTCATGAAATTTTTATTAAGCAACATCAAAGTTAACTTTGCGCTAGCTTTTTTAATCGCAAAAAAAAGCCAGCGTTTGTGCGCTGGCTCATAATTAATTGGTTATTTTGGTCTAAAAGTGACTAATGAGCTTGATCCCAGTTGTCACCGTGCCCTGCTTCTGCAACCAACGGTACTTTTAGCTCTGCTGCAGATTCCATCAATTTCTGTACTTTACTTTCAATTTCGGACAATGATGACTCTTCAACTTCAAAGACCAATTCATCGTGTACTTGCATTAACAACTTCACACGGCCATTGCCTTCTTCCTGAATCCACTGATCAACCAACAGCATCGCTTTCTTAATGATGTCCGCAGCTGTACCTTGCATCGGTGCGTTGATTGCCGCACGTTCAGCAGCTTTACGACGCATACCGTTGCGCGATTTGATTTCTGGTAAATGCAAACGTCGACCAAAAATCGTTTCAACATAGCCCTTATCTGCAGCCGTGCTGCGCGTGTCTTCCATGTACTGCATAACGCCAGGGTAACGCTCAAAGTATTTATCCATGTAGGCTTGTGCTTCGCCGCGAGGGATACCAAGCTGCTTCGCCAAACCAAATGCACTCATGCCATAGATAAGCCCGAAGTTAACGGCTTTAGCACGGCGACGCTGCTCGCTCGATACTTGTTCAATATCCAGGCCCATAATTTCTGCCGCAGTTGCAGCGTGAATGTCTTTACCATCACGGAAGGCATCCAATAACGCTTGGTCGCCAGAAAGGTGCGCCATGATGCGCAGTTCGATTTGCGAGTAGTCGACCGCTAAGATTTTATGGCCAGCTGGTGCGACAAACGCTTGGCGAATACGACGGCCGGCTTCGTTACGAATTGGAATGTTTTGTAAGTTCGGATCGGTAGAAGATAGACGACCTGTTGCGGTTACTGCTTGATGGTAAGAAGTATGCACACGCCCTGTTGTTGGGTTGATCATCTTCGGCAGCTTGTCCGTGTACGTCGATTTAAGCTTCGCCAAACCGCGATATTCCAAAATCAATTTTGGCAGTGGGTAATCTAAGGCAAGCTCTTGTAGCACTTCTTCATTCGTCGATGGTGTACCTGATGGCGTTTTCTTCACCACCGGTAAACCCATTTTTTCAAATAGGATGGCTTGTAATTGCTTTGGCGAGTTCATGTTGAACTCTTGCTCAGCGATTTCATACGCCTTCTTTTCAAGCTCATCAAGGCGAGCGGTAATCTCGACCGACTGCGCACTCAGCTTCATTTCGTCAATAAAGACCCCGGTGCGTTCAATGCGCGAAAGAACTGGCACCAACGGCATTTCAATCTCTTCGTACACTGTCTTTAGGCTTTCATCCTGCTCGATATTCGCAAACAAGCGATTGTGCAGACGAAGGGTCACATCCGCATCTTCTGCCGCGTATGGCGATGCTTGTTCCAACTCGATTTGGTTAAACGTAAGCTGATTTTTGCCTTTACCTGCAATTTGCTCAAAAGAAATGCAACTATGCTGTAGGAAGCGCAGCGCTAAGCTGTCCATATCGTGTTTACCGCCGACACTGTTGTAAATGTACGATTCCAACATCGTGTCGTGCTTGATACCTTTTAGTTCAATGTCATAACGAGCCAATACAGACGCATCATACTTTAAGTTTTGACCAACTTTTGCTTTCGCTGCATCTTCAAGAATTGGCTTAAGCTGTCCTAGAACCCAATCACGATCAAGCTGTTCAGGTGCATCTAGGTAGTCATGTGCAACAGGCACATAAGCGGCAATGCCTTCATCGACAGCGAATGACAAACCAACCAGGTTCGCTAGCATGTAATCTAGGTTGTCGGTTTCCGTATCAAACGCAAACAACTCGGCCGTTTGAAGTTTGTCTAGCCACGCATTGAAGGTTTCTTCATCCAGAATCGTTTCATATTGGCTGCGGTCGATTGTCACTGCGGAAGTTTCCATCTCGGCATGAGAAGCAGAGGCTTGAGCAGAGCCAGCAAGCTCAACAGCTTCTACCGACCCAGAACCGCCTTCAAGTAGTTCGTTCAACCAAGATTTAAACGTCAGTTGGCCATACAGCTTCACTAGTTCGTCTTTATTTGGTTCCGCTTTCAGCAGTGATTCTGGCGTTTCTTCAAGTTCAACATCCAATTTAATGGTCGCGAGCTCGTACGACAGCATGGCATTTTCTTTGTTATCGATGAGCTTCTTCGCCATGGTTTTAGAACCACGGAAACCGAGCGCAGCAATGTCATCGAGATTTTCATACAGCTTAGTCAGACCGCCAATACCTTGCAGTAGTGCGGTCGCTGTTTTATCACCCACGCCTGGCACACCAGGGATGTTATCTACTTTATCGCCCATCAGCGCTAGGTAGTCGATGATTAACTCAGGAGGAATGCCAAACTTTTCAACCACACCTTCACGATCCATAACGACGTTCGTCATGGTGTTGATCAGGGTAATATTATCATCCACCAACTGCGCCATGTCTTTATCACCAGTACTGATCAATACAGGCATGCCCTTTTGTGATGCTTGATGCGCCAACGTACCAATGACGTCATCCGCTTCGACACCAGGAACACAGATCAGTGGTAAACCCATCGCGCGAATAACATTGTGCAATGGTTCAATTTGGCAACGCAGATCATCCGGCATTGGCGGACGATTAGCTTTGTATTCTGCATACATATCATCACGGAAGGTTTTTCCCTTCGCATCGAAAACCACCGCGATGCGCTCAGACGCAAACTGACGCATCATGCTGCGTAACATGTTCACGACACCGTAAACGGCATTAGTTGGAATTTCACCATTGCTCATGGTGCCCGGGTAGGCGTGAAAAGCGCGATATAGGTAAGAAGAGCCGTCGATAAGGATCAACGGATTTTCAGGAATACTTGCCATAATTGTCTGTATCCAATTCAGTACTTGAGAGATCTGCCTAGGATGCCATGACTGCTGATCCGAATCTATCTTGTTCGCTCGATCTAGGTCGCGTAAATTTTTCGATTTTATTCACGAAGACAACCTCACCTTGTGGATAACTCTGTTTATAGAAATTATCCACTGGTTATCCAATGATAGAAAACACAAAAAACACACATGGTAACTTGTTGTTTTTAAATATTTATTTTATAAAACGGCGAGAAGATCAACGATCCTTAAATGATCATCGTGTGTGGAAAAAATACGAATAGTGACGTCAAATAGAAATCGTAGAAAAGAAAAAAGCGACCCGAATGGGGTCGCCTAGCAGAAGTGGTAAAGCAAATTCTGTAAATAGAGCAGCTTAACCAAGAAGCTATAAATTACACTGGAAGCAATGTGAGCAATGTCGTGTCAAAAAGAATTCGTGCAAGTTCTCGGAAAAATGTTTCATCACTTCTCAACTTTCAGTTAATCAACTTCTGTTAATAAGTCATTCAACGTCCTTGTGAACTCTTCCTCATTCCCTAAGACAGGCTTAATAATAATGATTCTCATTTCTTAGTCAACAGTTAAATGAGAAAAAATCTCATTTATTTTCACATCGCTTTAATGAAATGAACTCGAGACTCACGAAGATTAATTTTTTCTTCAAATTTTTCAATGATATAGCCATTCCTCAATAACAATCGAAGCATAGCAGGAAACTGATTTCGAGATTTCACTTTTAACGTGTTATAGCCTTGCTCAGCCGCCCAATCTTCTTGTGCTTCCAAAAGTAATTGTGCCACGCCTTCATTTCGAGCCTCAGGAACGACACCACCTAACCAGCTATAGAAAACACCATCCTCTAATTCGTAACCTATTTTGAAGCCGACAATCGTGCCATTTTTTTCTGCAACGAGGATTAAACTGTTTTTCTCTTCTAAACGTTGAGTCATGGAGTCTACCGTTTCTCCTTTCGAAAATTCGGTAACACGTGCCACAACTTGAAGTGCTTCTTCCAATGTGCCTTCACGAATCAGCATTGTCATTGTTCTCTTCTCCAAAATAAAAATACCCAAGCACCTTGGATTGTTACTGTTGTAATCCGCCTGAGGTTACTTGGGTATATACAGACGAACAACTCTTGTTGGTCTGGTGTTTCTCACTGAGCGATAATTACTCTTCAGTCGCTTCCGGAGTACGATTTAGGTGTTGAGCAGTTTGTGCATTCTCTTCTGCCAACCACTCAGCCACATCTTTCGCAAAGTACGTTAAGATGCCGTCAGCACCTGCACGTTTGAAGCACAGTAGTGATTCCATCACAATTTCGCGCTCTTTGAGCCAGCCATTCATGATCGCCGCTTTATGCATCGCGTACTCACCAGACACCTGATAAGCAAACGTCGGTACCTGAAGTTCGGTTTTAACTCGGCGAACTACATCTAAGTATGGCATACCAGGTTTAACCATCACCATGTCCGCACCTTCATTGATGTCTAGCGCCACTTCATGGATCGCTTCGTCAATGTTTGCTGGGTCCATTTGGTAGTTTTTCTTGTTGCCGCCTTTTAGATTTGAAGAAGAGCCAACCGCATCACGGAATGGTCCGTAGTAGTTCGACGCGTACTTAGCCGAGTAAGCCATGATTTGTGTATGAATGTAGCCCGCATTTTCTAATGCTTCGCGGATCTTACCAATACGGCCATCCATCATGTCTGAAGGCGCGACGACGTCAGCACCCGCTTCAGCGTGAGACAAAGCCTGCTTAACCAGTACTTCCGTGGTTTCATCATTCATTACGTAACCATCTTCATCGATGATGCCGTCTTGGCCGTGCGTCGTGAATGGGTCAAGTGCCACGTCTGTGATCACACCGATTTGAGGAATATGTTCTTTAAGCGCACGTACTGCTCGCTGAACCAAACCTTCTGGGTTGTAGGCTTCAGTAGCACATAAGCTTTTAGCGTCTTGGTTTACGACAGGGAAAAGCGCGATTGCTGGAACGCCTAGATTTGCAAGGTATTGCGCTTCTTCTAGCATTAAATCAATCGACAAACGCTCTACACCCGGCATGGACTCCACGCTCTCACGACGATCTTTACCCATTAGGATGAACATTGGGTAAATCAGATCATTAACAGAAAGTTGGTTCTCAGCCATCAAACGACGACTAAAATCGTGCTTACGTAAACGACGCATACGGCGTGCAGGGAATGGACCTTGAATTGATACAGACACCATTTTCTCCTTGTCTGGACGGTTATGATGATCAAATCATCTGGTGAACAAAATCATATCACTCTTGATGCATGTTGCGAGTGACAATCTGGAAAAAGGTAATGAAAAAAACTGAAAATGACCCAGCACTCACACTCAAGTATACTTCGAATACGAAACCAACCATGAAGCACAGAGAGTAACGATGATCGATACCCACGCGCACATCTATGCCAGCGAATTTGATAACGACCGCGATGAAGTAGTACAACGCGCCTTAGCGCAAGGCATTAATAAGATCCTGTTGCCAAACATCGATCTGGACTCTATTGAGCCCATGCTACAAACCGAAGCGGCATATCCTGACGTGTGCCACTCAATGATGGGACTCCACCCTTGCTATGTGGATAACAACGTTGAGCAAACGTTGGAAATCATCCGCGGCTGGTTTGAGAAACACAAGTTTATTGCGGTGGGCGAAATTGGTATCGACCTGTATTGGGACAAAACCTATCGCGCCAAGCAAGAGATGGCATTCGTGACTCAGCTAAACTGGGCAAAAGAGATGGATTTACCAGTCGTTATCCACACTCGTGATTCGATTGAAGAAACACTCACTTTGCTAAGACAAGAGCAAGATGGTCGTCTGCGTGGTGTATTCCACTGTTTTGGAGGCAGCTTAGAAGAAGCGCAAGCAATCAATGAGCTAGGCTTCCACTTAGGCTTGGGTGGCGTATCGACCTTTAAGAATGGCGGGATGGATAAAGTCATTCCACATTTGGATATGCAGTGGGTCATTTTAGAAACCGATTGTCCATACTTAGCGCCAGTACCGCACCGTGGTAAGCGTAATGAACCAGCCTACACTTCTCTCGTTGCACAACGTGTTGCCGACTTGCGTGATGTCGATGTCGCAACTATCGATGCAATAACGACTGAAAATGCCAAAAAGCTGTTTAATATTTAATTCACGAAAATTGAAAAAAGCGACGAAATCAACGTCGCTTTTTTATTACCTAAACTATTGAATGAATGATTCAACCTATTGAAATAATAGAACAACCCACACAAAGTTATTGATAAACATAATAATTAACTAGCAACTCTACTTACCTCTCATATCACCACTTTACTTCGTCTGTTTTGCAAAACTGTCGACAATTAGACATATTCTTTTTCTATACTGCTTTATGCCCATTAATTAGCGCAAATGTAAAACAGCATGAATATGGAAGTTGAAGTGTGTACACATGGTGCTTACTTACAACGCGTACCGCGCAGTTTTTTTCAAAAGCTGCTGGGCATCAAGGAAGTATACGTATGCACAAAGTGTGGTTACGTCATGAAAGTTAAGTAATTAGCCCAAGAAACAAACCAACCGCAAAAAAAAGCGGCTCAATTGAGCCGCTTTTTACATCTACAGTAAACTTATTCTTCGGTTTCCGCTTCTGCCTCTTCGCCTCGACGCGTATAAAAACGCGCAAAGAATAAACCGACTTCAAACAGTAAGCACATCGGAATGGCGAGTAAGGTTTGCGAGATCATGTCTGGTGGCGTTAACACCATACCTACGACAAACGCCGCCACAATGATATAAGGCCGTTTCTGTCTTAGATCTTCTGGTGTGGTGGCCCCAGTCCAACACAACAAAATAATCGCAACAGGCACCTCGAATGCGATACCAAACGCCATAAATAGCGCCAGTACAAAATCGAGATAGCTAGAAATGTCGGTCGCAAACTCTACACCACCCAATGAGATAGCAGTAAAGAAGCCAAACACTAGTGGAAACACCACAAAATACGCAAATGCCACACCGCAATAAAACAGCAGTGAGCTGGAAAACAGCAACGGCATAATCAAACGACGCTCATGTTTGTATAAGCCAGGAGCAACAAAGGCCCAAACTTGATACAAAATAAACGGCACCGCAATAAATACCGAAGCGATTAACGTCAACTTCAGTGGCGTGAAAAAGGGTGAAGCCACATCCGTAGCAATCATGGTTGCGCCTTCAGGTAGACGCTCTACTAAAGGTGCGGAAACAAACTCGTAAATGTGGTTAGAGAAATAAATTAGTCCGACAAACACCACCAACACTGCCAAAATTGAGCGCAGTAGTCGGTTGCGAAGCTCCAACAAATGACTAATTAAAGGTTGTGTCTGCTCGACGGTAGACATGGCAAACCTCTTATTAAAAACCAGATCAAAAAGGAGCTACCAATCACTAGTAGCTCCTCCTAATGAGACTATTCGGCTTTCTTATCTGCCGCTGTAACCTTGCTCTCTTCCGCTTTCTCTACCTTTTCTGCTGCTGGCTCTGTTTTTACAGGCTCAGCCTCTGAATCGGTGTTCTTTGCGTAAGGACGATTTACAGATTGCGCTGCCTTCTTCAATTCTTCGACTGAAGATTTCAACTCAGGGGACAAATCATCCATCCCCATTTGCTCTGCTTTGCGCAAGTTTTCTTGCAGCTCTTGGACTTTCAGCTCGTGTGACAATTCGTCTTTGACGCTATTTGCCATACTCTTAGCGGCACCGATAAAGCGAGACACGCTGCGAATAGCATGAGGCAAACGCTCCGGCCCAAGAACGACCAGACCAACAACAGATATTAATACCAGTTCCCAAAAACCGATATCAAACACGTTTTACGCCTGCTCTTTGTCTTTTTTCGTTTCAGGAGCAGCTTCTTTTTTCTGCTGCTCTTCTAGACTTTTTGGTTCGAAGTCTGCGTCTTTGTCATTTTTCGCAGGTTCATCTTCGCTCATCGCTTTTTTGAAGCCCTTAACGGCACCACCCAGATCGCCACCGATACCGCGTAGTTTCTTAGTTCCGAATAGCAATACAACAATTACAGCAATGATTAGAAGTTGCCAAACACTGATACCACCCATTCTCTTTACCTCGGGTCTTTAAATAAACAAAAATATTTCAAGAGTTTAACGTCTATTGACGATAAGCTCGCCAACTAAGCAGCCAAAATGTGACACCTGCGATACCGCTGGCCAACGAAAGCTGCTCAAAAGCATTGTTCACCAATATTGCCGAGCATACGACTAAAGTGGCGCCAACGCCAAATAAAAACTTTCCTGTCGCCTGCTGGCGCTTGCTCTGACGATACCCTTGGTAAAGCTGATCCATGCGTTGGTTCATCGCTTTACCTTGTTTCAGGCTATCGTAAAGCAGCTCTGGCAGTTCCGGTAACTTCTCTGCCCAAAATGGTGCGCGATCTTTAATCGCATTCACCAAAGCTTGCGGCCCAACTTGATTCATCATCCATTCTTCAAGGAATGGTTTTGCGGTCTCCCACAAATCAAGCTGAGGGTACAACTGCCTACCAAGACCTTCCACGTACAGCAGCGTTTTTTGCAGCAATACAAGCTGTGGCTGAACCTCCATATTGAATCGACGTGCCGTGTTGAACAAATTCAACAGCACATGACCAAAGGAGATTTCGCACAGTGGCTTAGCAAAAATAGGCTCACACACAATACGAATCGCGAACTCAAACTCATCGACATTGGTATCGGCAGGCACCCATCCTGAGTCCACATGTAACTCCGCAACTCGGCGGTAGTCTCTATTGAAAAACGCCAGGAAGTTTTCCGCCAGATAACGCTTGTCTTCACTATTAAGTGTACCAACGATTCCGCAATCTAGCCCGATCCACATTGGGTTCTCTGGGTGTTCTGGTTTGACGAACACGTTCCCCGGATGCATATCGGCATGGAAGAAGCTGTCTCGGAACACCTGAGTGAAGAACACACTCACGCCGCGCTCCGCGAGCAATTTCATATTGGTGCCATTTGCTTTCAAGCCTTCAATATCAGAGACTTGAATGCCATATATTCGCTCAGAAACCATGACAGTTTCATTACTGAAGTCAGGAAAAACTTCAGGAACATACAATTCTTCGCTGCCTTCAAAGTTGCGGCGCAACTGAATGGCATTCGCCGCTTCACGTCGTAAGTCGAGTTCATCAAGCAATGTTTTCTCGTACTCACGTACAACTTCAACTGGTTTCAAACGACGTGCTTCAGGCATCGCTCCGGCGACTATACGCGCCATTCGGTGCATCAGTTTTAGATCTGAATCAATGACCGGGCGAATATCTGGGCGGATAACCTTTAATACCACTTCTTGGTTAGAGTCTTTTAAACGCGCAGTATGCACCTGAGCAATCGATGCTGACGCCAGTGGTTTGATATCAAACTCGGTAAACCAGTTTTCTAACGGACCACCTAATGCTTGCTCCATCTGCTTTTTTGCTAGCTCACCATCAAATGGCGCGACTTGGTCTTGAAGCAAAGCTAGGGGATCAGCAATATGCGGAGGAAATAAGTCACGGCGCGTTGACATCATCTGACCGAACTTAATCCAAACTGGCCCCAGCTCTTGCAACGCTAAACGCAGGCGCTCACCGAGTGGTTTTTCTGGATGCTTGTTCTTAATCCAGAACAGGCTTTTGCGCAGTAATAACGGAGCTTTGGTCAGTTGGTGATCGGGAAGCAGCTCATCTAAGCCGTATTCCAGTTGTACTTTGGCGATGTGGTATAAGCGCTTTAGTTCTGCTGGCGTCATGGTTTCTCCAATGCCGGCTTATTTGCATCCAGCTTATTCAGCAAAGCAGTCAAGCGTGCTTCAACGCGAGAAGCCTGGCTGCGAACCTCATCAACCTGGTCGCAAAAATACGCCACTTCTAGAGGAGCAGGTGCCAACTTCCACTCTTCAGTCACTACTTGCGCAAGATGACGCTGGTGTTTTTCTGCTTGAGATGCGAGGAAGTTGCCTATGTTTTTTGAACCTTGCACAAAGGTATGTGCGGCGACATCGCCAGTCACGCGAGACAACCACTCTTCAACATCTGGCTTGCAATCCACCATCAACTGAGAGAATTTCTGCGCCAATTGAATATCGCCTTCAAGCTCAAGTTTATCTTGTTTAATAAGGCGAGTGATGTTGGCCTGGTCACGCAGCTCTGGCAACACGCTCAAGTTGAGCGATAAGTAGCAGTTTGGCTGTCCTTCATAATGACCGAGCACATCAATTTGCTGACTAAAAACGAACGTCAGTGTTTTATTGATCTCTTTCAGGTGAACTTGAATAACTTGACCTTTTAGACGCGCTAAACGACGGCCCAATGCAGGGTCGTCTTTGATCAGAGTATTCAGTGACGTTTCAATCACAGCGGTGATAAGTGGTTCAAATGGCATGCCGTTAACCCTTAGAATTTATAACCGCGATGCAAAGCCACAATACCACCAGTTAAGTTGTAGTATTTGGTGTTTTCAAAACCTGCGTCTTGCATCATGCCTTCCAGCGTTTCTTGGTCTGGATGCATACGGATTGACTCCGCTAGGTAGCGGTAACTCTCTGAGTCATTCGCAACTAGCTCACCGATTCTCGGCAACAAGTGGAATGAATATGCGTCGTATACTTTCGATAACGGCTCTAGCACTGGTTTTGAAAATTCCAACACCAATAGACGGCCGCCTGGCTTCAGTACGCGGAACATTGAACGAAGCGCTTTGTCTTTGTCAGTCACATTACGCAAACAAAAACTGATGGTGATGGCATCAAAATAATCATCTGGGAACGGCAGTTCTTCTGCGTTGGCTTGAACGTAATGCACGTTACCCACAATTCCGTTATCGCGCAGTTTATCGCGACCAACATTAAGCATTGAGTTATTGATATCGGCAAGGATGACATGGCCTTCATCACCAACAATACGCGAGAATTTCGCCGTTAAATCACCCGTACCACCACCTAGGTCAAGAATACGTTGGCCAGGGCGAGCGCCACTACAATCGATAGTGAAGCGCTTCCAAAGGCGGTGAATACCACCAGACATCAGGTCATTCATGATGTCGTATTTTGTTGCCACGGAGTGGAATACTTCGGCAACCTTAGTCACTTTTTCGTCTTTTGCCACTGTAGAGAAACCAAAGTGAGTGGTTTCATTCTCTAACGCTGTATTGGATTGCAAACTTGTGTCCGTCATTCTAATTCCTCTTAGGCAGCGCTTTCTCTCTGCGGGGCGTTTGCTGACAAATAAAATCGCCCACTGCACTGCGGGCGATTAGTTTACTTTATCCTCAGCCGGATGTCTTTCTACTAACGGGTCATTTTCTGAAAATGAATCACTCTGCGCTAACTGTGCGAGGTCAGAAGAAATTGGTCGTTTGATTTCAACCCCAAGGTGCTTAAAGCTTTCGGCTTGACGAATCACATTCCCGCGCCCTGTGGCAAGCTTGTTCATTGCGCCTTGATAGCTTTGATTCGCCTTATCCAGCGCACCGCCAAGCCCTTCCATGTCGTCCACAAACAATCGTAGTTTGTCGTAGAGTTTTGTCGCGCGCTGCGCAATCATTTTGGCGTTTTCATTCTGGCGTTCATTGCGCCATAGATTATCAATGGTGCGCAGTGCCACCAGCAACGTTGTTGGGCTCACCAAAATGATGTTTTGCTCCATCGCGTCTTTGATCAAACTTGGATCGGCTTGAATCGCAACTTGGAACGCAGGCTCAACCGGAATAAACATCAGCACATAATCCAAACTCTGAATACCTTTGAGTTTGTGGTAGTCCTTCATGCTTAAACCCTTAATGTGAGCACGCAGTGCGGCTAAGTGCGCACTCAAAGCCTGGTCTCGCTCGGCATCAGTTTCGGCGTTGAAATAGCGCTCATAGGCAACCAGCGCCATTTTGGAATCCACAACCACTTGTTTGTTTTGTGGGAGATGAACAATCACATCAGGTTGGTAGCGCTTGCCTGCTTCATTTTGCAAATTCACCTGAGTCTGATATTCGTGCCCTTCACGTAAGCCAGACTCGGCAAGCACCCTAGCGAGCACCACTTCGCCCCAGTTACCTTGCTGCTTGTTGTCCCCTTTCAACGCTTGGGTCAAATTAACCGCTTCGCGCGTCATTTGCTCATTCAAACGTTGCAGGTTTTTCAGCTCATGCACTAAGGTATGGCGCTCTTTAGCTTCTTGGCTAAAGCTGTCATTAACGTGCTTTTTGAATCCTTCTAGCTGCTCTCGGAGCGGTGACAACAAACCCTCCAAACTCTGACGGTTTTGCAAGTCGACCTTCGCGGTTTTTTCTTCAAACAGTTGGTTGGCCAAGTGCTCAAATTGCTGTTTCAGGCGCGCTTCCGCTTGCTCTAGAATTTGCAGTTTTTCGGCATTGGCTTGGTTGATTTGCTCATGACGTGCTTGCTGCTCACGCAGTTGCGTTTCTAGACGTGATTTGTGCTCACGCATCTGACCAAGCTCATCAAAGTATTGCTGGCGCTCTTGCTTTACGGCCTCGAAGTAACGCAGTTTTTCCATTGCTGCCATCAGCTTTCCATGTGTTTGGCGTACTTCAAACGCGGCTTTATCGCGCTCATCATCTAATTCATCCAACTCTTGCTGGGCATCGGCAAGGCTTTGTTTAACCTGTTCAAGCTGCTGTTGGTGAAGCTGCTTTTCTGAAACAAGTTGTTGTTCGAGAAGCTGAGTTTGGGTGATAAAACGCTGTTTCACCCACCAACCGACGGCGACACCACTAAGCGTGGCAGCGCAAAGAGAAGAGAGAATGAGAGATTGGTACTCAAGAATCCATTGCATAATAGCGAGTTAGCCTGTGTTTTGTATCTATAACAATGGTATTTAGACACTGGATAAATGTCCAGTTTGTTGGATGAAAAATCCTCGCATACACTAGGCCTTCCTATAATATTCTTTCTTCCGCTCAAATGAACCAGACCGAGCGGCACATCATCACGCAGAGGCATCATGAACGAGCGTCGCGCCCTAGGATTTGGGCTCTCAGCAGTATTACTTTGGTCTACCGTTGCAACCGCATTTAAACTCACGTTGGCAGAATTTACGCCAATCCAAATGCTGTGCATTGCCAGTATCGTCTCTGCGATTGCGCTGACGGTAATCTGTGGTGTGCAAGGCAAGTTGGGCCAATTAAGTGCCACCTTCCTCTCAAACCCTTGGTATTACCTACTGCTTGGGTTGATTAACCCCTTGGCGTATTACGTCATTCTCTTTAAAGCGTATGACTTGCTTCCTGCATCTCAAGCCCAAGCAATTAACTACAGCTGGGCCATTACCTTGACGCTAATGGCTGCTGTTTTCTTAGGGCAGAAGATCCGAGCTAAGGATTGGCTCGCTTGCGGTTTTAGTTATATAGGTGTGATTGTGATTGCCACACAAGGCAATGTTCTCGGCATGCAATTCGAGAGCCCGTTGGGCGTGGGGCTGGCGCTGCTATCGACACTGTTGTGGGCTGGTTACTGGATTTTAAACACCAAAAATAAGGCCGACCCTGTGGTTGGTGTATTACTTGGTTTTTTGGTCGCTATTCCATTTGCCATTGGTTTAAGTATTTATGAAGGTGCGAGCTGGCAGGCAATCTCAATTAAAGGTTGGGCAGCGGTGACGTATGTCGGGCTATTTGAAATGGGGATTACTTTCGTCCTATGGCTGAGCGCCCTCAAATCGACGCAAAACACAGCCCGCATCAGTAATCTGATCTTTGCTTCGCCATTCATCTCACTGATGCTATTGGCAACCATCATTGGTGAAGAAATTCATCCATCAACCTTGATTGGTTTAATACTGATCATCAGTGGATTAGTGGTCCAACAAGTATCGTGGGGTAAAAAAACCAAAGCCATGAGCACTTCTCAATGATGAACAAAAAACCTCAACAAACGATGCAATGAGTTGGATAAAAAAGAGATATAGCTAACAGTTTAATGATAGAAAGCGCCTTACGCTGCTGGGAATTACCTAAGCGTTGGATACGATACCAACACGGCCCAATAGCTTAAGCTAGATTCTAATACCACTATCTTTGGGCGCTTCAGGACACGTTATTAATTATGTTTCGCTTCGCTATTCCTTCGCCTTTGATGGCAGACTGGCAACAGGCTCTGCAACAATGCTGTGATGCTACTCAAGCTCAGGGACAACTTTATACTCTGAGCGATACCCAGCAGTGGCTATCAACTGAGGTGTCCACCTCGGCTCAAAATCATCGCGCTATCGTCGAAGTGGTAGTGCAAGTTACCGCTCAATTTACACCGACAGACTTGACGATAAGCCACACATCCTTTGGTCAGCAAACCTTGAGCATAGGCCCGATTTGGCTACCAAATGGCGATCTGTTTGCCGTATTAGCGCTAACTCACCCTGACGATCAAATCACAGTAGTCTCTGCTTGGCTGAGTGCATTAGTGGGAAGAATGAGCTTTGATATCAGCTCACACTACCAGCAAGAACGAACACGCCATCAAACTACAGCGACCACACCATTACCGACGCTGCAAGAGTTTATCGACTGCCTTGAAGACCATATTTGGATAAAAGGCATGGATGGTCTTTATTCGATGACCAACCGAAGCGTAGAAAATGCGTGGCAAAAGACCAACAGTGAGATCATCGGCAAAGACGATTTCGCACTGTTTAGCCACGAGCGAGCAGAGAAGTTCATTGAGGCCGATAACTTGGTCGTGGCGACAGGCACGCTGAACATCGTCGAAGAATGCCGCCAAATTGATGAAAACAATAACCCAACTTGGCTAGAAACCATTAAGTCTCCTGTCCGTGATAATGACGGTAACTTAATTGGCATTCTGGGCATGACGCGCAACATCACACGCCGGAAAATGGTCGAAACGCAACTCTCATTGGCGTCCAAAATTTTTAATAACTCACAAGAAGGCATGGTCATTACTGATCGCAATGCCAACATCATTGATGTAAACACAGCCTTTACTCAAATCACCGGCTATCGCTCTGAAGAGGTGATTGGAAAGAACCCTAGAATTCTGCGCTCAGGTCATCATGACCAAGGCTTCTATAAACAGTTGTGGCATCAGCTCGAAACCAAAGGTCAATGGAAAGGCGAGTTCATCAACCGAAAGAAAGATGGCAGCATTTACCCGCAGTTAGCGACCATTAGTGCCGTAATGGACGATAAAAATCATCTCATTAACTACATCTGTGTATTTGAAGATATTTCCGTGCGTAAAGCACACGAAGAAAAACTGCAGCGCATGGCCTTTTATGATCCGTTAACGAATCTACCTAATCGCACCCATTTACTTAGCTTGCTTGAGCAACACATTGAAACCGGGCACAAGAACCAACAGACGTTTGCCACCCTATTTCTGGATATCGACCATTTCAAGCACATCAACGATAGCATGGGTCACTTTTGTGGTGATCAGTTACTGTCTAAGTTGGCTATCCGTCTGCAAGATATTCTTCACTTAAATGCGCATGTGGCTCGTATTGGCGGCGATGAGTTCGTGATCATTTTGCCGGACGTCCACAGTGATGTGGCTTTGCTGGAAACCGTCGGTGATATTCTCAGCGTTTTCCAACAACCGTTCGACTTGGCAAATCACGACTCACTGCGCGTCTCGACCAGTATTGGCATAGCCTTATACCCAAGAGACGGCCAAGACAGCGAAACCTTACTCAAAAACGCAGATACAGCAATGTACTTAGCGAAGAAAAATGGGCGCAACGGCTACGCATTTTACTCGCCAGATTTAACCGATAAATCCGTATCTCATGTGCGCATTCAATCTGCTTTACATCAAGCGATAGAAAAACAGCAACTTCGATTAGAGTTCCAGCCACAATATAACTTGGATCAACATGCGATTGTTGGCGTTGAAACCTTATTACGCTGGCAGCACCCCGAATTTGGCCTTGTACCACCAGCCGACTTTATTCCAATTGCAGAAAAAACGGGGCTTATCCAAAGCATTGGCGAGTGGGTCTTGCTACACGCTTGTCAGCAAGGAAATGCTTGGCTGAAGCAAGGCATTGAGTTTGGCAGAATTGCGGTTAATGTGTCGGCATTACAGCTTCAGCAATCGAATTTCATTCAGAGATTGAGTGATATCCTCAATCAAACCGATTTTCCTGCTCAACGGCTGGATTTGGAGATCACCGAGAGCTTTTTACTGATCGACCCTCAACAAGCCATTGCGTCGTTAAATCAACTAAGAGGCTTAGGCATCGAGATTTCTCTGGATGATTTCGGCACAGGCTATTCGTCTTTGTCTTATTTGAAAGGTTTACCCATCAATAAGCTGAAAATTGATCGTTCGTTTGTCAGTGATGTACCCAGCAACAGCGATAGCAATGCGATTGTAAATGCGATTATCGCCATGGGCAAAACACTGTCATTGAAAGTGGTAGCGGAAGGAATAGAAACTCAGGAGCAAGCCGATTACTTGTTCGAAAAAGGCTGTGTTTACGGTCAAGGGTATCTTTTTAGCCGACCAGTAAGTGCGGAAAAACTTTTTCGTTGAGCCAGCTTGTCGCCCAAGTCATTCTCGTGGAGCCACATCCTCGGGGATGGTTTGGCTTGGTTGACTTTGAGTTGATTGACACAGCTCTAGACGTTCAACCAAAATATTAATGCAGACCAATAGCGGTACACCGATTAAGAGCCCCATACCGCCCCAAAGCCAACCCCAGAACACGAGCCAAACGAAGATCACTAACGGATTTAAATTGAATCTTTTCCCTAATAACGTTGGCGTGACAAACTGACTTTCAATCAAGTTGATCAACAAATAGATAGACACCACAGTGAGCATAAAACTGACCGACTCCAACTGCAGATAAGCCACAAAACCGAAACTCACCATGGAGATGACTGGGCCGAGATACGGCGCAAAATTCATCACGCCAGCAAACGCGCCCCACAAGAACGGGTCCTCAAGGCCTAGAACAAAAAACACCGCCCCAACACTCAACCCAAGTCCCGCATTCACCAACGTGATAGTGCCAATGTATCGAGATAGGTCTTTCTGTAGTGCTTTGACCAGTTCAATCGCTTGGCGCTGCTTGGCAAACCCATGCAAGTACGACACTGACTTTCGAAATAAGCTGCGTCCATGATTGAGCATAAAATAAACCATAAACAGCACGATCATCGCTTGTGTCAAAATGGTCGGCGTCGTGGTCGCGAGTGTCTTCACCAAAGAAAATACGGTGTTATTCCCGACTTCATCCATACCCATATCGCTGGCAATATTCAGCGGCGTATTAAGGTGATCCGCCGAGGCTTGAGTCACTTCACTCACTTCTTGCGACACATTTTTCACGATACTGGGTAGTTCAGACCACCACTGCTTAGCTGGCTCCGACATGGCAGCAAGGCCAATAATTGAAGCACCAACCAAGAATGACAGAGTCACCACGACGGTAATCGCGCGCGGTAAACCTTTGTCTTCAAGATAATTAATGAAAGGACTGCATAACAGAGAAATAAAGGTACTAAGCACAATAGGTAACAAGATTGGCTTAGCAAAATACAACCCTGGAACGAGCAATAAGACAAGAAGGGTTGCACCAATCGCGGTGTTGGCAGGGATGTTCAATTTCGCTGTCATAAAAAGGCTCAAGGTCGGTAGGAATCATTATCGGCGAAAGCCGTTATTGGGGTTGCTCGACTTCTGTTTGTGTCGCGGTCTCTTCTGTCGAAGCAGTAGTGCCTGCTTGTAGTTCAGCATTTCGCTCTTGTTCTACGCCCGACTGGTTAGAAGACGCGGCCCTAACTGGCTTGGCAAGCGAATCCGTTAGTTCGGAGACACTACTCGCCAATAGCCCCATGGAAGAAATAGAGGAAGTCAGTCGAGACAATCGACCCGCTTTGGCAGCGGTAACGGCAACGACAGCACTAATACCTAGCGTCGTCCAAGGATTTTCTTTCACAAACTTCTTAGTGGTAAACGTGAACATTTCCATCGACAAGCAGCATTGCTCTAAAGATGCCTTACCTTCCATCCGCTTGATTCGCATGGCTCGATTGAGCTTTTGTAGCGAGCGCATCCCACCCCTCCTGCAACTGTTCTGTCGTATTTTTGAATCCAAGGAAACCAACTAAACGCTTCTGCCACCAAGCTAAAGACAATAATGCCAAACCTAAGGACGCAATAAATACGCCCACTGCAACATACACGTTAGCGGTCAGCTGATAAGCCACCACACCAGAGGCAAGGCACAAACTGAACACGAACAATACCGACAATAAGGTAAAAACAATGGTGCACAGCAAAATCTGTCGCGCTGCGGACGCATTAATTTTCACCTCCAAGAGGAACAAATCCAACGTTGAACCCGACCACGCTTTCAGCGATTGAGTCAATTGGTCCAGTTGTGAAAGAATACTGCTCAAACCATTGATGGTTTGTTGGATATCCTGCTCTTGTGCCCCACTTGGGGCTCGACCGCTGTCTGCTGCGGCCGAGCCTGGTTGCTGGTTGGTGACTTGTCCGGAGTTATTCATTGGAACCCTCGCCTTCTGTTATGTGGCTTAATCCGTTGGACCGTGATTATTTGATCAGCTTCGAAACCGCCCAACCCGCAAGGAAGGCACAACCAATGCTCAGCAATGGACGCTCCTTGATAACGTTCTCTGCCGACTTGGTCGCCTGCTGAACGTGTTCCGCGCCCACATCAAATTTCTCTTTAGCTTGGTCTTTCATTGCGCCGACGGCTTCCGTCGTGGCTTGCTCCGCTAAGTGATATGCTTCTTCTAACTGCTCTTGAGGTTTTACTGTGCTTTCTTTTGTTGTAGCCATAACTAGCCTCCGTTGATGAGTTGAGTAGTAAATAAAGTGAAACAACTTTTGAACTCACTTACTCACTACAAAGCTATATCCGTGCCAAAATTATAAATACATGTTTTTAATTGGTTTTTGTTTTATTTCACGACAAACCCTTATCTGTACGTGTAATTCTTTCCAGACTTCCCCAGCATTCTTGTAATTTTTTCTTAGCGCCTTGTCTGCAACCCTCCAATTCTTGCGCAATAAACTCATAACCAATTGATTAATAGAAAAATAACATTCCTTGGCATACAACCTGCAACTAAAGATGAAACATCTGTGTTTGTTCCCCATACGTACAAACACTCCCATCACCAACCAAATCAGGAGTGAGATATGAAAAATGAAAATATCGCCTCAATCATTGAGCTTATCGAGAGCGGAAATGACATTTACAACAAGGCCATTGAGAACATTGACAACACTTCTTTGAATAATGTGTTGGTAGAACTGCTTAGAGTACGTGAGCGAGCGGTGCTTGAGCTTACTCCCTACACATTGGCAAATAACCAGGAAGACTCTGCCGACGACACTCCGGTTTCCTACACCATTAAAGCGCGTGAGGTATACAGCGATGTGATGAAGGAGGTGTCTTCTGACAAAGAGTCCATGTATTTGGAACAGCTCGAAGGTGTTGAAAGCAAGGTGCTCAAAGAGATCGAAAACCTAATTACTAGCCACCCAGAGCAAGCGGATAATTCGGTTCTACTGAAAGTTCGCAGTGATATCAAAAGCTGTAAAGAAAAGCTCAGCAGCATCAGCCTTATCAGCTAATCCTTAATGGTCGCCTTGCAATCAAGCGCTGGCAGAGAAAATGGCCAACTTGTTTTGGCCATTTCTGATAAGGCCACAGGCACCTCAATACAACCAAAACTAGAAAACACTAAACCGAGTAATCAACACGGTAGTCATAAATAAAGAGGTCAGTATGACATTGGATAATAATCGAGTAAGGGAGCTACTCGTAAAAATGACACACCATCGCCAAACGTGTTTGCCTCTCGTTAATCCGCAATCGCATATGACACTCGCAAGAGCGGCGTATCGATTCGTTAAAATAGAAAAAGTGATGATCAAAAAGATGGCGAAGTTGTTCTTCGACCAAGATGGTGAACAATTCATTGCAGAAAATGCCACCGAATACGGCGTTGCCGAATTAGGTAATTACAAAGAAATGCATTTCATGAACAAGTTGTTGTTAGATGATTTAAAAGCGCTACTCAGAGCCATTGACGACACTAACTTAACGGCGCTTGTTTCTTACTGGTTAGCTGCTTTACAAGTCGAAAACGATGAAATTGAAAAGCACTTACCCCAGGGTGAGTAGTCATACTCACCCCCTTCTTCCTTTCACTTCGAGAACGATAAATAGACGCTCTCTCAGATACAAAAAATGCCGATATAAAAAAGCCGCTGCACCTACGCAGCGACCTTATTGGTTCCTTCAAAACTACGACTAAACCGGTAAACAAAGGCACGCTATAAAGCACTAGGCAAATGGCGCGTTATCCACCGCTTATCTGTTTTAAAGCTAAGCCGATTTACTTCTCCCGCTTGGGACAAATACATTCAACGATTTTGGACGAAGCTTAATCGCTAATTGCTCATCAGAATAAAGCTCACCATCAATCACATACTCAATCGGTTTGTTCGCAGAAATAGTGACATTCTGAGCCGTCGCGTATTGAAAATGAGTCGATTCCTCCTGCGCACCTACGCTGGTTAATGTCAGATCAGACAATGCGATGAGGCGTCCACCTAAAGATTCGGTGTTATCTAAATACGTGATATGCAGCTTGCCATCGTCAGGCTGCGGAGCACCACCACCTTGCGCGAGCAACGTACTAAAAGGAGCGATGTTCGCAACGACAAAGCTATGAACTTCTAGCGTTTGTGATCCATTTTCGCGGTTTCCATCTTCAAATGGCGCATCCATCGCAACAGTCAACGTCTGCGTCTCTTCCGCCACCACCGCGTTAAAAAAGCCCGTTAAGTAGGCCAATTGTCCAAAGGTGTTTTTCTCTTCTCGCTGCGCATGCTCGATCATTTTCTGCTCTAGGCCAATACCTAGGACTAACAATATAAGCCTCTGATTACACTCAGCCGTATCAATACGTTGGCAGTGACCTGCTAGCAATGCTTCACACGCTTTTTCGACTGGTGAGAATTTTGCGCCAACTCCATAGAGCACATGACATAACGCATTGGCGGTTCCGAGCGGAACAATACCGAGTTTGATATCGGTACCTACCAGCTGGTTCGCCACTTCCGTCACTGTGCCATCGCCACCCGCTACGATAATTTGCTTAGCCCCACTTTCTTTTGCCTGCAGCGTGAGCTGCTCAGCGCTGAGATTTGTGGTGGTTTGATGAATACTCAAGCGATATTTTTTGGTTAGTTCACGAATCAAGTGCTGTTCGTTTTCCTCCCATTTGCCGCCACCTGCAACAGGGTTAACCACCATCCAAGTGGACTGATCCAGACCCAGTACGCCTTTTTCACTTATCGCTCGTAACGTTTTGATCTGCAATTTATTCAATCTCGCGGTACTGCGCACGTCATTGATTTTTTTCATCACAGATTCAACCGTCAGCGACGGATCTTTGCTCAGTAGATACGCCGCAACAACAAACACCGATCGACCACGCCCTAACGCACAATGCACAACCACAGCTCGCGAGCACGAGATTTGCGTATCAATCCAGTTAATCGCATGACGCAAGCGTTCCAACGTTGGGGCTTTGTGGTCGAGCACCGGAATCGAAAGGTAATGAAACTGCTTGTCGGTCATCGCACTTTCAAGCCCAGCAAATTCTGCGGTGACATCGACAATACAAGAGATGTCATTGGATTCGAGAAAATCTAAGTCACTCTGAAATAGCCGACGGGAGAGGTATAAATTATCGCTGACTTTTTGGATCGGAGGCACAGTATCGCGCCGTCTTTCCCAGGCATTATACGCTCTAGCGCCCAGTAAAAAGGGGATGAATGCCCAGCGGATCCACCTGACAATCTTGCCGTCTTGGTTTTTTCTAAAAATGGAGGGAATGTCGAAAACGTAGGCTACGCTGACTAATGCTAAAGAAAGAGATACCCATAAGAACAACAGGCTAACCATGATTTGGGGAATATAAATAGCGGCCAATAAACTGATCAGAGCGCCAAGAATATAATATTTGATGATAAACATTCGCTCTCCTTGCCTTCAGCGAGTGCGCTTTTTTAGTGAAAGTGAGAATAAGCTGGTTTTAGTTTAGGCTAATTAGCTTGGTAAACGCTTTGATTGGGCCCCTTCCCGTGCCGAAATGGCACGAAAAGGACCAATACTCCACCTAACTAGCCATTTCTTCGACGTAGCTATCCGCTAGTTTCATTTTCTGCTGATCGGTCATCACCTTACCGGCCAATTGGAAAAAACGCTGCTCTTCTTCTTCGAGGTGGTGCAATACTTTGTGACGCAAAGTTTTCATGAGGTTGAGCCATGCTGGCGAGCTCATGTCGGTTGCATCAAGCTGTGCAATCACTTTATCAATCTCGTGGTGCTCTGCGATGCCATGACGAGTAAGATCGATGGTTTTATCGCTCTCGATTAAAGGCGCGTAGAAAAAACGCTCTTCTGCGGCGGCGTGCTGTTCGAGTTCATCCTTCAGATTGTGGTAAAACTCTTCGCGTGCAGGGGAATCTCCAGACGTTTCCATCAGAGCATCGAGTAAAAGGCGTTGCTTTTCATGACTCTCTTTTAGTACATCAAATATGTTTTTCATCTTTGACTCCTCATCTGATTGTAAACACTTGGGATAAAAGGAAGGGCGGTGATTGACCGCCCTTCTCTTACATTGCTGTGAACAAAAAGCTGACCTGACTCGACTAACAATCTTGGTCTTCTGCGTTCAAGTTCTCTTTAATATTTTCACACTCATCTTCAATCGCATTTTGAGTTTCTTCGGCGGCTTCATCTATCTTCTTGCCTGCCTGTTCCATTGGCCCTTCTTCACTACAAGCAGCCAGTGCGAACACCAAACCAAATACTGCGGCGATACGGTAAATTAATGACGTAAGTCGCATGAAATCTCCTATCTATTTACGTTTTTTCTTCCTAGCAGAACAATCACTATTGATACAATTAATGACAATAGGAATAGGTAAAATATCACTTGCGCGATAGAGGCCGCCGCCCCTGCAATACCAGTAAAACCTAGTAGTGCAGAAACCAGTGCCAAAGCCAGAAAAATAAACATCCAACGAACCATAGTGTTACCTCCTAATAAAAGTGGGTTAGGTCACTCGGCTCGTTATTATTGAACCACTTCTAGCTTATCAATCACCTTATTTACATCATTGGTATTATTTGCAATTGAAAGTGCAAGATCATGCTCCGCATCTGAATTAACCTTACCTGCCAACGTTACCGTTTTACGTTCCGTCGTTACATCAATGTCCGTACCACTTACATTGGTATCCATCAGTAGGCGCGTTTTAACTATAGTCGTGATTTTAGAGTCGGTCAGTGTGGCTAATGCCTCTGAATCGGTTTCTTTCTTACCTTCATTCACCACTGACAATTCGTTGTTTACTTTTTTCACACCATCAAGACCTGTTACAAGCTCTTCGGCAAGCGATTTTTCAAGGTCATTGTTTACCGAACCAGAAAGGGTAACTACCTGATTTTCAACATCGGTGTTGATATCAAAAGAGTTAAGGTTACTGTTTAGCAGCAGCGTAGTTTCGGCTTTACCATCTAGCCAAGCGTCCATGGATTCTTTTTCCCATTTATCACTCGCTAAGACTGCTGTAGATGAAGTAGCAAGAACTGACGTAAGTACAATTTTAGCTGCGATGTTATTCATGGTAATTCTCCTTTATTGACGTTGTATTTCCATAGGAGCAAACCATGTGCCAAGTTTTTAACCAATTGTTTTTAAAGGAATAATAAAAACAAAAGATAAAAATAAGACAAACAAGAAAATATAAGCATGAATTATTTACACAGAAGAAATGTAATTTTTAATCGTTAATAATTTCGCAATCAATTACATAATACGCCAATAAAAGATGAGACATTATTTCTTCAACTTTACTTAATCGCAGAATTATTATTTAAAACGTGAGATACCCGAATAAAGAAGCAATATTTATCAGAATTATTACTGATATATACCAAGATAGGTTCAACAACATTAAAATAGCCTACAGACCCTTAAATCTCTGCTGACAATATTTTGTCTTGTGCACTTAGAATAATCCACGTACATTGTTTCTGTCATAGTAAAGAGGACATTTCTATGTCGTTGCCAAGCCTGTTTCTACGAATACAAGACCCGACACTTAAAGATGCTATCGCCTCTTGCCAGGAACTGAACAAATTTCGTCTGCATAATACCGATGCCGCAGATGGTTGGATTGAAGATTTCCTACAACTCAAACCGGAAGTTGCGATTGTTGAAGTCGCCCACTTTACTAGCGCAGATTACCAGCGCCTTTCTAATATCGAAGACATCTACGATATGGACTTGATCATCATTAGCTCTGGTGCTCCAAACGAAAATTTGGATAAGCTAATGAACTTAGGTGCAATTTTTCACTACAGAAAACCCGTCGATATTGCCATTTTGACGGACACCCTAAGCGAAGTCAGCCAGTACTATCAGCAAAAACAAGATCAAGGACGTAAAGTGTCCACTAGCGATCTCGACCAATTTGGCCTTTTGGTGGGGTCCTCATCGCCAATGCATCAGCTCTATCGCATGATCCGACGCGTCGCAAAAACAGAAGCCAACGTCCTCATTGTCGGTGAAAGCGGCTCAGGTAAAGAGTTAGTCGCACAGACCATTCATTTAGCCAGTGATCGCAAGCAACAACCCTTTATCGCGATTAACTGTGGTGCGATTAGCCCAGAATTGGTCGATAGTGAACTGTTTGGCCATGAAAAAGGCGCCTTTACCGGAGCGAATAAAACTCACCAAGGTGTATTTAAACAGGCAGAAGGCGGCACGCTGTTTTTAGATGAAATCACCGAGATGCCTATCGAGCATCAAGTGAAGCTATTGCGTGTGTTGGAAACCGGAGAATATCGCCCAGTGGGCAGTAATACGGTACATATCGCCAACACTCGCATCATTGCCGCCACCAACCGTGATCCTAAAGTCGCCATTGAAGAGCAGTTCCTGCGTGAAGATCTGTTTTTCCGCTTATCGCACTTTCCATTAACGATACCGCCGCTGCGAGAGCGAGGCGGTGACATCGTCGGTCTGGCTAAGCACTTTATCGCGCACCGCAACGCAAATGAGGCTAAAACCAAAACCATTCTTGATTCTGCCATCCAAAAAATCGCCGTGCACGATTGGCCAGGTAATGTCCGTGAGCTCAAACACACGATCGAGCGTGCATTTATTTTGGCTGATGACACCATCCGAGATGAACACCTGATATTCGATACACCGCCATTGGAAACAGGCACCAGCATCGAAGACCTTGTTCCAGCGGGCGTTTCGCTAGAAGAGCTAGAAAAAGCCGCCATTCTCAATACGCTTGAAGAGAATCAAGGCAATAAAACGGAATCTGCGCAAGAGTTAGGCATTAGCGTTAAAACGCTCTACAACAAACTCGAAAAGTATCAAGACGAGTAACTCGCAGTGGGAATACAAAAAAGAGCACGGAATACGATTCAGTGCTCTTTTTTTATCTTATCTTTTATGCGGATGTGTAGCGTTTGATTACACCCACTGACCCGCGACAAAGCCGCTCGACCAGCACCACTGAAAATTGTAGCCCCCTAACCAGCCAGTCACGTCCATGACTTCGCCAATGAAGTACAGCCCTTTGATGTCTTTGCATTCCATGGTTTTCGAAGATAAGTGATCGGTATCCACACCGCCTAGTGTCACTTCCGCGGTTCGGTAGCCTTCAGTGCCATTCGGGGCGATATCCCAATGCTCTAAACGATCCACAATCGCCGCAAGCTCCTTTTGATTGAACTGCTTTAGCGGTTTATCGACCAGCTCTTTACGTTCAATCAAGACTTCAACCAAGCGCTTTGGTAGCACTTTAGCGAGCGTATTTTTGAGCGACTGATTCGGATGCTTTTCACGGCTGCGTTCTAATAACTCGGCAACATCATCGTTTGGCACCAGATTAATCGACACCTTTTGCCCCGCTCGCCAGAATGATGAAATCTGTAAAACGGCTGGGCCAGATAAACCACGATGTGTGAACAACAGGGCTTCTTTGAACATGGTGCCATCTTCAGCTGTAATTTCCGCAGGTACCGCGATACCAGATAACTCAGCAAAATCTTCTTTGTCTTCTTTATGCAACGTAAATGGTACAAGCCCTGCCGTAGTTGGGATAACTCGAAGACCAAATTGTTCCGCGACTTTATAACCAAATGGTGTCGCCCCCAGTTTTGGCATCGACAAGCCACCGGTTGCGATAACTAAAGACTCACACTCGACAATCTCAGTGCCAGCATGAAAACGAAAGCCTTCATCGATTTTCTCAATTGAGTGAACATCGCATTGGTACCGCTGCTCGATATTCGGCATATCACATTCAGTCAACAGCATCTTCACGATGTCTTTCGCCGTAAACGCATCGACACAAAACAGCTGACCGTGATCGCGCTCTTCAAATTCAATACCATGCTTACACACCATCGAGATAAAATCCCAGTTAGTGTATTGGGAAAGCGCCGACTTAACGAAATGCGGGTTTTGGCATAGGTAGTTGCTGGCTGAGACGTCGTAATTAGTGAAGTTACAACGGCCACCGCCTGAGATAAGGATTTTACGTCCTGGCTTTTTAGCATGATCGAGCACCAAAACACTGCGGCCTCGCTTGCCGGCTTCTGCAGCACACATCAAACCCGCTGCGCCTGCGCCAATTACAACAACATCAAATTTCTTACTCATCGGTAGCTCTTAGACTGATTGGTATCGAATCGAAATAAAAAAGGATGTGCACATTGCACATCCTTGCTTTCTAGGCGCGACATTCTACCGACAAATCTCGAAGGGGAAAAGCGCTTAAACGGTAAGCGCTATACATGCCCGTGCAGTCCTAGGAGATTAACTCGCTAGATTATTGTTCGTTAAAGAATGAAGGCCGCGAGTAGGGTAACACCGAGCAAAGCGGTCGATAAAACAAATAGCTCACGCACCCTTTCGCACTTACCAGTAAAAATCTCATCGTGGTGATGGTGATATTCTTTACTCTTGATGTAGTGGAACAAACGCACCTGTTTGGTGACATTTCCATGGGTGGTAAAAAAGCCATTGCCATCAACTTGCTGATATAACAACGGATGCGCTTCACGCATGATGTAAATTAGAGAACGAAGAGCGGTAAGATACCGGATCATGTTGACTCCAGTTACCACCATTAGCGCAAATAAGATTGTGTCTCCACTGATCATCTTTTCCTCCCTACATCTTCAACAATGCTCAAGAGAAAAAGACGATCAATGCTTCGTCTTTACCCGCTACTTATAGCGTCAAAAAACGCGCTTACGCAGCTGGAGCATCCATGATTGAAGATGAACCTTCTTTCGCCATTTGTGCTAGATCTTTGTCGATGAAGAACAATGCTTTACCATCTTCACCTACTAATTCGATCTTATCTAAAATCCCTTTAAACAACTTCTCTTCTTCGTGCTGTTCAGACACGTACCACTGTAGGAAGTTAAACGTTGAGTAGTCTTGGCTAGTAAATGCAACATGTGCCAATTTATTGATTTTTTCCGTGATCATTTGCTCATGTTCGAAGGTCTCGCGGAAAACATCACCTAAGCTAGCAAAATCATGCTTTGGTGCATCAATAGCGCCCAAAATTGGCATTGAGCCAGTTTCACTTACGTAGGTGAATAGGCGTTGCATGTGCTCCATTTCTTCTACGGCGTGAGCGCGTAAAAATTCAGCCGCACCTTCAAAACCTTTGTCTTCACACCAAGCACTCATTTGTAAGTATAGATTGGATGAGAAAAATTCTAGGTTAATTTGCTCATTCAATTGTTCGACCATAGTTTGAGACAGCATGTTAACTCCTATTAATGTGCATGCAATATACCCAAGTAACCTCGAGATAAACGACGCCGCGAGATTGACTTGCTCTACATCAGAGGCAAGGTTTTACTTGAACTATAGTCAGTAACGGAGCGCTGAACTCCGCATCTCAAAGTCACTTGGGTATAACGCCACTATAACATGATTACTGAGACAAGACTTTGTACCTACGACACTGATATGAGATCACTTCAGCAAATTTTTTTGGGGGTTAGTGCTAATCTAAAACTATGACCTTACAAGGAGATAGCAATATGAGTTACAAACACATACTTGTGGCAGTCGACCTGTCAGACGACAGTAAAGTGTTGATTAAAAAAGCCGTATCACTGGCTAAACCTCTGGATGCGAAAGTCTCTTTTATTCACATCGACGTGAACTACGCAGAGCTCTACACCGGGCTTATCGACATCAATATGGCAGAAGCGCAACATCAAGCAATGGAAGCGTCGCGCACACAATTGGCGAATTTCGCAGAATATGCGCAATACCCAATAGCCCATACGTTGGTCGGTAGTGGCGATTTGAGTAATGAGCTGTGCGATACCATTCAAGATTACAGTATCGACTTGGTGGTTTGTGGTCATCACCAAGATTTCTGGAGCAAGATTCTGTCTTCGACTCGACAACTGATTAACTGCTCTCCAGTCGATATGCTGGTCGTACCGCTAAAAGACTGATTGGCGCGACGTTAAAACTTGGTTAGACTGCGGGCACATTTGTTGTTGATAAAGATTCTCATCCATGGCTTATCTATCCGCAGTTACCCTACTTTGGGCATTCTCATTTAGCCTGATCGGCGTTTACCTCGCTGGTCAGGTTGATTCTTGGTTCTCGGTGTTCATGCGCGTGGCACTGGCGAGTCTGGTTTTCATTCCCTTTTTAAAATTCCGCGGCGTTAGCAAATCCCTAATCGCGAAACTGATGACGGTCGGTGGCTTTCAGCTCGGTCTGATGTACTGCTTCTACTACCAATCTTTTTTGCTCCTTTCCGTGCCAGAAGTATTGCTGTTCACCGTATTCACACCCATTTACGTCACGCTGATCTATGACTTCTTGAAAGGTCGCTTTTCACCTTGGTATTTGGTTACCGCGGCAATTGCTGTATTTGGCGCAGCCTGGATTAAGTTTGCAGGCATTAATGAAGACTTCCTGCTGGGCTTTTTGGTCGTACAAGGAGCAAACCTCTGTTTTGCCATTGGTCAGGTAGGCTACAAATACATCATGGAAAGTGAGCCGGTTGATTTGCCACAACACACCGTGTTTGGTTACTTCTACTTAGGTGCGCTTTGTGTAGCAACCGTGGCTTTCGCTCTGATGGGCAACCTCGACAAACTACCCACCACCGCAACGCAATGGGGCATTCTGACGTACCTTGGTTTAATTGCTTCTGGTTTTGGTTACTTCGCGTGGAACAAAGGCGCAACCATGGTGAACGCAGGAGCACTTGCAGTAATGAACAACGCATTGGTTCCGGCGGGTTTGATTGTGAACATTGTGATTTGGAACCGCGATGTTGATGTCATGCGACTCGCCATTGGCGGTGCGATCATCATGCTATCGCTATGGATTAACGAAACCTGGGTGAAAAAGCGCGTCGAAATGAGCTACGCCAAGAAGTAAAGCGACCGCTCCCAACACACATACTGACAATAAAAAACGCTCTCCAACTGGAGAGCGTTTTTTTGGATTAGATTAATGCACTTTGACTTGCGAGCTTGTGCTCATCAACGCATTAGGTGGCGTTGATAGCAACACCTCTAGCTTCGCATTGCGCGCTTCAAGCTTGCGCTGACGCTTAAGTAACTTTTGTTGTTTTTTCGCTACTTTTAACAACTTCTTCTGCTGCTTATAATACTTTTTCAGTGCTTTTTTCGCTTTCTTAAGCGATTTTTTATCCGCTAAATCAAACCATACTGGTGCGTCGGTTCTTACTGGCTCCAGGGATTTTTCGGCTTGCTTTTTCTCTTTCACGCGCTCAACAACACGCTTCACAATCGCTGCTTTTTCGTTGCTTTGTTTTGTTGTCATAGGAATCGGTTGTACTGGCAGCGCTTCAGCCAATAAGCCACATGATTGTTGCTCGTTCAATGGCTTGTCTTGGCATTTTTGCGGCGGAATAGCGGCTGGCTTACACAGGGTATCTTTGGCCGCTGAAGAGCGTGCGCAAGAGCGACAAACAAACTTTGGTGCGACAACTAAACGATGGATATCGCCAAGCTCCGCCGCGATCTGTTTACGACTCATTTTACATAAGCGTTTAGCCATTCTACTACTCCAGCTTCCCAATTATCAACCGCATCACAACAAGTGAAATAATAATAATTCTTAGTTAGATATACAGTCAGGGAGGAGAATTAGCAAGAGAAAACTATCAGTAACGATTCAGAAAGAGAGGCTTGATCACAGCACGATACACCGTACTGTGACAAGAAAAGTTGAGCGGTCAGGAAGTTATGCCATTGAGGCTTTAACATAGACGTCAAAGCGATTTTTTTTGGTTTCAATCGCCATAGTCGGCTTTTGCTCGTTCAGCCAGTTTGCATAGTCTGGGCGCTTCACCACCACGCGTTTTGTGGCTAACGCCATGGCAGGATCTAGCAAACCATCGGCGTCCAAATCGGCGCCAACCAACGATTGGAAAACGCGCATCTCTTTTTTTACGAGCGCCGATTTCTTCTTGTTTTCTGGGTGCGGATACATAGGGTCGAGATACACCACATCTGGCTGAACAAAGTCTTCATCTTGTGCCAGCTGTTCCAATGCATCATGACTGGAGGCATGGATCAGCGACATACGCTCTGATACCCAAGTTCCAATTTCAGGGTCTTGTTTCGCACGCGCTAAGCCGTCATCCAGCAACGCTGCGACTACCGGGTGTCGCTCCACCATCTGTACCTTACAGCCGAGCGAGGCGAGCACGAACGCATCACGTCCCAGCCCCGCCGTGCCGTCTAGAACGGTTGGCGTTGCCCCTTTGTTCAAGCCTGCGGCTTTTGCGATGGCTTGGCCCTTACCACCACCAAATTTTCGGCGATGTCCCACTGCGCCACCAATTAAATCGACAAAAATAGCGCCCAACTTTGGCTCATCCACTTTACGCAGCTCTAAACGCTCGGTGGTCAGCACCAAAGCAAAATCGCTCTCGTCAGTGTGAGAAAGCTGCCAGCGCGCAGCCAGTTCATCCAGATGAGGTTGTTGAGACGGGTCTTCACAGATCAATTGCAGTTGCAAAAGGAGGCTCCAATAAAAAATCGCGGTAACTGGCGCTGAGTGTATACCTAAGTTACCTCTCAATGCTAGGTTGAGCTTGATATGACAGGACTACTCAGCCGTCAGTCGCTCAACTAACTCAGAAAGCGGTTGAGGATGCCCAATACCGTAGCCTTGGCCATAATCCACACCAAGATCGATCAAATGCTGCATGACTTGTTCGTTTTCGACAAACTCCGCCACCGTCACTTTGCCTAGCTGTTTTGCCAGATCATTGATCGAGCGAACCATCACACGGTCCATTTCATTTACGTTGATATCTCGCACGAAAAGACCATCAATTTTCACGATATCAACGGGAAGTTTCTTTAAGTAACCAAATGAAGACAAGCCCGAGCCGAAATCATCCAATGCAATCATGCAACCCAACGCTTTGAGCTTGGTGAAGAGCTCAATGGCTTGCTCAAGATTACTCATCGCTGCTGTCTCGGTGATTTCTAGACAGATTTTTTCACACGGCATGGACGAACGTTCCAGTCGTTCCAATAAGAAATCGATAAATTCTTGATTCCCCATAGATTGACCTGAAAGGTTTATCGAACAACGGCCGAGTTTTTCAACCACCTCCGGGCGTTGCTCAAACCATTCTAGCGTTTGAGTAATGACCTGTTTATCAATCCAATGCGCAATGTTGTAGCGCTCGGAAGCCGGAATAAACAGTGCAGGAGAAACATAATCACCATATCCATTGCGAATGCGCACTAAAATCTCAAAATACATCTGAGCATCGTGCTGTTGTAAGCTTTTGATCGGTTGAGCAAACAACTCTAAACGCTGATTCGACAATGCCTCATGCACCAAATTGACGCTCTGCATTTCCATCTGGCGACGTTGTAGCTCTTCGTTATCTAAGCTGAACAGATTGTAGCGGTTACGGCCTTGCTCCTTGGCGGCATGACACGCAGAGTCTGCTTGAGCGTGCACCATTTGCGGCGTCTCTGCCGTATGGTCGATGATACGAATACCAATAGAACAACTGATGAACAAGCGTGTATCTTCCCAAATAAAGAGATGTTCACTCAACGTCGAGATGATCAGTTTGGCGATATTAATGGCGCCGTATTCGTCGCAATCTTTGAGTAGTACCGCAAACTCATCGCCTCCCATTCGAGCCAAGATGGAATTGTATGGCAGCACTTCCTCTAACATGCTGGCGCAAAATTGAATCGCCGCGTCACCCGCATCATGCCCAACCGTATCATTGAGGACTTTTAGCTGATCTAAGTCGAGGTATAGCATGGCGTGGACGCGACGATGGCTGTCCACCTCACGCAGTGCAGTCTTGAGCTCTAGTTCAAAGTGGTTTCGGTTATAAGTCCCTGTCAGTAAGTCATAGCGCGCTTGATATTCCAATTTCTCGGAAAGCTGTTTGGTTTCTGTAATATCTTCACCCACAATCAAGAGCTGATCAGATTCACTCAGTGGACGAATGTTCTCACGTACCCAAACACGATGACCATTTGCATGGCGATACTCGACTTCACGTCGCCAGACCCCATGCACCTGTTGATTGGGTTGCAATAGCACTTGGCGAGGAAACAGTACCTTGTCATCAAAATAAAACTCCCTTAGGCGGTGTCCGAGCATGTCCATCGGTTTGTAGCCGAGGAGTAGCTGAGCAAATCGATTCACTTCTTGAATGCGGTTATTGCTGTCGAGTGTCACCATCATGACAGGCTGTTGTTCATAATAGTTACGCAGGGTTGATTCACGTTGATAGAGCTTATCTTCCATCAACTTACGACTAGTGATATCGCGCGCTTCAAACAAGTATTGCTTTTGATTTCCTACTTGCTGAGAAAAAGGCTTGAGTGAAATTTCCAACACCAATGTACCGTGCTCTTTACTCCAAATTTCAGCCTCAAACGTCGACACTTGATGGTGAGGCGCGTGGAAATACGCCTCAAGCAACGCTTGCGCTTTCTCACTCCAATTGGGATGAAACCAAAGTGGTCGGTCTAAACGCAGCCCTTGGTGATACAGCAAAGATTGCAGGTGATCGTTGCCCGATTTAAGTACACCGTTGGCATCCAGAATGCCCATATACTGCATGCTCTGATCAAAAATCGACTCTAAGATGGCTTGGCTTTCTCGCGCGGCACTCTCGCTGCGACGCATCCGCTGTAAATAGTAACCCATCAACAAAATGACCACCGACATCACCACAAACAGGCTACCAAACAAGCGAATTTCTTTGGCAAAACGCTCAGAAAACTTCATCGGTTTATTAAAAAATACCGCAGAGACCTCTTGCTCAGCACCCAACCCCCAGCGCACTACAGCTTGATAATCGAGCTTGATTTCAGAATCACTTTTCTTCACGGCTGGCAGAGATTGGTCAGGGTTATCCAATACAAACTCAAGTATCTCAGCACTCTCTATGCCATGCCGATAACCACTTTGGATCACGCCACCAACCGCACCGTGCCCTAAGCCAATGTCGTGCACCATAAACAGCGGCGCATTTGAGGCTCTGTTAACGCCAATCCAGTCACGTTCACTGCCAACCACACCCTGTTTATCTCGGTAATAAGTCCAAAACAGGACGACTTTATCTTTATTCAGCTTCGCCACTTGTTGCTTTAAGTCAATGATACTATCGGGAATAACTTGCACAATTTTGTCGCGATATTGCGGATGTTCATGTACAAAATCGTCGATTTGATAGCGTAATACCTCTCCCGTTACGGAATGGTCACTGACAATAAGAATTTGGGTGTAATCAGGGTGTAGGCGCTCTATGAGGGCTAAATTTGCCTCCAAATCGACATCTTCTGTTACTCCTGTTGCGTTCAGAGATTGGTGCAAAGAAGGATGATAATTATTGATGCCATTAAATATAACCGGGGTGTCTTTGATGATTGGCGCCAAACGCTGCATCAGTTCAAGCGCGTTGTTATCACTCACTAAAATGGCATCGAATCGTTCTTTGCTTAATTTCGTACGATATAAGGATTCAAGCTGAGCGAAAAACTGCTCACTCTGGTTACGTTTCGAGTCTAAATAGAGCACGCGCATATCCAGCGATCGATCACCCAATTGCTGCTCGATACCTCGCTGTATGGAATCCGTCCAGAAAAAACCTTGATGATAGGAGTGCACGACCAAAACTTTCGGATCTGAGGCCGCGGCAAACGCGCTCCAACATAGCGCGACAATAACCAGAAAACGCTGCACATTATCTCCATAGCTCGGAGTTAACCCGCAGTTACTCCTGCCAAACCTTGTGAATCCTATCCGCTATGAGTATAAAAGGGAGGTAAAACTCTATCCCTAACGGAAATAATAGTATGAATGCGAGCCTGCCGAAACTCGACGACCTTGACCGCGCAATATTAAAAACACTGATGGCTGACGCCAGAACGCCCTACGCAGAAATGGCAAAGCAGTTCGATGTCAGCCCTGCCACTATCCATGTGCGTATTGAGAAGATGAAATCGGCTGACATCATCGAAGGAACGGAGGTGATCGTAAATACCAAAAAGCTCGGCTACGATGTGTGCTGCTTCATTGGTATTAACCTAAACGCAGCTCGTGATTACCATTCCGCGCTAGAAAAACTCAACGCGCTCGACGAAGTCGTTGAAGCTTACTACACCACGGGCGCGTATAACATATTCGTCAAATTGATGTGCAAATCGATTGAAGAACTGCAATTTGTGCTGATTGATAAGCTGCAAGCCATTGATGAGGTTCAGTCTACGGAGACATTGATATCGCTGCAGAACCCAATTAACCGCAGTGTGAATCCGTGAATTTTTTATAAAAAATGGATAAAAAAAGGCCAACCGAATGGTTGGCCTTAGTATTTTTGGAAAGACAGCGTACGCTTACGCTGCAATACCAGAATGGCGCAAGAGCGCATCAATTTGTGGTTCACGACCACGGAAGCGCTTAAACAGCTCCATTGGCTCTTCACTGCCACCCATTTCTAAGATGTTGTTCAGGAAGCTTTGACCCGTTTCTTTGTTGAAGATACCTTCTTCTTCAAAGCGAGAATACGCATCTGACGACAGCACTTCCGCCCACAGATAGCTGTAGTAACCCGCGCTGTAACCACCAGCAAAGATGTGACCAAAGCTGTGCGAGAAGCGCGCCCACTCAACGGCTGGAACCACCGCGACTTTCTCTTTCACTTTCGCCAGCGTTTCCAAAACGCGTGCACCCACTTCTGGGTCGTATTCGGTGTGCAGAGTAAAGTCGAACAAACCGAATTCTAGCTGACGCAAAATACCCATCGCCGACTGGAAGTTTTTCGCCGCGAGCATCTTATCTAGCATCGCTTTTGGCAACGGCTCGCCTGTCTCATAGTGACCAGAAATGAACGCCAGTGCGTCTTCTTCCCAACACCAGTTTTCCAGGAACTGACTTGGTAGCTCAACCGCATCCCAAGGTACGCCATTAATCCCTGATACCGCGCCAGTTTCTACTTGCGTCAGCATGTGGTGGATACCGTGACCAAATTCATGGAAAAGTGTCACAACTTCATCGTGCGTAAACAGTGCTGGCTTGTCGCCCACTGGACGGTTGAAGTTACACGTTAGGTACGCCACCGGCGTTTGCAGTTCGCCAGAGAGCGTAATACGACGACCACGACAGTCATCCATCCACGCGCCACCACGTTTGTGCTCACGTGCGTAGAGATCTAAGTAGAAACTGCCACGCAGTGCGCCTTCAGCGTCAAAGATATCGAAGAAACGCACAGATTCGTGCCAAGTGTCCACGCCTTCGCGCTCAGTAACTGTCATGCCAAACACGCGGTTTAGCACTTCAAACAGACCACTGACAACCTTTGACTCTGGGAAGTACGGGCGCAGTTCTTCATCCGAAATTTGGAACAAGTGCTGCTTTTGTTTCTCGCTGTAGTAAGCGATATCCCACACATGCAATTCTTCAACGCCAAACTCACTTTTCGCAAACTGACGCAACTCTTCCACTTCACGTTCACCTTGCGGTTTCGCACGTGTCGCTAGGTCATTCAAGAAGCCCAACACTTGATCTGGCGTTTCGGCCATTTTCGTTGCTAACGATTTCTCGCTGTAAGTATTGAAACCCAACATGCGTGAAATTTCGTGACGCAGTCTCAGTTGCTCAGTAATGATTTCTGAGTTGTCCCACTTACCAGCATTTGGACCGCGATCAGAAGCGCGCGTCACATACGCTTCGTACACTTCTTTACGCAACTCTTGGTTGTCGCAGTACGTCATGACAGGTAGGTAAGATGGGATATCCAGCGTAATGAGGTAACCATCTAGCTCTTTTGCTTCTGCCGCGGCTTTCGCTGCTGCCAGCGCCGATTCTGGCATGCCAGCAAGGTCTTTCTCATCCGTGATGTACTTGGTCCAACCCATGGTGGCATCCAGTACATTGTTAGAGAATTTAGAGCTGAGCTCAGACATGCGCTTGCTGATTTCGCCGTAACGGTGCTGCTCATCGGATGGTAAACCAATACCCGATAGCTCAAAGTCTCGTAACGCATCGGTGATGGTTTTTTGTTGAGCGCGAGTCAGCGTTGCGAATGCATCACTGGCTTTAATCGCTTTGTACGCTTCGTACAGGCCTTTGTGCTGACCAACCCAAGTGCCGTACTCTGACAAAATTGGCAAACAACTTTCGTACGCTTCACGCAGATCTTCGCTGTTCACCACGGAGTTCATGTGACCCACTGGCGACCAAATACGGCTTAAGCGGTCATCCGCTTCTTCAATTGGCGCAATCACACTGTCCCAAGTTGGGTGAGCATTATCTTTTAGAACTTCATCGATTTTCGCTCGGCATTCAGCAATCGCTTGTTCAACGGCAGGCTTGATGTGTTCTGGTTTAATTTGAGAAAACGGAGGTAAGTCCGTAAACGTCAGAAGAGGATTAGACATGAATAATTCCTTTTGTGTTTTGACTCTGTGATTGCCTGTCTATTTTGTGTAGATAGGCCAACTCAATGTACAGACGAGCCAGCAACATGGATTGGGGGAGCTCCGTTCCCTTTCTCTATGCTGCGATGACCATATAGTCAACGAGCGCTACTCTGTCCTTGAGTCTTGTTATACCTAAATGAGATTTCACACTCTTTGAGCACGAGAAACTCACCTAGTTCAATTCGATTACCAATAGTAAGTGTGGGTGACTTAAAGAAATTTCAATAGTGAGCCCCTAGTTAGAGGAACGGATTTGATTGGAAGTTCTACATCTTTAAGTTACTTGAGTATAATACCGCCATAGAGTGAAAATCACAGACCACACTCAACCAAAGAGTGTTTCGAGAGTTTAATTTGTTAAGTTACCGCCACAGCTTCCACGCTGGCAACCATGCCGACGTGGTCAAACACATCGTTCAAAGCCTCATTCTTGATGCGCTGAAACAAAAAGATAAAGCGTTCGTTTATCACGATACCCACTCGGGTGTGGGCCGTTACGATCTGACTCACGAATGGTCTGAAAAAACGGGCGAATACAAACAAGGCATCGCACGTATTTGGGATAACCCAAATATTCCTGAAGACATCAAAAGCTACATCGATGCCATCAAAGTACTCAACAACGGCGAAAAACTGCGTTACTACCCAGGTTCACCACGTGTGGCACGTGCGCAAATCCGCCCACAAGATCGCATGGTGCTGACGGAGCTGCACCCAGCCGATCACCCGCTGTTGGAGCAAGAATTCCATCGCGATCGCCAAGTGAGCATCTTCAAAGAGGACGGGTTCCAGCGTCTAAAAGCAAGCTTACCACCACAAGAGCGTCGTGGTTTGGTGCTGATTGACCCACCATACGAGCTCGCGAAAGAGTACCGCGATGTAGTGCGAGCGATTCATCAGAGCCATAAGCGTTGGGCAACCGGTATCTACGCGATTTGGTACCCAGTGGTAAACCGTCACGACATCGAAGATATGATCGAAGGCCTGGAAGCACTGGGCATTCGTAAAATTCTGCAAATCGAGTTAGGTGTCGCACCCGATACCAACGAGCGCGGCATGACGGCATCCGGCATGATTGTGATTAACCCGCCGTGGAAACTGGAAAGCCAGATGAAAGAGATTCTGCCATTCCTGCAAGACGCGATCGCACCAGCCACCGGCCACTGGAAAGTGGACTGGATTGTGCCAGAGTAAGCTCATCTGCACCGAAACCTTCTAGCGCAACGACATTTTCGTTGCGCTTTTTTATACTCTCAACTTTGCCCTCTCATCGCGCTTATTCTTCTTTTTGTGCCTCTCATCGCTATTTGTCATAAGTAATGTCGCTTTTTCCCATTTAGGAATTCGTTACATTCGATTTATGATAGTGGGATAACGGTGGCATTGAGTTCAGGCAAGGTCATCCCAATCTATCTATGTACCAGATAAAATTTATAAGCTCTTGGAGAAAGTAATGGCGACTCATTTTGACTATATCTGTATCGGTGGCGGCAGTGGCGGCATCGCATCTGCAAACCGTGCGGCGATGTACGGCGCGAAAGTTGCGCTAATCGAAGCTCAAGACCTTGGTGGCACCTGTGTCAACGTAGGTTGTGTACCGAAAAAAGTGATGTGGCATGGCGCGCAAATCGCAGAAGCAATGAACCTGTACGCAGAAGATTACGGTTTTGATGTCGACGTGAAAGGTTTCGACTGGAGCAAACTGGTTGAGAGCCGTCAGGCATACATTGGTCGTATTCACCAATCTTACGATCGCGTTCTTGGCAACAACAAAGTAAACGTGATTAAAGGCTTTGCTAAGTTTGTTGACGAAAAAACTGTCGAAGTAAACGGTGAACATTACACAGCAGATCACATCCTGATCGCGGTTGGTGGTCGTCCTACTATTCCAAACATTCCAGGCGCTGAATACGGCATCGATTCAAACGGCTTCTTCGACCTAGCAGAACAACCAAAACGCGTTGCGGTTGTGGGCGCTGGCTACATCGCAGTTGAAATTGCTGGCGTACTGCACGCGCTAGGTACAGAAACGCACCTGTTCGTACGTAAAGAGTCACCACTACGTAGCTTCGATCCAATGATCATCGATACGTTGGTTGAAGTGATGGACGCAGAAGGCCCAACACTGCACACCCATTCTGTACCAAAAGAAGTGGTAAAAGAAGCCGATGGCAGCCTAACTCTGCACCTAGAAAACGGTGAGAGCCAAAACGTTGACCAACTAATCTGGGCAATCGGCCGTCACCCAGCGACAGACGCAATCAACCTAGCGTCAACCGGCGTGGCAACGAACGAAAAAGGCTACATCAAGGTAGACGAATACCAAGAAACCAACGTGAAAGGCATCTACTGTGTGGGTGACATCATGGAAGGCGGTATCGAGCTAACACCAGTAGCAGTGAAAGCGGGTCGTCAACTTTCTGAGCGTTTGTTCAACAATAAACCAAACGCGAAGATGGACTACGATTTGGTTCCAACTGTGGTATTTAGCCACCCACCAATCGGCACTATCGGTCTTACAACGCAAGAAGCGGAAGAGAAGTACGGCAAAGACAACATCAAAGTCTACACATCTGGCTTTACTGCGATGTACACCGCCGTTACTAAGCACCGTCAACCATGTAAGATGAAGCTTGTATGTGCGGGCGAAGAAGAAACGGTTGTTGGTCTGCACGGCATCGGTTTCACGGTAGATGAAATGATCCAAGGCTTCGGCGTAGCAATGAAGATGGGCGCAACCAAAGCAGACTTCGACTCTGTTGTGGCTATCCACCCAACGGGCTCAGAAGAATTCGTTACTATGACAGGTTAGTGTAGGAAACCCACCTACACACCTTTCTACCTCTGGAAAATGCTTAATTAGGTCAGGTTTTTATCTGGCCTTTTTCATGCTTGAGCACCTACCCCTGAACCTCTTCATTATTCTGACTTTCACATGTGAAAGTTGAGCCTCTAAACACAGGAGTAGACTAACTGCACATTGTAGCCTTGCTTGCAATCACTCAAGTTGCCCAAATCAGTACATACCAGCCCTTACCGCCTGAATAACCGACAACCGATAATAGTCACTATGCTATAGAAAAGAATGGGTTAAACATGTGGCTTATTTAGTTGATTCTGATGACGTAAGAATTGGTTGCGAGATAACAATTGATACAGACCCGATAGAATTTCACGGGGGGCGAGTCATAGGAAAACTGCCAACGCTGTATGACTCCTCGGGTAAATACGTCGAGCCAGTCAACCAATGGTTTATTCACCTGATTGGAGTAAAGCGGCATGAAAATATTAGCTCATACTCTCGCGCACTACTAAGTTACTGGCGTTTTCTAGAAGAAAATCGACTGACATGGAATGTATTCCCTGTCATTAAATCATTAAAGCCAACATACCGATTTAGAAATCAGCATCTATTAAAGAAAGCGAAGGAAGGAGATCTGGCCTTTTCAACAGCCAATACTTACATACGGCATGTTGTGCAATTTTATAAATGGGCAGCACATGAACAGTTAATTACTATAACCGACCAAAACAAGCCATTTGAAATCGAGATCGTAGACATAAAAAATGAAAGTATGTTAGCCCATATGATGCCGAAATTCACTGTTCAGACAAGTGACTTACGTATTCGAGTTCCTAGAAGTTCTCAAAGCAACAGAATACGCTCAATGAATCCATTATCACAAAAAAAACTAGCTATATTAAAAAGAGAACTACCGAAAGCATCAACTGAAACGGGCTTAATAATATTACTTGGACTCTTATGTGGTTTGCGCAAAGAAGAGGCAAGCAGTCTAACTATCGAGGCTCTAAGTCAAGCTTATACATGTGGGGAAGCAGACACTCGATTCAATATACCAATTGGACCAGACAACGGTGTTCAAACAAAGAACAACAAAAAAAGAACGATCGAAATATCTTCTTCTTTAATAAACATACTAAATGAGTACGCTATCAGCGACAGGAGAATGATTAGATTAAAAAAGCTGCATGACAAAACTGAAAGTGATTCAAATTCGATTCAAAAGTGGGAACCACTATTTATAAGTCAACAAGGTAATCCCATGTCACCAGAAAGTGTTGGGAGTAGGTTTTGTGAGCTGCGTATGGAAATAAAAAAAACAAACGCAGACTTTAATCATGAGTTCCATGATCTTAGAAGAACATACGCCACTTATCGACTACAAAGCCTATTGGATATCGGCATTCCTGCGTCGCAAGCTCTTTCACTAATCATGTCTTGGATGGGACATGAAGACGAAAGAACAACATGGAAATATCTCAGCTATTTAAAACGCAACGAGGCATTAGTATACAAAATATCCATGCTTGACCAAATCATGCATGATTCTTTAAAGGGGTATGCATAATGTCAAGAAACATTGTTAACACGGTAGCTTGGGAGAAAGCCTTAACTCAAAAAGTAATTGATGGTGTAAATGGTGTAGTAACTCTTGATTTCAACAGGTTCCGTTACTTCGACATTCCCATAACTAAAAAAATATTAGCTAATAATAGTAAATATGCAAACAGAGATATAGTGGCTTATAAATTATTTGAAGCCATTATGGAGAATCAAGATTATTCAGATCCCACAAAATATGACTTGTTTATTACTGCCAGATTACACTTCCGATTTTGCGATAGCAATGGCTTACTACCTTTAACGAAAGACCCAGTGTTAAAAGAAATAGAATTTTATAAATCAAGACAACGAAGAGGAGAAATTATAGACTCAACGTTAACACAGCGAATATCAGGGTTGAAGAATTTGCTCAAAATAATGGAAGTGGAATATCAGAAATGGATGCCAAATTTTTCATTCTCAGGAAAATCTCAAAGTAAACCAACAGCTGCATATAGTGATAATGATCTAAGAAAGCTACTAGCATTACTACATGAGATTTTTAAACAACTTCACCAGCAATTTATCAGCAGCCCACAATTTCATATTGATGCTGGGCACAAAAAGCAGACAATGGTAATAAACCTAGCTGATAAAAACCTTTCCGTACGGGCAGGTATTACCAAGCTTATGTGCTGCGCTACTTTCTTACTAAGTTTCTATACTTGGAGCAATAGTTCGATATTGTTTCAGCTAAAACGTCCAGAAAAACTCCGAGATCAAATATCTCCTTGGTATAAAATGTCAGCATTTAAGAGAAGAGCATTTAAAAATATAAGTGTTGAATTAGGTGATAATCAACAACTAGAGCTACCAAAATATGCTAGAGATTTTTTCACTGACCTTATAGATATTTCAACTCTGATTGATCCAAGTTCTGACGCATTACTTTTTCAATATATCAATAACGGAAAACCAAAGCCTATTACGGGACATATATTAAATGACTTCATTCGAAGCTGGCTATCAAAAAACTTTCCCTTGGTAGATGACTCAGGTCAAAAACTGATTCCCGTGATCAGGAGATTTAGAGTCACTGGTAGTTATTTAACACTTGCACGAGGAAGAGAAATTGAGGCCGCACTATTACTAGATAATACTCCAGAAGTAATAAAGCGTTCTTACAGTTCAGGGAACCCATTAGAAAACAACCTAATGAACAGGGACACTTGTTTGATACTTGAGCAAACAGTTCGGGATGGAAATGGCGTTGAAGCAGCCAAAAAAGTTGTTAAGGATACATATAAAATTGAAGTTCTCACTTACGAATCTTACTTGAACAGCTCTACCCCACCAATCAAAAGCGCAAATGGAAGTTATTGCAAAGGTAACAATGCTCAAAAAAATAGAAAGTTTACTCGTCGAGCCAATTCTCATGGTTTAATCGGAGATGGCGTAAAGCTAGCCTGTGCCGAGCTAAAGCAGTGCTGGGAATGTTCAAGCCAAGTCTTAGTAGAATCAGTAACAGATATATGGTGTATATTAAGTTACAGAGAAAACTTAGAGGAATCGCACTATTTACATATAGATAAGAATCATCATTCTGATAATTTTTCTGAAATTATTGAAAGCATTGATAAAAAACTAAAGAAAATTAATCCAAAGGTTTTACGCCAAGCTCAGAGGAAACTCGATGAAGATGGGCGACATCCTCTTTGGCCCGACGCAGCCAGCGAATTATAATACTGGAATTTCACTATGGAGTTACAAATAAATCTACCGAATGACTTCCTAGATCAGGATATCCCAAAATGCAATATAAAGGTTAGTGAACTTTTTATTAAAAAGGATTTCAAATCTTTAAACAATACACCAATAAGTGTTGATAATGAAGGAAATATCGTATCAAGATTTGGTGACACCATCTGGGATTGTTCGACCTTTAGAAGTGATATAGGGGGAACTAGAAATCAGAGTGAGTTTAATTTTTCATTTTTAATCGAACACCCTACATTACTTATACAAACTAAACTCATAGCATATGGCTGGTTGTATGCTATAGGAAACAAATCAGGAAAAGCCTGCAAGATAACCACACTTACATCAAGATTTAACATTCCGCTCAAAAAAGTCATTTTATCTCTAATCGCTCAGGAGAAGTTTGACATTACAGAATTAAATAATGACGAAGTATGGTCTAAGCTTGAAGAGCATTTGGAAGGACTTAGCAGAAATTATATTATACAAATATTTTCCTCCCTAAAATCAATCGTACGACTAAATTACTTTCTACCATTTAAAATTACATTACCTGAAATAAATTTTTCCACAAGAGCAAAAAAGCTATCTTGCACTACTAAAAGGGATACAAAACAGTATTTAGCCATCCCTCAAGACATAGTCGATAAAATCTATAGTGAAGCGGTGCTGCTTGTTGAGTCAGCATGGAAGTACCGTAAAGAAATCTCTCAACTAGAGCAAAGCCTTCAATCTAACTATGAAGCAGGCCGTACTGTTGTTGACGATTTAATAGCAACAGGTAAATGGAAGTGGCTACATGATGAATATGGAAATCTGGATCGAAGGAATTACGGACATGAAGTAAACAATTTTCTACCAGAGCCTTATCGTGACATCATTCATAGAAACCTTTCAAAAACAGGATTACTCCCCGGATGTAACGAAGACGGTAACTGGTACGCAGCTTGGCGTGGACAACTACAAGCAGCATGCTTTATTTGTTGTGCCGCTTTCACTGGCATGAGGGTGAGCGAGCTATTCGAATTACGGAGAAATAGCTTCCATTCATATCAACTTGATGGGCAAGACTTTCACGTAGTTAAAGCTAGTACTCATAAGATGGCCGCAGGCAAAAAGGCCGAGGAATGGCTATGTAGCCCTATTGTATCAAAGGCGATAGATCTAGCTTCGGCTTTGAGCGAAGGGTTACGTAATCAGCTCTACGACAAAGCTATAAATTCATCAAGTAGTAGTGTTCGAAAACAGCTATCAGAAACAGCTGAATGTCTCTGGTTGACTCAAAAAGAACGTATGAATGCGCCAAAAATAATCGCTCGAGACAGTTGGAATGAACGGCTAAGACGATTCTCTAGGAATGCAAAAGCAGTGATTACAGCCGATTCTATAAATGAATGTATACAACTAAATCCAAATAATAACGGCACAATTGTTGAAAAAATTATATTAGGGAAAATTTGGCCTCTATCCACCCATCAGTTCAGAAGAACTTTTGCTGTATTTTCGGTCAGGAATAATTTGGGTCACTCCATTGCGATTAAGCAACAATTCAAGCATCTCTATTTGAGAATGAGTGATTGGTATAGCTCAGGAGCAGTTCAAACTAGGCTACATGATATCCATTCAGACCATGATCTAATAAACATTTTAAATGAAGTGTCGTTGATTCAAACCACAGCTCAATTTGATAAATGGTTTAATGGTGATGAAAAACTGTCTGGTAGTTTCGGAAAGATGATTATGGCGATGAGGGATAGGAAACCTGAGACATATAGCAGTTGGGATAACCTTTACAGGCTAGTTAAGGCAGGCCGAATGACATTGCACGGTACATTACATAGCTACTGTAAAAACGGTTATGACTGCGATATGGAAGGCATATCTAATCCATCTTTCTGTGTGGATTGTAAATCCAGCGGCAGTGTAATTGACGGAGAAAAAGCACAATGGTGGAAAAAACGCCATACATCTCTTGTTGCATACCTAGTTAAACAAAATGATGTCAGTCTAGGTGAATATTCTCATTGTATAACTCAAATCAGGGCCGCAGAAAATGTTATGCGTGATTTCGATATACCATTTGAAGAGTATGAACATCCCATCGAGGTTGCCAATTTATGAAAAAATCAGAAAATACTTTGCTTCAACTTGAAGCCGCACTTCAACGAATCCTGATTGGAAAAACAAAACGAATACCAGAGCACCGGAAATTGTCAGTTCGTGCTGTCGAAGAAGAAGCAGGGCTTGGAAATGGAAGCTGCTATTACTACAAAGAATTTAAGCTTAAAGTGCAATCGGAAGCAGCAAGGATTAAAGCTTCATTATCCATTACACCAGTCGAATCCGATCTTGTAAAATTAAGATTAAAACGTAATGAAGAAAGACGGATTAAAATTCAGTACCGTGAGCAAGTTGATGAACTTAAAGCGATGGTCGCACAAATGGCGGCCGAACACCATCAGCTATCTCATGCCTTGCGAAAAGCTCATCTCAAAATTACACAACTTGAGCATGAGCTGATTGAACAACAGAGAAAACAAATTGTTAGGATAAAATAATTTAACTTTTTGGAATCTCAAGAGCTGAAGTCGTTTTATAAAAAGGAGCCGAATAACTTAGAAATATATTATTGTAGTGCTCTTGGCTATCTAACAAAAAAGTCACTCTGACGTGATCCACGCAATAAGTAGTAAGAAGAGAACGGAGCCAGCCAGCTCGCGAAATGTCCAAAAGTGCCTCGCTATTGATAAACCAGATCCAAGTGGGTTGTTCGTGGTTACGGATGATATTAGATAGCTGAGACTCGTTCTTTTCACTTTCACTTAATGACAGAAGATCGATATAAACGGTTTGAACTCCTATTTCATGATTGATGTGGTTGTACCTATCCCTAATAGCATCTCCGCATTCGTCGGTGAACGCATGGAATCTCATCATTCTCAATTGCCAACTCCAGTGTATAAAACGCTCCAACGAACCAATTGGGAAACTATTAAAATTTAGGGGAAACCGATTTTTAGGTACATTGTGAGTCAACGATATCACCTATCTCTTCTAGCTACAGTCTAGGACATGACAAGAGCATAGATCACTGTAGGCGTATCATCCTCTCTTGACTATCATCAGGTAAAAAACCAACTTATCCAGTTTTTAAGCTTAAAGTGAGTAAATTAACAATAAGCGTTCATGTCATTCGGACTAAATTTCCTGATATTAAGCTTAGAAACTAAAATAGCCGCATTTGCGGCTTTTTTAGCGGCCTCATATGTCTAAAGGTGGGAGATTAAGCTCGCGTTTCCTTTAGCCCGAGACCGTATGTTAGAACTATCATTTTCCATGTGTCAATAAGGTCAATAATTGATACTCCATCTGCACAATCACTAAAATGCCATTGAAAAATTGTCCAATTTTACTCAATATACGAAGATGTATGCATACTTTTGTAAGCAGTATTAAGGACAAAAATGTTGGCCGAATCAAACAAGATTGATGTTCTGATCGTTTGTGCTTTGAAGGACGAGTACGATCAATTACTAAGATTCAGTGATGCCATTGATGCGGGCTGTTGGAACGAAAAAGCTCTTCCAAATGGTAGGCTTGTAGCTGACGCTATTTTCAATACTCAGAATAACCGAACGCTTTCTGTGAGAGCTACATGGTGCTCTTTTATGGGTAGAGAAGAAGCTAGCGCTTTAGTTAATCAAATGATGAGTGAAACATCTTTCAGGTGCTTGGCTATGACAGGTATTTGTGCTGGCCGAAGGGGGAAGGTCGAACTTGGTGACGTCATATTTGCCGATCGCTTATGGTCTTACGATGCAGGTAAAATAATCCGAGAAAATGGCAAAGAAGTCTTTCAAGGAGACATGCTGCAATATCGTCCCCGAAACACTATTGTTCAGCGGATGCAGAATACAATCCCAGATATAAATTCTTGGCCAATTCAAAAACCACTTTTAAGCCTTGAACAGCAAGAACTTTGGGTAATGCAATGTATTTATGACGATATTATCCCTCATGAACAACCGGACTTTGATACGTGTTGTCCAGATTGGCCTGATGTCATTAAGAGACTCCTCAAAAAAGAATTAGCCACAAAATCGCTATCTTTGACTGTTAGCGGTAGAGAGCACGTTGAAGACTACCGACTCATGAACCCCAAGGGAGTGAATAAAACCGAAAGTTTTAGTCTTCATATCGCCCCGATAGCGACGGGAGCGGCAGTCGTTGAGGATTCTACCATCTTTGACAAACTGTCTAGCTCAATGAGAAAAGTAATAGGTATAGACATGGAAGCTAGCGCACTAGGTGCAATCGGAGAAGTAAACGATATCCCAGTGATCATTGCAAAAGCAGTTTGCGATTTTGGCGATGAGTTCAAAGATGACAGATATAGACACTTTGCTTCGCAGGCATCAGCGAGAACGATGATGCAGTTTCTACTAGAAAACGCTGACTTATTTGCACAAGACCAACACATAGTCACTGATGATTACTTCCAAGACGACTTACTTGAATTACTTGCTGAAGAATACCCTGAGATCACCCAAGCAAGAGCACTCTGGAAAAGAGCGGGAGGAAAAAACAACGAACTAGCAAGTAACCCTTACCCCAGAGACATGTGGTTAAATATCTGGAACCGCTCTTTGAATGGTGCATCCGTAACACCAACTTCGCTATTGTTAGAGGTTAAGAAGGACTATCCAGAAAATAAAGTTGTAATCGCAGCGCTCAAAAAACATTCGGATAGTTAAAAACTTTTACTTACAGGATTAAACATGAGCAACATATTAGAAGCATTTTTAGTTCAAGAACTAATAGAAGGTCACGATGAGCGTTACGAAAAAGTGGAGTCCGCTGCAACTTTACTCTCTGACAAATTTAAAGACTCTCCAACTCTTCTTATAAATGCTATCCAAGTTGGAATATCACCTTCTTCATCACTATCTTCGAACGCCATAACCTTGGCAAAAGAATGTCTCGTTGAGCATTGGAAATCTTTTAGTTCTGCATATACAAATGAGCCTATAAATCTGTATCGCGGAATCATTTTAAGAGCTTGCGAGTTAGTATCAGAAGAAAGCCATAATGCAGCGATTATGTGGTTAACAGCTTGCGACACTCTTCCTTTGTTATCGCTAGGTAAAGAGGAAGAGCCAATAAAGAACCTTCTAATCTCTTTCTCTAAGATTGCTGAGACCAAAGCGGTTGCCTCTGAAAATGTAGCATCAATACCAAAAGAGAAACCTATCAGAATTAGTGCTTCTGATGAAGTTGAACTGGTAAGCTATCCCTCAACTGATAAAGTCAAATACTTAAAAAAAGTAGGTAGTGCCTCTGGTCCGAACTTTCAGAATTTTGAGGATACTCCAGAAACATCACCTACTCCACATAACACGGTTTGGCCTAACAGTGGACAAAGCTGGTCTCATCAGCACGCAAAGCTAATGGCTGACTTCCTATCCACAGAACTTGGAAGTATTGTGAGTGCAGTACAAAGAAACGATACGGCATTACAAGAAAGCTTTAATAGAACGTTAACTGCATTCGGGGATTCAATAGAAAAGACTCTAAATCAACAACGTTTGACTATTCAACGTTATCAAAAAGAACAAAATAGGATTTATAACCAAGAAAGAGCCAAAGTGAACACCTTATGGTGGTCAGAGGCTCTATACTCAGATTCGCATAACTGCTCATATCGCTCCATCGAACCTGAACTTGCAAGTGTAGTAATGCCTTTTGACCTTCTAAAACAAGTGACTATACCAACCGTAGCTAGTGTACCTTTCGCGCTCTCAGAAACAGTCAACAAGCTACCAGAGGCGAGTTTTGTCAGAGATTATAATTTCTACGAACTTCTAACCGCAGTTAGACAAAAAAGAGACTTCTTCAATCAAAATTTGATTAGCGACTTTGCTGTTTTGACATCAAATGAAAAGCTGAGCATTTGTGAGCTTGTGTTAACAGCTCTAAGTAATGAGCAGGTTGATTTACAGAAGCTTTTGGTTAACTCCCTAGTCCCTGCTGATTGGAAGAGCAGTTTGCCCCATATATCCAGAGCCCTATTCCGTCAACTGCAAGCATATGAGTTAGCTAAAGGAGCTAAATAATGGGAAGTTGCTCCAACCCGCATTGCTTTGTGGCTGATGGCGAGCAATGCGCTCTAGGTGAAATGTCTGAAGCCAACTGTAAATGCTGGACAGAACAAAAAAACATTGAGAATGAAACACTCTCAAATGACACAGTTAAAAATTCGGCACGTGTACCTTGGTCTTCTGCCTCATTTGGTAGCACAGATTTAGTACGTTTGTATCAACAAGGCCCATCCATTCTTGTCGGTTTAATCGGTGCGGAAAATTCTGGTAAAACCACATTTTTGGCTTCTATTTACTTACTACTCATATCTGGGAGTAGACTATCCAAGTTCAGCTTTTGTGGCTCAGAAACATTAGGCGCGTGGGAAGCAATTGCTGCCTACTGTAGATTCAACAATACAGACCTTCCTTCATTCCCTCCTCATACGCCAAGGGGCGTTGAAAGAACGCCAGGAGTCTTACATTTTACACTTCGAGATGAAAACAATATTACAAAAAACATACTGCTAACAGACTCTCCTGGCGAGTGGTTTAATCAATGGTCTATTACTCCTGATTCAATTGAAGCGCAAGGTGCAAAGTGGACTGCACAGCATAGTGATGCGTTCTTAATCTTTGCTGACTGTGAAAAATTATCTGGTACAGAGCGAGGTGTAGCTCGTAAAGAGTTAAGAATGATAATACAACGCCTTGCAGAAACAGTCTGTCGACGTCCCGTACTATTAGTATGGGCAAAAAGTGATAAATCACCTAGCGAGAACATTAGACAGGCGATTCAAACAACTCTAAACGAAAGCATACCTCATGCGTTAGAAGTCGAAGTAAGTGTGGATGATCCGAGTAGCATGATCACTGCTACAGGACATATGTTAGATCATGCTTGGAGCCCTGAAAAAGCGAAACCAATTTCAGAACCAGTAGTTAAAAACGATGCTTTTCTTGCTTATCGAGGTCACTATGAGCTCTCCTAATTTTCTAATTTTTGGCGGTCCGAATAGCGGCAAAACACATTATGCAGGTCAATTGGTCGGAAGACTCAAGCACAAGCCAAATGATTTCAAAATAAGGATTGGGGATGGAGCCTCATCAGATATAGCCGCTTTAACACAAGTACTGACCAAATTAGAAGAAGGCAACTCAGCCGACCACACTCCAATAGATCAGTACTCCAAAATATACTTACCTTTAGTCAGTAAGGCAGGTCAACACATAGACTTAAATTGGCCTGATTATGGCGGAGAACAAATATCAGAGATATTTAAGCAAAGAGAGGTACCAATAGATTGGCAAAATCGGATTGAAAGCTCTGATGGGTGGATATTGTTTATCCGGCTTTCATCTGAAACAACCTATCCGGACGCACTTAAAAAGTTAACTTCGGTACAATCCAAAAATAATGCACAAAAAGAAAAAAGACCTGATATATGGGATGCGAATGCTCACTATATTGAGTTAATTCAAATACTATGTCATGTGGGTGGCATTCACTTAAATTCGAACCCAAATAAACCGCCACTAGTGATCGCATTGTCTTGTTACGACGAGATTAATGTAGAAGATAAAACACCTGATGAGGTTTTCTGCGAAAAGCTCCCTCTTTTTAGTAAATTTATTAACAATGTGTGGCCCCAAAATAAGATCAGTATCTGGGGGGTTTCTGCACTAGGAAAATCTTTATCGGCTGAAAGCAATGATGAGGATTTTATTGACTGTGGGCCTGAAAACAATGGCTGGGTTATAGCTCCAAAGCAGCATTGCAAAGATAGTGACCTAGCCGCTCCACTATCTTGGATTTTGGATAGAATATGATTAACTTCCCGATAGAAGCTTTGTATGGATTTGTAAAGCATGGACATGGGTTGATATCGTGTGAGGGCGAACTGCATCCGCCTTCGGTTCTTTCTGGACTAACTGACAAGCCTAGTGGTCATGTTAACCCAGTGAATAAGTGGTGGCCAGCTATAAACTGCGGTCCTATTGATAACGAGTGGTGGGCTATTTGGAGTATAGAGCCAGATCAAGAGGCCCCTCGCGGGGGTATGGTGAAGACAAAGGTCTTGTTATGGCCACTCAGTGAAATAGGTGACCTTCATGATATCTCACCATTTGTTTCACAGTTAATAGGGACAAAAACTACAAGTAACACTCCGGACTCAGCACTAACAAACATTCTTAATGAGTTAAGTTCAGCTCATGAAGCAATTGTAGTGAATGAGCAGTTTTTGATACCTGATTTCATTTCAAGGTTGTGGCCAAAACTGTGGCAGAAAGCAAAGCAAGAGTTTTCTGTTCGAACGGCTTTTTTACCTCCGCAATCAATATTAACATCTACACACCCAACGATATACGTGACTCCCAATGAGCTCTCTAATCAATGGAAGAAAGATGGTTTAAAAATTGTTAATACGAGGATAACTAGAGATCGTACAAGAGTGGATAACTATCTACTCGATGGTGAAAAAGACTCATTCCTTAGTGATATAATTCAAAAATTGGATAATTTGCCTGGTTCACTGAAAATGTTATCCGGGTTGTCTCGGCTTGCTAACAATCTAGAAAAATACAGAAGCAATAGGTCATTTGACAACGCACTTTCCACATTAAGAACCGCAATTGCATACGCTCAAAAAGAAAATCAACTTATTGAAATAAAAGAAGAGTTACTAAGGACACTAAAAAAAGAATTACCAAATACGAGTAATTATCTCCATCCTTTATCATTGAGCAATATAAATGAAGAAAGTTTGCCTATAGAGCTATTGCCAAAACAGGAGTTAACGGGTTGGATTAAATCAAACATCCTAAACATAGATGTTGATAGTGTTGAGTCATTTTTATCCAGAACTTCTGGTAATTTTCAATCATGGTGGAAAAAATGTGTATTAGAAGCAATAGCCATTATATTGAATCAAGATAGAGTTAACAAACAAATTATATATTGGCTTAAGATAAACACACTAAACGATACAATTAAGACCTTAGGAATAAATGGGTCAACACTAGGAGAGAAAGTGTTTGACGCAGTTAATAATAATAAATTCACTAAAGATGAGTATATCCATTCACAAAATTGGGCTGAAAGATATAAATGCTCAAAGCTTCACGCATGGGCAATTTTAAATTCGGACCATAATTGCGACATATTCAAAGCTCACTACGAAGCAATAAGTAATGATGACTCCGGAATTATTTACTTAATCGAAAATATAGATGCAAGAATGCTTGGCGACGCGATATGTGATGAACGCTTAAAAAAATTCTCTAATGAAATAGCTAAAAGAGCACTGAAAACCCCAGATCTTCTAAACTTCATCGATCTTTCAAAGAGTCCGTGCTTAGAAATATGGAGTTTACAACTTGAGCAAGGAGGAACTTTCTATCCTCCTAAAATTAGCACTAGCGAATTTAATAAAACCATAAGCAACTTAATTAACGAAATAAAATCTAACATTGTTTTTGATATTGTAATCAACACAATCATAGATCACTATTTAACCTATGATAACAGAAGCAAAATATGGGAAAAACTGAGCTTAGATAGAAGAGAAAAACTAGCTAGAAAACTATCATCTCATATACTTAGTGGTAGAGACTATAGATTCGAAGTTATGATCCACGAAAAAGAAATAATAAGTGCTCTCGATGAAGAATTTAACAGCGCAAAAGTCATAGATGGAAATATACTGATAAATTATCTTTCAAAAAACATTATTTTCAATGAAAGTAATATCAGCTCTTGGATCCAGAAAGTGAATAGCAATGACTGGATAGAATGTGCGACTTCCCTTGGAGTAATTGTTAAGAAGAACTCATGGAGCAGTGTTGCGAATAATATTTTTGACTTGAGTTGTGGTTTTTTTGCAACAACACCAAAGCTAAAACCCGCTATCCAAGAATGTAGCGATTTATTACACTATTTCAATCAGGTTACTTATCGTTTTCTAAATGGAGCACCTTCGTCTGAAGATAGAAACGCAGTTATCGGACGATTTGCTGATGAATGTTCGGAAATTGCACACAATAAATTAGAGTACTACTGGAAAAAAGCTGGCGGAAATCTAAAAACTCTCAGCTTAACTAATAGCCCATCCCAGAATTGGTTGGATGCAGCACAAAAAGCTGAGTCAGGAATGCTTGCAGGTGGCCTTCTTACGCTTGTCGAAGTAGTACTATCCGAGTTTCCCAATAACCCAAAGTTAAACCATATCAAGATTATTCTCTCTAAGTGACTATAATGAAAGCAAAAGATTACGCTTTAAAACAAGCAAACCACTTTGAGCGCAAAGCTATTCATAATAAGAGAGAGTCACTCTTGTGCTTCAGGATTATCATGCTTTGCACACTAACAGCTCCCGTTCTAGTTGGTCTAGGGGAAGGGTTTTGGCTCGGAAAAGTTTCTCCTTCCGTTCTTTCGGCACTAGCGGCTTTTTCAACTGCTTGGGTTCAACTCCGGAAACCAAATGAGTTATGGTCTCTTTACAGACATACCCAAAGAAAAATCGAGACGCAAATCACCCATTTTGATTTTCGTGTAGGTGACTATAAAGGTTTAAATGATTTGGAGTGTGACCAGCTTTTAGCTTTCAATATCAGTCAAATCAATATAGAAACCAGCCAAACATGGACAGGAAAAGTTCCTGATGTAACATCTTTAAAATCGAATATAACCACCTGATTTTTAAACAAAAGCAAATAGAGCAGATGACACATGATAATTGCATTGTTAAATCAATCATTGTAATCGCGTCGAACAACCAAAAAAACTTGACAAGTCAAAACTATTGAAATGAAACTTGTCCATGGTTTGCAAATGGTGGACAACAGAAAAGGTTAGTAATTATGAAAAGTCAAGATATTTTATTGGTAATTAAACTTATCTGTCTAAGTGACTTGAATGTTGATGAAATAGTTGCTGAAAGAGCTAATTCTAATCTTACTGGTTGGCTTGATGAAAGTGAATTAGACGCGGAACTTAATCGCATTGATGCCATGTTCAAGTCTTCAGATTGTTACGATCGCTTGTTCACTCTTCGGGGTCTGTCAGAAGAGTTGGGAATTAGTAAGAGTGAGATCAGCAAGAGTTTAAAGCGATGCATCGATGTAAAACTGGCTAAAATCAATCGATTAACTGGTAGACCGGAAGCAAACAGAAGAGCATTTGACGAATTTATCACTTACGGTTTTAAATACGTTTTTCCTGTAAAACCTGCTCAGGTAACACGAGGTATACCGACTACTTTCTCTGCGCCTGTACTACAAAATAAACTCCTATCCGCAGGTGACTTAAAGATGGTTTGGCCAGACCCCAGAGGAAAAGATATGGGACAAGCTATTGAACCACTATACAAATCTGTGCCATTTGCCGTAAGAAGAGATAGTGAGCTATACGCATATTTAGCTCTTTTAGATGCAATTCGTATAGGAAATGCAAGAGAAAGTAATTTAGCCATTAAGATGTTAAAAGAGAAGCTATTTCAATGAATCAATCCACCTTTGATAAACTCAAAAACATGATAATCCAAGTAGCCGAAGCTCTTGGAACAGATATTCTAAGTCAAACGGCTTTTGTTGGCGGAGCAACTACAGGGCTTCTTCTTACAGATGAGCTAGCACAAGAATCGGTACGATCAACGGATGATGTCGATTTAATCGTTAGTGCACTTGGTTATGTTCAAAATGCAGAATTTGAGCAGAAATTACGTGAACGTGGCTTCATCGAGAAACCTGAGGACAATGTAATTTGTCGTAAATGGCTTGATGATATTCAAGTTGATTTTATGCCAACGGATGAAACCCTTGGATTCACGAATCGTTGGTATGCAGCTGCATTAGAACATGCCCAAGATTACGAATTGAAACCAGGCTTGGTGATACGCTTGCTTACTCCAGCCTATTTCCTAGCAACGAAGCTTGAAGCCTTCAAGGGGCGAGGTGCTGACTTTTTATGGGAAAGTAGAGATTTGGAAGACATCGTGAGCTTAATTGACGGTCGAGACACTCTTATTGAAGACATTCGAACTGCAAATAAGGAAATGCTCTCTTATATTTCTACTGAACTCGATTCCCTGCATAACCATACCGATTTTGATTACCTTCTACAAAGTGCAACAAATGGAGATGAAGGTCGTATGGAATATTTGCATGAGCAAATTGATGGCATAGTGAGGCTAGGAAGTGAACAGTAAATCAATAGCCCTGACGTTCCAAGGAACTGAACGCACTGTGAACCAAGATTTTACCACTTATTGTGAAAGCGATGATGGTAAGGAGTTTTGGATAATTGCCGATGGCTCAACTAATGCAAAAGATAGTGGTGATTTTGTTACTGCATTTTGTTCCCAATTGCGCGAACAATGGCTAGCAGCACAATCCCCCGTAACAGAATATGAAATTCAATCGCTCATAAAAGACGTCCATAGCCAGATCCAGCGTCATTTTATTTGTTCCAAAGGCAGTTTTTTGTTGCTAATCATTGAAGACAATATACAACACTGCTTTTATCTCGGTGACTGCCGGGTTGGCTCTATAGAGGGTAATGACATAAGGTGGCAAACCTATCCGCATAGTTTGACCTACAGGAATGTAGGTAATGATGAAAAGAAACTATCCACAGATCCCGACCGTCATACATTATTCAATGTTCTAAAAGGGGTCCGTTTCAGCAAACCAGCCTATAACGCTCTCCAACTTGATCTAAACAAACCATTGATTCTTGCTTCAGATGGATTTTGGAGCTGCTACCCAGCACAGCTTCCACAGCTTTTAACCAAGGAGGTTTTGAGCGAATACCTTCAAACCTTGGAATTCACGGACGATTGTACAGTACTCATTCGAATGGCAAACCAATAAGGTGATTGACAATAGAGATCAAGCTATTTCAATTAAAGCGATTCAAACCAATATTATCCTAATTAGATCCTAGTACACTACAATGATGTACTACTTGATAAAGGGCTCTCAAGTTCTGTCAAATATTCTGGAAAATATTTCTATCAGGGTTCAGAATTTAGGGAAAACTGTTGAGAATCACTGTTTTTCTGGGAAAGGCTCACATGCCTTTTCCTCTGTACCTTTCCAGATTTATTTCAGAAATAGCCTGTGACAGTAGATTCAAACGATGCGTTAATTGCGCGCTAATCGCATTGCTGATTTCAGCGAATCATTCGAAAAGGTCACCTTAGGGTGACCTTTTTTGTTTGCCCATGCTTAACTCGCATTCTCCAATAACGTGCGAATAAACTCGGCTTTGATAGCACTCTCCTGCTTACCGTCATGAATCAGACACAAGTCTGCACGCAGTGACTCTTTCAGCTTGATAAAACGAATTCCATGCCAATGATGCTGAGAAAACGTCGACGGCACCAACGTCACGGTGTTGCTGTTTGCTACATACGCCATCAAGGTGCTTGGCTCCACCACTTGTTTGCCAATATGGGGTGAAAAGCCTTCTTGCAGACAGGCATTGATGATGAAGTTTGCCGAGGCAGAATTCGCCAAACTCATAAACGCAAACTCACACGTCTTTAAATCTTGGAGCCGCAGCAAAGATTTGCTGGCTAACTCATGTTGCTCCGACACCGCCACCACAAACACATCTTTGCCCAAAGACACCGACTGATACGGATAAATGTTGAGTGCATCGGCAAAACGTACAATACCCACGTCAATTTTCTTCTCACTCAGATGCTTCTTTTGCGTCTCTGGGTTGAGGTCAAAAATGTCGGCATGATAACTGTCATGCTCAGCATGGAAGCGCTGTAACAGACGATCAAATCCGCCCCAAAATGCGCTACTTACCACACCAACTCGCAAGATGTTTCTCTGGTTCAAACCCACTTGCTGCACTTGATTGAGCGAGACATCTAAGGTCTGAAAAATCAGTTGGCATTTGGACTCCAACAATCGCCCGGCCTCCGTCAGCATGACGTTTCTTGAATCACGCTCAAACAGTTTGACGTTAAGCACTTCTTCCAACTCTTTGATGCGATTGCTCAACGGCGAATTGGTGATATTGAGGTTCTCGGCCGCCTTAGTGAAATGCTTGGTTTGTGCGACCTCGTAAAAGTAACGCAGCATCTTCAGCGTCACGCGCTCAAATGGTTCTGACTTCATGCATTGAGTCCTAGCGAATTTCATCATCCTCTTTTTAAGGATGATAGTAGCGAATAAAGCAAAGATAACTAGCGCAGAAAGTCACACAATGGAATCAACACACAACCAGAAGGTGACTAACATGAATCACGATCCAGTAATCGGCGCACTACAAACCATTCGCGAACGCAAACCAAACTTCCAACCTAAAGCGGCGTTTATTTTAGGCTCTGGCTTAGGCGTATTGGCAGACGAACTACAAGACAAAGTGGTCATTCCATACGAAGAGCTCGAAGGCTTTCCGGTTAGCACCGTGCAAGGTCATTCTGGTGAGTTGGTACTTGGTACCATGGGCGGCGTAGACGTAGTGTGCATGAAAGGTCGCGGTCACTACTACGAACACGGCTCAATGAAGGTCATGACAACACCCGTACGCACCTTTAAAAAGCTGGGTTGTGAGTTTCTGCTCGTCACCAACGCGGCAGGTTCACTTCGCCCTGAGCGTATTGATGTCGGTTCTCTGGTGGTATTTCATGATCACATCAATACCATGCCTGAGTCGCCAATGATCGGTCCGAATGATGAAGAGTACGGCCCGAGGTTCTTCAGCCTCGCCAATGCGTACGACAAAGACCTGCGTGCAGAAGCGTTTGAAGTCGGCAAAGCCAATGGCATTCACCTGAATGAAGGTGTGTTTGTCTCTTACACAGGCCCCAACTTTGAGACTGCAGCCGAAATCCGCATGATGCAAATCATCGGTGGTGACGTAGTGGGCATGTCGGTCGTGCCAGAGGTGATTTCTGCGGCGCATTGCGGCTTACCCGTATTGGCAGTGTGTGCGATCACCAACATGGCAGAAGGCTTGGGAGATGTAGAATTGTCTCACGCCCAAACATTGAAGTGCGCGAAGCTAGCCGAAGCAGATTTCATTCGCTTTATTAAGCGCTTTATGAAGCATCACTTCTAAAGCCGTTTCATTCCAAAAAGCAAAAGGGTCATCAAGTAACTTGATGACCCTTTTTCGTATCACGTTTTCTAACGTTCTGGGGTATTTCGGAGCCGTTTGTGCGTTTTACTTAACTGCGCGAACCAATTCAGCAATACCTTCCCAATCGCCGTTGTCCATCATTGCAGTTGGCACCATCCACGTACCGCCACAAGCTACAACCGATTTCAGCGCTAGGTAATCTTCCACGTTGGATGGGCTTACGCCACCTGTTGGCATGAATTCCACTGGGTAAACCGCCGTGAGTGCTTTCAGCATGCTTACGCCGCCTGATGGCTCAGCAGGGAAGAACTTCAACGTACGCAGACCCATTTCCATCGCTTGCTCAACCAAGCTTGGGTTGTTTACACCTGGTACGATAGTCACGCCACGTTGCTGACAGTATTTCACTGTGGTTGGGTTGAAACCTGGGCTAACGATAAAGTCCACGCCCGCTTCGATTGCGATATCCACTTGTTCTGTGGTCAGAACGGTGCCCGCGCCAATCAACAGTTCTGGGTACGCTTCACGCATGATGCGAATCGACTCCGCCGCCGCTTCGGTGCGGAATGTCACTTCCGCACATGGTAAACCGTTTTCTACCAACACTTTTGCCAGTGGCAGAGCGTGTGCTACGTCGTTGATTGCGATAACTGGGACGATTTTGATTTCTCTTAATCGTTGTTCAAGTGTTGTCATGGGGAACCTCTAAAGAATAAAGCTTAATGTTGCGACGATAATAAACGCGATACCGCCAAGTAACGTTTCCATTACCGTCCAAGTTTTTAATGTGGTTTTCTCATCCATCTCAAGCAGACGAGAGACCAACCAGAAACCAGAGTCATTGAAGTGAGACAGTACCGTTGCACCACCCGCAATCGCGATTACGATAAAGCAAAGGTCTAGTTCACTCAAACCTGTTGATGCTGCCACAACTGGCGCGATAAGAGCCGCCGTCGTGGTTAGCGCTACGGTTGCCGAGCCTTGAGCAACACGCAGACAGGTTGAAATCACAAACGCCGCCACAATCACAGGCATACCTGTGTCTGTAAGAACGTCAGCCAGTGCATCACCAATACCGCTTGAACGCAGTACGCCGCCAAACATGCCACCTGCACCCGTTACTAGGATAACACCACAGATAGGAGCCAATGACTCACCACACAATTTTTCTAGTTTTGCCATGCCGTAGTCTTTGGCAAACACAGCCAGACAGACAATCAAAGTAATCAGCAACGCGACTGGAGTTTTACCTAGCATACGTAGGAACTCAACCAGTGCCGTTTTGCCATCAATCAAACCTGCAACCGCCAGTGTGTTCAATACCGTATCCAAACAGATTAGCAGGACTGGCAGCACAAGGATGGTCATAACCGTGCCAAATTTTGGTGCGTTGCGCTCATCCACCATCGCTTCGCCATTAAAGAAGGCTTTAGATAGTGGGATATCGAATTTTTTGCCCGCGTACAAACCAAATAGGTAAGCGCCAAGGTACCAAGTTGGAATAGCAACCAAAATACCCACCACCAATAGCAGACCGATGTTTGCGCCAAGGAATTCTGCCGCTGCAACCGGACCTGGGTGTGGTGGAACAAACGCGTGCATAACCGCAAAAGCACCGGCAGCAGGCAACGCGTATTTAATTGGTGAGCCACCAAAACGAGCCGCAACACTTAGGATGATTGGCATCATCACTACAAGGCCAGCATCGAAGAAGATTGGGAAACCAAACAGTAATGAAGCGACGCCCAAAGCAAATGGTGCGCGCTCTTTACCAAAGCGACCAATCAAAGTGTCTGCCAGCACTTTCGCACCGCCAGTCACTTCAAGAATTTTACCGATCATCGCACCAAGACCAACCAGCAATGCCACGGAAGCGAGTGTGCCGCCGAAGCCGCCCATCATAGTCGATACGACTTTCTCAGAAGGAACGCCAGTGGCGATTGCTGTACCTAAACTCACCATAGTAAGGGAAGCAAAAGCATGGACTTTCAGTTTAATGATCAGAACGAGTAACGCTGCAATGGCAAGGCCTGCAATCGTCAGTAGGAACGTAGGATCTGGGGCTTGGGTTAATTGCTCCATAGGTTCACCTTTAAGAATTATTGTTTGTGTTATGGTTCACATTTATTTCAGTTACCGGTAACATGTTACCGATAACATGAATAAGATAAACCCATATTTTAAAGTGAATTCAAAAATTGAGATCACGCGCAAATTTGGTTATGAGGATAAGTTATGGCTGGTAGTAGTGTCATCGTTATGGGCGTTTGTGCTAGTGGTAAAAGCACAATTGGTGAGCATCTAGCGAAAAAGCTAGGGCGTAAATTCATTGATGGTGATGATCTTCATCCACGAGCGAACATTCAGAAAATGGCATCGGGCCAGCCTCTGAACGATGATGATCGCAAGCCATGGCTAGAACGCATTCGTGATGCGGCGTACAGCCTAGAAAGCAAGAACGAGCACGGCATTATTGTCTGTTCAGCACTGAAAAAGATTTACCGCGATCAGATCCGCGAAGGCAACGACAATGTGACCTTCCTGTTCCTTGATGGCGATATGGAGTTGATCCTTAATCGCATGCGTATGCGCAAAGGCCACTTCATGAAAGAAAACATGGTGAAGAGCCAATTCGAGACGCTAGAGCGCCCAGACAACGAGCCTCAAACTCTGATCGTCAGTATCGACGGAGACATCAGCGACGTGGTGGAACGCTCTGCCGCTGAGCTAATCAAAATGCAAGCGATCGAGGTGGCGTAATGACTCACTCTGTTGTTCTTGAGGTCACACAACGTTTGACCGAGCGCAGCCGTGAAGCGCGCGCTGCGTTTCTTGCTCGCACCGAAGTGCAAGCCGAAGCTGGCAAAGGCCGTGTTGGTTTATCTTGTGGTAACTTAGCCCATGCAGTCGCCGCTTCTTGCTCTTCTGAAAAGAAAAATATTCTCGATTTTACTCATGCCAATGTCGCGCTGATCAGCGCTTACAACGACATGTTGAGCGCCCACCAGCCGTACCAAGACTACCCAGAACAAATCAAAAAAGTGCTGGCGGACTACGGCCATACAGCGCAAGTCGCAGGTTGTGTGCCAGCGATGTGCGATGGGGTGACTCAAGGTCAAGCAGGCATGGATATGTCGCTGTTTTCGCGTGACTTAATTGCGCAATCAACGGCGTTGTCTTTGAGCCACAATGTCTTTGATGCCACATTACTGCTTGGCATCTGTGACAAAATTGCCCCGGGGCAACTGATGGGCGCACTGTCTTACGCGCACCTACCGACTGCGTTTGTACCAGCGGGTCTGATGGCAACGGGCATCAGCAACGAAGAGAAAGTCGACGTGCGCCAAAAATACGCAGCGGGTGAAGTCGGCAAAGACGCCCTGCTGGATATGGAGTGTCGCGCTTACCACTCTGCGGGGACGTGTACGTTTTACGGCACAGCCAACACCAACCAGTTGGTGTTCGAAGCCATGGGCTTGATGCTGCCAGGTTCGGCATTCATCCATCCCCATACCCAACTGCGTAAAGCGTTAACCGATCACGCGGCTCTGAAAATCGCCTCAATGACGGCGGGTTCTGCACACTTCCGTCCGTTGGCAGAAGTGGTCACAGAAAAGAGCTTGGTCAACGGCATCATCGCTCTACTTGCATCTGGCGGCAGCACCAATCACACCATTCATATGATCGCCGTGGCGCGTGCTGCTGGCATCTTGCTCACGTGGCAAGACATCAGCGATCTGTCGGATGTGGTTCCTTTGTTAGCTCGTGTTTACCCGAACGGCCCAGCCGATATGAACGCGTTCCAAGACGCGGGTGGCGTGCCTGCGTTATTGCACCGCTTGAACCAATCCGAGCTTTTGCATCGCGATGTGAAACCCGTGTTTGGTGAATTTGAAGACCAAATGACGCTGCCGAGCCTTGTCGATGGACAACTGACTTGGACACCGTGCCAAGGCAGCCAAGACGGTGACGTGATCGCCAAACCAGACGCCACGTTCCAAAACACTGGCGGCACTCGCGTGCTGACTGGCAACTTGGGCAAAGCCGTGGTGAAAGTGTCTGCGGTGAAAGAAGAGCAACGCGTGATTGTTGCACCAGCGATCGTATTCCAATGCCAACACGAAGTGGAAGCCGCGTACAAACGTGGTGAGCTGAACAAAGATTGCATCGTTGTGGTCACACACAACGGCCCAGCGGCAAACGGCATGCCTGAACTGCACAAGCTGATGCCAATTTTAGGTAACGTGCAAAAAGCGGGCTTTAAAGTGGCGCTGGTTACTGACGGTCGTTTATCTGGCGCGTCAGGTAAAATTCCGTCTGCGATTCATGTTTCTCCAGAAGCCATTCGTGGCGGCGCGATTGGTTTGGTGCGCAACGGCGATTTGATTCGCCTGGATTGCCAAACGGGCGAACTGAACAACTTAAGCGACACCACTGGTCGCGAGTTGATTCATTTCGATACCGAATCCACCCAACAAACATGGGGACGAGGCTTGTTTAGCGTGATCCGCCAAAACGTCTCTAGCGCAGAAGAAGGCGCAAGCTTCATTGTGTAAGCCAGAAAAACAAAAAGAGCGGAGTTTGATACTCTGCTCTTTGTATTTGTCTTTGTTGTTTTTGTTTGGCTTGATTAAGCGGTTTTCATCACCACGACCGCAGCAATCACCACAAAGATACCAAACCAGCCGATTGGCTTGAGTTTCTGCTTAAACAGCAAGGCACCACCCACTGCGGTACCCAAGATACCGATCGCGCCCCAAGAAGCATAAGCAATGGCTAAGTCGATCTCTTTCACCGCTTGCGCCAATAACGTGAATGCAGCCAGCACCAACACAATCGCTGTAATGCCCCAGCCTTTGTATTTAAAGCCGTGAGAACGTGTGAGCGCCATGTTAGCCACAATGTCGACCAAGGCAGCCATCACGACAAATCCAAATGACATCGTAAAAAATTGACTCATGATTCACACCTTACACTTGTAGAAAATGAACGTTCTTTTGCCAGTTTATCGGCGTTTTTCTTGGTGTTAGATTGACCGTGTGACTCACCTAAAGTCACACAAACGATGCCGATGACAGCTAACATCAAACCAAGCAGCTCTTGGGTATTTAAGTCAGAATCAAACAACACGATCGAAACGACCGTGATCAATGAGATACCCAATCCTTCCCAAACAGCGTATGCCACGCCGATAGAAATCTTTTTCGCAGCAATCGAGAGGAAGTAGTACGACACCGCAATCAATACGTACATCACGATGTAGCCCAACCATCCATGACCTTGTCCGATAAAAGACATGGTGCTGGTGCCTGCTACTTCGGCAACGATGGCGAGCAATAAAAATAGACGTGCAACTAGCATGATGAATCCTCCATCAGAAATTAAAAAACTGCATAACGGAGAATGGTGAATGTCACGCATCTGTATCGACATTCAAAAAGTTAAAAAGATAAAAATGAGCCACTTCTCCTGACTATTTGAGATAAGGTTAGCGCTGAGCTGGAAAAAGAGACAGGTAATTGAGATATTCATTTTTGAATATCTATAGGATCGAGTTGTCTATGTAATCACACATTTTTTCGTGGTTATCTTATGCAGAGAATCTCGGTGACGCGAGACAATAATCAGTCGTCACTGTGCGAAAATTAATGGCGTCTTCAGAGTTTGGCGAACCACTTTATGTAAGTGTCGGTGCAAAGGATGGTTGCGATTGGTTTGTAAGAAACCGCCAGAGACGACAAACTGGCTAAACTCACGGTTGACCAAAGGCATCGCGTAAGAGTCCAGCTCCGGCATCAATACTGCTGAGCTTTGGCTGGCATACATAATCGCGTCGGTTTCTTGCAACATTTGGCACGCCACACGCAAATTATAGGATTTAAGTAACACCACAGGCTCATAGCCCATACGACGATATTCGGACTCCACGGTACAAAGTGGTTTATACGAGGCGGGCGCAGGCAGAGACACCAGAGGCAGTTTGGAGACCGTGTCCCAATCATTGCTGACTTTCGACAAAGTCGGGTGGTTTTTACGTGCCAAAATCACCCGTTTTTCAACAAACAACGGACGCATATAAATGTCTTTCGACAGCTCGGTCTCTTGGTCGAGAATGCAGTAATCGTGCTCGCCCTCTAACATTTCATCGTGCGAGTAACTGTTCCAACTGGAAAAGGCAAAGTGCGCTTTGGGAAAGGCTCGATGGCAACCAGTTAGCAATCGCTGCCCTTGCTCATCCATCAAATAAGGGTCAGTCACAATCGCGATCTGCCCTTGGTATTGCAGTGGGTCGAACACTTCAAACTCTTGCACCACTTTTTCCAGTGGTGCAATCATGTTGTCGAACTCGGCGGCGAGGCGTATCGCCATCGGTGACGGCTCAACCCCATGCGCTTTACGCACAAACAGCGGGTCATCAAACACTTGTTTGAGCTTCATCACGCCGCGACTGGCGCTCGGTTGAGAAATGCCCAGCTGCATCGCGGCCAGCTTGATGCTGCGGTTTTCCACCACTGCCTTTAATAAACGCATTAAGTTGAGATCCAATGCATCCAGCTGATGTGCCATACCCTAACCTGCCAATACCATTGATGAGCGAATACAGAGAGCGGTTAACTGCGAGTTAAACACTCTCTCCTGAGGTAATTTGATACCCCATATCAACCACTTTTTCTTCTTGCGCTTCACCTTTCAGACGCCCGATCAAAAGCTCTGCGCTCTTTTCACCGATTTTGAAACGCGGCGTATCGACACTAGTCAGTTTCGGGCTGATGGTTTGACCGATATCCAGCGCGTTATAGCCCACAACCGCCAGCTGCTGCGGAACTTGAATGCCACGTTGTTGCGCGCTCAGCATGGTCCCTATCGCGATGTCGTCGTTGGTACAGAATACGCCATCAAGCGTTGGGTGAGTTTCTAGCGCGCGTTCAAGCAAATCATGCGCTAAAGAGAAGCTAGAGTGATCACCCGTTAATACGTGCTTAGGTTCTAGCCCTGCTTCCGTCATCGCGCGATCATAACCTTGCATACGCAGCTTGGTTCGCGTATCCAAACGCGCCCCAAAATAAACGATTGTACGCTTACCTGAATCTAGCATCTGCTTAACCGCCGTGTACGAGGCATCTTCATGATCTAGCCCAACCGCCATATCAATCGGCTCTGGTGGCAGCTCCATGGTTTCCACCACAGGGATCCCTGCATTTTTTATCATTTGCAATGTACGCGGCGTGTGATGGCTTTCAGTTAAAATAAGTCCATCGACCTGATAAGAGAGTAATGACGCGATCTTGCGTTCTTCTTCAAGCTCATCGTAGCTAAAATGCGCTAAAAGCGTCTCATAGCCATTGGCTTTGGTCACCATCTCGATGCCCTGAACAAAGGAAGCAAAAATTTGGTTGGACAATGAGGGCAGTAAAATACCAATGGCTTTACTGGACGACTTTGACAACATAGCGGGGGCGCGGTTTTCGATGTATCCCATCTCTTCAATCGCAGTCGCAATCTTGGCCCGAGTCTTTTCTGCCACCGATTCAGGGTTACGCATATAACGTGAAACCGTCATCTTCGTGACACCAACTTGGTCTGCGACATCCTGCAATGTCGTGCGAGTTTTCTTATTCTGTTGAGCCATAAATATGTGATTTATCAGTAATGTTACAAGTAACATTATGACGAATAGACTCTCTGCCGACAAGCTCAGTGAAAATAATTCGCAAAATCATGATGTTATTATTCTATTAGCCACCAAATTGCGTTTCATACATTGTGAGTCAAAGCCGAATAAATAAATGACATTTATATCAAAGTTCTTATAAAATGCCGTACCTAAAAGAATAAGACATTAGGCACAGTGCAGTTAGGCTCTAGCGAAACCCAGATTTACTATCACTTGCTTGATCTGGACGACTCCCAAAAGCAGCAATACCTCCAAGCATTGCAACAAAGTCAACCTGAGCTGTATCAACAACTCGTTCCTCTTTTAGCCCACGAGACACCTGAAGAACAACTAACGCAGTTACTTTACTTTGGTGCTCACCAGGCTACGAACCGAGACGTCGATCTAAGCGGAGAAGTCATCAGTAAGTATCGCCTAACTCATGAGTTGGGTCGCGGTGGCATGGGTGTCGTTTACGCCGCCCTACGTGCAGATGAAACGTTCGAACAAGATCTGGCCATCAAGTTTATTCAAAGCAATTTGAGTAATGTGCTGGGACAACGTGCACTCTTCGATGAGGCACAACTGCTCGCGCGCCTAAACCATCCGTACATAGCGAAAGTGTTTGATGGCGGCCTTCATCAAGATTCAGTTTACATCGTGATGGAGCGGGTATTTGGTCAAACCTTAGATGAATACCTGTCAGAAAATAAGCTGGAAAAGACGGAAAAACTGCTGCTGTTTAAGCAGATTTGTCAGGCGATGGAGCACGCCCACCAGCATCATGTTTTGCATGCCGATCTAAAACCAGAAAATATACTGATCGATCGTAGCAAACGACCCAAACTGCTCGACTTCAACTTAACTCAAAAAGCGCACTCCACCCGAGAGGGCTCACCCTCGGCACTGATTGCGTTTAGCCAAAATTTTGCCAGCCCTGAGCAGCAGGCAGGACAAGTACTGACAGAGCAAAGCGATGTTTATTCATTGGGCAAAATCCTCGCTTTGATGTTTCCGTCACCAGCGGTTTGGTCTGATGTGTATTGGGTGATAAGACGGGCGACGCGTCCAGCCACCCAAGTGCGATACCCAGATGTGCGAGCGCTACGCATTGATATCGAGCGAATTATCGAATGTCGCCCTATCGAGCAGAAAAAACACTGGCCTTTGTATAGCGCCTTTCGCTTGGTGCAACGGCGCCCTCTTGCTTCTGCATTGTCAGGCATCATCGTGCTATCAGGTGTGCTATTTGGCAGCGCCATGATGCAAAAGAATATCCAACTGCAACAAGAGAAGAAGATTGCAGAAGATATGATGTACGAAATGACTCGCCTTATCTTCCACGCGAAGGGGCAGAATGTCGAACACCTCTCAGTGAGCTCCATGATGGAGTTAACACGAAGGCGGATACTCTCTAATCCAGATATCCCCAAACACATAAAACAAAAAATGTTGTTGGCGATGATGACACCGGTGCCAAAGAAGCACCTAACTACTCCAATGAGTTGTCAGCCAAATTGTGCGTCTGAGGACAGCACCAACCAATAAGGCTTAAAACAAGATGTATACACGTTCAGTGGTATTTTGGCTGTCTGCACTGACGGCTACCTCCACGTTAGCAGCAGACACTTCTGCTACTACTTCACACCCGCCCACTTCAACCTTGAGGCAAGGCTACTTTATCGATGCGCCAGTGACTGGCTTGTATTACAAAACCAGTTCCAATATCACTGGCGTTACCCAACAAGGGGCATTTCACTACCAACCTGGTGATGTGATTAGCTTCTTCCTTGGCAACGATGATAAAGGTTATCTGCTGACAACCTTATCGAGCCAAGAAGTGCTTACACCGACGATGGCAACAACCAAACCCAGTCGTAGCATCAATATGACGCGCCTGCTGCTCTCTCTCGACAGCACGCCTGAGAATCGTAAGGAAATTGTCTTAGCCAACCGCGTGTTGTCTGATGCTCGCTTTCAAAACCAGCTCAAGGGCCTTGACCTCAATTATCTGGATGACGCCAAACGTCACCTCAATCTCGACTGGGTATCTGTCGATGAGGCAATCGAGCACCTAAACGAAAGCCAGCAGTACATTGAAAAAAACTTTGCCTCAGATGAGATCATCTTTGAACCTCGCGGCATGACGTTCAAAAACATCGTGATCAAAAAGAAAGATTGGCAAGGCCGAGCTTGTGCTTACGACTTACGTTATCAACATCATCCTAAATATCGCCCTCCGTTTGGTGAAACTCGATTCACCATCACCAAAGATTCATTGATTGAGCATCCAAGCATTGGCGATCATTTTCAAGGTTGCTTCCTCTCGATGAAGCGCCCTATCACGGAAGACATTGTCGAGCCGATAAGCAAATTTGCGGATTGGTTTAATATCGTCGGTTGCTCAATCACTGGGTGCACCCGCAACGACTTGAATGGTTTCTCTCTCGAAGACTTTGATGATGAAGGCGACTGGAAATACCGCTCCGTTGCACTCAACTTTGATCCAAGTACTGAGCTACTGATGGAAAAAGTACAAGGCCTTGGGCGTAAAAAAAACATCCACCACCACAATCGTACAGAAATGCTGTGGTTTACCTACCCCAACACGAACGAACACGACATCGACTACCTCGGGGTATGGCAGCAGACCCAATACCACCAGCAGTCCATGACACAATCGTGCCTATTGATGCGCCACCAACAAGTCATGCGACTGCCGCACAATGCAGACACCTGTCCAACCGACGCAAGCCTATACACCCAAGATGTCACCCAAGAGTATGCGGACATGTGGTGGGTCAACAATGACGAACCCAAAGCCGAGCTTGCGCAAATGAATGTCATGGTACGTTGGTCAACGACCCCTGCCGAAATCAATTACACCACTTGGGAATATCTGCCCGCTGGCGCAACTTGGGAACAAGGCATTTTATATCGCTATCAACAAGATGTTCTCCGCAACCGAGACGGCTCTGATCGCATTGAAACCCACACCATTTCTGAATTTGTCAAAGTGAGCGAGGATGTATAACCATGGCAACAGCAGTAGCACTGACACAAATCATTCAACAATGGCAATCTGGTGATAAACAAGCTGAGAGTGAGCTCTACCAATTTGCGTATTTGCAGTTACGTAAGATCGCCCAACACGAGCGTGAACGAAACGCGGAAAAGTACGGCACCGACAACAAGGTATTGGCCGATAGCGTCAACAGCACCACGGCATTAATTCATGATGCTTACCTGAAGATGTCCAACTGCGACATGAGTGAAATTGAAACAAAACGTGATTTCTTTTTGATGGCCGCCAAAGTGATGCGTCAAATCTTGATCGATAACGCACGCTCACACCAAGCGCAAAAGCGCCAACACATTACGTTGATGAGAGATGAAGAAGATCGCTTCGAACAATTGATCATCATGGATAAAGCTCTGGATAACTTTAGTAGCCGTTACCCACGCCAATCAAGTGCACTCAAACTCAAGTATTTAATGGGAATGAAAAACCAAGAAATCAGTGAACTACTTGAGTGCAGCGCGAGCTTAATAGAGAAAGACCTAAAATTCTCTCGCAGTTGGTTGCAATCACGAATGGCGCACGCGTAATGATAAGCAAAAAGTTTTGGATAATCGGCGCCATCTGCGTTGGTTTGCTCGGCGTATATTGCATGTCAGACGAATCCAGCTTAGCATCCGCGGCGAACTCATCAGACAGTACTAGCCAATCAACCACGCGAACACATCGTCAATATGAGCGCACATCTTTAGTTGAAGTAAAGCAAGCGTTGACAGGTTCTGCGTTGGAGAACGCCCACAAAAAAGACGGTGATGACGCCTTCAACTCTGCCATTTTAGGACAACCAGGGCCAATTACGAACCCATTTCATACTACAGAAGACGGCTCTTTTTACGACTCGTCATTGGGTTATGAAGACAGCCGTTCAAAAGAGGACCCATCAGAGAATAATAAACCCATCATCAACCTCACGGTGGAACAACAGCTACAAACCATTATTTATGCTTGGGAGCTCAACCAAAACTCTCCGATTAGCTATTCGCTCAATCTTAACCAACTGTTTGAAGACCCGGATGGCGATCTCCTCACCACTCGGATTTGGCTCGAAAACGCCAATGGATTAAGGGTGCTAAACCAAGGACAAATGATGGTACTAGGTGCACCAGAGAACATTAAAACCACCACATACCTGGCGGTAGCGGCGCGTGATGATTACCACGGCGACAGCGACCATGCGTGGGTCACAACACGTTTTGAGTTGCCTGTTGTCACTCCAGGTCACAATGACACGGAACACCCGCTAATTGGCGACATTGTCTATCGCTTGGAGACGACGCAAAATCTTGGCGATACCGCGTACGCGTATGAAGTGGTGTATTGCGAAGCGTTTCAGTTTGAGGATGACGAGGTACTTTATGCCGCCTCAAGCAACAAACACCAGTGTCCTGAAGAGGGAGACTTAAAAAAGGTGGGTGAGTACAAAATCAGTGATGACTCGTTGATTGTTTATGTCCACGGCGTACGCCAAATTTGGACCACCAAAAAGGTATACGCATCTCAGGTTCATAAAGAGACTCAGAACTATTTCACCACCGTATTTGATGGCAAACAATTCGAAAGCTACACCATGCAAAAAAACAAGCAATCGATGGAAAAACGCATCAATGTCCACACTGGTGAGTACGAATATCAAGGAACGTTGTTTGACTACCTCTTTCCCATTTCAGGAGGGGGTTACATAAACGGGACTGCTAGCAACTACATATTTGATAGAAGTGTTCAGGGTAACGAACCAGTGCACAAGCTGGACTCTGATCTCAATATGAAATCAAACCAACATGACCTATTTTGTCATGATTATTTATTTTACTGGTACAGCTCTATCGTAGCGGGGCGAGGAGAGTTTGCCGATATTATCTCTAGCTCAATGGATTTTGACGGCATAACTCCAATACATTGTGCTGAATGGCCAGATGATTACTGGCAACGAACATTTATGTTTTACAATCTTGAATACACAGATTACGACATATTCATTCCAGGCGAAGTCTACAGTTATGTGCTTAAACCTCATCCTCAATTTGCTGATCGCGTTGAGGAATTTAAGATCAACATGATTTATCACGCCCCTGTCCTTAGCGATACCCAATAAACCTTTCTTTACAGGTGGTTATTTTGACAAAACAATCATCCCCAAAATAAAACTGGAACCGTGATCAAATTATCAATTTTCCATCATAGACAAAAAATAGAAATAAATTTTACGGGTTTTGTGCGGTTTTTCGTGTCTTGAACCTAGGCTCAATAGTCATTAAAAAGACACCACTCTCTTCAATCTCACTAGTGAGATTGAAAGATAAAAACAATAAAAAAGCGACTTTCTCATTCGGAAACGAAACAAGGACAAATGAATAATGAATAAGGTGAGTTTATTAGCAGCGTCAGTGGCTATCGCTCTTACTGGCTGTGGCGGTTCAGATGGTGGTTCAAGCAGTGCTAACAACGGTGTTGTGATTACAGGCTTTGACGGCTACTTCAAACATGCAGTTGTTTTTGAAGATACGAACAACAACGGCCAATGGGACACTCAAGAAACATTCCTTGGTCTGACCGATGAGAAAGGTCAGCTTAAATTGGATGCAAAACCAGAAAACACTCTAGCACTGCAAACCATTACACCAAACGGTGCAAAGCAGAAACAGCTTATCGCTTTGGATGCTAAAGAGTACGCTGGCAAATACACGGTTGATATGGATCATCCAGGCCAAGCCATGGCCCACGAAATCGTGTTCCGTGCACCAACATCGTCAAACGTGATTTCACCTATCACAGACCTTGTTGCGATTGAAATGGCAAAAGATCCATCCATTAGTGAAGAGGACGCAAAAGCCAAGGTAAACCAAGCGCTAGGAGGCTCAGAAGAAGCACCAATTGATCTGTACAGTGATTTTGTTGAAGGTGCGACAAAAAACGCCGAACTACATAAAACCGCTCAGATTCTGACCGACTCAAAAGCGCAAAACCCAGCTAACTACGAGAAAAAGGCCACTGAATTTGCTCAAGCGGCAAACCAAGAAGTGGAACGTCTTGTTGCATCTGGCGAAAACATCAATGACCCAAGTCTACGTCCAATCATCACTGACACGACCCCAAATAGCGACAACTTAGCACCTGAAACGGCAATCAATAACAAGCTAACCGTAAACGAAACCGTCGAAGAAGCTGCTAAAGATAAGCTTGGCAAATTACCAAAAATCGTACAAGGCGCAGGCTTTGATGGCGTTGAACTAAACATCGAAGGTCTTTTCACAGACAAAGACCAAAACCTTGTGACAACCAAACTGACGCACAACTTAGCAGGCACAGGCATTGAAGTTGCGCAAACTGGAAATCTGATTGTTCTATATCCGACTGCTATCGTAGAAAAAGCTGGTGATTTTGAGATAGTCCTAACGGCGCAAGACATTGATTCTTCAGGTAAGGTTTTGGGTACGGTAAGCACCGTATTTAAGTTCGAAATCGAATCGGCAAACTTACCACCAACGGTTGTGGAAACAGAACAAGCGCGTCTACAGTCCATCGTTGATGGTTGGTACCTACAACAAGGTGAAGTATTTGAACAAACGCTCGATATTTCTAGCTTGTTCCAAGATAAAGACGGTCATATCACCGACTACTCAGCGGACTATGTGGACATTGAAGGTCTAACAGTATCTGAGGATGACAATGCGATTGTCACCATTAAAGGCACACCGACAAAAGCGAGCGAAGCTGGTGCAGCACTTGCGATTAGCGCAACAGATGGCCATACCGCGGTACAGATTGCGCTCAGCATGCCAACGGTTATTGAAGGCGTCACGCCACCACCAGTAGTACCGACTTTGGGCTTCACTCACGAGCACTTCAACGGTCAAGAGTGGAAAATGGGTAGCTTTGCACAAAAAGACGGTGAAATTGGCTATGCCATGTTGATGCAAGACTCTGAAGGCCTACTATTCTGCTGGGGCTCAAACCATGATGAGATGAATCAAGAGTACAAAGCGAGCATCAGCGACTTCCTAGAAAACACATGGGAACACGATGCCTACGCTATTCTTGCCGATCTGGACCAACAAACTGGTTACGCGGAATACCACAATAAAGACTGTGAAGACGTCGAGCTGAAAGACGGCAAGCTATACAACAGCTATGGCGAAGAGTATGAAATGCTGTACCAGCACACAACCGAGCATAACGGCACTCAGATGATCGTTAAAATCTCAGATGATGAGCTGTTCTGGATGGATTCAAGCAATACACCATTCGCAGAATCACTTTCGGTTGCAGAACACATCAAACACGGCACGGTAGAGCATGACTTGATGGTAGAAAGTAAAGGCTCGGGCGACGACAAAGTCCTGAAATACTCGTCAGGTACGTACGAGTACGACGCTGATACTTACAACTACACGTCGTTCATGCCAACAGGATTCCAAACTCCAGGTAATTGGGAAATCCAGGATGATGAAGGCCGTGAGCTGCTGATTCTAAAAGAAACAGGCTCAGAGTCAGATTACAAAACTCGTCATCGTTACATCAACCGTGATTTTGGTGACTTCTACATCGGTATTCGTTGGAGTAAAGAGCAAAACGGTCATGAATCCGCGCCGGAATATGGTCTGTACTCTCACAACAAAGAAGCCATGACAAGCATCGCGAGTTCACTCCCGATTTTGGAGCCTGGCGATGATGACTAAAGCAACCATCGTTAACCCTTGCTGTGATAGCGTGCATTTGCGTAGAAGACGCAGAACGCTTTGGGAACGCTTGGTCGGCATAAAAGAAGTGTATATCTGCTCTAACTGTCACAAAGAAACGCCACTCAAATAGCGATAATATTTGAGACCGCAAAAAAGCCCCGAACTCGGGGCTTTCTTCTATCTTTTGACCGCAATATTTGAGTCGTTATTTCACGCACACTAAGTTCAATAATGAGGTTCCGGTGAGCTGGTTTGGCTCACGATCTGCGAACAAACCTTTCTTATCTTTGCCCCAATACGGCAGTTGCAGTGGCCATTGATTTTTTTCCATCACACCAGACGCCCTCAACACTTTGAATTCTGCAGGGCTGGCTAAGCTCATACCCAGTTGCTGACATACTTTTTGCGAGTTTTCGTAGTTGAGACGATTCCACGGCTTGCCGTATTCCATGTAAAACTGATTGTGGTGATCGAGTAAATATGGCACCACGTACGTTTTGCCTTGTAAGGAGGTTCTCAACCGAACTTCAATGTCATCATTCCCGGTCACAACCGGCTTCGCTTTGGTCTTAGCAACAGGCTTGGAGGAAGAGTTATCACGTGTATTTTTTGCCTTGGTCTTTGACTTCTCTGCCGGCGCTGTAAAGGCGTCGGTATCAGCTCGCACGGCAGGAACTGGCGCGGATTTCGGGGTCACCGTCGGTGTTGGCTTAACCGAAGATGCGGCTGATTTCGACGGCACAGCGGGTTTAGATGGTGTCGTAGACTGTTTATTCTCTTTTCCAACCACGCGGATGAAAGCCTCTTTGTAATTCGACAAGGTTTTGACTCCTCGCAAATCCCCCCTCGCATCAGACAGATCTTTGTAAGGCCCAATCAAACAGCGATAACCTTGGGACTCCGGCTTCATCCACACGTCGGTCGTAATCTTGCTGTAAAGCGGCTTTGCTTTCGCGAGTGACATTGGCTTTGGTAGTAATCCGCATTGAATCCAGTAGAGGTAGTTGCCTCCTTGCGGCACTTTATTTCCCCATACTCCGTTACCAATTGGGCACGTTTTCTCAAGCATCGGCAGTTCTTTCTCGCTGGCTTGAGTAGCTTGGCAAAGGAACTCCTCCGCCGATACTGGGCTAGAAAACTGGGCGCATACCAGCAACAAGCCGAAAGCTAGGCTTGCTTGGAAGATACGAGATGGGTGTTGTGCCTTCTTCATTTCCATACACTTCACTCTAAATTAGTGGGTAAGGTCATTATGGCGGCAAAGCGCCAAAAAAATGTGAACAAAGAATAACTAGCAAAAAAAGAGCCGGAATTTGCATCCGGCTCTCAGTTTAGGAAGGAATTAAGCGAATTTACAACGCTTGGCGGGAAAATTCTTAGCCTTTGTACAATTTCGGGTTGAATACATCTCGTAACCAGTCACCCAATAAGTTGATAACCAGAACCAGTGTAACCAACACGATGCCTGGGAAGGCAGTAATCCACCACGCACCTGAGAAGATATAGTTAAAGCCGATGCTGATCAGCGCACCTAGTGATGGCTGATCGACAGGAAGACCCAAACCTAGGAATGACAGTGCCGCTTCCGACATGATCGCATTCGCTACCTGTACCGTCGAGATAACCAAGATTGGTGATAGACAGTTCGGCAGGATGTGACGGAACATGATGCGTGGCGCTTTAAAGCCCATCACGCGTGCCGCTTCTACGTATTCTTTCTTCTTCTCAGCCAGTACTGAAGCACGAATGGTACGTGCGTATTGCGGCCATTCAGCCACACCGATGATCACCACCAGCATCACCACCGCGTATTGGCTGTAAAAATCGCTGCCAAAGCTGGCTTTGAAAATGGCCGATACGATGATCGCCACCATCATGGTTGAGAACGATAGTTGAACATCCGCAAAGCGCATCAAGAAGCTATCGATACGACCACCGAAGTAACCCGCCGACAAACCAATGATGATACCCAAAATCAACTGAAGACCGACGGCTAAAAAGCCGATCGTCAAAGACAAACGAGAACCGTAAAGAATGGTCGATAAAATATCACGGCCTTGCTCATCAGTACCAAGAACAAAACGCTCATCGCCCTCTTCCATCCAAGACGGTGGTAGCTCTGAATCCATGATGTCGATAGACGTCAGATCATACGGGTCAGTCGGAGCTAGAATTGGCGCAGCTAATGCCAACACTAAGAACATCATAAAGACCGTAAAACTTGCCATCGCCACTTTGTCGCGCTTGAAGTAATACAAGAAGTCCGACTCTTTAAAACGCTGCCATGCAGATGGAGCGGCTTCAGGAGCTGGTGTTACATTTGATTGGCTCATGATTAAGCTCCTTTTCCAGTTAAGTTCACAGTTGGGTTGATGATGCCGTACAGCAAATCAACGATGGTATTGGTTACCACGAAAATCAGACCAACAAAGATAACGTAAGCTGTGATCAACGGTGTATCGACACGGTTGATTGCCTCTAGGAAAAGAAAGCCTGTACCCGGCCACTGGAATACGGTTTCGGTTAGGATGGTGTAAGCCACCATGGTACCAATCTGCACGCCACCTACCGTCAATACTGGCAGCATGGTGTTCTTAAGTGCATGTTGGTAATAAATCTTTTGTAAGTTCAGACCTTTTGCTTTGGCGAACTTAATGTATTCCGAGCTCAGTACTTCCAGCATTTCTGAACGTACCAGACGGATGAACAACGGCAGCATGATAGACGCTAGCGCAATACACGGCAGGATAAGGTGCTTAATACCATCGATGGTAAAGAAGCCAGATTCCCAACCAAGCAAGTTAGCGGTTTCACCTCGCCCGTAGGAAGGCAGCCAGCCGAGTTCGATGGAGAAGACGTACATCAGCATGATTGCGGTTAGGAACACCGGAATCGAGATGCCGACACTACTCATCGCCATAACAAATTTGGTAAAGACACTCTTCGGGTGAATCGCGGAATACACCCCGAGTGGTATAGAGAAAACGATAATGATGAGCGTCGCGCCAAACACGAGCTCTAATGTTGCCACCAGCTTATCGAGGATCACCTCAACCGCAGGTCGCTTGAAAAAGTATGATGTACCCAAATCACCTTGCAGTGCATTACCCACAAAGCGCGTGTACTTTGTGATAAAGGGATCGTTCAGGCCCAATTCGTCGCGTAGCGCTTGGCGCTCCGACTCCGAAACCGACTGACCTACAAGCTCACGCAGCGGATCACCCAGGTTGTCCTGAATGGCAAACGCCACCAAACTGATCACAAACATCACTATCAGTGCCTGAAACAGGCGCTTGACCAGAAACGAAAACATTCCTTGCCCCTTAACTATCCATAGATCTCTAAACTTAGAGAGAAAATTCAGTCTGTAAAACTGGCTCAATCCGACTGAAATAAAACCGAGCCAAGTGTCGAAAACAGAGAAGGACTGGCGCCCCTCTCTGTCATGACTAAGTATGATTACTCGACAACTAGGTCGCCAAAGTAAGGCATTACCATTGGGTTCACGATGTCTGCGGCTTTCACGTTAGACTTCGCACCCCACGCTTCACTTTGCCAGTGTAGCGGTACGAATGCAGCATCGTTGTATAGCGTCGCTTCGACACCTTTCAGCATTGCTGCACGTTTCGCAGGGTCCGTCTCTACGTTTGCAGCTTCAACCACTTTGTCCATTTCTGGGTTTGAGTAGTGACCACAGTTGTACTGACCACGACCGGTTTCTTCGTTACGAGTCATAGTTAGGAACTCGTTGAAGTTTGCCGAGTCCTCTGTATCCGAGTGCCAACCGATCATCAGCATGTCTGCCGCACACTTATCAAACTCAGGCCAGTATTGCGCTTTTGGCATAGTTTTCAGATCAACCTTGATGCCAATCTTAGACAACATTGCCGCCGCCGCTTGCGCTACTTTCGCATCGTTTACGTAGCGGTTGTTTGGCGCAATCATAGTTAGCGTCAGGCCGTCTTCGTAACCCGCTTCTTTCATCAGTTGTTTTGCTTTCTTCAGATCGTAGCGAGGTACTAGCTTGTCATCGTGACCAACGTAGCCAGTTGGACTCTGCTGACCAGCTGCTGTCGCGAAGCCTTTCATGATTTTCTTCACGATGCCTTCGTTGTTGATTGCGTGAACAATCGCTTGGCGAACGCGAACGTCTTTCAGTGCTTCGTTGCTGTTTTGGTTTAGTTGGAACGTGATGATACGAGTACCTGGTAGCGTTACTAGATCGATGCCGTCTGCGTCTTTCACACGTTTGTGATCGTTTGGTGCTACCGGGTGAATCATGTCAACGCCGCCAGAAAGTAGCGCAGCTACACGAGTCGCATCTTCTTTGATTGGAACAAGCGTTAGCTTATCAACGTTACCTTTCGACTCTTTGTCCCAGTAATCTTTAAAGCGTTCAAATTCCACTTTTACGCCCTGCTCACGTGATGTCACGATGAACGGACCCGTGCCAGAAACGTTAGTCGATGCGAATGAGTTACCGTGCTTCACTAGTTCAGACTTGTCTTTGCCGTCTGCGGTTTTACCCGTATAGAACTTGCTGTCCATAGGGAAAATGTACGTTGCAGTTTGCAGCACTAGTGGGTAAGGACCTTTGGTTACAAGATCGAACGTGTTGTCGTCCACTTTGACGATTTTCTCGTACGGGTCGAAAATGTTTTTAAAATCAGGAGAACTTTGTAGACGCTCAAACGTCCATACAACGTCGTCAGCCGTTAGGGTATTACCAGAGTGGAATTTCACACCTTCACGCAATTTAAAACGAACGGTAGTGTCGTTAATGCGCTCCCAGCTCTCTGCTAGACGAGGTTCGAAATCCATTTTTTGAGTAAAGCGAACTAACGGATCAAATACCATGTGTGACATTTGCAGTGTGCCACCTGATAGCTGCTCATGTGGGTCAAGCGATACTGGGTCAGCTGCGTAGCCAACTTTGATATCTGCTGCCAGTGCATTAAAGCTTAGGCCCGCCGCCATTAGCGCCACTGCTAATTTGCTTTTCATGGTTTTCATTTGCATAACTCCTTCATGCGGGGATACGGATCCCTTGTTGTTGTGTTTGCGTCTTTGTTATGACTAAAGGTTAGCCAAGCGAGGTGCTTGGTTTATGCCGTCTCGATCTCTTCTCGCAAGCCTGTAAATTCAGGCATCAGAGAAATCAATTTTTTGCTGTATTCGTGTTGGGGTGCCGTAAATAACTGTTCTGTTGGTGCCACTTCTAAAAGTGTACCCATTTGCATCACACCTACTCGGTCACACATCTGACGAATAACAGGTAAATCGTGGCTGATAAACAACATAGTCAAGTTCAGCTCACTTTGCAGATCTTTCAGCAAGTTTAGAATTTGTGCCTGTACCGATACGTCCAGTGCCGATGTCGGTTCATCACAAATCAAAAGTCGAGGACGAGTCGCCAACGCACGCGCAATAGAAATACGCTGACGCTGACCACCGGAGAATTCATGAGGGTACTTAAGCCCTGCCATACGACCCAAACCAACATGATCGAGAAGGTCATTCACGATTTGGCGAGTTTCCGACTCGTTTTTCGTCAGTTTATGAAAACGGATTGGCTCAGCAATAATATCGAATACCTTCATACGAGGGTTCATTGAGGTATACGGGTTTTGGAACACCATCTGCATCTGACGACGCATTGGGCGGCGTTCTTTCTCAGAGGTTAAAGCTGTCAGGTCAATACCCTCAAACTTCACCTGACCAGAGTTAGGTTGGTATAAACCAGCAATAACTCGCGCAATGGTTGATTTACCAGAGCCAGACTCACCCACCAAACCAAAGGTTTCGCCTTCATGCACTTCAAAGCTCACATTATTGGATGCCTGCACGTATTCGCGACGGCTTTCAAATAAAGAGTCTTTGGTGACAAAACGTAGATTAACGTTCTTCACGTCTAAAAGCGGGCCTGTGTACTCGCGCTCATCCTGGCTTTGTCCTAGCCAGTGATTCTTAATGTCGAGAGGCTCCATTTCTGCCGCTTCTTCGATGTAGCTGACCAAAGGGAATCGGTCTAGCTTTCTGTCTGAACGTGGAACGGCTGAAATTAGGCTGCGAGTATAGGAGTGATCAGGGTCGCCCAACACTTTGGCTGTTGGCCCAAACTCCACCAAGTCACCACGATACATTACCGCGACGCGGTCGGTGACGTTGGAGACTACACCCATATCGTGAGTAACCAGCATACAGCCGACATTGTTCTTGATACACAATTCTCGGATCAAGTTGAGGATTTGGTCTTGGATTGATACGTCCAGTGCCGTGGTTGGCTCATCGGCAATGATCAGATCTGGCTCACCAGCCAAAGCAATCGCAATGACGACACGCTGACGCATACCACCAGAGAATTGGTGTGGGTATTGTTTTAAGCGGTTTTCTGGCTGCGGGATGCCAACTTGCTGCATCAGAGAAAGCGCACGCTGATACGCCTCTTCATCAGAGACTTTCATGTTGGCGTGGATCGTCTCTTTCAGCTGCTGCTCAACCGTAAAAAGTGGGTTAAGTGAGGTCATTGGATCTTGGAAAATAAAACCAATCTTCGATCCGCGAACCTTACGCATCGCTTCTGGTGATAAACCAGAAATTTTTTCTCCATCCAGGAAAACATCGCCGCTAGCAACGCGACCTGGTGGGCTAAGCAAATCAATAACGGCGTTACCAACGGTGGATTTACCCGCACCTGATTCGCCAACAACACCCACGATTTCACCACGTTCAATATGAAAAGAAAGTGACTTCACGGCAGCGTGAACGCCGTGTCGGGATGGGTATTCAATACGAAGGTTTTTCACTTCTAATAGTGACATTTCAGACCTCTACTGCCTTGTCTGTGGTATCGAATCGCGCCAAAGGCACCATTCATCACCTGAATGAATCCGTTCAAATTCAGAATAATACTCTGAAATCTTAATGCGGAAACAATTTGGCAAAAATCACACAAAAAAGCAACAATTAAAGTATATTCCGCCGAGAAAACATTAAATAAACGCACAATGAACGAATAAAAATGCATTAACAAGTATTTAACCATTTTCATATCACACTATTTTTGTGCGCCATGCACCAATAAAACTAGAAAAATGCTCTAAAAATAAGCATGGGCCAACCAGAACCATTACCCACATTATTCACATGTGATTATTAACATTTAACAAACAATATCGTATGCGAAAAGCAATTTTTCAACATAAAAAACTATTAATAAAATAGTCGGCAAATATAAAAAGCCAAACTTAGAAAGAGAAAGGATAGGCTAAAACGTGAACACAACAGCAAAACCACACAAATCCTCTGTCGACGACGATTATGCGCCGCTTAAGCGGTTTGTTGACTAAACAAAAGAAAGTGCGGTTACCATCACTCTCCCATTGTAGGTGAAACACGTCGGTTTTAACCCTTTACGGCACAATTGAGAGTGGGATAATAGATAATCAATGTTAGAGCCAAGCTGTAAATGAAAGGAGCCCCTGTGCTTAAAGCGATTTTTTTTGATATGGACGAGACTTTATGTGCGACGTCACAAGCCGATAAAGTTGCAGGACAAAAGTTTACGACTTGGATTCATAAGACCTACCCGCAAGTTACCGAACCACAAGCTTTCTTACAGCGCTACTTACAGGGTGTGTACAAGAAGCTGAATGCGGAATTCCCTCACCTTGTGGCTCTGCTACCTGATGAAAACGCGTTCCGTTGTGGCCTGATCCAAAACATATTGGCGGAGCACGGAGTCAGCATTAATGCCGAAGAGGCTCAACAGGCTCAAGACTACTTTGACTCTGCACGTATGGGCGCGTTCACTTTCTTCCCTGGTGTAAAAGAAATGCTCAGCGACCTTCGTCAGCATTATAAACTCGTCGTGATCACTAACGGCCCGATTTTTTCTCAACACCCAAAACTCAACGCGACACAGATGAGCGACTGGGTGGACCATATTATTGTGGGGGGAGAAGAGCCTGAGGAAAAGCCCGCTGCGAGTATTTTTCAAAAAGCGCTCGACTTGGTCGAAGTAAAACCAGAAGAAGCCCTACACATTGGCGACTCTTTACCAGCAGATATAGCAGGCGCTAACAATATGGGCATTTTGAGTGTGTGGGTAAATGCGACAGGCGCAAGTAACTCAACAGATATAACGCCAAATTTTGAAATCCAAGAAACGGTAGAGCTGAGAGAAATCCTTAAAACACTCGCCCAATAAAAGTAGCGGATTAGAAAAACACAAAGCCCCAGACGTCGTTCTGGGGTTTATTTTGTCAGCTCGAAAAGCATTTGGATCATTGGTGGTCAAAAGCCCCTAGAGCTGTACACTTTTGGTGAAATTGAAATCGAATGCAGATGCTTTTAAGAGGATAGATGCAAAAAAGCCCCAGTCTTTCGACTGGGGCTCTAAATAGCGGTCGGTGAAGAGCCGAATTCTAACTTCAGGCGAACCCCACTTGGCTTCAAATCCATTGAAACATTACCGACTAATACAGTCCAAGCGAGAACATAAACTCTAAAACGACGAAAGCCTGCTAAAAAGCAGGCTTTCTAATAGTGGTCGGTGAAGAGGGATTCGAACCCCCGACCCTCTGGTCCCAAACCAGATGCGCTACCAAACTGCGCTATTCACCGAGCATATATTCTTTAAATAAAGAATGGGGTGGCTAACGAGACTTGAACTCGCGACAACCGGAATCACAATCCGGGGCTCTACCAACTGAGCTATAGCCACCATCAAATTGTCATGTTTACCGCTATCTCAGCCATAAACTAAATAGTGGTCGGTGAAGAGGGATTCGAACCCCCGACCCTCTGGTCCCAAACCAGATGCGCTACCAAACTGCGCTATTCACCGACGATGTTTTATCTTGATTTAATCAAGATTGGGAGCAATGCTACCGCATTCAATCTAAAAAAGAAAGAATGGGGTGGCTAACGAGACTTGAACTCGCGACAACCGGAATCACAATCCGGGGCTCTACCAACTGAGCTATAGCCACCACTGATTTTTACCGATGTATCCTCCGAGGCAATGGTACGCCCGAAAGGATTCGAACCTTCGACCTTTGGCTCCGGAGGCCAACGCTCTATCCAACTGAGCTACGGGCGCATGCCCTATCGGCGGAGTGGAATAATACGGATATCACACTATGCCGTCTAGTACTTTTTTTACTTTTTTTATCGTTTGGTCTCTTTTTCGACAGTTATCTTCCTTTAAACTGAATTTTTGATGTGATTCACGCCCTGTCATGGATAACTTGTTGTTTATTGCAACAAGTTATCGGGATATAATCACCCATTATTTACATTGATTTAACAGCTGCAACCAAGTTGTCTAATCATTCTATGCCATTCAGTGGAATTTAGTGATTTCTCTGCTCGGCATTAATACTCTAACTATATAAATAGGTAAGTCACTTACCTCGGGAATGTGAAGTGGGTTTAATGGATATGTCTCGACAAATGATTAGCGTTTTGTTCGCTGCCTTAACGTTTTCTACGGCAGCTTTAGCTTCTGACATCAGCCAAACTGAATACGATGCGATCGCAGAACGCATCCAACCTGTCGGTGATGTTTATCTAGCGGGTTCTGAGCCAGTGAAAGAAGAACCAACCGGTCCACGTGATGGCGCCACAGTTTATGGTACTTTTTGTATTGCTTGTCACGCATCTGGCGTAAACGGCGCACCTAAAACAGGTAATGCCGATGACTGGGCACCGCGTATTGCACAAGGCAAAGAGACGTTAGTGAAGCACGCGTTAGAAGGCTTCAATGCGATGCCTGCCAAAGGAACCTGTATGGACTGTTCTGACGATGAAATCATCGCAGCAATCGACCACATGATTGAAGGTCTATAAGTAAAGACATCAACGAAAAAGGCTTGCCAACTGGCAAGCCTTTTTGTTTTCAGTCAGTGAGAACAAGGTTACTCTACTTCTTAAACATTGCTCGAATATTGGCAATGTGTGCCTGACCTTTCGCCATACGCTCTTCTGCTGATACTGGCTTTTTGTTTACTTCCCATTCAACGTCATCAAATGGCAACTCATCCAAAAAGCGGCTTTGCGTCGGTTTGATCAACTCGCCGAACTGTCGACGCTCTTTACACATAGTGAAAGTCAGTTCACGCTGCGCACGGGTAATGCCAACATACATCAGACGACGCTCTTCTTCGACGTTGTCTTCATCAATACTGGTTTGGTGCGGTAAAATACCTTCTTCAGACCCAATTAAGTATACATATGGGAACTCAAGGCCTTTTGATGCATGCAGCGTCATCAGTTGTACTGCATCGCTGTCTTCATCTTCTTCGCCACGTTCCATCATGTCACGCAAGGTCAAACGTTGAACGACTTCTTTTAACGTTTTCTCTTCTTGATCGTAGTTGTCACCTTCTAGGTCCGCCACTATCCAGGAGTAAAGATCAGAAACGTTCTTCATTCGCATTTCAGCGGCTTTCGGGCTTGCTGAAGTTTCGTATAACCAATCTTCGTAATGGATATCGCGAACCAAGGAGCGAACCGCTTCGACGGTATCGCCACGCTCAGCTTGGTCAGCAATCGCCACTAACCATTGGGTGAAACGACGTAAGTTTTCCAGGCCGCGTCCCGTTAAGTGCTGTTCGAGCCCCATTTCAAAACTCGACTCAAACAGGCTCTTCCCACGCATATTGGCATAACTGCCTAGCTTTTCTAACGTTACTGGGCCAATTTCACGTCGTGGTGTATTCACAATGCGTAAGAATGCATTGTCGTCATCTGGGTTAACCAAAACGCGCAAATACGCCATGATGTCTTTAATTTCTGCTCGTGCAAAAAACGAGGTGCCACCAGAAATTTTATACGGCACACGGTTTTGCATTAGAGACTTTTCAATTAAGCGTGATTGGTGGTTACCACGGTACAAAATTGCGTAATCACGATAGTCGGTTCGATTCAAGAATTTGTGTGCTATCAACTCCCCCGTGACACGCTCAGCCTCGTGCTCTTCATTTTTAGCCAACAACACTTTGAGTTTTTCACCGTCAGGAATTTCTGAAAATAAGGACTTCTCATAGACGTGAGGGTTGTTGGCTATCAAAATGTTGGCCGCACGCAGGATTCGACTCGTAGAGCGGTAATTTTGCTCCAGCTTAATCAAACGCAAATTCGGATAATCTTCACCCAGCAACACGAGGTTCTGAGGTTTTGCGCCACGCCATGAATAAATAGACTGATCGTCATCCCCTACGACCGTCAATCGCCCACGTTCACCGACGATTAATTTCACCAACTCATATTGACTCGTGTTGGTATCTTGGTACTCATCAACCAGTAGATAACGGATGCGGTTCTGCCAACGTTGACGAACGTCTTCATGATTGCGCAAAAGTAAAACGGGCATCAAAATTAGGTCATCAAAATCGAGCGCGTTATAGGCTTTCATTTGCTTTTGGTACATATCAAAGCAGAACGCAAACAATTGCTGCTGCTCACCTTGCGCACGCGCTTTGGCTTGCTCTGGCGTCAACATGTCGTTTTTCCAATTGGAAATACAACTCAGAAGCTGACGTAGCAGATCTTTATCACCATCAAGCTGCTTTTCGGTAAGTTCCTTGAGTAGCGCCAGTTGGTCTTGGTCATCAAACAGTGAAAAGCCCGCTTTCAACCCTAAATGCTTGTATTCGCGTTTGATGATGTTTAATCCCAAGGTGTGGAACGTTGATACCATCAAACCTTTAGACTCGGCTTTCCCCAACGTTTGGCCGACACGTTCTTTCATCTCACGCGCCGCTTTGTTGGTAAACGTCACCGCTGCAATATTACGCGCTTTGTAGCCACATTGCTGAACCAGATAAGCGATTTTATTGGTAATAACACGAGTTTTGCCCGAGCCAGCACCAGCTAGCACTAGGCATGGACCAGACACGTATTTCACGGCTTCATCTTGACTAGGGTTCAGCTTCATAGAAATTCTCTGCGGGTGATAAATGTGGCGCCTATGATAAAGGGGTGGCCTCGTGAAAGCTACGCTGATTTCTTGTAATTTTCATACCAACAAGCGCAACATTCTGTTGCATAAAAGGCGGGTATTTGAGCTATAATGAATGAACGTTCATTCACTGGTGGTAGGATTATGAAGGATAACCCTGCTGTAGATAAGCGAGAACAAATCTTAGTCGCTGCAGAGCAACTCATTGCTGAATCGGGCTTTCAAGGGCTTTCCATGCAAAAGCTCGCCAATGAAGCAGGTGTCGCAGCAGGAACGATTTATCGTTATTTCTCAGATAAAGAACATCTTTTGGAGGAGTTACGCCTTAACGTAGCAAAGCGCGTCGCTACGGCTGTGCAACTGGGCGTGAGTGAAGAGATGCCTTTAAAACAGCGATATCGAACCATGTGGCTCAATATTTGGAATCTAGCGAGCTCGAATTTAAATGCGCTCAGCAATCGAGTTCAATATGAATCTCTACCCTGTTCAAATAGTAGCAAAGCTCGGGAACTTGAAAGACAAATGTTTGCCCAAGTAGATCTTCTTTTTAATCAGGGGAAAGAAGAGGGCGTATTCAAGCCTCTCGATAACGAAGTGCTTTCTGGATTGAGTTTTGAGGCAAGTGTTGCACTTGCTAGGAAACACGCTTTGGGATTTTATCAACTGGATAAGGCGGCATTAGAAGCTGCTATTGAAGCCAGTTGGGATGCAATTATTAAACACTAACTTGGAGTTCTTAATAGAATGAAAAAGTGGACTTTCTTTATGTTACTTATCGCCGTTCTATTGTTCGGCAGCGTGATAGGTTTCAACTTATTTAAGCAACAAAAGATTGCTGAATACATGGCAAACCGTCCTGAACCTGAGTTCCCAGTAACCGTGACGGAAGTACAAGCGGTTGATTGGGTTCCTGCTATAGAGGCAATTGGCTTTATTGAACCAAACCAAGGGGTTACCGTTGCTAATGAAACTAGCGGTGTTATCGACAAAATCGCATTTGATTCCGGTACTCAAGTCAAAGCAGGCCAGCCATTAGTACTGCTTGACTCTGACGTTGAGAAAGCGAATTTAAAGAGCTCGCAAGCCAAGTTGCCAGCAGCAGAAGCGAAATACAAACGCTACCAAGGGCTATTTAAAAAAGGCTCTATTTCTAAAGAAGCGTATGACGAAGCAGAAGCGAACTACTTCTCCTTAAAAGCGGACATTGAAAGCTTGAAAGCGACCATCGACCGACGCGAAATCAAAGCGCCATTTGATGGTGTGGTAGGTATTCGTAACGTGTACCTAGGTCAGTACCTACAAGCGGGTACTGATATTGTTCGCCTGGAAGACACCAGCGTGATGCGCTTACGCTTTACCGTGCCGCAAACCGATATCTCACGTATCAACATCGACCAAGAAGTGGATATCTTCGTGGATGCCTACCCAGAACAGCCTTTCAAAGGTTCAATTTCTGCGATTGAGCCTGCGGTTAACGTACAAAGTGGCTTGATTCAGGTTCAAGCAGATATCCCTAACAGTGATGGCAAACTGCGTAGTGGTATGTTCGCACGTGCAAACATCATTCTGCCTAAATTAGAAAATCAGGTCACTCTGCCTCAAACTGCGATCACGTTTACGCTATACGGCGACAATGTTTACATCGTAACGGAAGAAGATGGTGAGAAACGCGTTAAGCAGCATGTGGTAAAAGTTGGCGAACGCTCTAAAGATATCGCACACATTCTAGAAGGCGTGAAGCCAGGTGATGTAGTGGTGACATCGGGTCAAGTCCGTTTAAGTAACCACGCAAAAGTAAGCATTGTCGAAAGCGATGCAACTACCCCACCTGCTGAAACACCAATGCTTTAAGTTGGAGGCATCATGCGCTTTACAGATGTTTTTATAAAACGTCCAGTTTTAGCGGTATCGATCAGTTTTTTGATTGCATTGCTTGGTTTGCAAGCCGTGTTCAAAATGCAAGTTCGTGAATACCCTGAAATGACGAATACAGTGGTCACTGTGACCACCAGTTACTACGGTGCAAGTGCCAACTTGATCCAGGGCTTTATTACTCAGCCATTGGAGCAAGCGGTGGCGCAAGCCGATAATATTGATTATATGACCTCGCAATCGGTGTTAGGTAAATCAACCATTACTGTCAACATGAAGTTGAATACCGACCCAAACGCGGCATTGGCTGACATCTTAGCGAAAACTAACTCGGTACGTTCCCAGCTTCCAAAAGAAGCCGAAGACCCGACCGTAACGATGTCGACCGGTTCTACTACCGCGGTATTGTATATTGGTTTTACCAGTGACGAGTTGTCTTCCAGCCAGATCACCGACTACCTTGAGCGTGTAATCAACCCACAGCTATTCACTGTAAATGGTGTATCAAAAGTTGACCTTTACGGTGGTATGAAATACGCGCTGCGCGTATGGCTAGATCCAGCAAAAATGGGCGCGTTAAAGCTGACTGCAACGGATGTGATGAGCGTTCTTAACGCCAACAACTACCAATCTGCGACGGGTCAAGCGACGGGTGAGTTCGTGCTTTATAACGGTAGCGCGGATACTCAGGTATCAAACGTTGCTGAACTTGAAGCGTTGGTCGTAAAAACGGGTGAAGGGGACGTTATTCGCTTAGGTGATATCGCCAAGGTAACACTTGAGAAGAGTCACGACGTTTACCGTGCAAGTGCAAACGGCCAAGAAGCCGTGGTTGCTGCAATCAACGCCGCGCCAAGTGCCAACCCAATCAACATCGCTGCTGATGTGCTTGAATTATTACCTCAACTTGAGCGCAACTTACCAAGTAACATCAAAATGAACGTGATGTACGACTCTACCATTGCGATCAACGAGTCAATTCACGAAGTAGTGAAAACGATTCTTGAAGCGGCAATTATCGTACTTGTAGTGATCACACTGTTCCTAGGTTCGTTCCGTGCGGTCATCATTCCTATCGTCACTATTCCACTCTCTTTGATTGGTGTGGCGATGGTTATGCAGGCAATGGGCTTCTCTTGGAACTTAATGACACTACTAGCGATGGTACTTGCCATCGGCCTGGTGGTGGATGACGCGATCGTGGTGCTAGAAAACGTGGACCGTCATATCAAAGAAGGCGAGTCACCATTCCGTGCAGCAATCATTGGTACGCGCGAAATTGCTGTGCCAGTTATTGCGATGACATTAACGCTAGGTGCGGTATACGCACCAATCGCGTTGATGGGCGGTATTACGGGCTCGTTGTTCAAAGAGTTCGCTTTAACGCTAGCAGGTTCGGTATTTGTGTCCGGTATCATCGCTTTAACGCTATCACCTATGATGTGTTCAAAGATGCTGAAGGCGAACGAAAAGCCGAGCAAGTTTGAGCAAAAAGTTCACCATATCCTTGATGGCATGACTAATCGCTACGCAAATATGTTAAAAGCAGTAATGGCGAGCCGACCAGTGGTGATCGTATTTGCCATTATTGTATTTGCAAGCCTACCTGTTTTATTCAAGTTTATTCCTAGTGAACTAGCTCCTTCTGAAGATAAAGGTGTTGTTGTGCTCATAGGGACCGCACCATCGAATTCGAATTTGGACTACATCCAAAACACCATGGATGATGTGAATAAGATTCTCTCTGATCAACCAGAAGTAGAATACGCTCAGGTATTTAACGGTGTTCCGGATTCTAATCAAGCGTTTGGTTTAGCTACACTCAAACCATGGGGCGAACGAGAAGCGAGCCAAGCAGAAATCAAACAGCGTGTTGGTGGGCTTGTTTCGAGCATTCCGGGAATGTCTATTGCTGCCTACGAAATGCCGGAGCTACCAGGTGCTGGTTCAGGCCTTCCTGTACAGTTCGTAATTACAACACCAAACAACTTTGAAAGTTTGTTTACCGTTGCAAATGACATTCTGTCAGAAGTAGCAAGCAGTCCAATGTTTGTCTATTCCGATCTGGATCTGAAATATGATTCTGCAACGATGAAGATCAAGATCGATAAAGACAAAGCGGGTGCCTACGGTGTGACTATGCAAGACATTGGTATCACCCTCAGTACTATGATGGCAGATGGCTATGTAAACCGTATCGACCTAAATGGCCGTTCTTATGAGGTAATTCCTCAGGTTGAGCGTAAATGGCGTCTAAACCCAGAATCGATGAAGAACTACTATGTACGCTCTGTAGATGGTAAAGCGGTTCCATTAGGTAGTCTGATTACCATCGATGTGGTGGCCGAGCCTCGCTCTTTGCCACACTTCAACCAGTTAAACTCAGCGACTGTAGGTGCAGTTACTGGCCCTGGTGTCTCGATGGGAGATGCAGTTAATTGGTTTGAAAATATCGCGCAAACCAAACTGCCTGCAGGCTATAACCACGATTACATGGGCGAATCTCGTCAGTTTGTAACGGAAGGTAGTGCCTTGTATGCAACCTTTGGTCTTGCACTTGCGATCATCTTCCTCGTTCTGGCGATTCAATTTGAATCACTCCGCGACCCTATTGTCATCATGGTATCTGTACCGCTAGCAATATGTGGTGCCTTGATCGCGTTGGCGTGGGGTACGGCCTCAATGAACATCTACTCGCAAGTTGGTTTGATCACGCTGGTCGGCCTAATCACCAAGCACGGTATCTTGATCTGTGAAGTAGCCAAAGAAGAGCAGTTACATAATAAACTGTCTCGTATCGATGCGGTGATGGAGGCTGCGAAAGTGCGTCTTCGCCCTATCCTAATGACAACCGCAGCGATGATCGCAGGTCTTATCCCGCTGATGTACGCAACAGGTGCAGGTGCCGCGCAACGTTTCAGTATCGGTATCGTAATCGTTGCTGGTCTAGCAATTGGTACATTGTTCACACTATTCGTACTACCTGTGATTTACAGCTACCTAGCAGAAAAACACAAACCACTGCCAGTATTTGTTGAAGACAAAGACTTGGAGAAATTGGCACGAGTTGATGAAGCGAAAGCAGCCCACCGTGAATTAGCGGATAACAGATAAGCTTTTAAGGCATTCAAAAAGGTCACTTCGGTGACCTTTTTTATTGCCGCTCTCTTTTTTGCCATCTAAATGGCGACTTTCACGTATCATTTACTTAAAATGAGGACAAATCAAAAGGAGTTTTAGCCACTATGTTTGACCCAAAGAAATTAGAGCAAATTGCTAAACAGATTCACGACTCAATGCCTCAACCTGTAAAAGAGTTGGGCTCTGATGTTGATCAGAAGGTTCGCCAAGTAATCCAAGGCCAACTGAATAAGCTAGATGTAGTAAGCCGCGAAGAGTTTGATGTTCAAACTCAAGTTTTACTGCGCACGCGTCAAAAGCTGACAGAAATGGAACAGAAATTGGCGGAGCTTGAAGAGAAGCTTGCAGAAAAATAAGTGTTAAAACGCTCCTCATAAAGGAGCGTTTTTTTATTCAGATTAAACCGACTTGTTTCATAAGTGGCTAAAAAGAAAAAGCTTGGTCAACGGCGACCAAGCTTTTTGATTAGATGTCGTGTTTTTGTATTTATCGACTCCAGTCTGGCCAGAGTTCATTTAATATTTTCTCTACTTTGAAGCAAAGAAAATTAGCCACCAACCGCGATGCGCTTCATATCTGTCATATAACCACGTAGTTCTTCACCGATATATTCTACAGGGTGGTTGCGGATTGTTTCATTCACAGCGATAAGAGTCGCGTTATCCACTTGGTTAGAAGTTTCACCTAGACCTTTACCAATGACGTCTGTACTAACAGAAGGCATGAATTTTTCACGCAGTAGCGGCGTTGCTACATTAGCAAATAGGTAGTTACCATATTCAGCCGTATCAGAGATAACCACGTTCATCTCGTATAAACGCTTACGTGCGATAGTGTTTGCGATAAGTGGCAGCTCGTGTAGAGACTCGTAGTAAGCAGACTCATCGATGATGCCAGATGCCGTCATTGCTTCGAATGCTAGCTCAACACCCGCACGAACCATAGCAACCATCAGGATACCGTTATCGAAGTACTCCTGCTCAGAGATTTCTACGTCAGTTTCTGGGTAGTTTTCGAAAGCAGTTTCACCCGTTTCTGCACGCCAGCCTAGTAGGTTTGCATCGTCGTTTGCCCAGTCAGCCATCATCGTGCTAGAGAAGTGACCTGTGATGATGTCATCCATGTGCTTGTTGTATAGCGGACGCATCAGCTCTTTTAGCTCTTCAGAAAGCTCAAATGCTTTCACTTTCGCAGGGTTAGTTAGGCGATCCATCATATGAGTGATACCACCAAACTTCAGAGCTTCCGTGATCGTTTCCCAGCCGTATTGAAGAAGCTTGCCTGCGTAGCCAGGTTCGATACCGTCAGCAATCATCTTCTCGTAACATACGATAGAACCAGCCTGCAACATGCCACAAAGGATAGTTTGCTCACCCATTAGGTCAGATTTCACCTCAGCAACAAAAGAAGACTCTAGACAGCCTGCACGGTGACCACCTGTTGCTGCAGCCCAAGCTTTCGCGATATCCCAACCTTCACCTTTTGGGTCGTTCTCTGGGTGAACAGCGATAAGAGTTGGAACACCGAAACCACGCTTGTATTCTTCACGAACTTCCGTACCCGGACATTTAGGTGCAACCATTACTACCGTTAGGTCTTTACGGATTTGCATGCCTTCTTCAACAACGTTGAAACCGTGAGAGTAACCCAGTGCTGCGCCTTCTTTCATTAGCGGCATTACCGTCTCAACAACGTTTGTGTGCTGCTTATCAGGAGTAAGGTTTACTACTAAGTCAGCTTGTGGAATTAGCGTTTCGTAGCTACCTACCTCAAAACCGTTGTCTTTTGCGTTTTTGAATGACTGGCGTTGCTCATCAATCGCTGCTTGGCGAAGCGCATAAGCAACGTCTAGACCAGAGTCACGCATATTCAGACCTTGGTTAAGACCTTGAGCACCACAACCTACGATGACCACTTTCTTGCCTTTTAAGTAATCCGCTTCTGAAGCAAATTCGCTACGGTCCATAAAGCGACAACGACCTAATTGGTCCAACTGCTCGCGCAAGTTTAAGGTATTGAAATAATTAGCCATCTGGGTGCTCCTTTAAGATTCTTCCATTGAGGTCGGTAATTGCCTTACCGAATAACTTCATACTAAAACAGACATTAAATTGCTTAAAGTGATATATTCACAATTAGTTATTGCAATTTGTGCAACATGGAAATGAAGATTTAATGAATATCAAAAGCCTGCAACTTTTTATTCATCTGTGTGAGAGTAAAAGTTTCGCTAAGACCGCAGCAGCGATGCATGTGAGTCCTTCAGCCTTGAGCAGACAAGTACAAAAGCTAGAGGAAGAAACTGGCCAACAATTATTTTTGCGGGACAATCGCAGTGTTGATTTAACGAGCCAAGGCAAAAAACTGGTTCCTGTCGCCTTAAAAATTCTTGGCGAATGGCAGCAGTACCAAAGTCACCTAAAGGGAGCAGAGGACGAGTTGAAAGGAGAAATCCGTCTCTTTTGTTCGGTTACTGCAAGCTACAGCCACCTGCCAGAGTTAATCTCTGATTTTCGTCTGCAGCATCCTTTTATCGAATTTAAGCTATCAACCGGCGATCCAGCTCAAGCGATCGACAAAATTCTAGCAGATGAAGCCGATATTGCCATCTCAGCCAAATCTGAGCAGATGCCAAGCAAAATCGCATTTGAAACGATCAGTGAAATACCGCTTTCTGTCATCGCTCCTGTCGGCGTGAGTTCATTTGCGGAGGAGCTACAAAAAGAAAGACCAAACTGGTCAGTCATTCCATTCATTCTCCCAGAAGCAGGGACAGCAAGAGATAGAGCCAATACTTGGCTCAAACAAATGAAAATAAAGCCGAATATCTACGCGCAAACGTCAGGGCATGAAGCCATCGTAAGTATGGTTGCACTAGGATGCGGTGTAGGTATCGCACCTGATGTCGTGATCAACAATAGCCCGGTGAGAGAGAAGATAAATCGCTTAAAAGTGTTGCCAATTAAGCCTTTTGAACTTGGTGTCTGCTGCAACAAAAATCAGTTAGAGAATCCATTAGTGAAGGCTTTTTGGAAAGTGGCAGAGAGTAAATACATTACACCTTAACGATAGATGTTTTGAGTTCTGAGTGCTTAGGTAATTTTCAAAACCCAGAAACGTAAAAAAGCCCACTCTTTCGAGTGGGCTTTTTCAAATTTAAAGCCTGGCGATGTCCTACTCTCACATGGGGAAGCCCCACACTACCATCGGCGCTATTTCGTTTCACTTCTGAGTTCGGCATGGAAATCAGGTGGGTCCAAAACGCTATGGTCGCCAAGCAAATTCTTTAATTCGGAAAGCTGTTTCTTAATTCTCGTTCTTACACATTCAATGTTCTTTCATTGAGTCCATCAAAACCCCTTGGGTGTTGTAT